>JBPCXV010000018.1:0-15297 GCA_051008235.1 Pseudohongiellaceae bacterium | reverse complement strand
GGTGTCGCCGGTCAGCCCTATAAGCAACTGAACCCCCACCCGTCCCTCTACGCCGCGTTCTGCTAAGAAGGGTGGAAAGAGGCTTATCACCACCTCCATCGGTTCGCCTTCGGTGACGGTGGGCGCGGTGATGGAGAGGGTTGGCGGGTCGCCGATGATGGTGCCAGTGGCCTCGCTGCTGCCGAGGGTTAGTCTGGTGGGGTTGGAGAGGATTAGCTTGAAAGTTTCGTCATTCTCGGTGATGCCGTCGTCAAGGATGCTTACCGTTACCTGTGCGTTGTTCGTTTTCGGTTGGAAGGTCACCCTGCCGCTGACGGCTTCATAGTCTGTGCCCGCTATGGCGGTGCCGTCGCTGGTGGCGTAGCCAACACTTGTGGTGAATTGGGAGGTCGTATCTATGTTGATGGAGAAGACCAGTGTGCCGTTATCCTCGCTGTTGGTGTCGCCGGTGACTGATACGGACGGCGGGTCATCATCGTCAAATAGCGTTACTGTTGCTGTGCCGGGCATGCCTATGTTGTAGCCGCCAGTGCTGCCCGGGGCCGGCGGTAGCAGCGTGGCTGTGTAAGCTATGTCCGGGCCGTCCTGCATATTGTCCTGGGCGAGGCCGACGAGGGATACAGTCTGACTGGTGCTGCCGACGGGGATGTCTCTTTGCGATGTTGAATTGTTGCCGTTGCCCCAGGTTAACAGCACCCGACTTCCGGTGGGATGGCTGGTGGCGGGCTGGTAGTGAATGGTGTACACCAGTGGCACGGAGCTTTCGCTTGTGCCGCCCGTCCCGGTCAGGCTGATGGTTGCGGTTGGCTGATCAATGTCAATGATGGTGCCGGTGATGCCGTTGCTGTAAGTCGGGCTGGCGTAGTCAACCGGGCCTTGCAGGTTGGCGGGTATCAGGCTGAAGGTCTCGTGGTAGTGTTCTGTTGCGCCATCGGCTGTGGCTGCCACGCTGACGCGCTTGGTGGTTTCGCCGGGCTGGAAAGTCAGGGTGTCGGCGGCGGCCGCGTAGTCGCTGCCAGCCTGCGCTGTGCCGTTGCTGGTGGCGTAATCCACCGTGACTGTGGTGCTGACGGGTTTGGACAGTTGCCAGATGAACGGCAGGTGCTCGCCTTCGCTGGCCTCGGCTTCGTTGATGGTGAGTGTGGCCCTGGGTTCGTTGTCGGTGATGATGATGGTGGCTTCGCTGGTGCCGAGGGTTAGAAAGTTGGGGTTGGAGAGGCGGAGAGTGAAGGTTTCATCGCCTTCGGTTAGTGCATCGTCCAGAATGGTCAGGGTGACGAGTTTGTTGCTTTCGCCCGGGGCGAAGGTCAGGGTGCCGGCGGCGGCCGTGTAATCGCTGCCTGCCATCGCCGTGCCGTTGCTGGTGGCGTAGCTGATGCTGGTGGTGAAGCCGGACTCCAGTGTCAGGTTGATTGGGAAGACCAGGGTGCCTGCTTGTGGTGGGGCTTGGGTGTTCTCATCTACGGTGGTATTGCTTACCGATACGCCGGGTGGTTCATCGTCATCGGTTACTGTGACGGTTAGTTGGTGCGGTGTGCCCAGGGTGTAGCTGCCAATGCCGTCGGGGCCGGGGCTGGCCGGATGCCGCACTGCTTGTGCGGCTGTGCTGAGGGTGGCTGCGTAGCGGATGTCCGGCCCGTCTATGGCGTTGCCCGGGGCGAGGCCGGTGGTGATGAGCCAGAGGCTAGTGCCTGCCATGATAGTCACGGCTATATCGCTGGTGTCGCCTGCCGGAAGAGTCAGTGTTTTCAGCGCGACGACCAGGTTGTCAAGCGCGGGGGGTTGCACTTGAACCCAGAACTCCAATCCACCGGTGAATTCATCTACCGATGTTAGCCCCAGTGAGGTCGGGTCTCTCTGGTCTGACAGATGCAGGCTTATTTCCGGCAGGTCGTTGTCAAGGATGGTGGCGGTGATTGCCATCTGGTTTGCCACACCGGTGGCTTGCGACGGGTTTGGTATGGCGCCGGTTATGTCGCTGAGTCTTATGCGGAAGGTTTCGCGGTAGTGTTCCCTTTCTTCGTCGTCGTTAGTTTGCACCGTGTAGACCCAGCTGGTAGAGGTCCAATGAATAGAGATGCCGCCACCGCCGTGCCGCTTGTAATCGGCACCGGGGTAATCTGCTACCGTCGCGCCCACTGCAGTGTCGCCAGTCAGCCCCATTTGCAACGTAAACCTCACCCGATCATCAAAGCTCGCGACTGGTTCCGGAATGCTGATAGTCACCGTCATAGGTTCGCCTTCGATGACGGGCGAGACGGAGATGGAGAGGGTCGGCAGGGTTTGTGAGGTTGTAAGGGGGCTGAGAATGCTGAGTAACACAGCACTCAAGATACACGGAAACTTGCGGCTTACTCTTCTCATAGTCCGCTCCCGCTGTAAACCCGGCCACTACAATAGTAGCCTTTGGGACAAATCAACCATGCCCGGTGCTGATGTAAGGTGGATGTTGATAGTAGTAATGCTTCTTGCACTCATAGCAAATTCGCCAAGGTGGTTTGCTCAACCACGGGTAATCCATCAAAAATTGCAGACATAGGTCGCCATTATAGACACAGAAACGCCATGAAAGCGCAATATTTCGGAGATATTTGCGGGGGTGAGTGGGGGGATTAGCCTGTTAAATCAATGGGCTATAAATATAATTTGATAATATGGAGAAAAATAAGGCTGCAAGCTATGGAATAAAGGTGTTTTAGCGCGGTAAAGCTCTGAATTATGCGGCGAAATGTTGCAAGTCTCCATACAACCACCACCCAGCCACCGAGTCGAGCAATGTGGTAGTCAGGGGTGCCAGCTAGCGGTTGGACGGGCTGGCAAACATCTCTTCAAGTGATGGCGCGGTGAGAATTCGCTCAGCCCACCCTTCAAGTTGGGCGCACGGTTGGCATTTTTCTTGACTATGTGATTGAAGTGTGGGAGGGTCAAGCGTGCACAGACACCGCAGTTAATGAGACAAACCCCAAGAGGAGAAAAGTCATGAGAACATTTGCAGATGACCTGAAAGACGAAGGCGCAGTCCAGGGCAAAGTCGAAATACTCAAGCGACTGGTGAAGAAAAAGTTTGGCTCCTTGTCGTGGGATATTGAGCATAAGATTGATGATGCCCTACACTCACCTGAAGTGATTGATGGGTGGCTTGATGCAATTCTTGCCACCAAATCAATTAAGGATATGTTTACCGAACAGCCGTCCTCATCGCGTGATAAGGAACGTAAGAGAGACATCTTGCAATCACTTGCAAATGAGATGGAAACTATTGGCAGAACCAGCGGCCTAATCAAGTGCATGGCTAAGGAAAATGTCGAGATACTCAGGTGGCAGGTGGATCGAAAATTTGGTTCCAAAAAACTGAAAATTATTGAGAAACAAATTGATCAAGCTTTGCCTGGAGAGATTGATGGGTGGCTTGATAAAATTGTTACCGACCAATCGTTTGATGATGTGTTCGCCCAGCAACTAACCGTTGAAGAACGGCAGCAGCACAGAGAAAAAGAAGAAGTGCCTTCTTACAGGGATACATTTAATGATGAACAAATAGCCAAGGGCGAGGCCATGGGCGTAATCAAGGCCATGACTGAGGGTAAAGCCGCAACACTCAAGCGGCAGGTGGAGTTACGATTTGGTCCTGTGCCAGATACTATTAAGGAGGAAATTGATCAAGCCTCGCCCGAAAAGATTTTTGTGTTGCTAAATATGATTCCTGCTGCTCAAAAGTTTGAGAATCTGTTTCCCAATTTTTCCGACCCAGAGGCACTGGTACGCGCAGTCAAGGCCGACAAGAACTGGGAGGAAATCTGGAGAAGGGGCTGGGAGGATGGCATAAAGGTGGGTAAAATCATGGGCCAGACCCGGGCCAAAATGGAGTCACTCACGGTGCTACTGGCACTGAAATTTGAGTATGTGCCAGATGGCTTTGGGTCGCGGATTCGCGATGCCACACTTGAAGAGCTTGATGAGTGGATTGGTTTGGTTCCTACCGCTGAAACTCTTAAGGATGTGTTTGGCAGTGAGGATCCGTTTGCTATCTATAATCAGTAAGATGTTCCCAACACAGCACCACCGCGCCCAGTCATCCAAGGCGGGCAATGCGGTTGCATTACACCTTGTCCTCAAACTGCTCGTTGACATAAGTCATGAAACTGGGGATGCCGGGTTGCACCCGGACTGATTCAGGCCGTTGCCAGACATAGTCTATTCTGTTCAACTCCTCGTCCAGTTCCAGCGCTTTATCGCGTCGCGCCGCTTCGGCCAGGTTTTCGTTCAAGCTGCTTGCAATCGCTGCTATTACCTGACCGGAACGCAAGGTGTCGTTATCCTTGAATGCCTTGCCAACGGCAACCGCGGCTGCCAGCAGGTCATCATCTTTCTCCATTTTTTTGTATCGCGATGCGTAGAAACTGGTTTTTTCCGTCCGAACATTCGGCTCTGCCAGCTTCGCTTCTTCCCCGGTCAATTCCGTCAGCTTGTGTTCTGCAGCTACCTTCCAGAGTGCGTCGCCCCACAGCTGCAGGAAGTACGGATAACTTTGTGCATCTTTGGCGATCTTCTTTAGTAATTCCACTTCAATCGTGACACCTTCATTATCCATCGGTAGCCGAATTGCATCTACTGCGGACTGTTCGTCAAGCTGGCCAACGCCGACTTTCTTTGAGCGTTCAACAAAAGTAGCGCCCACTGACATAAGGAAAGGTTCCAACCCAGGCGTTCCGGCTAGAACCAGCAGGAAAGGAGCTTCTCTCGCCACGGACTGACTGATGTTCAGCAACTCTTTGCATATATCAGGGTCCAAAGTATGCGCTTCATCTAGCAGCAGGGCCTGGGGTTCTTTTTGGCAGGCTTGAATCAAGTACTCCCTGAAATTCACCTGTTTATTGCTGTCTGGGTTAGTCCACTTGGCTGATAGCCACCCACCTGCACTGGCTGACACTTCTTGAGGCAGCCAACTCGTGGGCAGCAGCAATCCGGGCAGGTTCTCAGCGGATTTCAGTTCTGTTGACGGAGTGGCTTCTGTAACGCTGATGTCCCTTTTCTGACACTGTTTTTTCAGCCAGCCCAGAAGCACGGTCTTGCCCATGCCGCGCGGGCCGTACATCACTATGGTTTTGCCAACGCCGCCAGATTGCAGCATGTCCATCGCTTCTGCGAACACAGTCTGTTCAGCCTCCCTGCCTGCAAGGTATGGCGGCATCATGCCTGAGCCGGGTCTAAAGGGATTGCCGTTGTTCAAGGTCGCCTCCAAGTGAGCGCTGCAACGATTGCATCAAGCCGCTTGCGTGGATTGCTGATGATACGCCATGGAGGCTAGGATTCCAATGGGGAAATTTTGGCTATTGCGTCTCGGGCGTTTGTGGGCTATATTGGCTGGCCCTGATTTGTGGGAGTATTAGTGATGGCAGGTAAGGCGAAAACCCCCGGTATCAGCATTGACCAGAAGCTGATTGAGGAAGGCACCGCTCAACTCACCAGTGAGATTGAGGTGCTGGAGACTTGGTTGGCGGAGTTGAAATCGTCCGGCAAGAAGGATGCCGAGGCGCAGGCTGCGCGTAAGTCTTATAGTGATATGTTGAAGAGTCGGCGGGAGATGTTGAGCAGTCTGGCTTCGCAGGCGCAGTCTGGTTGAATCCTGTAACGCTTGCAACTTGCATAATTCCCGCTGATTTTTATTGAGTTCCGGCTGAGGTTCTCACTCTGATGTTGTCAAAATCCCAGATTGCTTCCATGCTGTCGCTCCAGGCCCGCATGAATGGCAGGGTTGACCCGGGCTGGGTGCAGGCTCGTTATCCTTATTTGCGTGCTGTGGTTGTTGAGGGTGCTGAGGCGATGGAGCACCACGGTTGGAAGTGGTGGAAAAAACAGAGTCTGGATTTGCCTCAGGTGCAGATGGAGTTGGTGGATATTTGGCATTTTATTTTGTCTGCCTTGTTGCTTGAGCATGAGGGTGATGAGGAGCGCACGCTGGAATCGTTGCTGGCTAAATTGGAGGTGCTGGCTGAGATTGAGGCGGGTGACGGGGTGTCGTCGGAGATTGAGTTTGCGGGGGTGCGTATTCGGCTGGCTGAGTTGCATTTGCTGGACAAATTGGAGTTGCTGATTGCGTTGGCGGCGCGGCGGCGTATTGAGTTGGCGGTGTTTGCTGCCATTATGGCGGACTGTGAAATGAGTTGGCTGGGGCTTTACCGGCAGTATGTGGGTAAGAATGTGTTGAACCTGTTTCGTCAGGATAATGGTTATAAGGAAGGTCATTATCAGAAAGTGTGGGGTGGGCGGGAAGATAATGAGCATTTGGTGGATATTTTGGATGGGCTGGAGTTGTCTCGTCCTGATTTGCAGGATGCTATTTATGAGGCTTTGCGGGTGGCCTATCCTGCTTGAGTGTTGGTTTTGTTGCGGGAATCGGAACTCTTTGGAATATCCTGGACAGGCGCGGTGAAGTATCTTTGTGCCGGAGTAATAGCGGAATTCAGAACTCTCTGGAATATTTTAGATAGGCGCGGTGGAGTATTTCCGTGCCGGATGATGTGGTGCCGGGTTGCCGCCCTGCTCCGCCTGGTAGTGTGAATCCTGTGTTGTTTGTTGGTGAGAGTAGTGGATGTTGTAGTTCGCCGAGCCACATTAGCGGGTTGTAGTCGGTGCGGCCGGTTTGCAAGTAGGACTGGTAGGCTGCGCTGCCGGGTTGCGCGTAGGCACGGGATGTTGTGTTGCCGTTGAGGGTTGAGTTTGCTTGCCTGTCCGGCTGCGTGGCAGGCTGGCCGTTGTTAAGGCCCGGTTGCATGAGTGCCTCGTAGCCTGCGCTGAGGCCTTGTTGCAATTTGATGTCGGCGCCCAGCGTTAGGGTTTTGTTTGCGCTTTGTATATTGCTGCGGGCGAATAGGGTGAGCATGTTGTTGGGGGTGTTGTAAGTGTTGCCGGCGATACGGCTATCTTGAGCGCCGCGGCTACTATGAGTGTCGCGGCCACCATAAAGCCTGAAAGGAATGCCGTATTTAAGTTCAAGCTGGTAGTGTGCGGCGGCATTGTTTTCACTATTACTGCTGCGGTGTTGAGCGGAGTTCAGCAGGCCGGTTCCCCAAAATTGTTGTTGTCGGCTGTCAGTGCCGCCGCCCCAGTTCGGTTTGAAGCTTACTGACAAGCCGCTTTCGTCTTCACTGGTTTTCCATGACAAGTCGCCACCAACTCCCCATTCTTCAACACCATATTTGCGCGTATGCAAGGTTCGGCCAACGAGGCTGAAACGCAGGCCGGCGGCAGAACTGAAAGCCAGACCGCCGGTTACTTCCGCGCCGTGAGCAATCGTGGCATCACCAAAATCCTGTCGCCAGGCCAGTTGCACGTTGCTGCTGATGTTGCCTGCATCCATGAATCGCTTGTGGCTGAGTTCAAGGCCTATGCGCATGCGTCCGGCTTCAACCGGAGCAGGATTTGGTTCTTCCCTTTTCTCTTCTTCCTCCACGCGGGTGAACACGCCGTGTCCGACAAAACTCATTCGGGTGAAACTGTCTGCCCTGCGAACTTCATGCAACGGGTGAGAGGCACCGAGGGCGAGAGTGTGCATGGCTATATCGTTGGTATGGCGTGTGCCTGTTCCATCATCGGCGATGATTGTAATATCTCCCTTGTTTAAGCCCAGCGTGGTCCACAGTTGAAGGCCGTCATCAAACTCCCAGGCGAAATAAGGATACATACCTCGCACTTCGGTTTTGTGAACTCCGCTATAGTCGCCGTGTTGAAACTCCAGTTCGGCATCAGATTCAGTTATCACCATTCCGCCGAGGAAGCCCGGTGCGATGGAATCCAAACCAATCAGTCCGCCCTGAATTGTGCCGTTGAAGTGGGTGGCGCCTTCTGTTACCGAAAGTTTATGGTGGTAGCCGCGGCCCCAAAGGGTGAGTTCATGCCACCATTCCCGGCTTCCGGTTTCGCTGCCGAAGTCCGGGATGGGGGTGGTGTTCAGGCTGTTGGAACGTGGCGTTCCATTGTTTGTGCTAGCTGCGTTGGTTGTGCTGGCTGCGTTATTTGCGTCCAGCGTGAATGCGAATACGATGTCGTGAGGCATTAGGCGCAGGCTTTCTTGTGAGTCTTGCTTGTCGGCTGCTTTTTGCAACTGTTTGATTACGAATTGTCCAAGCTTTGAGCCTTGAACGAGGAGTTCTCGTGAGCGGTTGCCGGCGAAAGCTGCTTCTATGCGGTTCTGGATAGCCCATGTGGTTTCATCGGCCATGGTTATGGCGAGATAGGGCAGTATGTTTTGATTTACTTGTTGTGTGTTGTCTATGGCTCTGTCGTTATCCAGTACGACAATGCTGGCGCTGGTGTTTGTGCCGGTGTTGGTGTTTTCGTTCAATCTGTATTCAGTGCCTGCATTTAATGTGACTGTGATTAGGCCGTCGCCCTCTTCCTGTTCATCATCGTCGGTGGCAATGTGGAGCAGTTCGGTGGTTTGTCCGCTTCTGAACTGCATCGTGGCTGATGGAGTTTTGCTCATAAAATCGCCGAGTTGGGTTACTGTCATGGCAACAGTCATGTTTACTGGCAGAGTGCTTGATGCAGTAATTCTGAAGGTTGCGCGCTGGCCTTCGGTGATGGGGGTTGTTACGGCGGTTATGGATAATTCCATCAGGTCATCATCTTTGACTGTAACACGGGCGCTTGCGGGTGAGCCCAGGGTGTAGTTACTGGGGGTTGTGGGGGGTGTGAGTGTTGCGGTGATGGTGGCGTCAGGTTCATCACTGTTATCGTTAATAGTGGTAACGGTGAAGGTTGCGGTTGTTGTTCCGGCGGGCAATGTTAGTGTGTGGGATTGTTCTCTCAGGCTGCGGTTGCCCTCCTCGGTTACAGTTAACAAAACTGTGAGATTTGTTGTTGGGGCGAGTGAGGGGGTTATGTTGAATACTGCGGTCTCGCCTTCGGTTATGGTGGAAGCGTTTGCGGCGATTGTTATTACCGGTGTGGGGGTGGGCAGTGGTGATGGCGGGGGTGGCTCCGGGGATAAGGGTGGCGGGGGCGGTGGAGTGATAGCGTCGTTGTCGGTAATGGTGCCGATGGCTGAGGTGGAACCCGTGGCGAGGGTTACGCGCGGTTGGGTTGGGATGCTTAGCGTTAGGATGATTGTCTCGTCGCTCTCGGTGATGGCATCGTCAAGCACGGTTACGAAGATGGTTTGACTGATGCCATCGTTGCTGCTGAAAGTCAGGCTACCGGACGGAGCTGTGTAGTCGTTTTTTCCTTCAGCTGCGTTGCCGCCTGCGGTGGCGGTGCTGGTGTTGTCCACTGTGTAGCTGACTGTTAGATTATTTTGCACCTGGGTGGCGCCGGTGAAACTCACCTCAAACTCCAGCGTGGCATTGGGCGCTTCGGCGACACTGTCCTTGCCCGAGACCGGTGCGATGCTCAGGGTGATTCGGTCATCATCAACAATATCCACGTCTGCTGTGGCAGCACCGAGTTCGTTTCCGGACACGGGTTGGGGATTGGAGAGTTGTATCTGGAACCGCTCGTTGGGTTGTTCGTAAACCGTGTCGTTAAGAATGGTTACGGTGACCGTTTTGCTGGTTTCGCTACCCGCGAAAGTCAAAGTGCCAGCGGTGGCAATGTAATCAGCATCTGGAATAGTTGAGTCACTGCCTGCGGTGGCCGGGTTGCTAGCCGAAACCGATGTGGCGTAGTTCACCGTAACTGTATGGTCCGTCACGGTTGGCGGCGAACTCAGCATCACGATGAATTCAGCCCTGGCATTGTCGGCTTCAGTAACAGTAACGGGGCCGCTGATATCAATACGCCGTGTGGTGGAATCAAGAATGACGACTGTGGCACTGGTTGGTGAGGTTGTTGTGTAAGTAGTGCCGCCGCCATTCACTGTTACCGTAATCGTGCCAGTGTCGGTGCCACTCACAACCTGCGTGTTAACAGTGTAAGCAGCAACAGTGGTGTCGGCAGCAATGATCACCGGAGCAAGCCTGGTGCCAGTGCGGAAACTGTCAGGTGCGATGGTGGTGTTTATGTTAATGGTCAGGTTTGTCAGCGGTTGCTGGTCGGCTGTGATGGTGAACAGAGCATCATCGCCTTCAGTTATGGCGGCCTGGTCAGCGGTGATGTGAAGCGCTGGCACGTCTTCACTGGTGATGGTGCCGGTAGCTGTAGCATTAGTGTTGGTCGCGTCGTTGCTCGGAGTGGAAAGTTCCAGCAGGAAAATCTCATCCGGCTCCACTTCACTATCATTCACTATGCTCACCGTGACGCTCATGCGTGTCTTGCCATTTGCGGCGAAAGTCAGAGTGCCGCTGGCAGCGATGTAGTCGGTGGTCGGCAGTGGGTTCTGGGCGGTGCTCGCCGTCGCTTGTCTGGCGCCGGACACCCCATCGTTGCTGGTGGCCCAACTCACTTCGGTCTGCTCTGCTGGCGCGGCGGACAGGGTGACGATGAAAACCACCTGCCCATCTGGCTCGGCAGCGCTGGCATCTGCGATTGATATAGCCGGGCCATCGTTGTCTTCTATGTTGACGCTGGCGGCATTGCCCACCATGTAGTTGGGCAGTGTGTTACCGATATTGAGACTCAGTGTCAGACTGCCGTCTGCCTCATCGGTGTCGTCATCTGTTGTGGCAATGGTAAGGGTCGCGGTGGTTTCGTTTGCGGCAAGCGTCACTGAGGTGGGCAGCGCGTTAGTTACGAAGTCGCCCTTCTCGCTGCCCATCACGCCAACAATAGTGTCATCCATCGGACTGCTGGTTGAAGTGATGAGGAATATTGCGTCAGCACCTTCGATTATGGGACTGGTCACGGCGCTGATGGATAGTGTCGGCATCTCATCATCGGTGATGGTGCCGATAGCCGAAATTGAACCAGTGGCGAGGGTTACACGTGGTTGGGTCGGGGTGCCGAGCGTTAGGATGACAGTCTCGTCGCTTTCAACTATGTCGTCGTCAAGCACGGTTACTAGCACGGTTTGATTGGTGCCGTCGCTATTGCTGAAAGTCAGACTACCGGACGGGGCTGTGTAGTCGGTGTTTGATGTAGCGGTGCTAATGTTGTCCACGGCGTAGTTGAGTGCGAGGTCGTTCTGCACATGGGTGGCGCCGTTTGATGGGAATCTTACCTCATAGGCCAGCGTAGCATTGGGTGCTTCGGCGACGCTGGCTTTGCCGATGACTGGCACGATACTCAGGGTGATTTGATCATCATCTTCAATATTTACTGATGCCATTGCAGTACCGATATCGTTGCCAGGCGAAGGTTGAGGATTAGAAACTTGTATTTGGAACTGCTCATCCGGGTTCTCGTAAACGGTATCGTTGAGAATGGTTACGGTGACTGTTTTGCTGGTTTCACTGTTAGTGAAGGTTAGAGTGCCGCTTGCCGCCGTGTAGTCGCTACTCATAATCGCTGTGTCATCCGAGGTGGTGTAGTTCACCGTAACCGTATGTCCCGTCGCGTCTGGCGGCGAACTCAGCATCACGGTGAACTGCACTGTTGCATTGTCAGCCTCGGTTACAGTGGCGGGACCGCTGATGTCAATGCGTCGCGTGGTGGAATCCAGAATGGTGACTGTGGCACTAGTGGGTGTGCCTACTATGTAAGTAGTGTCTCCGTTCACAGTGGCGGTAATCGTGCCAGTGTCGGTGCCGGTCACAACTTGTGTATTGACGATATAGGTAGCGCTGGTGGTGCCGACGGCGAGAGTCACTGTGGCGGGCGGAGTACCTGTGCGGAAACTGTCAGGGTTAACCGCAGTGCTTATGTTGATAGTCATGTCTGTCAGTGGTTGTTGATCGGCTGTAATGGTGAACAAGGCGGTGTCGCCTTCGGTTATGGCGGACTGGTCAGCGGTGATGTGGATAGCTGGCACGTCTTCACTTGTTATGGTGCCGGTGGCTTCAGCATCGGCTAAGGTTGCGTCAACGGTTGGATCGGAGAGTGTCAGCAAGAAAGTTTCATCCGGTTCTACTTCGCTGTCATTCACGATGTTCACTGTAACATTCATGCTGATGTTGCCATTCGCGGCAAAAGTCAGGGTGCCGCTGGCGGTGATGTAGTCGGTGCCTGATGTGGCTTGCGCGGCACCCGATGTTGTATCGTCGGCGGTAGTCCAACTTACTTCGGTTTGTTTAACTGGTGTGGAGGACAGGGAGACGATGAAGATTATCTGTCCATCTGTTTCAGTAGCACTGGCATCCGCAACCGATATGGCTGGACCATCGTTGTCTGCAATGTTGACGGTGGCGGCGGAGGTGCTGCCCTCTTGGTAGTTGGGCAGTGTGCTGCCAATATTAAACTGCATGGTAAGGCTGCCATCCGACTCGTCGGCGTTGTCATCTGTAGTGGCGACAGTCAGGGTGGCAGTGGTTTCGTTGGCGGCAAGGACCACTGCGTTGGGCAATGTTTCGTTGGTAACAAAGTCGCCGGTCTCAACGCCCGTCACGCCGACGGTGGTGTCATCCATCGGACTATTGGTGGAGGTGATGATGAAGACGGCATTGTCACCTTCGGTTACGGAACTCGTTGAAGTGCTAATGGAAAGCGTCGGCATTTCATCATCGTTGATGATGCCAGTGGCCTCGGGATCAGCAAGTGTTGCGTTGATTGCATCGGAGAGTGTCAAGGTTAAATTTTCACTTCCTTCGGTTATGTCGTCGTTGAGTACGGTAACCGTTATGTGCCCGCTAGACTCGCTCGGCGCAAAGGTCAGCGTGGCGTTGCTAATAGCAATGTAGTCCTTGCCCGCCTCCGCCGAGCCATCCGCAGTCATGTAATTCACTACAACTGTTTGGTATGCGACGGGTGAAAGAGTTACGAGGAAAACCAGGTTGGTGCTTTCCACAGCAATGGTATTTGCAACCGATATGGCTGGCACATCATTGTCTTCTATGTTGACGGTGGCGGCACTGCCTGCCATGTAGTTGGATAGTGTGTTGTCAATGTTGAAACTCAGTGTCAGACTGCCATCTGCTTCGTCGGTGCTGTCGTCTGTTGTGGCAATGGTAAGGGTAGCGGTGGTTTCGTTAGCGGCGAGAGTTACTGCGGTGGGTAGCGCATTGGTAACGAAGTCGCCCTCCTCGCTACCCATTACACCGATGACAGTGTCATCCATGGGGCTATTGCTGGAAGTGATGAGGAATATTGCGTCAGCACCTTCGGTTATCGGGCTGGTTGCGACACTAATGGACAATGTCGGCATCTCATCATCAATGATAGTGCCGGTGGCCGAGGTGGAACCGGTGGCTAAAGTTACGCGTGGCTGGGTTGGGATGCCGAGTGTTAGAACGACAGTTTCGTCTTTCTCAACAAGGTTATCGTCAAGCACGGTTACGAGCACAGTTTGGTTGGTGCCGTCGCTACTGCTGAAAGTCAGGCTGCCGGACGGGGCTGTGTAGTCGGTGTTTGAGGTGGCACTACCAGTAACTGTGTAGTTGAGCACGAGGTCGTTCTGCACCTGGGTAGCACCGCTTGAAGGGAAATTCACCTCATAAGCCAGCGTAGCATTGAGCGCTTCGGCGACCGTAGCTTTGCCTGATACTGGTGCGATGCTCAGAGTGATTTGATCATCATCCACAATATCCACTTCTGCGATGGCAGTGCCTGGTTCATTCCCCTGCGTGGGTTGCGGATTGGAGATTTGCATCTGGAAACGTTCGTTGGGGTTTTCAAACGTCGTGTCGTTGAGGATGGTTACAGTTACCGTCTTGCTGGTTTCGTTGCCTGTAAAGGTCAGAGTACCGCTTGCGGCAGTGTAGTCGTTATTCATAATCGCTGTGCCATCCATCGTCGCGTAGTTCACTGTAACCGTATGGTCTGTCGCGGCTGGTGGCGAACTTAGCGCCACGGTGAACTGCACTGTTGCATTGTCGGCTTCGGTTACAGTAGCCGGGCCACTGATGTCGACGCGTCGCGTGGTGGAATCAAGAATAGTAACTGTGGCACTGGTGGGTGTGCCTACACTGTAGCCGGTGCCGTTGTTCACTACGGCGGTAATCGTGCCAGTGCTGGTGCCTGTTACAGATTGTGTGTTGACGATATAGGCAGCAGTGGTTGCGCCGGCGGCGAGAGTCACTGTGGCGGGCGGTGTGCCCGTGCGGAAACTGTCGGGATTAAGTGTGGTGCTTATGTTTATGGTCAGGTCTGCCAACGGTTCCTGGTCGGCAGTGACAGTGAACAGAGCGGTATCGCCTTCGGTTATGGCGGACTGGTCAGCGGTGATGTGAACGGCTGGCACATCTTCGCTGGTTATAGTGCCAGTGGCTTCGGCATCGCTGAGGGTTGCGTTGTTGGTGGGGTCGGAGAGAAGCAACAAGAAGGTTTCATCCGGTTCCACCGCATCGTCATTCACGATGCGTACTGTGACACTCATTTCGGTGTTGCCGTTTGCGGCGAAAGTCAGCGCGCCGCTGTTCATAATGTAGTCGGTGCCGGCCGTGGCTCGCATGGCGCCCGGCGTTGTGTTGTCGGCGGTGGTCCAGCTCACTTCAGTTTGTTCAACGGGCGCGGCGGACAAGGAGACGGTGAACATCATTTGCCCATCTGTTTCCGCAAGGCTGGAATCTGCAACCGATATGCCCGGGCCATCGTTGTCTTCAATGTTGACAGTGGCGGCGGATGCACTGCCCTCTTGATAGTTGGGTAGTGTGCTACCGATGTTGAGACTCAGTGTCAGACTGCCATCTGCTTCGTCAATGCCGTCGTCTGTTGTGGCAACAGTGATAGTAGCAGTGGTTTCGTTGGCGGCGAGTGTCACTGCGATGGGCAATGGGTTGGTGACGAAATCGCCATCTTCAGTCCCTGCTACACCGATGACAGTGTCATTCATCGGGCTGTTGCTGGAACTGATGATGAACACGGCAGCAGTGCCTTCGGTTATGGAACTAGTCGTAGCACTTATGGATAGCGTCGGCATCTCATCATCGGTGATGGTGCCTGTGGCTGCAGATGCACCAACAGCAAGAGTTGCATTTGTTGCGTTGGAGAGTGTTAGCGTGAGGTCTTCGTTGCCTTCGGTTATGTCGTCGTTGATGACGGACACCGTGATTTGCCCGCTAGATGCACTGGGCATGAAAGTCAGCGTAGCGTTGCTGATAGAAATGTAGTCCTTGCCCTCCTCCGCCGTGCCATCCATCGTCGCGTAGCTAACTACAACTGTTTGATATGCGACAGGCGAAAGAGTTACGAGGAAAACCAGGTTGGCGCTTTCCGCAGCGGTGACATCTGCAACCGATATGGCGGGCATATCGTTGTCTGCTATGTTTACCGTGGCGGCGGAGGCGCTGCCCTCTCGGTATTTGGGTAGTGTGCTGTCAATGTTGAGGC
>JBPCXV010000017.1:0-68880 GCA_051008235.1 Pseudohongiellaceae bacterium | reverse complement strand
GGGTAAGGCAGTTCAGCACCATGCAGTGGCAGGACAGCCACTGCTGAGCCTACAGGGATGTATTCATGGCGTGTGCGGAACTGCCTTACCCCGCCCCAGCCCGGACTCAAAAAAGAGTGCAAACCCTAATTCATTTTGGCACAATACATAGTAATAGTAGGTGCACAATCAGTGGCACAGTTAATTCAAACATTATCACTCAGGAGGAAAGCAGTATGCTGTCGGATTCAAACAAGTTTGTAGAAATAAACACAAGGGGTGCTTTGTTGTTTGCTTGCCTGTGTTTGCTTATGCCAGCCGCGGAGGCGGCGGAAGGGGAGGCTGTGGAGGAGATTGTTGTTACCGGGTCTCATATCAGGGCGGTGGCGGCGGATGCTTCGCTTCCGGTTACTACGCTGAGTCGGGAGGATTTGACTGAGGAGGGGTCGCCGTCTGTGGTGGAGTTGGTTCGTAGTATGTCGTTTTCGCAGGGGGCGGATGGTGAGACTGAGCCTTTTCAGGGCTTTCCGGGCACGGGGGCGGATCGGGCTTCTGTTAATCTGCGGGGGCTGGGGCCTAGCCGGACGCTGGTGCTGGTTAATGGCAAGAGGATGACCTGGTCGCCGCTTGAGATTTCCGGGCGGGCTGAGTTGCTGGTTGATGTTAATGCTATTCCCTCTATTGCCTTGCAGCGGGTTGAGGTGTTGCGTGATGGTGCTGCGGCAACTTATGGTTCTGATGCTATCAGTGGCGTGGTGAACTTTATTACCCGTAGCGACTTTGAAGGGTTTGAGGTGAATGTAAGCCATCAGGCTATTGCTGATTCCGATGGTGATAGTGAGTTTGGTGCTATCGCCGGCCGGTCGTTTATGGAGCGGCGCGCCCATGTGGTGACTTCCGCTAACTACGCAAAGCGCAACCTAATCAAGCTGAACGACCGTGATTGGGCGGTGGTGCCCTTCGCGCAGAATAATACCGGGGGCTGGTCGGCGGTGGGTCGCCCTGCCGTGTTCGTGCCTTATGATGAGTTTGATGCGACCGCCGGTGGGCAAGAAGGCTTTTTGCAATCGGGCATTGTTGACCCTAACTGCACCCGGCTCGGCGGCGCGATAACCAATACTCCTGCCGCCAACCCTGCCGGAGGTTTCTGCCGCTTTCAGTACACTCCGTTTTTTAATCTGGTGGAGGAAACGGAAAGGTGGCAGTGGATGACTGAAGCGCGTTTTGATTTCAGCGACACTACCGCGCTGGCACTGGAGTTTCTGCTGGCGGAAAGTGAGGTGCCTGTGTGGAGAACTTCACCCTCTTATCCGCCCAACCAACTGGTTGACCGCAGCCGCTCCCTGCGCGCCAATAATCCCGGGCTGATTGATATGGCCGGCAAATATCCCGCTATGTATGGCGACTATGCTGCTTGTGAGGAGGCCTACTGCCGCTACCTCGCCGACCCCGTGGCCAACCCCGGCAGAGATGAGCAGGATGAGGTGGCCTGGATTTATGGCCGCTACTACGGGCAGGATGGGCCCGTTAGAACCAACTATCGCCAATCTGAGTTTATGCGTTTCGCGGCAACCCTTGAGGGCGGGTGGGGCGGCAGTGGCAATGGTGGCGACGATTACGGCTGGCAGTTATCAGCAAACTGGTCGGCATCGGAACGGGAAAGCGAGTTGGGCGACACCATGGCCTATCGCGATGAACGCGCCCGCGAAGGCCTCGGCGGTTTTGAATGCGAGCGGATGGTGCCCAACGAATACAACACGATGACGGGGCAACTGGAGTTCTCCGCAGCCACCTTGCAACAGTGGGCTGGCGTGGGCCCCTGCCGCTACTGGATTCCTTTCTCAAACGGCATGTATGGCAGCCATCCCCTGGTGCCGGATGCCATCGGCGCCAACCCCGACTATAACCCGGCGCTTGATAACCGCCCCCTGTTTGACTATCTGTTAACCAACAATGTTTCCGTAGGCGAAACCTCACTGCTCTCAGTTGAAGGCATCATCAACGGCGAGCTGGGTCGGGAGCTTGATGGCGGCCGCGTCGGCTTCGCGCTGGGCTTTCAATATCGGGAGGAAACCTACAAGAGCCGGGAGGCGGCAGGTTCCTTCACCGATGGCGCCCTGTTCCCCTGTCGGGAAGGCCCCGAGGTGAAGGTGTGTGATTCGCCCAACGGCCTCTTCAACTTCCTGCCGCCGCGTTATGCCATTGACGAAGAGCACAGCATCTGGGCAGTGTTCGCCGAGTTCCTTGCGCCGTTCAGCGACTCTTTTGAAGCCCGCCTGTCGGTGCGCCATGAAGACTACGGCGGCCTGACCGGCTCCACCACCGACCCGAAGCTGGCCATCAGGTGGCAAGCTACGGAAAGCCTCGGCTTCCGCGCCTCGGTGGGCACCACTTTCCGCGGCCCAACGCTGAACCAGTCTATCGCCGGCAATGCTTCCAACACGCTGGCCTACATCGGCCAAACCGGCGCGTTCAAGCGCATTGATACCGATGGCAATCCCGCCCTTAAACCGGAGCAGGCCAACACCCTCAACGCCGGGCTGCTGTATGACCAGAGCGGGCTGCTTAACAGCACGGATAATTTTTTTATGACTTTGGACTACTGGTCCTACGATTTCTCAGACCCGATAGTCGTGCAACCTTATGTGGATCTTCTGGCCCAGGTTTGCCCGGATGAGGTGAACGACCCCTGCGACCAGAACAACCCCTTCTTCGGGCAGGTAGGATTCGGCGGGGCGGCTCGGGCGGCCAATGTAGAAAGCATCCAGGTGAATGTGGTCAACGGCCCGGACTACGAAACCCACGGCATAGACTTCACCCTGCGCTACGGCATGGGCGCAGGCTCCGGCTATCTCACCGCCGACCTGACCGGCACCCGGCTGCTGGCCTACGACATCGCCGCCTGGGAATTCGGCGCCCAATACAACGCCCTCGGCCGCCTCAACTACGACACCACCCTGGCCCGCACCCTCACCGAATGGAAAGCCCAACTCACCCTGAACTACGCCTGGACCGACCTCAACCTGCGCCTCACCACAAGCTATGTGGGCAACTACCAATACATAGCCCAAGCCCCCCAACCCGCAGGCGATGCCACCGCCCCCTCCCACGCCACCCACGACCTCCACCTGAGCTACCGGCTGATACGCGACAGGCTGACTCTGGTAGGCTCAATAATCAACCTCAGCGACGAAGACCCCCCTTATGTCCCCCGCGAATTCAACTACGACGCCCTGACCCACAACCCGCTGGGGCGGATATTCAAGGTTGGGGTGAATTATTCGTTATAGGTGGGGGGTTGCCGCTTATGCCTATCTTAAAGCATTGGCCAAATTTTCTTCTTTGCCGAGAATTTTCATATCAAATTTATCTCCTCTAAACTTAATGCGATACTCCTTTCTCAAGTCTTTCCACTTGCGCCGCTTCATTTCTTTCAGTTTCCCTACAAATACGGGCACAAAGGTTAGTTTTGCGCTTTGCGGAACAATTTTTGATACGGTTTTCGTCCCGGCCTGCAACTGTGCCTGAGCATCGCTTGCGTCCTTATATCCAGAGGTCATCTCAATCGGAAGAGCATATCCTTCTGTATTAGGTTTCCCATCTGCTACAAAAATATAGTCGCAACGCTTCTCATCTTGCTTTATTGGCGATTTATCGCAGTCAATCAGGATATGGGGTGCGGGAGAACCTTTCAGACGAAGGGGCGCACGATCCCTGTGAAACACCTTTGTACAGCCTTCGGGGGAACACTCATGAATTACGCAACTTTCGTACTTGGAGGCTTTAAGCTTGTTTATAAGGCTCATTTTTTTGCGCCTTGATTATTAAGGCAATTAACTGCGCCCGCCCAATCGTTGTGCATATTTGCTGCAACATCATAGAACCCTGTTTCATATCCGCCCTCATCTAAGTCCCAGTTAACTTTCCTAATACTCGAACCCTTACTGGAGCCATCTGGGTCAGCGTAATCAAAAACCCAGACACCTACATTCTTCTTGTTGAGCGAAACTTGTTCTTTCTTTGTCGCCGTTTCATCTCGAGCCACTATGTTTGATAGGCTCTCTAATATCCAGTCGCTGTGTGTCGTGAGAATGACCTTAATTCCATTATTGACCCAGTTGGCGATTTCCTCCATCAGTTTTTTCTGGCTAGCAGGATGCAAGTGTGCTTCTGGTTCTTCAAGTATGAGGGTATCACCCGGTTCTACTAGATGCCTTAAAAACAATACAACGGGTGAGAGCTCTGAAATCATTGAGGATGCTGTTATTAGTGGGAGTCGGTCTTTCCAACCCTCTGGTTGGTATTCAAAGTTCGGGTAACCCGATTCTGACTTCCTTGAGTTCACTTTGCCCTTTAGTATTCTGCCTTCAAGCGATGCTGATAGTCCTTCTCTATCTGGTTTTCCTTGGTTTCTCGTATCGTTCGCGCTTATAAGAAGTGCCTCTAAAAAATCCCCAATGACGCCTGACAAGAGAGGCAGGCGAAATCCACCATGGCGAAGTCCTGCTCGTGAGGCGTCTCTGATTAGTGCGCTAATAAGCACGGAATGAGTACGCATTATACCACTGCGATCTGCTGGCAAGTAGAACGCTTGGCTCTGGCGATTATCTAAGTTTGCGGATGTTAGTTCGTCAATGACAACTTCGCAAACATAGCTACAGAGCATCGCATGTATCTCATCTTTTCGCTCTAGATAATCGTCATGTTCATTAACCGCTTCATTGAATCGGTATAACAGTTCTGGTAGCTTGTCGTAGTTAGGTCCCCCGGCAAGACTGATTTTTTTCGGTAGGCTGACCTGCAATAGGTCTTCTTCAATTTTCGAGTCTGAATATTTCTTTGTTGTTAGCGATTTGTTAAAACTATATTTTATCTTTCCTATGTTAAATGTTACTGATAGCTTTCCTTTTTCACGATTTTTGTTAATTAGCTGGCTAATATCCGACACGCCGTAATACCGCTTGAGTTTAGGAATTATGTTGTTGGCCTCGGCACAGGCTGTGTCGTACACAGCCTTGATTTCCCCCTGTTTCAAAGTTATCACGCGGCCACTTTCTACGGCATCAGTCCAATCCTGTGGGTTGCTAGGCATTTTATGGTCAGCGTGCTTTGCCAAGAAATTCTCTTCGTAGTCGCTTCCCCCAGAAAAGATTCCAGACTGGTTGCATTGCTCTAAAACATATATCAATGTAGCCATCCAAGACTTGCCAGTGTTGCTCGGTCCGGCAAACACTGTCAGTGGGCGTAAATCAATCTCACCCTTGGCGATGGGCCCAAAGTCTTGAACCGCTATCTTCATATCAGGTGCACCGGTTGGCACTGGCCTCTTTGCCTTGGCTGACTTTTTGGTCATTATGATTACCCTCTCTTACTCCAATGATTCCGGTGCTAAGCTCAGTATGAATTGCGGGTGTCATGCGGCCTCTCATGGTTATCGCCATCAACCATCACATAGCCAGCAGGAACTTTTCTTGCTAATTGAACACACAGACTATCTCATTACGACTCGCATTGATAGTGGTTTGTACCACCGTTCGGCCTCTAACCTTAATGTGCCGGTCGGGTGGCAATCTGCCGTCCAAATTCAGTTGCTTATTTTACGGCTGTCTCGGTTGAGCAACCAAGAACTCACAGCCCAACCCGACGCGAGCCAATTCTCGAATGACTAACAGGTTAGTCAGGCTGGAACGTTCATCTTTTGTCATGTCTTCATTCTTTACCATGTACTCATCATCTGAAAACCCAGCTTGAACCCGACTGCGGATAATTTCCTCCAAGCCTCCAAATCTTGTTGGTAGCACTTTCTTTATGCTCTCAATTGTCTGTGGTAAAGAGTCCACAAGAGAGGGTCTTCGTTGTATCTCCGACGGGACAGCACTCAGCCTTTCATTCAACATCCTCGCCTGATGCTCAAAAGAAATGCGCCTTATTTTCTTTGGCTCAGAGCATAGCCAAGCGTCTTTCGATAAGGCTGTATAAGCCACCGTGTGGATTTTATGGTCGTTTGGAAGCCGACCAATATCACGAGGCGAAAATAGCGCTGACTTCAGGTGAACCTCAGTATTTCTGTATGCCTCATGGAACTCTGCGCAGGATGGGAACATTGGCGCTGCATAGTAAACCAGCTCTTTCTTTTTCTTTTTCTTTTGCATTTTTTCCAGCTTAATCAAACGGCTGTGTTGTTTTGATAGGCTTTTTGGCATAAGCGACATTCTAAAAAATGGAGGTCTTATGGGGGCATTATACTCTGCAATTTCTTTCGCAGTTTTGCGTGCCATTAGTTCCGCCAGCTTAAACTGAAAGAATAGCGTTTCGCACGGTAGATCCACTTTAACATCGTATCCAAGTCGCCCTTCTTCAATCAAATTCGGGAAATGCGGCGCCTCGACTGGTCCCGTCTTACCCTCTCTTATCAGGTTCTCGGTAAACGCATAGCCATATGAAAATTCTGAGAATCCCAATTTCATAATTGCGGCTCCAAGTTGGAAGGGTTGTGGATGTAGTACGAACTTTCGTAATTGTCGCCTTATACCACAACAATAGCCACAACTTACAGCCGAGCGCTATTGGCGAGGTGATGATGGCGGATTTGGATACAGATATATCCAAATCTCGGCTTTATAGGCTATAATAGACATTCCTGTATCCGACTGTGCTGGTTTTGCTCGTTTTACGGTGGGCGATACCGGGCTTGGTGGTAGCTGAAAATTGGGGTTTCTCACTATGAAAAAGCATCTTTTACTTTCAGGCACCGATGTGCAGCTGGCGCTGGCGGCGCATCTGCGGGCGTTGCGGGAGCGGGGGAAGTTGTCGCGAGAGGCTTTGGCTGAGCGTAGTACTGTGCCTGCGGCAACTATCAAAAAGTTTGAGTTGACCGGGCAGGTTTCTCTGCGCCAGATGTTGTTGCTTTGGCAGTGTCTGGATGATCTTGGCCGCGTTCATCGGTTGACTCGTTCGGCGGATGAGCATGCCGCGATGCCGCGGACGATTGATGAGGTGCTGGCAACATGACTTTTAGTTCGGTTAAGAAGCTTGAGGTTTGGCGCACGCTGGGTCAGGGCGGGGAGGTGCCGGTGGGTGTGCTGGCGCAAAATCAGCGCGGGGTGTTTTTTCAGTATGAGCAGAGTTATTTGGATGCTTATGCCAACCTGTCGCCGTTTGGTCTTGAGCCGACTGCCGAGTTGCAGGCTGCGCCGTCTGAGCCGCATCGGGGGTTGCACGGCTGCTTTGCTGACTCGTTGCCGGATGCCTGGGGTTTGCTGTTGCAGAACAGGGTTTTTACCCGGCACAGGATATTGCCTGCGCAGGTAACTGCAATGGACAGGCTTGCGCTGGTCGGTTATGGGGGGACGGGGGCACTTGCTTATCGTCCGCTGTCTGACTATGGGAACAACATTACCGATGAGTTCAGCTTGCATACGCTTGGCCTGAATGCGCAAGTGCTGTTTGATGAGCGGCTTAAAGATGCCAACGGGAAGTTTTGTGAGATGGCGCAGGCACCGCAAGATGTGGAAGAGCATCAAACCGAGTCCTTGCTGACAGCGTTGGCGGTGGCTGGCAATTCGGGTGGTGCGAGGCCAAAGGTATCGGTGTTTTTTAATGGGGATGATTTTGCCCGTTGTCAACTTCGGGCGGGTGGGCAAGGTCAGGCCTGGCTGGTGAAGTTCACTTCGCAACATCTGCCGCTCGGCCATGATGAAGGAATTTGTGAAGCGGCTTATCTCACGCTGGCGGAAAAGGCTGGCTTGGCCGTGCCGCAGTGGCGGTTGTTGCCTGCACCATCACAAGCGGGCGCATCTCACTGGTTGGCGCTCAAACGTTTTGACCGGATGCAAACTGACAGTGGCGAACACGGCAGGTTACACTTGTTAAGTGCTTGCGGTTTGCTGGATGCGGATTTCCGTAGCCCAAGCCTGGATTACGAGGCTCTGATTAAAGCCAGTGCTATGCTGTGCCAGTCGCCTTTGGCGGGGCAGATTCAATTTCGTCGGGCGATCTTCAACCTGTTCGCCTGTAATCAGGATGACCACAGCAAGAACTGGGCTTTCCTGCAGGATGATGGCGGGAATTGGTCTCTTGCACCTTTTTATGATGTGACATTTAGCCTTCATCCACATGATGGACATGCAAGCTCATTCGCCGGCTTTGGCAAGGAGCCGCCCATCAAGGCCATGCAGCAACTGGCGCAGGCGGCCGACATCACATGGCCGCAGGCCCAGCAGGTGATTGAGGAAGTGGCTGGTGTTATTGCCGGGTTCGCGGCGGTGGCCAAATCTCTCGGCGCGAACCCGGATACCATTAGCATGATTCAACAGCAACTTGATGCGACCTTGCAGGCCAACCGACATTTGTTGGCAGGTAACTAGCCATCCTTAAACGGCAGCAGTGATTCGGCCTGCTGTTGGTAGTGTTTGATGTGTCGGGCTTCTTCGCCGAGGAAGTTTTGGATGGCGGTGCGGAAGGCGGGGTGGGCTATCCAGTGGTTGGAGTGGGTTAGGGTTGGTTCAAAGCCGCGCTGGATTTTGTGTTCGCCCTGGGCGCCGGAGTCGAAGTGTTGGTAGCCGTGTTTGATGGCGTAGTCCTGGCCCTGGTAGAAGCAGGTTTCAAAGTGGAGGAACTGGTAGTCTTGTGCGCTGCCCCAGTAGCGGCCGAACAGGGTGTCGGCGGATTTGAAGAAGAGGGCGGTGGCGATGGTGCGGTTGTTTTGGCGGGCGCAAATCATTAGCAGTTGTTCGGGCATGGCGCGGCTTACTTCGTGGAAGAATGCCTGGTTGAGGTAGCCTTGCCTGCCGCGCAGGAGATGGGTGTTTTGGTAAAACGCATAGAACTCTTGCCAGAGGGTTGCCGGGATGTCTGCTCCTTCAATGTGTTGGAAGGTGATGCCTTCTTCCTGCACGCGGGTGCGTTCCTTGCGGATGTTTTTGCGTTTGCGTGAGTTCATGCTGGCGAGGAATTGTTCAAAGCTTTGGTAGCCCCGGTTGTGCCAGTGAAACTGACAGGCGCTGCGGGGCATGAGGTTGAGGGTGGTGAGTAGTTTGTGTTCTTCATCGGTGGGGAAGAGGATGTGCCAGGAAGAGGCCTGGATGTGTTGCGCTTGTTCCTGCACGGCATCGCATACTTGTTGCATGACTTTGCTTGCATCATAACCATCGGCTATGAAAAGACGGCGGCCTACTGAGGGGGTGAATGGTGCGCTGGTGACGAACTTGGGGTAATAGTTTAATCCGTTTTGTTGATAGGCGTGGGCCCATGACCAGTCAAATACATACTCGCCGTATGAGTTGGTTTTTTCATAGAGGGGGATTATGGCGATGATTTCTCCGGGCTGCGCTCCATCTTGAACTTCATCCTGTGCTTTATTCTGCGCTGTACGCACTACAACATGGTGCGGCTGCCAGCCACTGGCCTCGTTGGTGCAATCGGTGGCCTCCAGCGCGGCGAGGAATTCATAGCGCATGAACGGATTATCTGTGCCGGTTAATTTATTCCACGCATCCTTTCCTATCGTGGTGATAGCGTCGGCAAAATCTATTGTGAACTTATTCAACCGTAACAGACTTGGCAAGGTTGCGGGGATGGTCCACATCCGTTCCTCTGGCAATCGCCACATGGTAGGCCAGCAGCTGGAGCGGGATGGTGAACACTATAGGGTCAAGGATTTCCGGTGATTCAGGCAGGTGGATGACCTTGCTGTCTCTATCACCGGTTATGCCTACAGTAGCATCGGCAAACACATACAACTTGCCACCACGAGCAGACACTTCCGACAAGTTAGCCTTCAACTTGCCCAACAAGTCATCGTTGGGCGCCACCGCAATCACCGGCATCTTGCTATCCACCAGCGCCAACGGACCATGTTTCAATTCGCCAGCCGGGTTCGCCTCGGCATGGATATAAGATACCTCTTTCAACTTCAACGCCCCCTCCTTGGCCACCGGATAATGTATGCCACGACCAAGAAACAAACTGTGATGCTTATCCTCAAACTGGCGTGAAATACGCTTGATGAGTTTATCCAACCGCAAGGTTTTCTCAACCAGTTGCGGCAGCCGGTTCAACTCCCTAACCAACTTTTCCTCCGCCTTCGCCGTGAGGCCATGGCGGCGGCCCAGCACGATGGCCAGAATCACCAGCAGGGTGAGTTGCGTGGTGAAGGCCTTGGTGGAGGCCACGGCAATCTCCTGTCCGGCCATGGTTAGCAGGCAGAAGTCTGACTCGCGCACCAGGGTGCTGGTGGCCACATTACATATAGTCATTGAGGCCACATAGCCCAGCTTTTTGGCGTAGCGTGCCGCGGACAGGGTATCCGCCGTCTCGCCGGATTGGGAGATGGTGAGGAACAGGGTGCCGGGCGGCACGATGATGTCGCGGTAGCGGTAGTCGCTGGCGATGTCCACCGCGCAGGGCAGGCGGGCGATGGATTCAATCCAGTACTTGGCCACATGGCCGGCGTGATAGCTGGTGCCGCAAGCCACTATTTGCACCGCCTTCACCTTGTCAAAAATCCCTTTGGATTTTACGCCGAAGGCCTCCTCCAGCACTCTGGTGTTGCTAACGCGGCCATCAAGGGTGGCGCGGATGACTTGCGGCTGCTCAAAAATTTCCTTGCGCATGAAATGTTTATACTCGCCCTTGTCCGCCTTGGTGGTGTGTGCCTGGGCGGTGGTGGCGCGGCGCTTGACCCGGGTGTTGCCGTGCCAGATTTCCACTTCGTCCGGGGTGATGCGTGCCACATCGCCTTCTTCCAGATAGATGAAGCGGTCGGTTACCTGGCCGAGCGCCAGCGGGTCGGAGGCCACGAAGTTCTCGTCAATGCCAACGCCGATGACCAGCGGGCTGCCGCTGCGGGCGGCCACTATTTCATGGGGCGTGTTTTTATCAATCACGCAGATGCCGAAGGCGCCGTGCAATTTCTTCACCGCCTGGCGGACTGCCTTGATGAGCGGCGTCTTGCCATCCTTGCGCGCCTGGTGAATGAGGTGGGCGATGATTTCGCTGTCGGTTTGGGTTTTTATTTTGTAGCCGGCTTTGATGAGCTGGTTGCGCAGGGTTTCAAAGTTTTCAATGATGCCGTTGTGGACGATGGCAATCTCGTTGCCGGAGTTGTGCGGGTGGGCATTGGCTTCCGATGGTTTGCCGTGGGTGGCCCAGCGGGTGTGGGCGATGCCGAGGGTGCCGCGCGCGCCGCGCTTGCGGGCGGCCTTGACCAGCTGGTTCACCCGGCCAACGGTTTTGACGAAGTTGATTTTAGCGCCCGGCTTGTTGATTAGTGCCAGGCCGGCGGAATCATAGCCGCGGTATTCCAGCCGCTTGAGCCCTTCCAGCAGGATGGCCGAGACTTCCCGTTGTGCTGCTGCGCCTACTATTCCGCACACTTTGAATCTCCCGGTCGCTGCCAGCCGGTGATGTTGCGTTGCTTGCCGCGTGCTACTGCCAGGTTGTCTGTTGGCACCGCTTCGGTGATGGAGGAACCGGCGGCGATGAAGCTGTTGTTCGCCAGGGTTAGTGGGGCTACCAGCACGCTGTTTGAGCCGACGAAGACGTTGTTGCCGAGTGTTGTTCGGTGCTTGCTGGCGCCGTCAAAGTTACAGAATACGACACCGGCGCCGATGTTGCACCCCTCGCCGATGATGGCATCGCCGATGTAAGTGAGATGGTTGGCCTTGCTGCCTTTGCCAATTTTGGCGTTCTTGGTTTCTACGAAGTTGCCGATTCGGACATCCTCGGCCAGCACCGTGCCCGGCCTGATGCGTGCCATTGGTCCTACTCGTGCGTTGCGGCCTACTTCGGCGCCATCAAGCTGCGAGCCTTCAAGAATTTGGGCGCCTTCGCTCAGTGTGCTGTCTTTCACAATGGCGTTGGCGCCGATAACAGCATCATCAGCCACGGTGCAGTTTTTCAGCACTGCGCCTGCGGCAACGAAGACGCGGTTGCCGAGGCGCACTTCGCCCTCGCACAGCACATTAACATCAATCTCCACTTCCTGCCCGCAAGTTAGTGTGCCGCGCACATCCAACCGCGCCGGGTCGCGCAGGGTTACGCCTGCTTGCATGAGTTGTTCGGCTTTGCGGTTCTGGTAAAACCTTTCCAGCCGCGCCAGTTGTTGTTTGTCGTTCACGCCCAGCAGTTCGGGCCCGTCCTCCACCACCGTCGCCGTAACCGGATAGCCTTCCGCCACGGCCAGCGCCACAGTGTGGGTGAGGATGTATTCACTCTGCGCGTTCTTATTATCCAGCTTGTCAAGCCAGCCTTTCAAACGGGCGGTAGGAATGGCCATAGGTCCCGCGTTAATCTCGTTAATCTTCTTTTGCGCGGGGCTGGCATCCTTGTCTTCCACGATACCAGTAATAGTGTCTTTATCACTTCCACCATCGCGCAATATACGCCCGAGACCGGCGGGGCTATCAGTAAGCACAGTAAGCAGCGCCATGCTACCCGCCTCCGCCAACCTCACCATATCAGCCAGCGTCTCAAGCGCCATCAACGGCACATCGCCATACAGCACCAGCGTAACATCTTCCTTGCCCTTACTCTTACTCTTGCTCTTACTCTCACCCCCACCCGCGAGATGCGGCAACGCCTGCTGCACCGCATGCCCCGTGCCCAACTGCTCAGCCTGAACAACCCAGTTAACCGCCTTCGCATCCCCCCCCTGCTCAGCATAAAGCGCCTGCACCCGCTCCGCCCCATCGCCAACAACCACATGAACCCTGGCGGCCTTAAGCTGCGCCGCCGTATCCGTAACATGGCACAACATCGGCTTGCCACCAAGCGGCTGCAACACCTTCGGCAAGGCCGACCGCATACGGGTGCCTTTGCCGGCGGCGAGTATTACGACATCTAGAGGCATCGGGTTAGTCCGGGTTTCCTGTGGCTTGGGGGCGAATGATACCAGACCGGGGAGGTGATTAAGGGCATCAGAGGGCTTCCCCTGTGCTACGCCGCCTGCCTGCCGTTATAGTCTGTTGATGGTGCTACCATAGCGGCGCATGAAATATCGGCTATACTGTAGGTAGATACAGGTGGTAGTGTTCGTCCTCTTGGTGCTATCATGCGACGTTGTGGGTAGCATATGACACCAAGAGTACGCTTGCACCCACCCGGTAGCTCTCACATCTGACAATTCACACAATAGGCAGGTTGCGATATGGCTTTCAAAGTTGAGATCCAAAATCTTGGCAAACTTAAAGGACCGCCAATCACCGTGGGAGGATTGACCGTACTCGCAGGGCCAAATGCTACGGGCAAAAGCTTTTTTTCCAAAGCACTCTACTCCGTGTTCAATGCAATGAATGCGAATCATGCACTGATGTATGTCCAAAGTTTGATAGAGCCCATTGATGTACATTTGCGGCGATTGATACGGCACAATACCGGCACCCCTTACGAAGAACTTCGTTCCCGCCTCAAGGAATTGGAGCTTATTTGCGAATCCCTTCGCGAACACGAAGATGAATTTTTAGCCGTCAGCGAGGCGCACGATGATCTCAATAATATCACGAATGCCGCAATCAACCTATACAATGAGATTCGCCCCTCGCTCAAGGAGTTAACTAAGCGGCCGCGGTCGCGCACCTTTCTTTTATTTGACGAAAACAAGCTCAAAGAAGTGGATCAAAGAGTTCAAGACCTTAAAGCGTTCATCAGCCAAAGTCCAGAAGACATAGTTTCGGAAGGGGTGTCTTTGGCTCTTGTTGGGAACCTAGTGGGCAACTTCCAGATATCCGAATCTGATTTGTCGGAATTGAAAAGAGATATGGAATCAGATGCGTGGATTAAAATAGAGGATATCGGGAAAATATCATTTCAGGACGATGGAAAGCCATCCACGAAAATAGAGCCCGAGGGAATCTTGCGCCTACAACAACACTCCAGAGTAATTTATCTTGAGTCACCTGTCCACTGGAAGTTGCGGGGTGCGCTCAACGCAGTAAGAACCTCTTCTTGGCATCGCCATCGGCATATGAATCTTGATGTGCCCAGATACTTCTACGATCTAGATATTGCGCTTGGACGGCAACATTCTGGCAAAGTTGCATTCCCAGAGTTGCTAGACAAACTAAAGGGAGCAGGTATCGTCGGTGGAGAAATCGTAATTGATGAAGGTGTGATGCGCTTCAAGGATTCCACCGAACCATCAGGTCGCTCGTTCCCTTTGCCACTCACTGCGACAGGGGCCGTAAACCTTGGTATTCTCGCACTGCTTATTGAGCGCCGGGTTATTGACGAAAACACATTCCTGTTCATAGACGAACCTGAAGCAAATTTGCATCCTAAGTGGCAGGTTGAGATGATTAGTGCCTTGTTGGAACTGGCGCAGGGTGGCGTTCATGTTGTCATTGCCACACATAGCTCTGATATTGTTAAGCGCCTGCTAGGGTTGCTGAAGAAATACCCCCAAGCGGAAGAGTTGATTGCCATGAATCACTTTTCTGCGGAAGGAGTGAAAAACGGAGGGGCGCAAAACTTGCATGAAACAGCAAACGATATTATAGAAGAATTAGCCACGCCCTATTCTGATTCACACCTAATGAGCGAGGGGTTAGAGTGATGCATGAGGTGTTTGAAGATTTCCTAGAACCTCTTATGCTTTCCGGCGGTACTGCACCAATCAGCGAAGCATATAGGATAGACGGCAGTAAACCAAAAAAGCCAAGTATGCGCGCCCGTGCTAAATTCGGGACGCTTATGTGTTGTGACTACCTTTTGACGGACTGCAAAACCATTATCGAAGACACATGTATAGAGGGAACGATAAAGTCCATAGAAGAGGAATATTATGCGATAAATGATAACAAAAAAAGAGCAGCCTTTGTTCGGAAGCGCATACGATACGAAAATTGTTTGAAGGTATATGGAACAATGCTAGTTCTTTGTCAGCTCAAAGAGTGGCCTGCTCAATACGAGTTTTGGCTTGTCTTTCCTGGAAGCCCTGACCTGACGAAAGTTGTAGATAGGTTTGGGGGATATTCTCAGCTGGCAAAGGAAATCTACGAGGAACTCGGGTACGAATCAAAAAACCAATCAACAACCGAAGGGGCGTTACGAAGCGCGAAACTGGTAAGTAAGGTGCGAGTTATGCCTGAGGCTGAGTTTAGAAAACGGCTTGACGAGGCGAATAATAACTAGTGCCTCAAAGTAGTAGTGCAGACCTAAGTCCCGGTGCCAATAATCACATTAACCCTGGCGGCCTTTCTACAGAAAAATCTGATTTACAAAAGCAGCGTGACCCCGAACTGGCTAATATAGAAACTGCCCTGAAACGGGCGGCGCGGAAAGCGCGGGAGAAAGGCTGGAAGGCCGGGGTGCCAGTGGTTTATATGGTGGATGGGGAAATTGTTAAAGATGATGGTAGGGACGATTCCTGATAGTCATTAGGAATATGGCGTATGTTACACAACCAATAGTGCACCAAGTGCCTAAATCAATTATTTTCCAGAAAATATGTTAAGCATGTAATTCCCATGTTTTTGCACGTTACCACAGAGGTAAATCGTATGGAATCCAACCATCACGGGCACTATATGTAATTAGCTCAAACGAGTCGTTGAAAAAGTTGCTAACCAATACTGTGCCTATATAGCCATAATCAGCATCGAACGCATAACAATAATCATAATAAAACCCGCCACCTCTTTCTAGCTCCATGCGGTATACAGGGAACTCTGGCATGGTACCTAATAATACGTGCAAGAAAACAGGGGCACTCAATTGAGATAATTCTGAGTACCGTATTTCGTCATTTGCATCACCAAGAGAAGCATAAAAAATCTCAACTAATTGGTGTCTTAGTACACTGGGTTCGGTTATTTGAGTAATGCTGTTGCTATTTTCTCTAAATCTACCTCTAACACCATGCTCTTCACGCTCAAAAACTGATAGACTGCTAGCAACAGTTTTTTCACACACGGTCTTCCACCAACCCGATGTCCTCTGTGGTAAATCGCCAAGTAAAGTTATTCCTAATCCCTTGATGTCTCTTATTGTTGAAACCAAGTAGATATCTTCTGATGCCACGGTAGTAATATCAGACAGTAAGCCCAAGTTTGGAACGAGTACTTCTTGAGCATATTCTAAAATAATTCCTCTGATAACTCTATCACTCTCTATGGCTTCACTTAACACTACCCCTCGGGCTGCGAACTCTGGGTATGCACTATAACTGTGAAAGCCCAGCAACGCACCAATCTCTAGAGTTTTGTATGGACCTGTACCGGTTGCATAAAATCTTGTCCCTCCAAGGAATGCTATGGCACAGGCGGAATAGCAGTAGTTGTCTTTTTCAACCAGTGTTTCGATTCCTTTCTCCTGGAAATAAAGCCCTAGCCTAATTCCTTCCAATAGATTGCCGCCTGGACTTATCAAACTTAGGGTACAGTTATCACTGAAACGGCACTCATAGGCTCCAAAGAAAGCGCGGAATCGATCAAGGTCTCCGCGCACAATCTCACCCGTGGCTGTGATTTTGTGCTCATCTACGATTTGCAACTCCAATGCGGCAGCATGCAATGACGTTGCAGAAATGAATAGTAAAATCAATAAACGCATTGAGTATCCTCCGAATCCATCTAATCTACAGGCGCATGGTCTAAACTGTAATTCAAACTACGGGTGCGAGTATACATATTTTTAACACACAATAGCACACATTGTACCGGACCACCACGTTTGAGGCATTGAGGGCGATATCAAGAAATAATCCAGATTATTAGGGGTTGACAAGAGCATAAACACAACAATATCACTGTGTTTTTGTTTCTCCGTCGGCCAAAACGTGTCCCGGGTGTGGTGCGACCAACCCAACAGGTATTCCATGATGGGCTCACGCCCTGATAATTATTGTTGCCCTCTACCTTATATTCGGATGATTAGTGCAAACATATGTCGCTATGGTTTTGAAGATGCCAACAAGGCGAACTCTTGCGCCATCTCATTCATTGCCTGTGTTTTCTTCTCAAATGCCTCTTCAATAAGCGATCTTTTCAGCGCGTAGTGTGTGTCTATTATTGCTCGTAATTTTGTTTCTTCATCAAACCCGAAGTGGTCGTCAAGGAGCTTGTATAGCCAAACTTTGATTTCATCAATCCTTTCCATAATCACAGGCCAGTTATTAGCAACCCATACTATAAGCTCCGTAATTACGAGACAGGCTCCCACCACCCACGGCCCTGGCCCCACACAAGGTCTTATTCTTTTGGCTCCTTCAACTAGCACTCTTATCATTGCCACAATACCATCCACTAGGGCATCATTCCCCGCAGCCATATCGGATGCGGAGAGGGCAGCAACTTCCGTCCAGTCGATGGCATTTTGAAAGGTGAACCATGTTATCCACCCTAGTGGGAGATTGCTTTTTACCTGCTCTTCTCTTATCTGCATCTCCAAGACATCCCTGAATGCCTTGGCATATTGCTGGTCAAACGAACGGGTTGCTTGGTTCATTCGTTCTTCAAAGCCATCGAAAAGTTCCTTTTCCTCTGCTTCGCTTAGGGAGCCTCCTGAATTTCGCATAAGCTCAGCGTACTCTCGAACTTTTTCATAGACTGGCCTGTATACTTATTCAAGAGTGCTATCAATACCTGGTACGACCGTATCGCGTGCGGATAGCGTAGCACTTCTGAAAAAACCCTCCAAAGTTTCCTGGGGAATGTCGGCACCTTCACTTCCGGGTGCGCTTACGCATACTACTAAGACAAAACACGACAGTAGCGGCCTAATAATCATTTGAGTCATGGCGGCATCTCCTCTCTAAAACAGCGTTGCAGCTTATTCGCCGGACTGCGCCCTTGCTATATGTTTCAGTAGCATCAGTGCCAGCCAAAAGAATAACACGGGCAAAATTACCGCTCGTAGTAGAAAGATTCCAATAAGTGCTAGTGTCGCTCCTAAAAGGTCGTCAGCTCTCGTCCAGAAAACATCAATTACGCCATTGTCATTACTCTCAGCTTCTTCTTGATCTGTGCAGAGTAAATCGTACCATGCGCACCCTTCGTTTTCGTTCTCTTCCTGCTCTTCACAGAACGGGTTATACCATGGACATTCCCCGCTGGGAGGATTTCCCGGGTCGCTGATGCCTGCAATGTCCTTCAGCGTGGCCGTCGCCTCCTCGTGTGCTCCTTGGGTCAGCAGTTCAGAGACAGTGGTAGCCCCTGCAAGAACTAGCGGCAAGACTATTGCTAACACTATTCCCATATACAACAGTTTCTTTTGCAGAGGGAATAACCATTTGTTGTACCACAGTGGCAGGCGATTCAATGCGGCTTGAAGTGCGTAGCCCAATAGCCCCAGTCCTAGCGCAAATGCTCCCAGTGCTGCAACTGGACCCAGCCCCACCGTGACCATAACGACTCCAACGACAAGAAGAAATATTGTGTCACTCACCCGCTCCACCGTGTCATCCACCGGTTCCATAAACTTCATTGGATGTATGCTACCCGTAATGATGAAGCCGCCCTCAACCTCAACTTCTTCAGCTGCAGAAAGCGCCGCATTTATTAGTCGAAGCGAACCATAGGTCGCAATCATCGCCCCAACCAACCTTTCTGTTTCTTCCTCCGCCATTGGCACCAAGAGGTTGCCAGTATCCTCGCCTCTAATATCGTTCCAGCCAATAAAGAGCGACAGACCAGCCAGCGTAATCAATGCGGCAGACATGATTTTGCGACCATGCGTTTTCAACATTTCTTTAATGTTCAAAAGCAGGCCTGTCAGTATTGATGTCTTGTTCATGTCTATTCTCTTTCGGGTTAATGAGTTTGGTTTGCTTGAGCATATTGACTGGCTTGTTACAGTGCCTACACCTTTCCATCAGTGCCTATCAATCTATCTCGGCATCGGCATAACAAGGTAGTTGTTTCAGTGCGGCAGTGAACCCCGAAAGGCTCATGGTTGCATTTACAATGTCACCCACATCGGGCTTAATCCGAATGATTGTGTTGCTACCGGCAATCATCTGGCGCACCAAGCGTTTTGTATTCCGATGGTTACCGAGCGTTTGGTTAAGTTCATGGTCTTCTCGTGTCGGTTCCATTATATTCTCCCGCATCAGGTTGACTCCATCAGAAAGCCTCTCTAAATACCATAAACCAAAATAAGGGAATTCACTGTCCACCCTCATTTGAATAATGACACTGCCCGAATCATTGGGAAACATTAAACTATAGGTTCCCAGTGCGAACAACAAACCCTCATGACCGAAGTGGCCTCTACCGCAGGTAATGGCCGCATAATAATCGGAAGCAATGTATTCTATCCTGCTTGATACCACATCGGTAAATGGGTCTGTTGTTTCTTTATACTCCCAACTCTCTGCCGCAGTAGCACTGGCGGAAAGAGTGAGTAGCAGTCCAAGTAATAGTGTTCTGGTATTCATGCCCATTCTCCTCTAGATTAATGAGGTTGGTTCGCTTGAGCATAATGGGGGTATGCACTCCCCCTGTCAAGTGCTTTTCCCCTGCCGGAAAGCATTGCCCTGCGAGGCTTTCCGGCACTTTCAGGCGACTGTCGCGCCAACCCAAAGGGTTGACAGCCTCGCCTGCTGGCCGATAGGATTTATAACCGTGCCAACAACCCATGATGTGGAGATGGCTATGAAGTGCAGAGACTGCGAACAGTTTGTTTCCCCATCCGCTAAAACATGTCCTGGGTGCGGGGCAGTCAACCCAACAGGCATTTCATGGTGGGCTCATGCTCTGATAATTATCATTGCCCTCTATCTTATATTCGGATGATTGGTGCTATGAACATATCTTGAAAGGAGATTTTGATTAGTCCCGTAAACACCAGTATCCGAGAGGTTGACATATATCTGGTTATAGTACAATGTACCCTCAACACACTGGAGATAAAACCATGGTCATACACATTAAGGCTACCCCGACTCTTAGAGGGAAGGATGCCGAGCGGCTTGAGAAGGCGATGAAGGAGAATGCAACGAAGAAAGTATCAAAGGAAGAATATGAAAGAGCCAAAGCCGCTTATGAGTCTATAAAGCTTCCTCGGGGATGGGGTCGTGCGCCTTGAAGGGTGTAGCAATGCCATGGCGGCCTATTCGCGGGACTGCGCCCTGATATTGAACTCTACGTCGTTTCGGCTGTACATGGCTGTGTTTGTAGCTGGTTTTTAGCCTGCAAGGCAATGAAACCACTCGTAGAATCCGAGAGAAACTCCTGCCAACATACATATAATTATTACTGCCTTTGCTATTAAGTTTGCTATGAAAAAAGCAACGATCTTGCCTATCCTCGCCGTGCCTTTTAGAATGCCTTTTGTTCCAGCCCCAGAATCTCCACTAAGCGTTGAGCCCAGCATTGTTTCTCCTGCTGAATGACGGAGCACATAAACCCCACATAATTTTGCGATGGAATAAGCGGCTAAAAGGACCGAGCCAAGAGCAATAATTATCCCTGACAGTATGCCCCCCAATCTATCATCACATAAAAAGAGAACAAACAGCGCAATAAGAGCGAGTACCAATGTGAATCCCCATATTTTATTTTTCATAATTATCGCCTCAGTAGCCCGATTAGGTTGTAAGTGTTGCCGCCTACTTCCCGCGGCTCTTCATTTGGCGCAATTGAACAGATGGTATGTAGAAACCAAAAAATAAGCTCACCGCAAGAAGAGCCAAAATTAGAATAGCCCAATCCGTGATTGGGTAACATACCCACCAGAAAAAAAGAAATATCGCCTGATATAAAACGGCGAGTCCAATTATTAGTGTTTTCTTTGGTAGTTCGTAACTGTTCACAATTACATTCTCATGTTTTGATTAAGCCTGTTGTTTAAAGCCGTTATTGGTGTGCATTATTAAAGTCTTCAACTTGTTGTTGATTGTGCGAGGCGGGCTCTTCCGCTACCTCATATATTGCCTGTGTTTTCTCTTCCAGCACTGCTTCAATGGCCTGTTTTTTCTGGTCATAATCCTCATTTATTATTGTTTTTAGTTCTGCTTCAAACTCATCCCGGTTGAAGTACTCATCCAGATTGACTATAGCGGCATCCACAATAATCCATGCTATAGTCGCCCCACCCAAGCCACAGATTACCGCCCCTGGACCTGACCATGAACAAGTTGCTGCCCCAGTAATCATTCCAGCCCATGCACTACTCACCTTCTGTGTGGCCTTTATCCCGAACTTTTTAGCTGTTAAGGCATCTATCTTTTTTACTATTTTATCAATCACTGCATCTGAGGCACCGCCGCCGCCGGATGAAGCGGCGGGAGAAGGGGGGCTCTTGGTAAAGACGTTTAGTAAGGCTTGGATTATCCTCTTTAGAAGAGATTCGCTTATACCATCGTCTTGAGGGGAACTAATTATCACTGTTTCTAGAGCGCGCCTGTATGCCCCTTCAACGGTGATGGTGTTTTCTTCTTTAGCTATGGCACCTTCCTGAGCTTCTTGGATTTCCTCCCTTGAAAGCGTGTTTTCTTGAAGAAGACTACTTACCTGTTTCTCTAGAGCAAGCTTGTATGCATCAACATACTGCCGGTCAAACGAAGAGATCCCTTCGCTCATTCGTTTTTCAAAACCATCAAAAAGCTTCTCTTCCAGCCCTTCGCTCATTCTGCCTTTTATAACCCATGTCAACTCAGTATACCCTCCAAGCACAGAGTAGTGAAAATCAGCGTACTCTGGAATTGCTTTATAAACTGGCTCGTACACTTTATCAAGAACGTCATCAATAGCTGGTAGGACCGTATCGCGTGCGGATATCGCAGGATTTCTGGAAAAATTCTCCAAAGCATCTGCGGGGGTGGCTGTTTCCAACGTACTTTTGCAAGCCGCCAAGGCAAGGCACGGCAGTAACAATACAAGAATCATTCGAGACATGGCTGTATCTCCCCTTTAAATTGACATTGAGATTAGGGTCGGAGACCATAGCACACCTTCTGGATTTGCACAATTTAGCTGAACCCCCTGTTTCTACACAGCCCTCAATGCACTGAATAACGCCATGACCACATCTATTAAAGAAAGCCGGACAACTCGCTTGGGAAGTGAGGATGTGCCGATAATAACGCGTGTTTGGCGCACGGGAGAGAGGGTGCCTTACAAGAAGACCTATCAGCTGAGACCGGGGGAATGCTGGCTAGATGCGGAAGAGACACCGAATCAAAACGAATATTACGTTCTGACCGACGATGGCATTCAAATACCAGTTGGAGTGCAAATTGCCAGAGACCTATTGGAGGAAGGCGCAACAACGGCACTCCTGGTTGAGATGTGGGGAGGAGTTGTTCTTCTGGACGCATCGTTATACTGTATTAAATGTGATGGTGAAGTCGGGCAAATTTTAGCGCGAGCTAAGAAAGCAAATGGCGGTTCGCTGGGTGGCTTCCCTGATGTAGTTGGAATTTTCCCAGACGGCATGATTGCGCTACGGGAGGCAAAATACATCGGCTCAAAAGATCAGTTGAGCCCTAATCAACATAAAATGGCAGACGCTCTGCGGCGAGAGTTCGGCAACAAACTGGATATCAAAGTCGTGGAGTGGCGGTCTGAAACAAACTCAATATAGGAGATAAAACCATCGCAAGTTACTTTCTGCGGCTCTTCATTTGGCGCAAGGCGCGGAGTTGGGCGGCGGCTTCGGCTAGTTGGGCGGCGGCGGTGCTGTATTCGAATTCGGCGCTTTGGTTGGCTATGGCTTTTTCGGCGTCTTGCATGGCTTCGAGGGCGGAGGCTTCGTCTACGTCGTCGGCGCGGAGGGCGGTGTCGGCTAGCAGGGTTACGGTGCCGCGCTGGACTTCGAGGAAGCCGCCGGATACGTAGAATATTTCTTCTTCGCCGCCTTCTGTGATTAGGCGTACGGGGCCGGGGATCAGGTTGGTGAGGAGGGGGGCGTGGCCGGGGCAGATGCCGAGGTCGCCCAGGGCGCCGGCGGCTACCAGCATTTCGACTCTGCCGGAGAAGATGCTCTTCTCGGCGCTTACGATGTCGCAGTGCATTGTCATGGTGGCCATGTTGGGTTGCCTTTTGTGTTGCCTTGTTACTTCAGCTGCTCGGCTTTTTCTACTGCTTCCTCTATGGTGCCTACCATGCTGAATGCCTGTTCGGGCAGTTGGTCGTAGTCGCCGTTGAGGATGCCCTGGAAGCCGGAGATGGTGTCTTTCAGGGGGACGTATTTGCCGGGGACGTTGGTGAATACTTCGGCTACGGTGAATGGTTGGGACAGGAACTGGGAGATTTTGCGGGCGCGGGAGACGATGAGTTTGTCTTCTTCCGACAGTTCGTCCATGCCGAGGATGGCGATGATGTCTTTTAGTTCCTTGTAGCGTTGTAGTACGGATTGGACGCCGCGTGCTGCTTCGTAGTGTTCGTTGCCGATTACCAGTGGGTCCAGTTGGCGGGATGTTGAGTCAAGTGGGTCAACTGCCGGGTAGATGCCGAGGGCGGCGATGTCGCGGGACAGAACTACGGTGGCATCCAGGTGGGCGAAGGTGGTGGCGGGGGAGGGGTCGGTGAGGTCGTCGGCGGGGACATACACGGCCTGGATGGAGGTGATGGAACCGGTGCGGGTTGAGGTGATGCGCTCTTGCAGTGCGCCCATCTCTTCGGCCAGGGTGGGTTGGTAGCCTACTGCTGATGGCATTCGGCCGAGTAATGCTGATACTTCGGTGCCGGCCAGGGTGTAGCGGTAGATGTTGTCGATGAACAGCAGCACATCGCGGCCTTCGTCGCGGAATTTTTCGGCCATGGTGAGGCCGGTGAGTGCAACGCGCAGGCGGTTGCCGGGGGGTTCGTTCATCTGGCCGTAAACCATGGATACCTTGGACTCGCCTTCCAAATCTATAACTTTGGATTCCTGCATCTCGTGATAGAAGTCGTTGCCTTCACGGGTGCGCTCGCCCACGCCGGCGAATACCGACAGCCCGGAGTGCGCCTTGGCGATGTTGTTAATCAGTTCCATCATGTTCACGGTTTTGCCCACACCGGCGCCGCCGAACAGGCCAACCTTGCCGCCTTTGGCGAAGGGGCATACCAGGTCAATCACCTTGATGCCGGTTTCCAGCAACTCGTTGGTGGCGGACAGGTCTTCGTAAGTGGGCGCCTTGCGGTGAATGGGCATGCGTTCTTTCTCGCCGAGGGGGCCGCGCTCATCAATGGGGCGGCCGAGCACATCTACGATGCGACCGAGGGTTTCGTGGCCTACCGGCACGGTTACCGGCGAGCCGGTGTCTTCCACATCAAGGCCGCGCTTCAGGCCTTCGGTGGAGCCGAGGGCGATGGTGCGCACGATGCCGTCGCCCAGTTGTTGTTGCACCTCCAGTGTGATGGCGGTGCCATCTACGGTTAGTGCGTCATATACTTGTGGCACGGTGTCGCGTGAAAACTCCACGTCTATTACTGCGCCGATGATTTGAACTATGCGTCCGCTACTCATGTTTGGTTCCTCTTTATCTGTTGTGTTTCGCTTGCTATACCGCCGCCGCGCCGCCCACTATTTCCGATAACTCCTGGGTGATGGCCGCCTGCCGTGCCTTGTTATAAACCAGTTCCAAATCGTCAATGAGTTCACCGGCGTTGTCGGTGGCGCTCTTCATGGCAATCATGCGCGCCGCCTGTTCGCAGGCATTGTTCTCCACCACCGCCTGATACACTTGCGATTCCACATAGCGCAGCAGCAGGCCATCCAGCAGTTCTTTGGCATCCGGCTCATATAAATAGTCCCAATGGCGTTTGAGGTCTTCGTCTTCAGAGGCCACAAGGGGCAGCAGCTGGCGCACGGTGGGCTGCTGGGTCATGGTGTTGATGAACGTGTTGCTCACAATGTTCACCTGGTCGGCTTCACCATCGTCAAACTTGTTTAACATCACGCGCACTGCGCCGATGACATCTTCCAGTTCCGGCGCATCGCCGATGTTGCGCACGGCGGCCACCACATTGCCACCGTAGTTATTAAAGAACGCCGCGGCCTTGGCGCCAATCACGCAGATGTCAATTTCTGCGCTGCGGTCGTGCCATTGCTTCATAGCGGCGACTATGGCCTTGAACGCATTGATGTTCAGACCGCCGCACAAGCCGCGGTCGGTGGATATCACGATGTAGCCTACGCGCTTCACCTGCCGCGCATTGAAATACTGGTGGTGATATTCCGGCGTAGCGTTGGCGATGTGGCCGATAACCGAGCGGATGCGTTGAGCATAAGGCTTGCCCAACTGCATACGATCCTGCGCCTTGCGCATCTTGCTCGCAGCAACCATTTCCATGGCGCTGGTAATCTTTTGAGTATTCTTGATACTCGAAATCTTGCTGCGTATTTCTTTGCCACTTGCCATGTTTTACTTACCAGGTAGAAGTAGATTTAAACTTTTCTATCGCCTCTTTGTATTGCCCTTCAACCTCATCATTCCAGTCGCCGGTTTCGTTCACCTTCGTCAACAGTTCGCCATGCTCGCTGTTCATGTAGGACAGCAACGCACTCTCAAAGTCCAGCACCTTGTTAAGTTCAATGTCTTTCAGGTAGCCCTCGTTGGCCGCGTATAGGGACACACCCATCTCGGCGATGGATAGCGGTGAGTATTGCTTCTGTTTCATCAGCTCGGTTACTCGCTGGCCGTGTTCCAGTTGGGCGCGGGTGGCTTCGTCCAGGTCGGAGGCGAACTGGGCGAAGGCGGCGAGTTCGCGATACTGCGCCAGGGCGATGCGAATGCCGCCGCCCAGCTTCTTGATGATTTGGGTTTGCGCTGCGCCGCCCACACGCGATACGGAGATGCCCGGGTTCATGGCGGGGCGGATGCCAGCGTTGAACAGGTCGGTCTCCAGAAAAATCTGGCCGTCAGTAATAGAGATTACATTGGTGGGCACGAAGGCGGACACATCGCCGGCCTGGGTTTCAATAATGGGCAGCGCGGTTAGCGAGCCAGTCTGGCCTTTCACCTTGCCTTTGGTGAGTTGCTCCACATATTCGGCGTTCACCCGCGCCGCGCGTTCCAGCAGGCGGGAGTGGAGGTAGAACACATCGCCTGGGTAGGCTTCCCGCCCCGGCGGGCGGCGTAGTAGCAGGGAAATCTGGCGGTAAGCCCAGGCCTGTTTGGTGAGGTCGTCGTAGATGATGAGGGCATCTTCGCCGCGGTCGCGGTAATACTCGCCCATGGTGCAACCGGCGTAGGGCGCGATGAATTGCATGGAGGCCGGGTCGGAAGCCGCCGCCGCCACTACTGTGGTGTAGGCCATGGCACCGTGCTCTTCCAGCTTCTGCACCACATTGGCGATGGAGGACGCCTTCTGGCCAACCGCCACATACACACACTTAACGCCCTTGCCTTTCTGGTTGATGATGGTGTCTATGGCGATGGCGGTTTTGCCCACCTGGCGGTCGCCGATAATCAGTTCCCGCTGGCCGCGGCCGATGGGGGTCATGGCATCAATGGATTTCAGGCCAGTCTGCACCGGCTGGGAGACCGACTGGCGGGCAATCACGCCGGGTGCCACCTTTTCTATGGGGTCGCTGAGCGGGGCGTTGATGGGACCCTTGCCGTCAATGGGTTTGCCGAGGGCATCCACCACGCGGCCTTCCAGTTCGGGACCTATGGGCACTTCAAGGATGCGCTGGGTGCAGCGGCAGGTTTGCCCTTCTTTCAGACCAAGATAGTCGCCGAGCACCACCGCGCCCACCGAGTCCCGCTCCAGGTTGAGCGCCATGCCGTAGATGCCGCCTTCAAACTCAATCATCTCGCCATACATCACATCGGCGAGGCCGTGGATGCGGATAATTCCATCGGAGACGCTGACGATTGTGCCCTCGTTCCTGGCTTCCACCGAGACATCAAGATTGTTGATGCGTTGTTTAATAATTTCACTGATTTCAGAAGGGTTCAGTTGTTGCATGGTGTGTTTCCTGTAAGTGTTCTGTATGTTGCTTGCATGTATCTCGTGTGTGTCGTTGTGTGTGTTTGCTGTGTTGCTGTAAGTGTTTTTGTGTAGCCCATCAGGAGCTCATCGCCTCTGTCAACCTGGAAAGTTTGCCGCGCACCGAACTGTCAATAACAGTGTCGCCTGCTCTGATAACGGCACCGCCGATGAGCGAGTGGTCAACCTCGGTAGTCATTCGGATTTCCCGTTGCAGACGACTGTGCAGTGCCTTGCTTAACTTTTCCGTGGTCTCTTTGCTAATCTGAAATGCGGTGGTGATGGCAACATCAACAGATTTTTCATGGCTGGCTTTGAGCGCATCAAACAACTGAGCTATTTGAGGCAGTAACATAAGCCGTTTGTTTTCGGCCAGCAGACGAATAAAGTTCTGGCCTTTGGCATTCAGTTCATCGCCGCACACTTCAATCAATGCCGCCGCCGCTTGGCTGGCCGACAACGCCGGATCAATCAACGTAGCCGCCACCGCCTCATGGCCTGTTACTGCCGCCGCCGTATTAAGCATTCCCGCCCAGCCGCCCGCATCACCATCAGCCAGCGCCGCTTCAAAAGCTGCTCTGGCATAAGGTCGTGCTAATGTTGTGAGTTCTGCCATGGTCTGTTCTCAATGCCCTTAACTTTCTATGCTTGCTCTCTGCTTTATGCTCAATGCTACGCTCGCGCTAAACTGAAGTTGCTCTTGCTAAAGCTCCTTTGCCAACTTGTTCAACAACTCCTCATTAGCCGCCTCATCAATACTCTTTTCCAGAATTTTCTCGGCACCAGTTACCGCAATCGCCGCCACTTGCGTACGCAAAGTTTCTTTGGCGCGGTTCACTTCCTGTTCAATTTCCGCTTTGGCGCTGGTGATGATGCGCTGGCCTTCCTCCCGCGCCTGCTGCTTGGCCTCATCCACTATCTGGCTCGCGCGCTTGTTAGCCTGGTCCAGAATTGCAGCAGCATCAGTTTTGGCCTCCTTCAGCTGCTCGCTAACCTTGGCCTGGGCCAACTCCAAATCCTTTTGGGCGCGGGCGGCGGCTTCCAGGCCGTCGGCTATTTTTTGCTTGCGCTCTTCCAGCACGGCGGCGAATAGCGGCCACACATATTGCTTGCAAAACCAGACGAAGACGATGAAAGCAATCGTCTGGCCGATTAAAGTAGCGTTAAAGTTCACGGCAACCTCTCTGTGGGGTTATGTATGGTGCCTGCTTGTCATCCGCGCTTGGCGGATGATGGGCGGCTTAGCCCAGTGCGGCCAGGAACGGGTTGGCGAAGGTGAACCACATGCCAATGCCGATGCCAATCATGGTAACCGCGTCAATGAGACCGGCCACGATGAACATGGAGCGTTGCAGGCGTGGTGCCAGTTCCGGTTGTCGGGCCGAGCCTTCCAGGAATTTGCCTCCCAGAATGCCGAAGCCAACCGCAGTGCCTGCGGCGCCGAGACCCAGCACCAGCAATACGCCGAGTACCGTGTTTGCCAAAATGAGTTCCATGTTTTCCTCCTGTTTCTTGGGTTGAGTGAAGTGAAAGTTAGTGTTGATGGTGGGGTGTTTCGTGTGCCGCGTCCAGATACACAATGGTGAGCATCATGAACACAAACGCTTGCAAGGGGACGACCAGCAAATGAAACGCCGCCCAGGCGAAGTGGGCGGGCAGTTGCCAATAGCCGAGCATGGCGGCGATGAGCAGGAACAGCAGCTCGCCGGCGTAGAGATTGCCGAACAGTCGCAGGCCGAGGGAGACGGGCTTGGCGAACAGGGTGGGCAGCTCAATGGCCAGGTTGAATGGCAGCATCCACTTGCCGAAGGGGTGGAAGGCCAGCTCGCCGAGGAAGCCGCCGAGGCCTTTGTGTTTGATGCTGTAATAAAGAATCATAACGAAGATGGAGAGTGACAGACCCATAGTGATGTTGGGGTCGGTGGTTGGCACTATTTTGAATGGCGCGTGTTCAAAGTGGAAGGTGGTGGCGGCGAACCATTCGAAGGCGCCGGTAATCCAGTCCACGGGCACCAGGTCCATGGTGTTCATTAGCAGAATCCAGAAGAACAGGGTGAGGCACAGGGGGCCAATCAAATCGTTCTTGTGGTTGAAGCCTTCGCGTACCTGATCATCTACGAACTCTACTACCATCTCTACGAAGTTTTGGGTGCCGCCGGGGGTGTCCACTGAGGCTTTCCTGCCTACTGCGTAGAAGAAGCCGAGGAAGGCGGCGCCGAGGATTAGGGACCAGCCCATGGTGTCCACATTTATAGACCAGAAGCCCATCGCCGCCGCCTCTTCGGGGGTGTGGGCGAGGCTCCAGCCGTGTTCGGGATGGTTGCCGAAGGTGAGGAACGACAGGTGGTGGGTGATGTAATCCTGAACCGTCTGTTCGCCAGCATTTTCTGCGGCGCTGGCTGCGTATGCTATCTCTGTCATTGGTTGGTTCTTTGTCCTTTACTGCTTGTGGTGTGTTTGTTGGTGCTTGTTCGGTGCGTTGGTTTGCGCGTTGTGTTTCTGCTGGTTGGCTTGCTGTTCGCCGGGCTAGTTGTTCCGGCTGTTGTGAACTTGAAGTGTGCCTGCCTTTATGATGCCTGTCATATAGGTTACTGCGAAGCCTGTTAGTAATGCTATCTCGTGCAGGTTATTCAGCAGGGTGAAGCATAGTGCGAATAGCACCAGTGTGATGCCCAGCTTTCCTGTCTCGCCGTGGAGGAAGCTTCTCATTGCCTTCTCGGCGTTGCGGGCGCCCTGGTAGCGGAACACCTGGAACACGAAATAACTGTTTGCCACAGCACTAATCAGGCCGCCCAGCAAGGCGGACCAAGCTGATGGGATGCCTGAAAAAATCAGAAATGGCGCGGCTGTCAAAAAGGCTACAGCCAGTTGCGCGACAATGATTCTATGAGCCGGCGGGGGTTTTATCGTGTTCAACTGTTTTGCTCAACTGCTTGTGTTCAACCGTTTGCTTTCAACAACAGAAACCCCGCCTGCCGGGCCATCAAGGCGGGGGGTATTATAGCGGCTTTATTGCTGTCTGGCTAGTTGTCAGGGTCGTCTTCCGACTCTTCCGTGGTGGCTGCCTCGGGGTCTTCCATCAGGGTGCAGGTCCAGCCGAAGCCTTCAAGCCGGGTGGCGAGATAGGCCATGCGGTCTTCACAGAAGCCCACCTGGCCGCGGGCAAACCAGGGGTATTCCACTCCCTCGGCCTTTTCATACCGCACCCGGCAGGGGACTGGTTCGCCCGGCTGCTCATATTCAACCGAGATGTTTCGGGTTGCGCCGCCGTAGCGACAGACATATTCAGCCGCCGAGCTAACAGTTGCGTAGCTTGCCAGCAGTAGTGTGACTAGTAATCGTTTCATCGCGTTCTCCGGGGGTCAGTGTTTATCGGGGTTCTTCATATCGTGTCCGGTATCAGGCTCGTCGCCGCATTCGCCCACAACCGATAGTTTATGCGGGACACCGCGCAGAATCAACAGGCGATTTGCCTGCGCGCCGGCCGGGGGTGGCTTACTTGATGTGGGCGAGAATGCCATCCAGTTCATCGGAACTATTATAGTTGATGACCAGTTTGCCGCGGCCTTTGGCGTTGTGCTGGATTGCTACTTTGGCGCCGAGTTTTTTGGCGAGGTCGTCCTCAAGGTGTTTGATGTTGGGGTCGCGGGGGCGGCTGCCTTTGCCTCCGCCCTTCTTGCCCTTGCCTCCGTCCAGCAACTCGCGCACCAGCGCCTCGGTGTGGCGCACCGACAGGCCACGGCGCACCACCGTGCGCGCCGCCCCGCCCTGCCTGACGGCGGGCAGCGCCAGCAGCACCTTGCCATGCCCCGCTTCCAGCCAGCCCTGTTCCAGCAGGCGGCGCACCTCCTGACTCAGATTCATCAGCCGCACCAGATTGGCCACGGCGGCGCGGGATTTGCCCACCGCATCGGCCACCTGCTGCTGGGTGAGTTTGAACTCGTCCTGCAGGCGCTTGAGGGCGGCGGCCTCCTCAATGGGGTTAAGGTTCTCGCGCTGGATGTTCTCAATCAGCGACAGGGCGATGGTTGCCTCATCGGAAACCTGCTTGATGATGCACGGAATGCTATCCAGCCCGGCCAGCTGGGTAGCCCGCCAGCGCCGCTCGCCGGCGATAATCTCGTATTTTCTGGATGAAATGGGGCGCACCACAATAGGCTGCATAACGCCCTGCTGCTTGATGGAGGCGGCCAGTTCTTTCAGGGATTCTTCGTGCATATCGGTGCGCGGCTGGTATTGGCCGCGCTGGATGAGGTCAATGGGCAGGTGCTTCAGGTCGCCCTCGGCGGCGCTGGCAGTGGTGCCCGTGGCCGCCGCTGCGGGCGCCGTGGCCTGCTCAGTGCCAAGCAGGCTGGCCATGGATTCGCTGCTGCTGCGGGATAGCAGGGCATCCAGCCCGCGGCCCAGTTTTTTCTTGTCGGTCATAGTGGCATCATCGTTGTGTTGGGTATTGTATCAGGCTGGCAGGTTGCCGGGCATGCCACTGGCTTCCTCGGCGCGGCGCAGCATTTCGCCGGCCAGGGCAAGGTAGGCGGTGGCGCCTCGGGAGTGGCGGTCATATTGAATCACGGGCTTGCCGTAACTGGGTGCCTCTGCCAGACGAATGTTGCGCGGCACCACGGTGCGATAGACGGCGTTGCCGAAGAAATCTATGAGTTGGCCGTTCACTTCCGTGGTGAGTTTGTTGCGCGGGTCATACATGGTGCGCACGATGCCCTCAATACGCAGGCCGGGGTTGAGGCGTTGTTTGATGGTGGTGATGGTGTCCATCAATGCGGACAGGCCTTCCAGTGCGTAGTATTCACATTGGGTGGGAATGACTACGCCGTCGGCGGCAACCAGCGCATTGACTGTGAGGGTGGAAAGCGCGGGCGGGCAATCAATAACAATGTAGTCATACCGGTCGCGCACCTTGTCAATAATTTGCCGCAACTTCAACTCGCGGCCTTCCACGTGCAGCAGGTTCACCTCGGCAGCAACCAGATCGCCATTGGCGGGCAACAAGTCATAACCCGCCTCCGGCAAATGCTGAACAACCTCATCAAACTCAGCCTCGCCTATCAGCAGGTCAAACACACTACGCGTCAACTTATCTTTATCCGCACCGCTACCCGTAGTGGCATTGCCCTGAGGATCAATGTCAATCAATAAGACTTTCTTGCGCGTCAGATAAAGAGATGCCGCCAAGTTGACCGCCGTCGTGGTCTTCCCCACCCCACCTTTCTGATTGGCAATTGCGATGACCTTTCCCACTGCGATGCTCCACTTTGAACTGTTGGACCGGCTGACCGGGCTGTTAGGTCGGTATTATGCCCTAGAATGGTTGGGTCTGTAGTCTTTTTTGAGTCCGGGCGGCTGGGGGGAAGGCTGTGCCGCACACGCCATGAATACATCCCTGTAGGCTCGGCAGTGGCTGTCCTGCCACTGCACGGTGCGGCACAGCCTTACCCCCAGCCACCCTCATGCAAAATGATGTAGTCCTTTATGGGTTTTCTTCGTTCATGGGTGAGTGGCTTAGCATTATTGCGTGGCGTTCGGCTTTCAAGCTTGGCACGGAGAGTTTTTCTATGTGTTGTATTGTGCAATCTTGGGGTAGGGCATCAATTTCTTGTTGTGGGTGGTGGCCTTTCATTGCCAGCAATGGCACACCGGCGGCGGTAAGGGTTTGGACCTTGTTCAGCAGTTCTGGCAAGGGGGCAAATGCTCGGCATAGCATCATGTTGATTTGTTCGTGGGGTTTGTAGTTTTCGATTCGGCATTTTTCTATTTGGATGTTGGGCAGAGGGATATCGGTTTGTGCCTGCTGCAGGAAGCGGGTTTTTTTGCCGTTGCTGTCTAGCAGAATGAAGTGTTTGTTTGGGTTGAGTATGGCCAAGGGTATGCCGGGCAGGCCAGCGCCAGTGCCTACATCCAGCAGGCGATGGCCGCGTAGTAAGTGGTTGATGGCGGCGCTGTCCAGCAGGTGGTGCGAGACTATGGTGTTTGATATGTCGGCACTATTGTCTCCGCTGGCGGTGTCATCGCTTGGGCTGCCAGCGCCATCATTTGATTTGCTTGTGCCAATCAGGTTGTAAGTCTTGTTCCACTTCTCAAGCAGGGCAAGATAGGCTAACAAATTAGTGTGCATTGCCGGGGTGTAGTCCAAACCCAGCTGGTCAAGGCCGTGGCGGAGAGTGTCGGCTGGGCTTGCGGCCATTAGCTGGCCTTGCGGGTGATTGTTTGGTGTTTCTTCAGGTGGACCAGTAACAGGGAGATGGCGGCGGGGGTTATGCCGGGCAGGCGGGATGCGCGGGCAATGTTTGTCGGGCGGGCGGCTTGTAGTTTTTGTTTTACTTCTGTTGACAGGCCTTGCATGGCGGCGTAGTCCAGATCCGGGGGAAGTGGGGTGTTTTCCTGGCGTTGCAGGCGTTCAATCTCTGCTTGTTGGCGTTCAATGTAGCCCTGGTATTTGCAGTGAATCTCTACTTGTTGTTGCGCTTGTTGCTGTATTTGGATTGTTAGCTCATCCGCTTCTTCGGGTTGTGTGTTGATGCCTGCGTCCGTTTCTTTATGTCGCGTGCTGGCATCGGCGCCCGCTTCTGTTTGGATTGTTTCAGGCGGTGCTTCTGTTTCACTCGTCGCCATGTCCGCGCAGGCGGTTATGAGTTGTTGGTAGCTCAGTTCCGGGCGGGCTAGCAGGTCGGCGAGGCGGTGTTCGCGGGAGAGGGGTTTGTCCAGCAGTTTGTTGATGCGGGTGGCTTGGGGGGAGTTGGGGCGCACAAGGGTTGTGTTGAGGCGGTGTTGTTCCTGTTGGATTTGTGTTTGTTTGGTGTTGAATAGTTGCCAGCGGTGGTCGTTTATCAGGCCGAGTTTGCGGGCGGTTGGTGTGAGGCGCTGGTCGGCGTTGTCTTCTCGCAGGCTGAGGCGGTATTCGGCGCGGCTGGTGAACATGCGGTAGGGTTCGTTGGTGCCGAGGCTGATGAGGTCATCTACCAGCACGCCCAGGTAGGCTTGGTCGCGGCGGGGGCACCAGGGGTCTTGTTGGCGGATGGCGAGGGCGGCGTTGGTGCCGGCGAGTAAGCCTTGGGCGGCGGCTTCTTCGTAACCGGTGGTGCCGTTAATCTGGCCGGCGAAGTAGAGGCCTTTGATGAATCGTGTTTCCAGTGAGTAGTGCAGGTCGCGGGGGTCGAAGAAGTCGTATTCAATGGCGTAGCCGGGGCGGGTGATGTGGGCGTTTTCAAGGCCGGGGATGCAGCGCACCATGGCCAGTTGCACATCAAAAGGGAGGCTGGTGGATATGCCGTTGGGGTAGAGTTCGGTGGCGTGCAGGCCTTCCGGTTCTACGAAAATCTGGTGGGAGGGTTTGTTGGCGAAGCGCATGACCTTGTCTTCAATTGATGGGCAGTAGCGTGGGCCGGTGCTTTTAATGGCGCCGGTGTATAGGGGGGAGCGGTCCAGGCTGCGGCGGATGATGGTGTGGCAGGCCTCGTTGGTTTGGGTGATGTGGCAGCTTATCTGGCGTGGGTGTTCGCTGGCTTTGCCGAGGTAGGACATGACGGGGGTGGGGGTGTCGCCGGGTTGTTCGGTCATTGCTGTGAAATCTACGCTGCGGGAATCAATGCGTGGGGGGGTGCCGGTTTTCAGGCGTTCTACTTTGAATGGTAGTTCCCGCAGGCGTTGTGCGAGGGCGATTGACGGGGGGTCTCCGGCTCGGCCACCGGCGGAGTTTTCCAGGCCGATGTGAAGTTTTCCGCCGAGGAATGTGCCGGTGGTGAGCACTACGCGGGGGGCGTGAATCTGCAGGCCGGTTTGGGTTATGACGCCGGTTATGGTGTTGCCTTTAATAATCAGGTCATCTACGGCTTGCTGGAAGATGTGGAGGTGTTCCTGTTGTTCCAGCATTTGACGGATTGCGTTTTTGTAAAGTGTGCGGTCGGCCTGGCCGCGGGTGGCTCGCACTGCGGGGCCTTTGCTGGCGTTGAGCACGCGGAAGTGGATGCCGGCCAAATCAATGGCGTGTGCCATGGCGCCGCCTAGGGCATCAATTTCTTTTACCAGGTGAGATTTGCCTATGCCGCCGATGGCGGGGTTGCAGGACATCTGGCCGAGGGTGTCCACGCTGTGGGTGATTAGCAGTGTTTGCACGCCTTGCCGGGCAGATGCGAGCGCGGCCTCGGTGCCGGCGTGGCCGCCGCCGACCACAATTACCTGGTATTGGGTTGGGTGTTTCATCGTGGTGTTTCGCTCTTAAAATAGCTGCATTAATCCTGCTAAAAACGTGACATATACGCCTAAAGCCACCCCTGTGGAGTAAGTTGAATTCCGTATTTTTGCTTCAAGTCGCTCAACAGCGACATCAATTTTCACATTAAGGGCACTAATCTTTGTATCGAGCCGCTCAACAGCAACATCGATTTTCACATCAAGGGCATCAATCCTCGTGTCTAGTCGCTGGGCCAGTAGTGATAAGTCGGTTTTGGTGGCGAACTCGCGTTTGTCTATCTCGCGGGTGAAATCGGCCATGGTCATCAGACCTAGCGATTTGACGGTTTCTTGTATTAGGCGGTAGTTCGTATCCACGATTGTCTCCGCTTGGGTCTCGGGGAAGCCTGCGCTCTTGAGTTTGGTGACGGCTTCAAGGCCTTCATGGAAAGCTTCAATAGGGTTGTTCATAGTACACTCCTCAAATAATCAAGTCAAATTAAACAAATAGATAATATGTATTATTAGTATAGGTAGATATTTATGTTGTAGTAGTTATTGGGGAAATAAAATTTGTGTATATGTTGGGCTTCTGTTTTTGTTACAGGGGGATGGGAGAAGTATAAGGCTCTGGATGAGGGCGGTATATTGCTTGTTTAGTGTGGTATGGATTGGGGATGGTTTCGGGCGCGGCGGGAGAGGCTGGGCTTATCCACTAGTTGTGTGGGGGTAATACATGGGTTTGTAACAGGGTTACGATGGCTGCATATAGCCGTGCAGCTAGCTAGCCCGGGCTTACTTGCCGATGCAGAAGGATGAGAATATCTCGCCGAGCAGGTCGTCGGAGGTGAATTCGCCGGTGATGCGGCCTAGCTCTTGTTGGGTTAGGCGCAGGTCGTCTGCGACTAGTTCCAGACGGATGTGGGGTGATGATGGTTTGTTGCGGCCTTTGTTTTGCTTGAAGTGTGCGTGTGCGGAGGCTAGCAGGGTTGTTGCGGCATCAAGGGCTTCCAAGTGTCTGCTGCGGGCCGAGAACAGGGTTTCCTGGGCGGGCTGGTAACCGGCTATATCTATGAGGTGTTCCTGCAGGAGGGGCATGCCTTTGCCGGTTTTGGCGGAGAGTTGTAACAGGGGTATGGATGTTGTGGTGGTGTCGGCGGGAATGTTGGTAGAAGCGGCAGAAGTGTTTGCCTTGCCGGGGATGGCGGGTCCTTCAGAGTAGGGGTGGGTTACTGATGGGTTGCATCCGGGGATTAGGTCTATTTTGGTTCGGATGAGGCTTAGTTTTGCGAGTAGTGGCTGGCTGTCGGGTTGGGTTTGTGGCGCGGCCTTACTGGAACCGTTGGGTTTGTGGGAGCTCGTGGGGTTATCCACAGTTAATCCAAGTTCAACTAACAGGCTGTTCAGACTGGCGCTGGTTGTATTGCCGGGCACGGCATCGGTGTCGTCAAAAAGTAGTAGCACGCGGTCGGCGGCTTCTATTGCGGCGTGGGCGCGGCGGATGCCTTCCTGTTCTACCGGGTCGGTGCTGGGGCGCAGGCCGGCGGTGTCGGTTACGCGGAGGGGGAGGCCGTTGAGTTGGATATCGGCGTTGAGCAGGTCGCGGGTGGTGCCGGGGATGTTGGTTACGATGGCGGCGTCAGTGCCGGCCAGGGCGTTGAGCAGGGTGGATTTTCCGCTGTTGGGTTTGCCGATGATGACTATTTGCAGGCCTTCTTTAAGCACGACTCCTTGCGCGGCTTGTTGTCGGGTTTCTGCTAGTTGGCTGGTTAGTGTGGTGAGTGCGTCCTTGATCTTTGTCAGGCTGGAGACTTCAATGTCTTCATCGGGGAAATCAATGGTGGCTTCCACTTGTACGCGCAACTTGGTGAGTTCTGCGACCAGAGTGTGCACCCGTTCCGAGAACACGCCTTGCAGGGTGCGCATGGCGGAGCGGGCGGCTTGAGATGAGGCGGCATCAATCAGGTCGGCGATGGCTTCGGCCTGCACCAAATCAATTTTGTTGTTGAGGAAGGCGCGCTCGGAGAACTCGCCGGGGCGGGCATTGCGGGCGCCGAGTTCCAGGGTTCTTTGTTGTAGCAGATGCCCTATCTCCATGCCGCCGTGGCCTTGTAATTCAAGCACATCTTCGCCAGTGAACGAGTTGGGCGCGGGGAAATATAGGGCGATGCCGGAATCAATGGTGTTGTTATCCACATCGTGGAAGGTGGCGAGGTGGGCGTGGCGAGGTTCCGGCAAGACACCCAGCATTTGTTTGGCGATGGTTGGAACAAGCGGACCGGATATACGAACCACGCCGATGCTGCCGCGGCCGGGGGCGGTTGCTATGGCACTAATAGTATCGTTGTCTTTATGTTGATGAGCCATGGTATTGGTTGCCTGTAAACTCTATCGTCAGCCTCAGACTCGCAGCCCCCCACCGCATCAGGCTTCGTCTTCTGCGACTCCCCCTCAAGGGAGGAGTTATGCTTTGGCCTTTTTGGCATCATACGCGGCTTCTATTTTGCGAGTGATATACCACTGCTGGAGGATGCTCAGCAGGCTGTTCACCAGCCAGTAAAGCACCAAGCCAGCAGGAAAGAACAGGAACAGTGCCCCCATCATCACCGGCATCAGCTTCATCACCTTGGCCTGCATCGGGTCGGCGGGCGCGGGGCTTATTGCGGTTTGCAAATACATGGTGCCGCTCATCAGAATTGGCAGCACGAAGAACGGGTCGCGCACCGACAGGTCGTTAATCCAGAGGATGAAAGGCGCATGGCGCAACTCCACACTTTCCAGCAGTACCCAATACAGGGCGATGAACACCGGCATCTGCACCAGCATGGGCAGGCAGCCGCCGAAGGGGTTTATCTTTTCTTTTTTGTAGAGATCCATGGTGGCTTTTTGCAGTTGCATGCGGTCATCGCCGTAGGATTCTTTCAGCTGCTGCATCTTCGGCATCAGCCGCCGCATGCCGGCCATGGAACGATATTGGGTTTCCGACAACTTGTAGAACACCGCCTTAACAATGAAGGTGAGCAGGATGATGGTTAGCCCCCAGTTCACCACCAGGCCATTGATTTGCAGCAGCAACCAGTGAATGGGCTCGGCCAGGAACCAGAGCCAGCTGTAATCCACCGTGTAGTCCAGGTTGGGGGAAACTTCCTGCAGGGCATATTTGTCTTTGGGGCCCGCGTAAAGTTGCAACAGGTAATCGCCGGTGCCGCCGGGGGCTACTGTGAAAGGTGCGCTGGTGAACTCGGCCAGATATTGTCCGGCGGGGCTGCGGCGGATGGTGTAGCGGTTGTTGCTGTCGGCGGGCGGAACCCAGGCGGCAACGAAGTATTGCTGGTTGAAACCAATCCAGCCGCCGGTTTCTTCAAACTGTTCGCCGCTGCGTTGCGGGAAGTCATCAACATCGCCGAAATCCCATTCCATATAAGGGTCACCTTCGGTGGTGCTGACGAAGCCGAGGAAGGTGCGCAGGAAGCCGCCGACGCTGGTGGGGTCATCGAAGCGGTCGCGGCGAAGTTGTCCGAAAGGGGTGGCTTGCCAGGTTTCCGCCGTGTTGTTTTCAACAAGGAAGCTGACATCAATCAGGTAACTGCCGCGATGCAAGGTGTAACGCTTGATAACGCGGCTACCATCAGCGGCGGTGTGGAACAGGTCCACGCTCAGGGTATCCTGTTCTGCGCCCAGCACATAATTGGCGGCGCTGGTTTGATAGATGGCACGCCCGTCAGCATCAATCCCGTTGAGGCCGATGAGGCCACTTGGGGCGATGTAGGTTCGGCCCGGGGCTGACTCAAGAATTTCAAACGGGTCGTCCGGCACATCAAGTTGTTTCAGATACAGGGGTAGAGCGAGGGAAACGATATCGCCGCCGTTTAAATCAATTTGTAACTCAAGGGCGTCGGTGGTAATTGCAACGAGATTGCGGGAGGCGGTGTCGGGCTGGCTGGTTACCACGGGAGTTGATTGCGGGGGCACCGGGAGATCGTTGGCGGTGCTGCTCGTATTGGCATTAGTTGGCAGGGATGTGGGCACATCAACATTGCCTGCACTGGCGGATGGTGGCGGTGTTTCAGGTAGCTGATCAAACTGGGCATCCTGTCCGGCATTTTGCCCGGCACCATCGTCCACTACGGGCGGATAATCTTCCTGCCAGGCCAGCAACATCATATAAGTAATGACGGCGAGCGCGGTGTATAAGGCGAAACGAGTTAAGGTTGATTGATTCATTTTTGTTCGGCTGCCTCAGCGTGCGCAGGTTGTGAACGAGGGGCTGGCACAATATCAACACCACCCTCACACCATGGATGACAACGACCGATGCGGCGCAACCCCAGCCACAGGCCGCGAACTGGACCGTGTTGGGTTATGGCCTGCATGGTATATTCCGAGCAAGTCGGATAAAAGCGGCATTGATGACCAAGCAGAAGGCCGAGGCTAACCTGATAGAGTTTTATCAAGAGGGTGAGAAAGGAAATAAGGAAATTCTTAATCATAGTTCTATCGTGTTTCCGTATTAAGCTAGCCAGACTATGTAAACACTATGGGAATGATGTCGTTGAGTGCTCATTTAATGTTGTGCCTTAGCTCTCACATTTACCAGCAAGATCAACTAGCAACTGCTCCAACTTCCCAGCAATATCCCCATTAGCAAGCCCATCCGCACCCTTCCTCACCAGCACAACCATATCCAAACCATGCCCGGGCGCATGATGGCGAAAACACTCCCGTATCTGGCGCTTAATCCGGTTACGCTGCACAGCACCCGCCACATTCCTTTTGGAAACCACCAACCCAAGCCGGGAAACGGGCAAGTCATTATCAATGGCAAGAATGAGGAAGTAACGGCAGGACACTTTAAGCGTAGATTTCCGCAAAACCGCCTGGTAATCGGCGGCGTCCAACAGCCGGTGGTGCTTCGGGTAGCCGTTCGCTGCCACGGTCTGTACTCATGTCATTATGCGGGGAATCAGGCGTAAAGCCGGGTACGGCCTTTGGCGCGGCGCCGCTTTAAAATCTGCCGCCCGCCGCGGGTGGCCATACGAGCGCGGAAGCCGTGATTGCGGGCCCGCTTGATTCTGCTGGGTTGAAAGGTTCTCTTCATGACACTGGATTCCGGCCTCAACTACTAATGGCGGCGCATTCTAGCGGGTTTGCCGCCACTATGCAACAGCCACGGCGATGGTTGATATAGTTGGCGATAATTGTTATTGTGCGGCGCATTCGGCGGGCTGTTCAACAAGGCACGGGCAGTGAACGCCAGACACATATAAGGAACACAATGAACCCACAACAGACCCCCTTTGTTCTGGTGTTACTCTCCACTATCCATCGCACCATAGACCGCGTGATTGAGTTTCTTGGCCGCAGGGTGGCCTGGGCGGCGTTGCTGACGGTGTTGGTGATGGTGGTTATTGTGATGTTGCGTTACTTTTTTAATTTTGGCTCTATTGCGATGCAGGAGTCTATTCTTTATCTTAATACGTTGTTGCTGGCGCTTGGTATTGCGCATACGCTGAAAGAGAAGGGGCATGTGCGGGTGGATATTTTTTATAGCCGGTTTTCATCGCGGCGGCGGGATGTTGTTGACATTATTGGCACGTTGGCCTTTTTGTTGCCGAGTATGGGGGCGGTGGTTTATTTCAGTTGGGATTATGTGGCGGCATCGTGGCGGGTGGGGGAGGGTTCTACTGAGGCTAGTGGGTTGCCGTATGTTTATTTGTTGAAGAGTTGTATTTTGTTGTTGGCGGGGTTGTTGATGGTGCAAGGGATGTCTGAAGTGATTAAGGCGGTGCAGCGGCAATGGGGGGTGGTGGAGGATGACGAAGCGCATCAGGCGGCACAGCATGGTATAGCGGGCGACATAATAGGGAATGCGGCAAGGCACGGCAACAAACATCACGAAGGGCACCACATTGCGATGGGGAAAACACATAAACATCATAAAAGGAATGACTAGTGCTAGCTGAATTATTGCCGCTTTTGTTTTTTGCCACCATTTGCCTGGCGCTGATGACTGGCTATCCGGTGGCGCTGGTGCTGGCCGGTGTGTCTATTTTGTTTGCTGGCGTAGCATCCCTGTTCGGTGGCTTTGATGATGCCTACTTTAACCTGATACCCAACCGCATCTACAGCATCCTCATCAACCAGAACCTGCTGGCCATTCCCCTGTTTGTGTTTATGGGAATTATGTTGCAACGCTCGCGCATCGCTGAAGACTTGTTGAAAAACATGGCCATCGTTATGGGTCGCTTCCCCGGTGGGCTTGGTGTTTCGGTGGTGGTGGTGGGGATGTTGCTGGCGGCCAGCACCGGCATCGTGGGGGCGACGGTGGTTACTATGGGCATCCTGTCGCTGCCGGTGATGCTCAAGTCCGGCTACTCGGCGCGGCTGGCTACTGGCACTGTGTGCGCCACCGGCACGCTGGGGCAAATCATTCCGCCGTCAATTTGTCTGGTGCTGCTGGGTGAGGTGATGGCCAACGCCTATCAGCAGGCGCAACTGAGTAGCGGGTCTTATGCGCCGGTGTCGGTGTCAATTGGCGACTTGTTTGCTGGTGCGGTAATTCCCGGCCTGTTGCTGGTGGGTTGTTACGCTTCTTACATCGCGCTCTCCGCCCTGTTCAGGCCGAGCGTTGCGCCGCGCATCAAGCACGATGACCCGGCTGATGCGGAAGTGAGCCTGTCGCACGCGCTGATTAACGGGCTGCTGCCGCCGGTGATGCTTATGGTTGCGGTGCTGGGCTCCATCCTGGGCGGGCTGGCGACACCCACCGAAGCGGCCAGCGTGGGCGCGGCGGGGGCGATGCTGCTGGCGGCGGTTCGCAACCAGCTTAATTTTAAGGTGATGCATGAAGTGTCCATGCAGACGATGAAGGTGGCGGCAATGGTGTATCTGATTTTGATTGGTGCCACCATATTTGCTGCCGTGTTCCGCGGCCTTGGTGGTGACCAGTTAATAGAGGAATGGTTGCTGGCAATTCCCGGAGGTGTGGTGGCGGCCACCTTCGTGGTGATGTTGCTGATTTTTCTGCTTGGGTTTATTCTGGATTTTATTGAGATTACATTTATGGTGGTGCCACTGGTTGGTCCCATCCTGTTGGCGATGGGTTTGGATCCGGTTTGGCTTGGGGTTATGTTTGCTATTAACCTGCAAACTTCGTTCCTCAGCCCGCCGTTTGGTTTCTCGTTGTTCTATCTGCGGAGTGTGGCGCCGCCAACAGTTGGCACCAACGACATATATTGGGGTGTGATTCCTTTCGTGCTGATACAGCTGGCGGTGCTGCTACTGCTCGCCTGGCAGCCAACTCTCGTTACCTGGCTACCAAGCAAGCTGGGATAAGGCGCCGCCAACAATGTAACAACTATTACTGTTCATCCGACAGATTGCGCGCCTCAATGATTGCCTCTTCGGCGATGCGGCTGTAATTCCTTACATTGGTGTGAAAGCTCTTCCATGATTCATAAACCCGCCGCGCATCCTCATCAGATGCCACCAACTCCTGAATCACCTCTTCCGACACACGCTGCAACTCCAACAACACATCATCCGGCAAGCGGCGCACTTCCACGCCGTGTTCTTCCACCAGCACACGCAGCGCCTCGTTGTTGCGCGCCATGAACTCATCCCGCATATACTGGTTCATCACTTCACCGGCAGCCACAAGAATATGTTGCAAATCCTCCGGCAGTGCTTCAAAGCGTTCCTTGTTAAAAATCAGTTCCAGCGAGGAACCGGGTTCGTGCCAGCCCGGGTAGTAATAGTATTGCGCCACAGTGTGATAGCCTGCGGCCAAGTCATTATAGGGACCGACGAACTCGGCGGCATCCAGCGCCCCGGTTTGCAGGGAGGTGTAAACATCGCTCAGTTGCATGGTAACCGGCGTGCCACCGGCGCGGCGGACAACTTCTCCGCCGAGGCCGGGGATGCGCATGGTTAGCCCTTGCATATCGGAGAGTGAGTTAATCTCCTTGTTGAACCAGCCGAACATTTGCGTGCCGGAGTTGCCGCCGGCCATGGGAATCAGATTGAAGTCGGCGTATAGCTCGCGCCACAGTTCGTTGCCGCCGCCGAAGCGTAGCCAGGCGTTGCGCTCATAGCTGGTCATGCCGAAGGGGATGGAGGAAAAGAATGGCACCGCGGGAATTTTGCCCTGCCAGTAATAGGCACCGGCATGACCCATCTCGGCCACGCCCTGGGATACGGCATCAAACACTTCCAGCCCGCCAACTAGTTCGTTGGCGCCATAAACCCGAACGGTCATCCGGCCATTGCTCATGGTTTCCACGAGGTCGGCAAAGTGTTCAGGTGCGGTGCCCAGGCCGGGGAAGTTCTTGGGCCAGGAGGTTATCAGCTTCCACTCATAAACAGTCTGCTCGCGGGCGGCGGTTGGGGAAGCCCCGTCCTTTGGAAGGTCGCACTGCGCTAGTGTTCTATCGCCACTTAGCGGTGAATAAACCCGCAACTTCCAGCCACGTGAACCTGAGGAAAATCCCATCCCTCGAGTTTCCGCAATCTCGACTATTCCCGCACACAGTTGTAGTGCTTCAGCCCCATCGATGGAGACCCTTACGTCAACAGAGAGATCCCAGCCACTAACCTTACAGGGTTCGCTGACAAGGCCAGTGTCGTCAATAATTGCACACAAAAGATTAGCATTGTCCAAAGCATCAGGTCCAGATGGCTGATCATTCCCTCCATCACAGGCTGCTAGGACAAGAGCGACGATAGCAAATAGTCTCATTATATGTGTGTTCACGCTGCTAACCCCTCGTTTCTATGAAAGTTAACGGGATTATAGTGTTAATCTTAAAGCTGTCAAGTAATTCTCGCTCTTCACAATCTTATGCCTATGCCGCACTTTTGACTTAAAAGTCTCGCCTATGTCTGAGTCAGCATAGACTATAGCAGCAGGCAGGCGGCGTAAGCCGCCGGTGGGGGGGATGGTGTTACAGCGCTTCAAGATTGGCGAGGGATAGAACTAGCCACTTGCTACCAGCCTCGTTAAAGTTCACCTGAACCCTGGCACCGGAGCCTTGGCCTTCGCAATTCATGATTACGCCTTCGCCGAATTTTTTGTGGGTTACGCGCTGGCCTAATGAAAGGTCGGTTTCCGGTACGGACACTGTGGTGTCAAGGTTGCTGAATTGACTTTGGTCTATCTGACTTGGTTTTGTGACACGCATAAAAGAGCCGCCATGGTGATCTTTTTTTATCAGTTCTGCAGGTATTTCGTGGATGAAACGCGAGCGTTCGGGGTATATGGTGTCGCCATGTAGGCGACTGGTCTCAGCGTGAGACAGGTAGAGTTTTTGCTTGGCGCGGGTGATGCCAACATAGCAGAGGCGTCGCTCTTCTTCTAGGCCGTTGCTGTCTCCTATGGATCTTTTGTGTGGAAACAGCCCATCTTCCATGCCAGCGAGGAAGACGAGGTCAAACTCCAGCCCTTTGGCAGAGTGCAGGGTCATTAGTTGCACCTCGCCAATATATTCGTTATCTTGGACTTCGCTGGCTGGGGCTTCACCAGCATTCAGTGCGGCCTGATTCAGAAAAGCGGCGAGATATTCCATGGAAGTGTTGTCAATATTGTTGCCCGCTTCGGCAAGCAAATCGCCACCATCAAAATAGTAGGCGGCATTCACCAGCGCCCTCAGATTTTCTAGTCGACTCTCCGCTTCCTCGCCGCCCTCCTTTTTGTGGTGCTCAAGCAGACCGCTATGTTCAATTACATAATCAGTCTTATTATGCAGTGGCTGACTGGTACAGGCATCCTGCATTCCATCAATCAACTTGAGAAAATTGAACACAGCATTGGCGGCGCGACCCGCCAAGTGATCTTCGTTAACTGCCGTAATTGCGGCTTGCCATAAGGAACAGTCGCTTGCTCTGGCGACAGTGATGAGTTTTCTTATGGTGCGTTCGCCGATTTTTCGCGCGGGCACATTGATAACTCGTCTCAGTGCGGTGTCGTCATGACGGTTTGCCAGTAGGCGCAAATAGGCTAGCACATTCTTCACCTCCAGCCGCTCGTAGAAACGCAGGCCGCCGTATATGCGGTAAGGCATGTTCACCTGCATCAAGGCCTCTTCCAACTCCCGCGACTGAGCGTTAGCGCGGTAGAGAATGGCCACCTCTTCAAGTTTGTTGTTGCCGTTGACCCAATTCTGAATTCGGTCAACGATAAAGCGAGCCTCGTCCTTCCCGTTGATGGCGGTATAGATGTTGATGGACTCACCCTTGTCGCCTTCGGTCCATAGCTTCTTGCCCAGCCGTTTGTGATTGTGGGCGATAAGTCCGTTGGCTGCATCCAGAATGGTTTTGGTTGAACGGTAGTTTTGTTCCAGACGTATAAATTCGGTGTTAGGAAAGTGCTTGCGGAAATCCTGAATATTTTCAATGCGGGCACCACGCCAGCCGTAAATGGACTGATCATCATCGCCCACCGCCATAATGCTACTGTAGGCAGCATTGCTGGCATTTGTAGAGCCAGCCAGCATACGCAACCAGCCATATTGAATGGTGTTGGTGTCCTGAAACTCATCTACCAGAATATGCTTGAAGCGGTCTTGATAATTGGCTAAAAGTTGTGGACTTCTCAGCCACAGGTCATGGGCGCACAACAGAATTTCGCCGAAATCTACCATGCCGCGGCGTTTGCATTCTTCTTCGTATGCCCGGTACAGGCGCAACAAGGAGCTGATATCTTCGCTATCAGACTCCTCATTGCCGGGTTCCTTAATATGCTGCGCCCGCAAGCCTTTATCCTTCTGTTCATTAATCCACGACTGACATTGCTTCGGTTTAGGTTCGGAAATCTGCAAGTCGCGCAGCAGGCGCCTAATCAGCCGCAACTGGTCATCTGCATCAAGGATAACGAAATCTTGTGGCAGGCCCGCCTCCTTCCAGTGATAACGCAGTAGCCGATGCGCCAAGCCATGAAAAGTGCCCATCCACATATTGGTGAAAGTTTGTCCCAGCATCTCCTCAATGCGGTTGCGCATCTCGCGAGCGGCCTTGTTGGTAAAAGTAACAGCCAGAATCTCAGAAGGAGACACTCGCTCCTTCTGAATAAGCCAGGCGATGCGATGCACCAGCACCCGCGTCTTGCCACTGCCAGCCCCGGCCAGCACCAGCAAACTCTTGCTTCCGCTACACACCGCACGGCGTTGTTCTTCGTTGAGAGAGTCAAGTATGTAAGAGACATCCATGTGCGACATTCTAGCAAAATCCATCAGGCTGTTTGTTAATGGAAGCGCACTTTTTAACTCTGCGCTTGACAATAATAATCAAATAGATACACTTCGCCATGAACCAAATGGAGACCCAAATGGCAACCCAGGCAACCGCAATAAACTCAGCCCAATCCAAACCCGCGCCAACGCGGGCGGATAATGTTCCCTTCAACTGGAAAGATCCTTTCCTGCTGGAAGAACAACTATCCGAAGAAGAGCGCATGGTGCAAGATACCGCCCGCAAGTTCGCCCGGGGCAAGTTGCAGCCGCGGGTGCTGGAGGCTTATCGTGAGGAGAGGGTTGAGCCGGAGGTTATTCGTGAGATGGGGGAGTTGGGGCTGTTGGGGTGCACTATTGAAGGTTATGGTTCCGGGTTGAGTTATGTGTGCTATGGGCTTATCGCAAGGGAAATTGAGGCGGTGGATTCCGGTTATCGTTCAATGATGAGTGTGCAATCGTCGCTGGTGATGCATCCGATTAATGTGTTTGGCAGTGAGGAGCAAAAACAGAAATATTTGCCCGGGCTGGCAAGTGGGGAACTTATTGGTTGCTTTGGGCTCACCGAGCCGGACCACGGTTCGGACCCGGGCGGCATGGTTACCCGCGCCCGCAGCGTGAAAGGGGGCTATAGCCTGAGTGGCGCGAAGAACTGGATTAGTAACTCGCCCATCGCCGATGTGTTCATTGTGTGGGCGAAGGATGATGATGGCATCATCCGCGGATTTATTTTGGACAAGGGGATGAAAGGCCTGAGCGCACCAAAGATTGAAGGCAAGCTGGCGCTGCGCGTTTCCGTTACCGGCGAGATTGTTATGGACGAGGTGTTCGTGCCGGAAGCGAACAAGCTGCCCGGCGCCGAAGGCTTGAATGGCCCGTTCAGTTGCCTTAACTCCGCCCGTTTGGGCATCACCTGGGGCGCGCTGGGTGCCGCCGAAACTTGCTGGCACACCGCCTTGCAATACACGCTTGAGCGCAAACAGTTTGGTCGCCCGCTGGCGGCGAACCAGCTTATCCAGAAAAAACTGGCGGTGATGCAATCGGAAATCTCGCTGGGTTTGCTCGGCTGTTTGCGCGCCAGCCGCCTGCGTGATGAAGGACGGCTGGCACCGCCGCTTATCTCACTGCTGAAGCGCAACTCCTGTTTGAAAGCGCTGGACGCGGCGCGGGAAGCGCGCGATATGCTGGGCGGCAACGGCATCTCGGATGAATATCCGGTGATGCGGATTATGCAGAACCTGGAAGTGGTGAACACTTACGAGGGCACGCAGGATATTCACGCGCTGATTCTGGGGCGCAGCCAAACCGGCATTCAGGCGTTCACCGCTTAGCGACGGGCATTAAAGCCCGGCGGCCGGCGAGTTAATCCAGCGCCAGCTTGATTCACACATCTCATCCAGCCCGCGGCGGGCATTAAAGCCCAGCAGCCGCTTTGCCGCAGACGCATCCGCATAAGTTACCGGCACATCACCCGCCCGCCGGTCGGTAATCTCGTAAGGCAACTCTTTGCCGCAGGCTTTGGCATAAGCGGCAATCATATCAAGCACGGAATAACCGGTGCCGGTGCCCAGGTTAACGGCCAGCGGGCTGCGCGGGGCGGCCAAACTTTCTGCGGCCAAACATTGCACATGGCCTTCGGCCAAATCGCTTACATGTATATAGTCGCGGATTGCGGTGCCGTCGGGCGTATCGTAATCATTGCCGAACACGCTGAGCTTGTTAAGGCTGCCGGTTGCCACTTTGGCCATCAACGGCATCAGATTGGTGGGTGTGCCGGTGGGGTCTTCGCCAATCAGCCCGGACTCATGGGTGCCCACCGGATTGAAATAACGCAGGATGCCAAACTGCCAGCGCGGGTCGGCCTGGGCGAGCTGCTCCATCATCTGCTCGCAGGTGAGCTTGGTGTAGCCGTAGGGATTGGTGTAGCTGCGCGGCGCGTCCTCGGTTACGGGCAAGGTTTCGGGGTTGCCGTAAACCGTGCAGCTTGAGGAAAACACCAGACGAAACACTTCCGCCCGGCGCATGGCATTGAGCAGGGACATCATGCCGCCGATGTTGGTGTGGAAGTAATCAAGCGGAATATCCACCGATTCACCCACCGCCTTGAGCCCGGCGAAATGGATGACGGCACTAATCTTGTGCTGCCTGAAAATCTGCGCCAGCACGGCGCCGTCCAGCACACTGCCCTCAACCAGCTCAACCGGCTGACCCATAATTTGTTCCAGCCGCTGCGGCACATCCCGCTTGGCATTGGAAAAGTCATCAAGCAACAAAGGCCGATACCCCGCCTCCGCCACCGCGATGCAGGTGTGTGAGCCAACATAGCCGGCGCCGCCGGTTAGGAGGATTGTTTCAGTCATGGGGTTGTGCCTCGTTGGTACAGGGAGGGGATTATACGCATTGCCTCATAATAAAAGGTAATTTTCGACAGCCGCAAAATAATTACCCTCAATTCCACAATTTTCCAAATCCCTGCCTATACTTATTGACACAAGGCCCCGATTTGGTAGAGTATGCCCCTGTTGGGCAAGCATCCATGCGGGCTTCGTGCGTAATCAATATCAATCGTAACGAAGGAGTATCAATATGCAACCGTCCCAACCGTCCCAACAGCCCCACAACGAAGGATTCAAGGCCGCCCGTAATCTGGAATCAACAGGAATGTCGAGAGACCAGGCGGAGGCCATCGTCAAAACAGCCACGAGCGAGGCAATCCTGATTGTGAACACTCACGCCCTGTCAAAAGAAGGTCTCGAGCAAGAACTAGGTAGGCGTGACTACGCCACCCGGGCAGATGTCAAGACGATTCTTGAAGAGGAGCTGGACAAGCGTGACTATGCCACCCAAGGGCAGCTTGCCGTGCTGGCTACACAGATGAATGCCAGATTCACGGAGGTGGACGCCAGATTCACGAAGATGGATGCCAGAATCACACAGGTGGGCAGCCAAATAGAGCGAAGAGTTATAGCGATACTTGGAACAATCGTTGTAGCAGTGCAGGTTCTGGGCATGGGCATGATGTACGGCTTAACATCTCAAGTCCTGGCTCAATCCCAACCCGCAGAAAGCATCACAGCCCCAGCGCCATCTACAGAACCAGCAACCCCCCAACCCCCCGAACCTTCACCCTAATCTTGGGCTAATGTAGAAGAATGAAGCAAATGTCCGCAAAAGAGGCGGTGGGATTGATTATTCGTTCGATTAGCCATCGGCAGCATGACGGCAAACCAGCCATCGTGCTGGTTGCGACGCGCAGCTATAATCAAAAGCGGGAAGACGTGTGGGATGCGCTGACAAATGCCGAGCGGATTCCAAAATGGTTTCTGCCGATTACAGGCGACCTTCGTGCAGGCGGCAACTATCAGCTTAAAGGCAACGCAAGCGGCAAAATCGTTGTTTGCGAACCGCCCGGGCGACTCAAGCTGACATGGGGGATGCAGGGGCAGGACAGTTGGGTGAATCTGAGCCTGACCGCTGCGAACGGTGGCGGCACGGAACTCAGCCTTGAACATATCGCCCATATTCCGCAGGAAATGTGGGAACAATATGGTCCTGGTGCAACCGGGATTGGCTGGGACCTGTCGATGTTCGGGCTGGAACAACATTTTGCCGCTTCGCCGGTGGTTGTGCCGGAGACCGCAGATGAGTGGATGGCTTCGAAGGAAGGAAAGGAATTCGTTCTTCTTAGCAGCGATGCGTGGCGGCAGGTCTCCGTTCAGTCAGGCACCGGGAAGGAGGCCGCAAAGGCCGCGGCGGAAAATGTGACACGCTTTTATTTGGGAGAAGACGGCGGGTGAGAGACGCCGAAACAGCCACGAGCGAGGTAATCCTGATTGTTTCGGTCATGGGGTTGTGCCTCTTGCCAGGTGTGATTCTTTGCGTTGGTGGACTTTATTAAAAATGTTTCGTGTTTTCTGTTCATGTTTAATCAGGATAAGTGAAACATCATCGTTTGCGAGATCTTCATTTGGGTCAAGCCCGGGAATATCTTTTTGTTTTTGATCCTTGCCCGCGAGTGCGAACTGGATTGCTGTTAGCCGGTGCTGGCCGTCCAAGGGAACCAGTATCTCTTTGCCGGAGAAAGTTAAAAAGCCAAATGTTTTGGATGCGGTTTGATAAAGTTCGTGGACATTGCTAACGGAACAAACGTTAGAAAGCTCTTCAAACTTAAGGCTATCAGCATTGATTACATCTACTATCAGCGCACCAAAAAATCTGTCTTCATCATGAGCGAGATAAGGCGCAATATCTTTTTTGACGCGGTCGTAATTCACCTTTCGCTGAACTCGCGCTCCCTGATCGTCATCACCCCAATCGGGCATCTTGCTTGGCATCACAAGTTGCTTTGCAACATCCTTAGCCTTCATAGTGATTGCATAATACTCGGTGGAGCCGAACTTGCCTTTCATAGCGGGATATAGACTTGCCATAACTAATTACTCCGATAATCTCGTAATAGGATTTTGCTCTTGGTGTTATTTACTTATGGCAAACCAGACAAGCCTTCGCATTCCCATAAAGGTCATCAAGGTCTAGAGGTTCGCTGTCCGGTCGGAGCGGGTTGGCCTGAATCTTGGAGCGCATGCGCAGTAGCCGCTTCTCATGGTCATCTTTGATTTGTTTGATACGTTCGGGTTTCTCCAACTCCTCCAGAGGTTCGCCCTGAATCCAGGTGAATGGAGAGCCGTGTTCAAGGGCGCTCTTCTCATAAGCCTTTGCCTCTTCAAATGCTTCCGGGTGTCGTTCCCTCAAGCGCACCCATTCAATTTTTTGCTGGAAGAAACAGAAGGTGCAGCCGCTTCGGGTGCGCCATGAATAATATTCGGGCAGGCCAAGCCCGGCTCCATCCAGTATTTCAAGAACGCCCGCTTTATCAACCCCCGCCTCTCTGAACGGCAACTTCACGATAAGGTTATCGCTTCTGGAAGAATAACCTTCTCGGTGTTCTTCATCACTACGAATAGCCACATAGCTGTAAATCGTTTCGCCTTTGGCAAGCCTGGGGCGAAGCCACTGCTCAAAGGGACGAAGTTTAAGTTGCCGTGTACACCACCGCGTTTGAGGCGATGGGAGAAACTCATTAAACTGCTTGAGCCAGAAATCAAAATCACGGTCTGGGTTCAATCTTAAGATAGGCTTGCCCAGAAAGCCTTCCAGCTTGCCGAGATATTCATAGACTTCCGGCAACTCCTTACCGGTGTCGGTAAAGAAATATTCAATATCCAGTTCGGGATGATGTTGTCGCATGAACACAGCAAGTGCCGCACTGTCGCGCCCGCCTGATAAGCCAAGCACATGTTTTGCAGAAGTGTCGTTAGTCATGATGTTTCTCCTTGCATATAGCGCGCACTTAATTCAGCAAGTGCGGCGAGAATGACGTTGCGGTGCTCTGGGTTCGCTTTCAATGTGGCAGTAACATGTGCCATGAGATTGTCGACATTCGCCCGGTCTGAGTCGGAAATATCAAACTCTTTCAGCAACGGCACGGGGCGATTATTCATGCCGACAACCACGGCCATGGCGTGCCGCTTGCTCCTTCTCCCCTTAACTCGTGCAAATGTCTCTGCACGAAGAAACTTTTGAGACATATCAACGAGTTCTATGGTGGCTTTATCCAGGTCGGGGTCTGTCCAGTCTCGCGGGGGTTTGTTTGCCGCAAGGCTTGCAATGCCCTCAAAACTCTCATCTGAACCATCAAATAAGGATAGCCTGTTGATATATGCGTCAAGCCGGAAGTCGCCAGCTATCTTTTGGATGTTCTTTGCGCGGTCATGGAGGTCGTCAAGAGACCGGGAAGAAGTGTTCGGGACTTGCAATTCTTTCAACACAGTATCTCGCAGGCGATGTAACATTAAAGGATAAGCCTGAACCAGTTCTTCAAGACCATCACTAACACTATCCACTATGCTACGCAGATCGTCATCCTTTGCGATTGAAACTTCTTTGCCAAGCATGCCGGGAATGTCATCAAACAAAAACTGATTTGGGTCGTGTGCTTTTTTGAAAAGACTTCGTATCGTTGAAGCATTAGAGGACAACTGTTCTGTTCGGGCTGTCCATTTGGGGAGCTTGTCATAAATTGCGACTAATCCACGGCCTACATCAATAGGCTCCAGATTTTCAAGTTCATTCTCACCGTCCAGACCACGGACAACCTGCGCCATCTCTGATAACAGACGGCGAGCTACACTGGAAAGATCCATCCAGCGCAACTGGATGATTGTGGCATCTTTGGTAAGGTAATCCACATCAACATCATCAAACCTTGCCCTGAATATTCCTTCGCGGTAGATTGCCAGCTTATCCCGTTGGGATAACATAAACGCCACAACAAGAATTGGCATAACACCATCTTTCACTCCGAAAGGCGGTTTTCGCCATAAGTCATATATTTCGCTAACGGCAACTGTACGGTCGCTGTTCGTCTTAACATATTCATACGCTGCTTTCCAAATAGGTTTCAGGTTATGAGGATCCTTTTTATTACGCAACGGAGAACCGAAACGCCACCCGTTAGTTTGTTTCTTGTGCAATCCCGTAGATTCAAGAAGGCAGATGAACAGGCCGCCCTCTGCAGGAAAGCCTTCTATTCCAAGCCGCTTCTTGTTTTCTTCAGCCAGCATCCGGTGCAGAAGTTTATTCTGAGCAGTAATGGCACTAGTGGAAGGTTTTTGGCGGTTTAATAATTCATTATGCAGGATAGGTGAACGTCCAAAGCGCCGGTCTGCCAACTCGGAAGCCAGGATGTTCAAACCTTCTTGATTAAGTGGCTTCTTTGAGTGATTCTTTCGGAACCAGGCAGTGCTTCTGAAAGCTTTATAAAGTTCGTCCTCAAGCAAAATCTGTAGTTCGGCTAGTCGAGCAGCAACTTCTCTTCGTGCCACCGCATCGCCTGCAAGTTCCGGGTGGCTATTGTCGATTCTTTTCAGCGCAGATAGTTCGCGAGCAAGAGGCATTATTGTCCATGACTGGCTGGAAATACCGACGACGATATCGCCTCTTTCTTCGCTGCTGTATCGCGCTGCTTTTTGACAAGCCGCGTCAGCAACATCCTCGTCCTCACCTTCGGTCGGAATTGCAAGCAAGAAGTGACCAATGACTCCATTTTCTAATTCAATCTCGGACGCATAAGATTCTATGTGGCTAACCGGAATAAAACTTACATCAAACCATCGCAACGCACCAGTTTCACCATAGTGGCGCTTGGCGAGAATGGGCTGAAATCCGGCAAGTGCTTTAATCTCGTCAAAATCAACTGCATCGGTTTCTCCAAGTGCGATACGAATAGCTTCGTTGATATCGAAATCACTCCCTGCGAATATGGCATGGGAGTCGGTGAATTTTCTAAACACAGTAAGAGATTTAGAGCCAAGTTCTTTAAGTGCCTTTTCAACCGTCTGCTTCTTTACTTTGTGAAAACAGGAAAGCAACAGTTTGGTGTCTGCAACAATTCCTGACCTTTCCTTAAAAAGATCAACGACAGCGATGGTCTTTAGTAGTTTGATATGTAGTTCTTCGCTGTCGCTGCTTTCACATCGCTCTAACACTTCCGTAGCTAATGCCCACCTATGACCATCGGGCGAAGCCAAGATAGTGGGTTCAAGATTGACACGCAGGTAATCCCAAAGCTGGTCAGGAGTATATAGTTCGTTATCTTGGGCAGTAAGCAGAAAGTCCTGAAACCCGTGCGGCTCGGATGAGCTTAAGAACCCGAAAATACTGCGCTGACTTTGACCAAACCGCCGACGGGATATTGGTCCTAACAGACATGCCACTACTGGATGCAAAGGCCAGCACGCTTCCAGTGTGTTAGCGAACCGCTCAACATTTTCGTCCTGGGCGTTACACGCGAAATGAGCTATATCAGTTGCCAGCTTACCGGGAGTTTTCGGATGATGATCGCTTTCAATTGCACGGGAAATTAGATTTATCTGTTCTTCGCCGGAGCTATGAACAATGAGGTCAATAAAGCGGCCTTGAATTTTTGCCCACTCATCGCGTATTTCGGAGGAAAGGCGGTGGGCATATTCTTCAAAGTTTTGATGTAAAACGCCAACGATAAGAAACCGACCCTTGCTGCGCGAAGCGGCTTCTGCAAGTTGCTGGAAAAGGTAGATATCGGAACTGTCGCGGACAGCAGCCTCCAGAAACTTGCCCATTTCATCAATGAACAATATAAGCCCGCCATGAATTCTGGGTTTTTCTGTAGCCACTCGCGTCAGTGCTGTAATCAGATTGCTTCCTGTCCAGCCGCCGCGAGGTAGCCGCTTAATCAATCCAGCATTCTTCATGGCCTCGCCAATAACCGCAACGGGACTATCACGGCGAGCAACAACTGGAAGAATTCGCCATCCCCTGCTTCCGGTTGGCATTGCGCCATGAATATCGGATGTCAGTTTTCGCCCGAATATTTTGGCGGCCTTGCCTTGAAGTTTCCGTCCGCTACTGGCCAGCAAAGCCCCCAAGGCTACAACAAGACTTGATTTTCCGCTACCGTAAGGTCCGGTCCAGGTGAACGCCCCCTGTCCCGACTCGGACACATGGCGCGCCATAGTTGAAAGAATGTCGGCGGAGGACTGTGGACAGACAAAGCCCTCCAAGGCCGTTGTGTCGCCAAGATCTGAATCAATCCGAATTGACCTCAAAAAACGGCGAGTGATGTGAACACGCTTATTAAGTGGCATAGCAACCTCCTTTGGATAGTGGTGTCGCAATTATGCCGAATCCACTTTGGGCTGGTTATGCCGATTTTGTCTTGCGTAACGGGATGTAAGCTCGCCATAACCAAATACTCCAGCACTTCCTTAACAGGGTTGTAGCCCCGGAAGGGAGATAAGCCCAAGGGATCCGGCGTGGGCTCGTCATGCTTGATCAAGGCGTGATGAGGTTGGACTTTTGAAAAGGCCAAGCTTGTAGAATTCGCCGGACACTGGGATTATGCCACCCCTTTATTCTAGGAAGCAACAACAATAAGGGCATAATTACCACAATCGCTCAACTCTGGACGCTACGCGAGGCATAGGCTAAACTATGCGGGCATCATGCAAGGTTTCGGCGGTGAGGAAACCAGCAAATTGGCGGGATACATGAGTTTGAGTCAGAACAATAATTGCCCTTTTTGTGCTATTGACCCGGAGAGAATTATCTACGAGGATCAATACTGCTTTTCAGTCCGCGACGGGTTTCCCGTATCCGGCGGCCATTCCCTGATAATTACCAAACGCCATGTGCCCACATATTTTGATACCAGCCCCGAAGAGAAAGAGGCTCTTTGGCAGGCCGCGAATGAAATCAGGAAAGGCATTGACAAAGAGTTCTCCCCAGATGCTTACAACATAGGAATAAACGACGGGGAGGCAGCCGGACAAACTGTTCCTCATTTACATATCCATCTTATCCCGCGTTATGAGGGTGATGTTGAAGACTCCAGAGGCGGGGTGCGGTGGGTTGTTCCTGACAAAGCTACTTATTGGGAAACAGAACAATGAGTCTTAAACATTATACTGATGCTTTTTCGTCTCTAATAATGGATGCAACAGACGGCAGTACCAACCCGCATAAAGTGTGTATGCTGAAGGCGGTTATGGATTTGGTTGCGAAAGATGTTATAACCGACAATCGCATCTATTACAACGAAGAGTTAAAGAAGTCGTTCACAAAACATTTTAAGCAGTTGCGTGGCAAAAGAAGCTTGAACAGACCGCATGTGCCATATTTTTATTTGCAGTCTAGGCCTAATTCTTCTCGGTTTTGGCATCACCAAAAACGAAAAGGGGAAACTGCAGAAGCAAATTACAGGGATTTTACCAAAAAAGGGAATGCGGTAAGTAGATTAGAAAAATCTATTGAATATGCCTATGTTGATCCAGAGTTGTTTGAATACTTCAAAAGCGCTGATACCAGATTGGTCTTGAAAAATGCGCTTGCAGATAACTTCATGGGCGAAGAAAGAAACAAGCTGATAGATCCGGTATCTGGTTGGCTATGGGAAAATTATGAAATGGCCGTGGAAAATTACTTCAGCATGCTGGAACTGGAACTAAAGGGGAAACCATATAACAAAAGAGATTACTACAACGAATTAAGGAAACACTTAGGTGGCTCTAATAATGCTTCAATTGAGAGCATGTATCAGAATATAAGCACTATTCTTACGGAAGCGGGTATGCCGATAATAGATCACATCAATCCTTCGCCGGACTACCAACCGCAGATGTTACCGACTGTAATAGGGGCTCATATAGCAAGACTGAAGAAACTTGAAGGCATCATAACTAGCATAGCGGATGGGCATGGCGATAAGATTCCTAGTGTAAAGGAAATTTATACGAGCATACGCACTGCTAATGAAAATCAAATAGGCAACGAGTATAGAGTGAAACCACCAAAGGCTCGTTCACCTCAAAGGCAAGGTTCAACCAGCCGTAAAGCCGGACAATATCAACTGGGGAAGGTTGATTATCTGGAAAGAGAAAAGCGCAACGCAAAACTTGGTTTGCTAGGGGAGAAATTTATATTCAATTATGAAATAGCAAGGCTCCGATGCGGCAAAAAACCATCGTTGGCCGATGAGGTTTCTCATGTGAGTCAGGAAGAGGGTGGAGATAAGCTTGGATATGACATTCACTCTTATGAGGAAAGTGGGAGAGATCGCTTTATTGAAGTTAAAACGACGAACTTTGCTCGGCATACCAGATTCTATGTAACAAAGAATGAAGCGGAGGTTTCAAAAGAACTGGAGAACAAATATCATCTGTATCGCGTATTTAATTTCAAAAACGCCCCTCAATTTTTTCAGGCACAAGGAAGGCTGGAGAAAAACTTTAATCTTGATGCTTCGGTATTCATTGCAAATATCCGCAGCAAATGAATAACCCACTCAAAAATAACTAACCACCACCCCAACAAACACCACCATCCCCACATAGTTATTATTCAAAAACGCCCTAAAACAATTCTCAGCCAACCGACCCCTTATCAAATACTGCTGATAACCAAACAACACAGCAGCAATCAACAAAGCCAAAGTGAACCACCCCCCCAGTTCCAGCTGCCGTCCGGCCAGCCAGAGGGAGAACAGGAACATAAGCTGCAAACTGCCAATGATTAACCTGTCCATGGTGCCAAACAAAATCGCGGTGGACTTGATGCCAAGCTGGATATCAAACTCCCTGTCCGCCATGGCGTATTCGGTGTCGTAAGCCACAGTCCACAGAATGTTGGCAACGAACAGCAGCCACGCCACCTGCGGAATGGCGCCGGTTTGTGCGGTGAAGGTCATGAGGATTCCCCAGGAGAAGGCGAGGCCTAACACCACCTGCGGCATGGAAGTGTAGCGTTTCATAAAAGGATAGATTGCCACCACCGGCACGGCGACCAGCGCCAGCAAAATGGTTGGCCGGTTGGTGAACAACACCAGCAGGAAGCCGAGGCTGCCCAGCAGCAGGAAGCCGGCCAGGGCGTGAAGGCGGCTTAGTGCGCCGGTGGCCAGCGGGCGGTTGCGGGTGCGTTCCACGCTGCCGTCCAGGTGTGCATCGGCGAAGTCATTTATGCAGCAGCCTGCCGAGCGCAGCAGGAAAGTTCCCAGCGTGAAGATGAACAGCAACGAGAGCGCGGGCAGACCCTCGGCGGCAATCCACAGGGCGGTGATGGTGGGCCAGAGGAGTAGCAGCACGCCGATGGGGCGGTTCAGGCGAATCAGGGCGGCGTAGGGGGCGAGGCTGGTGGTGAGGGCACGCCAGCGTGGGCTGGCAAGCAGTTCGCGGATATGCGACCGCAGGCGCTTTGGCGGTTTGTGTTGCGCATCTTTTAATTTGTTCATGGTTTTGTGTGAGGCGTTTCGTTGGGCGTTTGTTGTGGTCCACCAGCCCCGTTAGGTAGGGTGCGCCACTGTTGGCAGATGTTTTCCTACATAACCGATATGAACGATGCGGTTATTGGTGTCTGGATAATAATAAATACGTAAATTCTCAGATATAAGTTTGGAATGATGGCTAAATAGTCTGGTTTTTCCGTCAACGCACCTGAATGTGTGTTCCTCAGAGTACTGTTGCAGGGTGGCCTCTGACTCAGGGGATGTTGTTATCCCCAAAGGTGTGAAAATTCCCTTTTCCCACTCATTCATAGTTTTGTTCAGCACATGGAGATGCCGGACTATTTTTTTAAAGTGCTGCTCTGTGCCCGTCAGTGCCTGCACCTGCTTTTCTGCATTTTTGCTTATTGCCAGGAAAGGGAATAATTGATTTGATCTGGAAAGAAGAGACTCACCGCTTGATATATCAAGCAATGCCGATGAGTAAAAATTATCAGCTATTTCATCTAACTGCTTTTCAGAATACCATGAATCTACATTGACCTGTTCTTCCAATTTGTTGTTCTTTTGGTCAATCTGTAAAAAATGCACAGAAATAGATGGCTTGCAAAAGCGTACATCTCCATCAAGTGAAAGTGCCCCGCACCCCGACAGGTGTGCGAGGCCAAGCCCTGAGCAGTTGTCACCCTCAAACGTAAATTCAACAGCACTTCTACCCTCTGCTTCTTCCAACAGATTATCAACGTAGGGTTTTTGGGTAAGGCATTCATAAAACCATCGCTTTAAATCCCTGTCTGCACCTTTGGCCCAGTCTTGGAGGTTGTAGTTCGGATTGACTAGCAACAGGTTGCGGCACTTGCTAACCGCACGTATACTTTGGTTAAACCCAAGTTTCTTCAGTCCTATAGACAGATGTATAAGTTTCTCCATACCTTTATTAGCATCATACTTGGAGTTATAGCTACCATTCGCCGAAAGCTCATTGAATATCTGGTCCATGTCATGGTTCCTACAACAGTTTTTCTAGGTTGTTTTCCCATTCATCAAAAAATCCTTCCGGCCAGCTATCCAGCCGGCCATCTTTATCAAGGGTTGGGGTAACTATCGTGGTAGAGTTTGCATCCTTCTTTTTTTGAAAAAAATGTAACGCTACATTTTCCGGTTCAATCAAGCCCTGTTTTGCGGCCACTCTTATTCCGTTCAACACATGGTCGCTATGAGTTTCTACGATTACCTGAACACCGCTTTCAGCCACCAGCGATAGAAACCTGCCCATTACTGACTGCCCTCTGGGATGAAGGTGCGCCTCTGGATTCTCGACAATCAATAATCCTCCGGGCTTCAGCATAAGTGCCGCTACGAAAACTGGAAGCGCAAAACTTATTCCAAAACCAACATTGGTCGGGCGGTAATTACCACTGAATTCAAATGGACCGTAAACAAAGGAAACCCCAAAACTCACCCGGTCCATTTTATCGTGCTTATTAACGTGAAACTGGATTGTTTGGCCTATTCCCGACATCCATGCCTCAACCTGTGGCATCAGGAGATTAGGGATTAATTCGTTCTCATGCAAAATCGCAGAGTTGTCAATGGCGTTCATCTCATTCTCGGCCAATAGCCATGCGCAGTATTCCCCGTTATTTCCTATTCCATTGATACTGTTACTCTCCGCATTCGGAACGAGAGAGGAGGTTCGGGGCCCCATTCTCTCTGCCGCGAGATAATAAAAGTTTTTCCCGAACAGTCCATCGCTATGCAGTTTTCCCGGCGTGACTCGTGGCGAAAGCGCTTTTGATTCTGTTGAGTGGTCATAGGAAAACTCCTTTCTTGTACTTCCCTTTTCTGCCAGAATGAATGTAATTGCCTCGCCATCCTTAGCGTTATCGTTCAGAACATCACTGCCGTACCCGAGATTAACAAGAGGACCGTTCAAAATGGGAGCTGAAGTTGACGGAGCATAATCCTGACCAAGTACAGATTGTCGCAGTAACAAGAGGGATTGAATAAACGAGCTCTTCCCCATCCCGTTTATACCGGAAAGGACGGTTAAAGGTTTAAGAAGGGTAGACTCGTTCTCAAAACACTTGAAATTTTTGATTTCCAGAGATTCAATCATTTTCCAGAGTCTCCACAATAATTCTGGCGATTTGGCTAAAACGATATTTAACTCGTCTAATTGACCCTGTTCCTTGAGATACGGATGTTTCAAATTCTTTGTCTTGAAGCATCATCTCAGCAAATTTTTGTTTCAGATTTTCCGAACGAGCTACTAGTTCTCTTTGTTCTGTAACATCCAGCTTACCCAAGTTAACGCTCCATGCCTCAAACAACGCCTTGTTCACGGGATAACGATAACTTATTCCTGGGTAGCTTTTTCGAAAAGCGTTCCTGTCAAAGATTTTAATGGCACAAGTCATTGACTGTTTAAACAGTGATTCATACCTCTTTAGTTCGGCTTTTTCTTCCTGGTTCAATGCAGCCATAGCCTCATTTAAGAACCGGTCAAAACTATCATTGTTGTAATCATCTGGATTAAACAGCGTAAAGGCCAGAAATCGCAGCACACATTCACGATCATCCATTCTCTTCGGTGATACCCCTCCGTCAGTGGCCTCATCAAACTCTTCCGAATCGGCTAGATCATGTAAATATTTTGTTACCGGCCCTTGATTAAGTGCGTGGCGAATTTCTTGTGAACTAAGTGATTCTCCTCCTGTATTTATGCGCCGAAAAATGTCAAATTTGACTCTGGCGGGTGTGCCCGGCTGGATAAGATAAAGCACAATGTCCGTTTCTTCAATACGGCGCTGAAAATTACGGGGCAGTTCATTAAACTTGTGGCCGTTATACTTTGTAAGAAACTCTAACTGGGATAGTTCAAGCTTGTTGTCAACAACGAACTCCTTTATTGTGGAGAGTCGCTGCAGGCCATCCACCACGAGCCAATTATCTTCATCGCTGGCATCCATATAGAAAGCGGGCAGTGGAATTTTGATTAGCATAGACTCAATCAACCGGCTCTTTGCGACTTTAGGCCAAATCCCCCCTAATCGTTGAAAATCAGGCGTTAGGTTTATTTCGTTATTTTTGATTCTTTTGATCATGGTGCTCATTTGAGTGTTTTTGGTTTCAACTCTGACTATGGTTGAATCATAAGGTTCGTCTATGGGGACATCATTGCTTGTGTCACTGCCATCCAGAGGAACTTGATTTTCGTCAACCAATAATGGTGAAGGCTCTCTAATCATCGCTGTTTCTTTCATGATATTTTCTCCAACCTTAAGGTAATGACTCTCGGCCTGCGCGTACGGGTTATAGACCAGAATATGTCTCTCATATTCCAAGTATAGACGAAAATTGGCGGATATGTGAATTCAATCATCATTTTGTTCGCGCCCAGCCAGCCCCGCCGCCGGTAACCCACGCCTGCCACAGCCAATAGCCCGCCCCATCACACATTCACATAGTTAACCCGTTCACCAATCCAGCGGCGTATTAGCGGGTCAATGATTTCCGGGTGTTCGTTGAGAATAGTTTCCGAGGCATCGCGCACTTCGTCCAGCAGGTTGGCGTCTCGTGCTATGTCGGCCACGCGAAAACTCATCAGGCCGGTTTGTTCGGTGCCGAGCACCTGGCCGGGGCCGCGCAGAGCCAAATCTTTTTCGGCGATGTGGAAGCCGTCGTTGCTCTCTTTCATCACCGTCAAACGCTCGGTGGCGGCGTGCGACAGCGGCGGTTGATATAACAACAGGCAATGGCTTTGCGTGCTGCCGCGCCCCACCCGTCCGCGCAACTGGTGCAGTTGGGCGAGGCCGAGGCGTTCGGGGTTTTCAATAATCATCAGGCTGGCATTGGGCACATCCACGCCCACTTCTATAACGGTGGTGGCAACCAGCAGTTGCAGTTTGCCCTGTTTGAACTGTTGCATGATGTCCTGCTTTTCCTGCGGCTTCAGGCGACCATGGATGAGACCCACATTTACGCCCGGCAACTGTTTTGCCAACTGTTCATAAGTGGCCTGGGCGGCTTGGGCTTGCAGGGCTTCCGAGTCATCAATGAGGGTGCATACCCAGTAGGCTTGCAGTTGCTCCTCGTTGCAGGCTTTGGCGATGCGTTGCACAACTTGCTGGCGGCGCGAGTTTGAAACGATGGCGGTGTTTACCGGTGTGCGGCCGGGTGGGAGTTCGTTGATGGTGGAGCAATCCAGGTCGGCGTAAGCGCTCATGGCGAGGGTGCGGGGGATTGGGGTTGCGGTCATCACCAGTTGATGGGGGTGGATTTCGGCGCTGGCGGCTTTTTCCCGCAGTGCCAAACGCTGGTGGACGCCGAAGCGGTGTTGTTCATCAATGACTACCAGGCCGAGGCGGTGGTAGTTTACATCGTTCTGAAACAGGGCGTGGGTGCCGATGAGTAACTGGCACTGACCGCTGGCGAGGGCGTGTAACTGGGTGTCGCGGCGTTTGCCTTTTACTTTGCCGCTGAGCCAGCCTACATTGATGTTGAGGGGTTGCAGCCAGTGGCAGAAGTTCAGGTAATGTTGCTCGGCGAGGATTTCGGTGGGTGCCATCAGGGCGGCCTGGAAGCCGGACTCCAGTGCGGTGAGGCAGCTGAGGGCGGCTACTATGGTTTTGCCGGAGCCTACATCGCCTTGCAGCAGGCGTAGCATGGGTTGGGTTTTGGCAAGGTCGGCGCTTATTTCGGTGGCGGCTTGTTGTTGGGCGTTGGTGAGTTGGAAGGGGAGGGAGGTGAGGAAGGGTTTGCTCAGGGTGTTGTTGGCGGTTAGGGCGGGGGCGGCGGTTTGTTGGGAGTTGAGTTTGAAGCGGCGCATGGAGAGGCGGTGGGTGAGGAGTTCTTCAAAGGCGAGGCGGCGTTGGCCGGGGTTCATGGTGGTGGTGGTGAGGGCATCAGCCGGGGGGCGGTGAGCCAGTTTGATGGCATCGGTTAGTTTGTGCAGGTGGTATTTTTTTACCAGTGTTGGGGGCAGGTGGTCTTTGAGTAGTTGGCCGCGGCCCAGGCGGGTTAGTGCTTGTGTTATGAGATGGCGCATGCGGCCTTGTTGCACGCCTTCGGTGAGGGGGTAGATTGGGGTGAGTTCGGCGCTGATTGGTTCTGTGTCCGGGGTTTTTAGCACTTTGTATTCGGGGTGGTATAAGGCAAAGCCGGTGCGGCCGTGGCGCACTTCGCCGTAGCAGCGGACGCTTAGTCCGGCTTCCAGTGCTTTTTGCTGGGCGTTGGTGAAGTGGAAGAAGTGCAGGCTTATGCTGCCGGTTTCATCTTTGATGATGCATTGCAGGCTGCGGCGGCGGCCGTATTGAATGCGGGTGGATTGGACTGTGCCTTGTAGCTGCACATGTTCGCCGATGTGCACGCTGCCGATGGGTTGGATTTGGGTGCGGTCTTCGTAGCGTAGTGGCAGGTGGAACAGTAAATCCTGCACGGAGTGGATGCCGATGTTATTCAGCGTTTGTTTTAGTTTCGGGCCAACGCCTTTCAGGGAGGTGAGTGCTATGTTATCCACGGCTATAGTGCAAGTATTGCGTCAATCTCTACGAGGGCATCTACCGGGAGCTTGCTTACTTCAATAGTAGCCCGCGCCGGGTAGGGCTGTTCAAAGTGTTCGGCCATAATTTCGTTGACGGTTTTGAAGTTGCCAAGATCGTTCACATAGATAGTTAGCTTCACAGCGTTTTGCAGTGTGCCACCGGCGGCTTCGGCTACGGCGGTGAGGTTGGCGAATACCTGACGGGTTTGGTTCTCAACGCCATCGGCGAGTTTCATGCTGACGGGGTCAAACCCAACCTGGCCGGAAATGAAAACCAGATTGCCGGTTTTTATTGCCTGGGAATAAGGACCAATAGCACCTGGTGCGTTCTTTGTTTCTATGGGTGTCTTCTCTGTCATGTTAGTTACTCCAATAAACTTTTCTGCGTGCCAACGGTGGGCTTGATAACTTTCTTTATACGGCGGCTCTTTACTCGCGTTACTCTGCTTACCGGTTGCAAGAGGCGCACGCGCTTCATCACATGAGCCAGATGCACGCGGTTATGCACATTCATTAGCAGGTGCACTATGCTGAGGCGTGCATCTCGTTCCTCGGTGCTTATCTTTTCAATGTTGGCTTCGGCGCTGGTGATGGTTGTGGCGAGGGAGGCGATTATGCCACGCTGGCGTTCCAGTTCCACGCGCAGTTCCACTGAGAACTCGCCTTCCAAATCCGGATCCCAGCTTACGGTTATGCACTTTTCGGGGTGGTTGCGCAGTTCAATGATGTTGTTGCAGTCGCTGGTGTGAATCACCATGCCGCGGCCGGAGCTGATGTGGCCGATAATCGGGTCGCCGGGGATGGGGTGGCAGCATTTGGCGTAGGTAATCACGCCGCTTTCTGAACCGCGAATGGGCAGGGCGCCTTTTTCATCTTCCTTGCCGGCTTTGCCTTTTGCGCTTTTGGCGGTGGCCGGAGTGATGTCGGCATCGCCGTTGTGAGACACCAGGCGTTGAGCAATAGTATGCGCCATGAGGTTGCCGAGGCCGATTTCTTCCAGCAGGTAGTCCGATGATTGCAACTTGGTGTGTTCCAGCACGGCATCTATGTGGGTTTGTGGAATGTCATCAGTGTTGCTGCCGAAAGTGGCCAGCGCCTTGTTCAGCAGGCGGCGGCCGAACGCCACCGAGTCGGAATGTTTCTGGTTCTTTAACAGGTGGCGGATGTTGCCGCGCGCCTTGGCGGTTACCACGAAACCCAGCCAGGCGGGATTGGGTTGGGTGCCGGGGGCGGTGATGATTTCAACTGTTTGCCCGTTTTGCAGTGGTTCGCTTAGCGGCGCGAGGCGGCGGGAGATGCGACAGGCCACGCACGAGTTGCCGAGGTCGGTGTGGATGGCGTAAGCGAAATCTACCGCGGTTGAACCGATGGGCAGGCGAAGAATGCGGCCGCGGGGGGTGAACACATAAATCTCATCGGGGAACAGGTCTATTTTCATATTCTCAATGAACTCCAGCGAGTTGCCCGCCCGTTGCTGAAGTTCCAGCAGGCCGCTTACCCATTCGCGGGCGCGCTGGTGTGCGGTGTTGGCATGGTTGCTGGCGCCGGATTTGTATAGCCAGTGGGCGGCGATGCCGTTGTTGGCCATGTCTTCCATGGGTTCGGTGCGAATTTGAATTTCAATGGGTACGCCGTGCATGCCGAAGAGGACGGTGTGCAGGGATTGGTAGCCGTTGGCTTTGGGGATGGCGATGTAATCCTTGAAGCAATCCGGGACGGGTTTGTAAAGGCTGTGCATGGCGCCGAGCACGCGGTAGCAGGTGTCCACCTGGTCAACGATGATGCGGAAGGCATACACATCCATTATTTCGGCGAAGGGTTTGTGTTGGCTGCGCATCTTGTTATAGATGCTGTAAGGGAGTTTCTCGCGGCCAATCACCTGGCCTTGCAGGCCTTCGCGTTCCAGGCAGGCTTCAATGGAGGTTTGAATTTTGGAGACGATTTCCTTGCGGTCGCCGCGGGCGCTTTTGATGGCGGTGGCGATGCGTTCGGAGCGCATGGGGTAGAGGGCGGCGAAACCCAGTTCTTCAAACTCTATGCGTACGTTGTTCATGCCCAGGCGGTTGGCGATGGGGGCGTAAATGTCCAGGGTTTCGCGGGCGATGCGGCGGCGTTTGTCCGGTGCCAGCACATCAAGGGTGCGCATGTTGTGCAGGCGGTCGGCAATTTTTACGATGATGACGCGCATGTCTTTGGCCATCGCCAGTGCCATCTTTTGGAAGTTTTCGGCCTGGGCTTCGGCTTGGCTGGGGAAGGTGATTTTGTTGAGTTTGCTGACGCCGTCAACCAGGTCGGCTACGGCGCTGCCGAATTGGGATTTGATTGCGGTTTTGGTTATGCCGGTGTCTTCAATGACATCGTGCAGCATGGCGGCCATCAGGCTTTGGTGGTCCATGTGCATTTCGCTGAGGATGCCGGCGACTGCCAGTGGATGTGTTACATAAGGGTCGCCGCTACGGCGGAACTGGCCTTCGTGGGCTTGTTCGGCGTAGTAATAGGCGCGTCTTACTGAGTTGATTTGTTCCTCGCTCAGGTAGTCGTTGGCGCGGGTGGTGAGGGAGGTGATGTTTTCGGTGGTTGTCATTCGGCCTCTTCGTCTTCGTCCTCAACTTCGTCGGGGCCGGGCATCTCGGTTAGCTCGGCTTCGCTCTTGGCGGCGAGGGCGGCTTCGTTGGCTTCCACTGCTTTGAGCATGACATCGGCATCGCTGCCTTCAATTTCTACGGGGGCGGCGGCGGTGAGGATTTCGGGGCCCACCAGGCCTTCGGCGATTTCTCGGAGGGCGATTACGGTTGGTTTATCGTCGTCGGTATCAACCATTGGGGGTTTGCCTTCGGATTGAATTTGGCGGGCGCGTTTGCTGGATACCATTACTAGTTCAAAGCGGTTGTCTACTTTGTCCAGGCAGTCTTCTACTGTGATTCTGGCCATGGGGGGGTTACCTCTGGGGTGTGTGCAATGTGATAAGCCGGAGATTCTACCGAAAATCCAGCAGGTTGGGAAGAGGTCATCAGTCTTTTTTGAGGCCGGGCGGGGGTGAGGGCAGGCTGTGCAGCACACGCCATGAATACATCCCTGTAGGCTCAGCAGTGGCTATCCTGCCCCTGCATGGTGCTGCACGGCCTTACCCCACCCCCGCCCTCATCAAAATGATGGCGTCCTTTATGATTTTCTTTTTCGACCATCATGATCGATGGGGGTTAGGGGATGGCCCAGGTTGGGAAGTCGCCTAGTACATCAAAGGTTAAGTGCCCTAAAGTGTAGACAAAAGTTGTCAGGAGGATTACGGAGAGGAGGTCTAGCCATAGGCCGGCTGCTACCATTTTGCGGATTGGGACGCGGCCGGAGCCGAATACTATGGCGTTTGGGGGGGTGGATACTGGCAGCATGAAGGCGCAGGAGGCGGCCAGGGTGGTGGGGATTAGTAGTAGCAGGGGGTGGGTTTGGATGGCTTGGGCTAGGCTGGCCATTATGGGGATGGCCAGGGATACTGTGGCTACGTTGGAGGATAGTTCTGTTAGGCCGGTGATGAAGGTTACGGTGCTGATTACGATTACCAGAGGATTGGCGTCGCCGAGGAGGCTGCCCAGTTGTGTTGCTATGTAGTCGGAGAGGCCGGAGGTGCCGAAGCCTTTGGCTATGGCCAGGCCGGCGCCGAAGATTAGCAGGATGCCCCAGGGGAGGCGTTTGGTGTCTTCCCAATCCAGCAGGCGGCCACCGATTTGGCGGCTGGCGGGGATGATGTAGAGGCTGAGTGCTACGGCTATGGAGACGGTGCTGTCGTCCAGGGCGTAGGCTACTGGCTCGCTGCCAGCCCAGACCAGCAGCAGGTCAAGGTAGTGGGACCAGCCGAAAACATCTACTTCCGCGCCTAGCAGGCGTTCTTTGCGGGTCATCCATAGCAGGGCGGCGCTGGCGAATACCATCGCTACGCGGCGTTCTTCTGTGCTCATGGGGCCGAGTTTGCGGATTTCTGTGGCGATGAATTCGCGGCCGCTGAAAGGGGTGGTGGCGGGCAGGGGGAATACCACGCGGGTTAGCAGGAGCCAGGCCAGAATCATATAAATGGCGCTCAGTGGCAGGGCGAACAGGAACCAGGTGGAGAAGGTGATGTCTGGTGCATCTGGAAACAGTTGGCCCATTTGGGTGATAAAGACGCCGTTGGGCGGGGTGCCAATAAGCGTGGCTACGCCGCCTATTGAGGCGGAGTAAGCGATGCCCAGCAGCAGGCAGAGGGAGAAGTTTTGGGCGCGGGGATCTACTCTGCTGGTGCCGGCCTCGGCGGGTGGGGCGTGGGCGCCTCTTCCTTCGGCGGCTATTCTGGCATTGAGTTCCTCGTATAACAAAACCAGAGACATACCCATGGGCAACATCATCAGCGTGGTGGCAGTGTTGGATAGCCACATGGATAGCCCGCCAGTGGCTAACATGAAACCAAGCACCAGACGATGTGGTTGCCCGCCGATGAGACGAAGGATGTGCAAGGCGATGCGTTTGTGCAAATTCCATTTCTCCACTGCCAGGGCAATCATGAAGCCGCCCATAAACAGCAAGATAATCCAGTCCATATACTGGTCAGCGACATTGGGGAATATGATATCCAAATCGCCGGGTAGCAAGCCGTCGTTCAGCGTAGCCGTGCCAAAATCAATCTGGCTGTCGGCGGGAACCTCCCGCCCGCGCATAATACCCAATAAGGGATACAACACGATGGGCAACAAAGCAGTAGCGGCCAGCGGTATGGCTTCAGTAATCCACCAGATAGCCATCCACAACACAATGGCCGCCATTCGCGTTACCGCCGGATTACCAGGCTCCAAATCCACAAACAACAACATAAACAAAAAAGCCGCCGGCCCAAGCACCAAACCAATGCGAGGCAGCAGCGACGATGTTGTGTTCGATTGTGAGGTATTGTTCTCGGGCATTAAATCCGGTCAGCCTGTTAGGCTCGCTTTTCATCCAAAATATCCAAGCACCTGACGGGCGGTAACTTTCGCCAACAACCATCGGGCGGCAAGAGTATATCACTCATTCCTAGAAAGAAAGCAGATGTAGCGAACCAATACATTTGCGACATTAGGAAAAACATAAAGGACGCCATCATTTTGATGAGGGCGTGGGCGGGGTAAGGCCGTGCAGCACCATGCAGTGGCAGGATAGCCACTGCTGAGCCTACCGGGATGTATTCATGGCGTGTTCGGCACGGCCTTACCCCGCCCACGGCCGGACCAAAAAAAGACTGCGAAGGATGTATCTATGGCGTGCGCTGAACCACCTTTCCCC
>JBPCXV010000016.1:0-7641 GCA_051008235.1 Pseudohongiellaceae bacterium | reverse complement strand
ATGAGGCTAACAGTCATGTGGTGGCTACTGTGACGCCGGTTGCATCGTCTGCCGGTTATCGGGTGGCGGATGCGCCGGCGGACTCGGCCAGAATCAGGGTGCGGGACAATGACGGCAGGCCGATTGTATCGCTGTCGGCTGACAGTCTGTCCGTTAATGAGGACATGAATTTGGAGTTCGTGGTGGAACTGTCGGCACCCTCCACCCGCAATGCGCGTGTGAACTATGCTACCTCGGATGGCTCGGCACTTGCGGTCAACTCGCCGCAAACAACGGGCGTTGCGGTGGCCGGGGAAGACTACACCGGCGCTTCAGGCACCCTGAACTTCATCGCCGGGGAAACCACCGCCACCATCACGGTAGCGGTAACGGATGACAATATCTCCGAGCGACCCGTTGATGAAACCCTGACGCTAACCTTGAGCCGACCAGCCCTGACGCAGTTGTCAACGAGCAGCATTACCGTTGCCGTTGGCACCATAGTTGATGATGAGGGTGATGCGGTTTTGTCCGTTGGCGCTGCCACCGCGCCGGAAAGCACTAATATGGTTTTCCCTGTGACTCTTGCGCCTGCTTCCGGCCAGACGGTTGTGGTTAGCTACGCTACTGCGGATGGCGGCGGCCCCGACAGCACCAATGGTGTGGCCGAAGCGGGCAAGGACTACAACGCCATTAGCGGCACCATGCTGACCTTCATGCCGGGCGTGGCTGGCGGGCAGGTTACGGTAACTGTACTTGATGACGACATAACCGAAGGCAACGAAGACCTTACGCTGACGCTCTCCGGCGCGACCAACGCAACCCTTGCCGCTGATGGGGCTTCGGCTGTTGGCACTATTACGGATGATGAAATGCCGACGCTATCCATCAGCGCCTCGGCAAGCCCTGTGTTTGAGGGTGCCGATGCGGTCTTTGTTATCACTTCCACCAATAGTCCGATGAGTGACACTGTTGTAGGTGTGGTGGGTGTTGAGGTCGGCGACTTTGTTAGCGATGCGTTGCCTACCAGGGTGACGCTCGCCGCCAACGAAACCATTGTCGCCCTTACCGTTGCCACCACCGACGACATAGTTGATGAAGCAGACGGCAGCCTCACCATGCAGATTGACTTCACCAACACACCTCCCATCTACACGATGGGAAGCGCCACCATCGCCACTGTCACCCTACTAGACAACGATGTGCCAGCCGTATCAGTTGCAGACACCAGCGCCGCCGAAAGCACCAACCTGATTTTCACCGTAACCATTTCCCCCGTCTCATACCAAACAGTTCTAGTCAAGCACGACACCGCGAACGGCTCAGCAGAAGCAGGCAAAGACTACATCGCCATCACCAACGCCATGCTGACCTTTGCACCCGGTGATTCTGTCGGACACATAACGGTAACCATAATCAACGACGACATAACCGAAAGCCGCGAAAACCTAACCCTGACACTCTCCAGCACAACCAACTCAACTTTCACCGACCCCGAAGCCACCGGCACCATCATCGATGATGAGATGCCGACGCTATCCATCAACGCTTCGGCAAGTTCCATAACCGAAGGCGACAATGCCGTCTTCATCATCACCTCCACCAACAGCCCGATGGATGACACCGTTGTCGGCGTAGCAGGCATAGAGACCGGCAACTTCGTCACCAATGCGCTACCCACCACAGCAACTCTCGCCGCCAACAAAGCCACCACAACCCTGACTATCGCCACCACCGACGACATGATTAATGAAACAGACGGCAGCCTCACCATGCAACTCAACATCGGCAGCACACTGCCCAACTACCAAGAGGGCAGTGCCTCCACCGCCACCGTAAACATAGCAGACAACGATGTGCCCGCCATATCTATTGCAGATGCCAGCACTGCCGAAAGCGCCAACCTGATTTTCACCGTAACTATTTCGCCCGTCTCATACCAAACAGTTGTAGTCAGCTACGCCACTGCGGATGGCACGGCGGAAGAGGGCAAGGACTACACCGGCATTACCAACGCCATGCTGACTTTTGCGTCTGGCACATCTAGCGGACATATTACAGTGTCCGTACTCAATGATGACATAACCGAAGGCAGCGAAGATCTAACCCTGACACTTTCTGATGCAACCAACGCAACCCTTTCTGCTAGCGCATCTTCAGCCACCGGCACCATCACCGATGATGAGATGCCGACGCTTTCTATCCGTGCTTCGGCAAGTTCCATAACCGAAGGTGACAATGCCGTCTTCATTATCACCTCCACCAACAGCCCGATGAGTGACACAACCATCAGCGTGATGGGCACCCCGACCGGCAACTTCATCGCTAGCACTTTGCCTACCACAGTGACCTTAGTCGCCGATGAAACTACCGCAACCCTGACAGTCGCCACAACCGACGACATGGTTGATGAAGCAAACGGCAGCCTTACCATGCAACTCAACATTGGCGGTACGCTACCTAACTACCAAGAGGGCAGTGTCACCATCGCCACCGTTGTCATAGAAGACAACGATGTGCCAGCCGTATCGGTTGCCGATGTCAGTGCTGCGGAAAGCGTCAATCTGGTTTTCTCTGTAACTATTTCGCCAGTCTCATACCAAACAGTTGTAGTCAACTACGCAACGATGGATGGCACGGCGGAGGCAGGTAAGGATTACACCGCTATCAGCGATGCCATGCTTACCTTCGTGCAGGGTGCATCTAGCGGGCAAATTACGGTGTCCGTCTTCAACGACGACATCACCGAAGGCAGCGAAGACCTCACGCTAACACTCTCCAACGCAACAAATGCAACTCTTGCTGTTGGTGCATCTGCAGCCACCGGCACCATCACCGATGACGAGATGCCAACACTTTCCATTAGCGCTTCGGCTAGTTCCATAACCGAAGGTGACGATGCCGTGTTCATCGTCACTTCCACCAACAGTCCGATGGACGACACTGTTATCAATGTGATGGGCAGCGAGGAGGGCGATTTTGTTGCGAACGCATTGCCCACGGCGGTGACCCTTGTCGCTAATGAAACCACCGCGACTTTTACTGTTGTCACAACAGACGACAGCACCGATGAGGCAAATGGCAGCCTTACCATGCAACTCAACATCGGCAGCACAATGCCAAATTACCAAGAGGGCAGCGTCACCATCGCCACCGTCGTCATAGCAGACAACGATGTGCCAGCCATATCGGTTGCAGATACCAGCGCACCCGAAAGCGCCAACCTAGTTTTCTCCGTAACTCTTGCGCCTGTTTCGTACCAGACAGTTGTAGTCACTTACGCAACGATGGATGGCACGGCGGAGGCGGGCAAGGACTACATTGCTATCAACAACGCCACGCTGACTTTTGCGCCTGGCACATCTGGCGGCCAAATCACGGTGACTGTAATCAATGACGACATAACCGAAGGCGACGAAGATCTAACCCTGACACTCTCCAACGCAACAAATGCAACGCTTGCTGTTGGTGCATCTTCAGCCATCGGCACCATCACCGATGATGAGATGCCGACGCTTTCTATTAGCGCGATGACAAGTCCCATAACCGAAGGTGACAATGCCGTCTTCATCGTCACTTCCACCAACAGCCCGATGGACGACGCCGTTATCAATCTGATGGGCAGCGAGAAGGGCGATTTTGTTGCGAACGCATTGCTCACGACAGTGACCCTTGTCGCTAATGAAACCACCGCGACTTTTACTGTTGCCACAATAGACGACAGCACAGATGAAGCCAACGGCAGCCTTACCATGCAGATTGACTCAACCAATCTACCAACCAACTACACGACAGGCAGTGTCACCATCGCCACCGTCGTCATAGAAGACAACGATGTGCCGCTCATATCAGTCGCAGATACCAGCGCTGTGGAAAGCGCCAACCTGGTTTTCTCTGTAACTATTTCACCCACTTCATACCAGACAGTTGTAGTCACTTACGCGACGATGGATGGCATGGCGGAAGCGGGCAAGGATTACACAGCTATCAGCAACGCCATGCTTACCTTCGTGCCAGATGCATCTAGCGGGCAGATTACGGTGTCCGTCTTCAACGACGACATCACCGAAGGCAACGAAGACCTCACACTAACACTCTCTAACGCAACAAATGCAACGCTTGCTGTTGGTGCATCTGCAGCCACCGGCACCATCACCGATGATGAGATGTCGATGCTTTCTATTCGCGCCGTGACCAGTCCTATAGCCGAAGGAGACGATGCCGTGTTCATCATCACCTCCACCAACAGCCCGATGGATGACACTGTTATCAATGTGATGGGTAGCGAGAAGGGCGATTTTGTTGCGAACGCATTGCCTACGGCGGTGACCCTTGTCGCTAATGAAACCACTGTTACCCTTACCGTCGCCACAACAGATGACAGCACCGATGAAGCAGATGGCAGCCTTACCATGCAGATTGACTCAACCAATCTACCAACCAACTACACGGCAGGCAGTGTCACCATCGTCACCGTCGTCATTGAAGACAATGACGGCCCGGGCATATCGGTTGCAGATTCCAGTTCTGCCGAAACAGATGGGCAAATGGTCTTTACCATCGCCTTGTCCGACACGCCGGTTGAACAAACCCAAGTGAGTTGGACTACCGCCGACGACATGACGCCGGGCGCCATGCGAGCCACAACCGGCAACGATCCGCCCGCAACCGGCACCGACTACATTATGACTAGCGGCACGCTGACTTTTGCCGCTGGTGCTTCAACTATTAGCCTGAATGTCACAGTGAAGATCGTGAATGACGATGCAGTGGAGCCGGATGAGACTTTCCTGCTGGTGCTTTCCTCCCCAACCAACGAAGCAACTCTCGCCGGCGCCGAAGCCACCGGCACTATTACCAGTGAAGACATATCAGTTATTTCGGGTGCCGACACCACATCTGCGGAAAGTGCCTATCTGATTTTCCCCGTGACTCTTTCGCCTGTTTCATATAAGACAGTTGTGGTCAGCTACGCAACGATGGATGGCACGGCGGAGGAGGGCAAGGACTACACCGGCATTAGCAACGCGATGCTTACTTTTGCGCCCGGTGATTCTGGCGGATACATCACGGTGACTGTAATCAATGACGACATAACTGAAGGTAGCGAAGATCTAACCCTGACACTCTCCGGCCCAATCAACGCAACCCTCGCTGCTAGCGCATCTTCAGCCACTGGCACCATCACCGATGATGAGATGCCGACGCTTTCTATTAGTGCCGCGACCAGTCCCATAACCGAAGGTGCTGCTGCCGTATTTATCATCGCCTCCACCAACAGTCCGATGAGTGACACCACCATTGGCGTGATGACTAGTGAGGACGGCAACTTCGCTACCAACACCTTGCCCACCGCAGTGACACTCGTCGCCAACGAAACCACTGTTACTCTGACTGTCGCCACCACAGACGACATGATCGATGAAGCAGATGGCAATCTTACCCTGCAGATTGATTCAACCAAGCTACCAACCAGCTATACAACAAGCAGTGTCACCGTCGCCACCGTCGTCATTGAAGATAATGATGGCCCGGACATATCAGTTGCGGATGCCAGTGCCGCAGAAACAGATGGGCAAATGGCCTTCACTATTTCCTTGTCCGCCACACCAGCTGAACAAACCGAAGTAAGTTGGACCACCAACGACAACACGGCGCCGAATGCCATGCAAGCCACGGCAGGCACCGATTACATGAACGCCGGCGGAACGCTGACCTTCGCCGCGAATGGCAACACTACCATGAATGTCACAGTGAGCATTGTGAATGACGATGCAGTGGAGCCGGATGAAACTTTCTTGCTAACACTTTCCAACCCGACCAATGAAGCAACCCTCGCCGATGCCGAGGCCACCGGCACTATAACTAGTGAAGATGTGCCAGCAGTCCACATCACCGCTGACCAGGTGGCCGTTACCGAAGGCAATGCTGCCCTGTTCACCATCATCGCTAACCAGGAACCGCTGTCGGACCTGACCATCAACATAGACACGACATTCAACCCAGACACTTTCCGCACGGGCACCCCACCTGCCACAGCGACCATCGTTACCGGCACCACCACTGCCGCCTACACCGTCAACACGCAATCCGTGAATGACACAAGCATCGGCACAATTACAGTCATAGTGAACGGCGGCTCATCCACCTATACGGCGACCGCACCAACCAGCGCCACGGTTAAAGTGCTTGATTCTTCTACACGAACAATCAGTGTCAGCGGCCCGGCCACCGTGACCGAAGACAATGCAACAGCGCAGTTCACAGTGATGCTGAGCTCAACGCCGGAATCAACAGGGCATACGGTTACGGTGAACTACGCCACATCAAATGGCACGGCCATTATGAGCAGCGACTACACAGCCGCAAGCGGCACGCTGACTTTTGCGGGTAGCGAGACCAGCAAGACGGTAACCGTAACTATCCTCAACGACACGGTTTACGAAAATCCCAACGAACAATTCCAGATGCGAATTTTCAATCCACAACCTTCCCCCGGCAACGAGCCAGGCACTAACATTGCAGGCGTGAACATTGTTGATGATGACCGAATCACCCTGAGCATCGCGCCAGTCACTGGCAAAGCGAGCGTCACCGAAGCGCCCAATGCCACGCTGGCTTATGAGGTGAGCTTCCCTTCAAGCGGCGCTACCAAAGTGCAGAGCAATCTTGCACTTAACTACGCCGTGGACAGCACCAGTACCGCCACATCAAACACCGACTACACAGCCCCGTCCGGCAGCCTGACTTTTAGCAGCACGGATGGCACCAATCAGACCGTATTGGTGACCGTGCTTGATGACGACATAGTTGAGAGCGCCGAGACTGTAGTTCTAACGCTTGGCATTCCGATCCAGCCGCGCATAACCCTCGTCTCTGGTTCAACTTCAGCCACGGGCACCATCACTGATGATGAGATGCCGACGCTTTCTATTAGCGCTTCGGCAAGTTCCGTAACCGAAGGTGGCAATGCCGTCTTCATCATCGCTTCCACCAACAGCCCGATGAGTGACACCACCATTGGCGTGATGACCAGTGAGGACGGCGACTTCGCTACCAACACTTTGCCCACCGCAGTGACGCTCGCCGCAAACGAAACCACTGCCACCCTGACTGTTGCCACTACAGATGACATGGTTGATGAAGCAGACGGCAGCCTTACCATGCAACTCAACATTGGCAGCACACTGCCCAACTACCAAGAGGGTAGTGCCTCCGCCACAGTCAACATAGCAGACAACGATGTGCCCGCCATATCGGTTGCAGATGTCACCGCTGCGGAAAGCGCCAATCTGGTTTTCCCCGTAACTATTTCGCCCGTTCCATATCGGACAGTTGTGGTTAGTTACGCCACTGCGGATGACTCGGCGGAAGCGGGCAAGGATTACATTGCTGTTAGCAACGCCACGCTGACTTTCGCGCCGGGTGCGTCTGGCGGACACATAACGGTTACCGTACTCAACGACGACATAACCGAAGGCAGCGAAGATCTAACTTTGACGCTTTCCGGCGAAACCGACGCAACGCTTGCTAATCCCGAGGCCACCGGCACCATCACCGATGACGAGATGCCGACGCTATCAATCAGCGCCGTGACCAGCCCTATAACCGAAGGCGACGATGTCGTCTTTATCATTGCTTCCACCAACAGCCCAATGAGCA
>JBPCXV010000015.1:0-2810 GCA_051008235.1 Pseudohongiellaceae bacterium | reverse complement strand
ACCGAATTCAGTTTTAATTCCCCCCGAACAGTCCGAAGTGCCAAATTCCGGGATCGGCGGGAATCATCTGTGGAAACCTTGTATTGACTGATTGACAATCGGCCAGGCGGCAGTGACGATTTTCTGTGATCAAAACAGGAGATTCGCCATGCCCAAAGGCTACAGCCACCTGACCTGCCAGGAACGTTGCCAGATTTACGGATATTTTGCAAGCGGGATGAACCATACGGAAATTGCGGCGCTTCTTGGCCGGAGTTCTCGGACGATCGGCCGGGAGCTTGAGCGGAATTCGGTTGGCGGGGAGTATTGCCCGGAAGTTGCGGACGGAAAGGCGAAGGAGCGTCGGATCGCGGCTTCTTTGGTTCCGCGGAAGATGACTCCGAAGTTGTGGGGTTACATTGAATCTCGATTGAAGGAGGGCCACAGCCCGGACCAGTTGGTCGGCTACGCAAAGAGATACCGGTTGCCGACTGTAAGTCCGACGTTGATTTACGGGCATATCCGCAAGGACAAGGCAGCGGGGGGCGAGTTGTTCAAGTGCCTTCGCCGTCGGGGCAAGAAGCCGAACTGGCGCGGCGGGCGGCGTTCCGGTCGGGGGCAGATCCCTGACCGCGTGGACATATCCGAGCGGGATCCGGTTGTTGAGGAGAAGTCGCGTTTGGGCGACTTTGAGGTTGACACGGTCATCGGGAAGGGCCACAGCGGGGCGTTGGTTTCTTTGGTTTGCCGGCATTCGAAATACTGTTTCCTCCGGCTTGTCGACCGCCGCACGGCGGATGAGGTTACGGACGCGATCATCGGCTCGCTGTTGCCGCATGCGGCGTATCTGCACACGATGACGTCGGATAACGGCAAGGAATTCGCGGCGCACAAGGAGGTATCGAAAGCGCTTGGCCTCCAGTTTTATTTTGCGACGCCGTATCATTCCTGGGAGCGTGGATTGAACGAACACACCAATGGGCTTGTCCGCGAGTATTTTCCCAAGGGCACGGATTTCCGCAGGGTCGCGGACGCGGCGGTTATGGCGATTCAGGATCGTCTCAACAAACGTCCTCGCAAGGTTTTGGGTTACCGGACGCCGGAGCAGGCCTTCACGGAAGCTGCGGCGGAGGTTCAGAGGTTTATCACCTATCATTGACGGTCTGCGGAGCCTGTAGGCTTGCGGGGCTTTGCCCCGATCCCCAACAGGGGGCCACGGCCCCCTGCACCCCCGTTTGCGTAACAGGGGGCGGTTTGCCGGGTTTTCCCCTCCCAACCCGCAAGCCGGGGGAAACCGTGTCCTTCGCGCGCTCCATCTCGTGCGATGCGGATTACGCTCGCTCAGTCGCGGTTTCCCGCGGCTTGCTTAGGCCAAGAAACCCGGAATCCCGTAGACTGCGGCAATGTGCCGGGGTTGCGGTTCCTCGTTTCTGTGCATCCAGGAACGGTCTTGCTTCTACCGACGTCAGGGGTTATGTTTGGCTTCAACAGAAATTGTTGCTGGCGTCGGCCAGACCCGGCCAAAGAGCAAGGACTTTTCCACAGCGTTCGGATTTTGACACTGGAGGGCTATGCCTGGAATGCCCGTAGAACCGAATTTGGCACTTCGGAGTTTGGTTGGGGAAGAGATTATAACGTCTGCACATCACTTTTGCCAACTCGTCCACTTTTACCGGTTGTTCCTCGCGAATTGCCTTCAACTGCCGTTCTAGGGCCGATTTTGTTGGTCCGACATTTGTACCTCCCTGATTTGCGTTGCATAGCAGGTCAATTTTGGTACGTCCTCTCCCAGATGTCCAGAGTTAAATCAACTCCAACCGAAGTTGTCCACATCTAAAATTGCCCTCGCAGTCTTAACACCTGGAACGTGGTTAAGGATTGCCGACCGGTAGGAGGCAATCGCTATGCAACATGCCGCATGAAACCTTGACCCAGCGAGCGAAAGCCGCGCTTGGCGAGATGAAGCAAGCGAAAATTTACAAGTACGGTGAATAGCGTGATTGTTTGAGCAGTCCAGAGCTACCCGTCCCAACCTCCTTGCCATGGCCTATCTCAATTCCTTCGCGGAGGAATCTCGTTAGGTCTGCATTCGTATTGGTTTAACAGGCATGTAGTTGTTTTTGAATTCCTCCAGCCTTTTCTCATCGTACTTAAATGTGAGATTATAACGTCTGCACATTTTGATTGCGTATTCGTCCACTGCTTTTAGTTGTTGCTCACGAATCGCTTTCATCTGCCGTTCAAGGGCCGATTTTTGTTTGTCCGCCATTAATTTTCTCCTTGACTTGCGTTGCATTGTGGTCCTATATAGACCTGTCCCTTCTTGGATGTCAAAAAAAAATTAAATCCAACAGAGGTAATCCACATGTCAAATTCCCAGTCCCTGGCTGAATACCCGGAGCTTGTTTTTGGGCTTGTCAGTCCGATCGGAGGCAATCTCAATGCACTAACCGATAACCTGTCGCAATCGTTGCAGACAGTAGACTATAAGACCGTTAACGTAAAGTTAACTGCAGAAATGCTTCAATTTAAAGCCGATGTCGAGAAACCTAAATCCAATGCCTATAACCACCTAGTTACCCACAAGATGGATTATGCAACCAAACTATGCCAAATGAGCAACAATCCATCAACAATGGCGATGGTTGCAATCGAATCCATCACTAGAAATCGCGCAAAGAATAGTGGGTTAATCGATAGCCCAGCCGCACAAACCGCCTATGTTGTCAATCAATTGAAAAGACCGGAGGAAGTTGCTTATCTCAAACGGACCTATGGTAAACAGTTTGTGCTAGTCTCCGCATATACAGCGTTTGAGGAGCGCTTTAAAC
>JBPCXV010000014.1:0-32105 GCA_051008235.1 Pseudohongiellaceae bacterium | reverse complement strand
CGCCATGAATACATCCCTGTAGGCTCAGCAGTGGCTATCCTGCCACAGCATGGTGCTGAACTGCCTTACCCCGCCCCAGCCCTCATGCAAAATGGCTAGTTCTTTATGATTGTCATAATTCCGTCATACTTGCTTCCTATACTGCGTCCCACAACATCCACATCAGGGAACCCGCCCTGCCAGATGAAGGGCAGTTTATCAACGCAAACCATAGACGGAGAGAATCATGATTCGTAAATCATTAGTCCCGGTTTTAACCTTTCTGCTCACTTTCAGCACAGGCAGCGCCGTATACGCCAAGGCTGAGGTGGATCCTGATTTGCCTGTGTATAAGCGTACTGGCGGAGTTTCTGGAAATCTGTCAAGTGTGGGGTCGGATACTCTGGCGAACTTGATGACTTTGTGGGCTGAAGAATTCAAGCGGTTGTATCCGAATGTTAATGTTCAGGTGCAAGCGGCTGGTTCTTCTACTGCGCCACCGGCATTGACCGAGCGCACTTCCAATCTCGGTCCGATGAGCCGCGAGATGCGGGATAACGAGATTGAGGCCTTTGAATCCCGTTATGGTTACAAGCCCACGGCGGTTCCGGTGGCTATTGATGCGCTGGCCGTGTTCGTTCACAAGGATAATCCCATTGAAGGGCTGACTATCCCGCAAGTGGATGCCATCTTCTCATCCAATCGCCGCTGTGGTTATAACAATGATGTGGATGCCTGGGGTCAACTCGGCCTGAACGGTCCGTGGCAGCGCCGTGATATTCAGTTGTTCGGGCGTAATTCAGTATCTGGCACCTACGGCTATTTCAAGGACATCGGGCTGTGCGATGGTGATTTTAAAAACAATGTGAACGAGCAGCCCGGTTCGGCTTCGGTAGTGCAATCGGTAAGCACATCCCTGAATAGCATTGGCTATTCCGGCGTCGGCTATCAGACTTCCAGTGTTCGTGCCATCCCCATTGCCCGGGATGCCCGCAGCAAGTTTTATGGCGCAACCGCCGCCGATGCCATAGCGGGGAATTATCCACTGGCTCGTTTCCTTTATGTCTATGTGAACAAGGCGCCGAATTCTCCCTTGCCACCGCTGGAGCGGGAATTCATCAAGCTGGTGCTGACACAATCCGGGCAGGAGATTGTAGTGAAAGATGGTTATATTCCGTTGCCGGCCAGAGTGGCGGAGCAAACCTGGCAGACACTTGATTTATAATCCGCCTCATGTCTTCAAACCCGAGCGATTCAAATAATAGCCAAACGGCTGCGGCTCCAAGCAAGCCAGTTGGTGGAAGCAACAGCGGCGGATTGCCTGATAGCAGTTCGCCGCGTCTTGCCTTGCGGCGCAAACTCCGCCATTTGTATGACCGCATCGCCAAGGTTTGCATTGGCATCGGCGGCGTCAGTGTAATTGCCGCCATTTTGCTCATCTTTATCTATTTGCTTTACGAAGTGGTCCCACTGTTTGCCCGCGCCGAGGTGCGGCAGGTGCAGGAATATGCCCTCGCCGAGCGGTCGGCGGCCACCACCCTGTTAATGGCCATTGACGAACAGTCTGAAATTGGTATGCGTCTCAGTGCCGATGGCGAGGCGCATTTTTTTAATTTGCAGGATGGTGGCACAGTCAGCCGTCTCACTGTGCCGGTGCCGGATGGTGCTTCTGTTGTCAGCTTTGCGCTGGATGCGGAAGACACCGGCCACTTCGCCCTCGGCCTGGATAACGGCGAGGCGGTGGTAGCCCGATACGGCTACGACATCACCTTTGAACTGGGCAGCAATGCCCGCATCATAAGCCCGCTGCTTGAATACCCGTTCGGGGAGGAGCCTTACACACTTGCCCCAGGCGCGCCTCTCAGCGGTGTTGCCATTCGCACCGACGGGCAAAACCTGATTCTGGCGGGTGCCAGCGGGGCAGGGGATATCAATCTGTTGCAGGCCAGCCGTCAAACCAATTTGTTCAGTGCTTTTGATGGCGGCGATGGTGGCAGTTTTGCCATTGAGACGGCCAGCCTGTCATCGCAGATAGGCGACATCAGTGAACTGTTTATTGATAACGATCGGCGCTGGCTGTTCCTGATATCCGCCACCGGGCTGTTGCGTATGTTTGACTTGCAAGCCGTTCTGCAAGGCGGCGCAAGTGCTTCCACTATGCTGATTGATGAGGTATCGCTGGCAATCGGCACCGCCCGCCCCACCGACATTGCCTTCCTGCTTGGCGGCGTATCCTTGCTGGTGGCCGACAGCGGCGGCCACATCAATCAATGGTTCGTGGTGAACAACGATGGCCGGGCGGAGTTGCAGCGGATTCGTTCCTTCGCTTCTCTCGCTAACCCCGCGACCCCCACCTCCGCCGCCATCAGCGACCTGACTGCAGAGCAGCGCCGCAAGAACTTCGTTACCGCCGATGCCGGGGGCAATGTGGCCATCTACAACACCACCTCCCACCGCGAAGTATTCAGCGGCCAACTGCTCACTGCGGCGCCACAAGCCCTCGCCATCTCGCCGCGAGGCGACAATATGCTGGCGGAGACCACAGATGGCCGCATCACCGTGTGGGAAATTCACAACGAGCACCCGGAAGTATCCTGGTCGGCACTGTGGAGCCGAGTCTGGTACGAGGGCTACGGCGAACCGGAATTTATCTGGCAATCCTCCTCAGCCACCAACGACTTTGAACCCAAATACTCCCTGATGCCCCTGTCATTCGGCACCCTCAAGGCGGCGTTTTACGCCATGCTACTGGCAACCCCGCTGGCCATCTGCGGAGCGGTATTCACCGGATATTTCATGGCACCGGCCATGCGCCGCAAAATCAAACCGCTCATTGAACTGATGGAAGCACTCCCCACCGTAGTTTTGGGTTTTCTCGCCGGACTTTGGCTGGCACCTTTTGTAGAACTCAATTTGCTGGGCATCTTCAGCATTCTGATAATTCTGCCAGTGAGTATGTTGCTGGCCAGCTTCATCTGGTTCCAGTTGCCAAAACAAATCAGACATCAAGTGCCCGATGGCTGGGAAGCGGCCATCCTGTTGCCAGTAGTTTTGTTCTTCGGCTGGCTGTCATTCGCCCTGGCCACCCCGCTGGAAGGTTTGCTCTTCGGCGGCGATATGCGTTTCTGGATTAGCAATGAACTCGGCATCGGCTATGACCAGCGCAACGCACTGGTAGTAGGTTTTGCCATGGGCTTCGCCGTCATCCCCACCATCTTTTCCATCGCCGAAGATGCCATATTCACCGTGCCCAAACATCTCACCTACGGCTCACTGGCACTGGGCGCCACGCCCTGGCAAAGCCTCTACCGCGTGGTGCTGCCAACGGCCAGCCCGGGCATCTTCAGCGGCCTGATGATTGGCATGGGTCGTGCCGTGGGCGAGACCATGATAGTACTCATGGCCACCGGCAACACGCCAGTCATGGACATCAATATCTTTGAAGGAATGCGCACCCTGGCGGCCAACATCGCAGTGGAAATACCCGAATCGGAAGTTGACAGCACCCACTATCGCATTCTGTTTCTGGCCGCGCTGGTGCTATTCATGTTCACTTTTGCTGTTAACACCGTAGCGGAGATTGTGCGTCAACGATTACGCATCAAGTACAGTACGATATGAAGATGACAGTATCACATTGGCTGCAACGCGGCATACCCTGGATTTGGCTGAACGCCGGGGCGGTTGCTATCAGCATTATCATGGTGATTGGCTTGCTGTTACTGCTGGCAGTGCGAGGCATGGGGCACTTTTGGCCTAGTGATGTAATGCAAGCAACTTATTCCCCGCCCACCGCCCCGTCCTATTCCCCACCCACCACTCCGTCCTCTGCCTCGCCCGCCGCTGCGTCCTCACTTAGTAATTCGGCGCAGTCCACAGAAGTTATTGGTGAACTCGTGGAGCGGGAATTAATCAGCAGCTTGCAAATTGCGTCCTCGGGCATTCCGGTAGATGAGTCGCAGAGTTTCTATGAGCGTCAGTTAGTCAAACTGGGTAATCGAGATTTAACCGGCGCTGACTTTACCTGGGTGCTAAGTGCCTTTGTCAGCGATGTCAGTTATCCCGAGGATGTTGTTACACTGGAACGCAGGGAGTGGGGAAATTTTTACGGGTTCTTAACCGAAGTCAGAGAGAATGGCGTTGCCGTTGCCAGTGGCACAAATGAAGTATGGGAAGCATTCAATACTCGGCTGCATCAGGCTTTAGTTATTCACGAACAGATTTATCGCATTGAGAAGCACGACATCGGACGCATAAACCACCAAACGGAACGGCTGCGCCTGGACGAACGGCGGCTGGAACTGGACGGGCGATTGGATGATGCCGCCCGGCAAAATTTGGAAACTCAACGCCAAACCCTGAATATGGAGTATGAAAACCTGCAAGCCAGCCTGCTGGTGTTGCGTGAACAGATTAACCGGGATTCCGCCCTGTTCCAGGTGGCTGGCGGGCAGCAGACTGAAATCCGTCTGGCTCAGGTAGTGCGCGCTTACAAGGCCAACAGCATGGGGCTGGGGCGGAAGCTGCTCACCTACTTCAGCAAACTGGGCGAGTTTCTCACCGACGAACCGCGTGAAGCCAACACCGAGGGCGGCATCTTCCCCGCCATATTCGGCACGGTGATGATGGTGTTGCTGATGTCAGTGTTTGTCACACCGTTTGGCGTGGTGGCGGCGGTTTATTTGCGTGAGTATGCCCGCCAGGGTTTTATCACCCGCACCATTCGTGTTGCCGTGAATAATCTTGCCGGAGTCCCATCCATTGTTTATGGTGTGTTCGGATTGGGCTTCTTCATTTACATTATCGGCGCCGAGATTGATCAACTATTTTACCCCGAAGCCCTGCCAGCACCCACCTTCGGCACGCCCGGTTTGCTCTGGGCGTCACTCACCCTGGCACTACTAACCGTGCCAGTAGTCATCGTCGCCACCGAAGAAGGGCTGGCACGCATTCCACGCAGCGTACGCGAAGGCAGTCTGGCACTCGGCGCCACCCGGTTTGAAACCCTGTGGCGGGTGGTGCTACCCATGGCAAGCCCTGCTATGATGACCGGTCTGATTCTGGCCGTGGCCAGAGCAGCGGGCGAGGTGGCGCCGCTAATGCTGGTGGGCGTGGTCAAGCTGGCACCGGCCTTGCCGCTGGATGGCAACTACCCGTATTTACATCTGGACCAAAAGTTCATGCATCTGGGATTTCATATCTATGATGTGGGTTTCCAGAGCCCCAATGTGGAAGCTGCACGCCCGCTGGTATTTGCCACCGCCATGCTGCTGGTGATTGTAATTGCAGCACTGAACCTGAGTGCGGTTGCCCTGCGCAATCGCCTGCGGGATAAATATAAGGCACTGGATGTTTAAGCGGGAGACCAATCATGCCAGAAGAAGTTGCACTAAAAGAAACCGATGCTGCCACAACCGCGGACACGGAACAGAACGCCGCCATCGCCACCTGCCTGAATGTGCGTGACCTCAATCTGTATTACGCCCGCAACAAGCAGGCACTGAACAATGTCAACCTGGACATTCCGCGCCAGCGCGTCACCGCATTCATCGGCCCCAGCGGTTGCGGCAAATCAACACTGCTGCGCTGCTTCAACCGCATGAACGATTTGGTGGATGATTGCGTGATTGAAGGCAACATCCGGCTTGACGGTTTGGATATCTATCAAAAGTCAGTTGATGTGGCCGACCTGCGTCGCCGCGTTGGCATGGTGTTTCAGAAACCCAACCCGTTTCCCAAATCCGTTTATGAGAATGTTGCTTACGGGCTGCGCATTCAGGGCATCAAAACCAGACGGGTGCTGGATCAGGCGGTAGAGAAGGCACTACGAGCGGCCGCCCTGTGGGACGAAGTGAAAGACCGCCTCCATGACAGCGCACTCGGCCTGTCCGGCGGCCAGCAGCAACGGCTGGTGATAGCCCGCACCATCGCGGTGGAACCGGAGGTGCTGCTGCTGGACGAACCCGCTTCCGCACTGGACCCCATTTCCACCCTGCGCATAGAGGAACTGATTCACACCCTGAAAAACGATTACACCATCGTTATCGTCACCCACAATATGCAACAGGCGGCGCGCGTATCCGACTACACTGCATTCATGTATCTGGGCAACATGGTGGAGTTTGACACCACCGATAACATCTTCACCAACCCTGCCGATAAGCAAACAGAGGACTACATCACCGGGCGCTACGGCTAAACCGAGAGCAAATTGACTACTATGAACTCACAAGCAGAAAGCCATCGTCATCACATTTCAGGCCAGTTCAATGCGGAACTGGAAGATGTTAAACAACACATGCTGGAAATGGGCGGCCTGGTTGAAAAACAACTGAACGATGCCCTGGCTGCCGCAAGGAAGTCAGACAGCGGGCTGGGCACGCGCGTTATCAATGCCGATGATGATGTTGACAGCATGGAGATGAAAATAGACGAGGAATGCAATCTCATCCTGGCAAGACGCCACCCGGCGGCCAGCGACCTGCGTCTGGTGTTGGCCATAATCAAGACCGTGCGCGATCTGGAACGCATTGGCGATGAATCGGCAAAGGTTGCCCACATGGCCGTCAAGCTGAGTGAGGAGGGCAACTTTGACATTGGCGTGGTGGAGTTTGGTCGCATTGGCAAGACGGTGAGCAGCATGGTGCACATGGCACTGGATGCTTTCGCTCGCTACGATGCCGATGCCGCCCTGAAAGTGGCGCAACAGGATGCCGAAGTGGATGAGGAATATGGCAGTGCCTTGCGCTCCCTGATTACCTATATGATGGAAGACCGGCGCAGCATTTCGCGGGTGGTGAATTTGCTTTGGTCACTACGCGCGCTGGAACGCGTTGGCGACCATGCCAAGAATATTTCAGAGCATGTTATCTATCTGGTGAAAGGTATGGATGTGCGCCACGAAGATCTGCGCGATGTGGCCGAGAAGCTTGTTGAGGAAGATGAGTAGAGCGAGTAAGGCGAACAAAAATAGTTTGTAGCGAATCAGCACATTTGAAACAAATCAGGAAGTCCCCCCACCGGTGGCTTGCGCCACCGACTCCCCCTCAAGGGGGGAGTAATAACTCTGAGACAATAACTCCCCCCTTGAGGGGGAGTCGCAGAAGGCGAAGCCTGATGCGGTGGGGGGAGTGGGAGTGGCGACACCCCTTGCCGTTTTTGTCTCAAATATTAATGATCCGCCACACAGTCAAGCAGATGAATTGGTCAGCCTCGCCGCCGGCAATTCAGCAGTGAACCGGCTCCCCTCACCAAAAGTGCTCTCAATCAGCAGTCGCCCCTGATGTCTGGTCAGAATGTGCTTGACGATGGCCAGCCCCAGGCCGGTGCCGCCGGTTTCTGATGAGCGGCTTGCATCAACCCGATAAAAGCGTTCGCTGATGCGGGGAATATGCCGGCTTTCAATGCCGATGCCATTGTCCTCCACGCTGATACGCAACTTACCGTTCTCGCCACTCTTATCACCCCCGCCCACTTCAGCACTGAGCGCAATTCTGCCACGAGGTGGCGTATATTTGGCGGCATTAACCACCAGATTGGAGATAGCACTATACAACTCACTGCGCTTGCCACTCACCCGCAACGATTCATCGCAACTAACAACAAACTCATGGTTCTTCTCCGCAAACACCTGCGCCGTATCATTACGAATTTCACCAAACAGTTCATGCAAAACAATATTATCTTGCGTACGCGGCAACGTTCCAGTTTCCAGCGTGGACAGCAACAACAAATCCCTGACAATATTTTCCATACGCTGAGATTGCTGCATCATCTGCTGCACAGGTTTACGCCACTTCTCGCTGATGTCTTCCGGATTGTCCAGCATAGCCTCAAGATAACCTTTAACAACCGTTATCGGCGTGCCCAACTCATGGGAAACATTACCGACAAAATCCTTCCGCACCAATTCCAGCCGATATAACTGACTAATATCCCTAACAATAATCAGCCTTTCCTGCTCACCAAACAGGGCAATCTCAAACTCCAGAATGCGGCCACTATCGCCGGGCGCTTGCAACCGCAACGGCTGCTTATAATCATTCTGCTGAAAATATTCCGCAAAACGCGGATCGCGAACAAGATTGGTAACCAGCTGATTACGATCCTGCGGATAGTGCAACCCCAGCAACTTTTCGCAAGCACTGTTCCACCAGTCCAGCCCATTGTTCCGGTTAATCATGATGATACCCATCCCCAGCGCCGCCGAAGACTCCTGCGCCTTGTTCACGATATTGGTCAGATGTTCGTGAGCCCCCCGTTCCTGTTCCTGCAAGCGGTAGATGCCATCAAAAATACCACCCCACAACCCGGTGCTTTCCGGTGGCGGGGAACGCTCCGCCTCGGGGCTCTGCTCCAGCCACTTGCGCAGCCGATATAACTGCCTGAGATTAAACAGGGCATAGCCGACCAGAGCCACCAGGAAAGCGAGCGTGATATTGCCGAACAGCAAGCCCACCAGAAAGGCGAGCACAGCCAGCAGCAACATTCGGTTAAGTTCGGTGCGCCAATATTGCAAAGCATTGATTTCCGGCTGTTTTAGAGGCGGCCACTATAGCCGATTACGGGCTTAAAATAAACCTGAATATGTGCGATACTATCGCCAAATCGCCGCCAAACCCGGGGTAGAGGCTATCAAAACAGGGCATTCTGCCGCTATTATGGTGTGCACGAGGAAATGCTGTAAATGACTACCCACAAGCCCCCCGATAGGCTTATAATGCCCGGCGGCGACCACAACAGTTCAACAGACTATGGATTCTATATTATGGCACTCTTCAACAATACGGGCCGAAGCGCGGCTCAGAAACTCACTCTCAGCGCTATCATCCTGATTCTGACCGGAGCACTCCACACCGCTCAGGCCGCCGAAGGTGAGTTGTATCTCGCCACCGGCATGCAATGGCTAAGCTTCGACGACGAGTTGGCACTGACCCTGCCGGTAAACAGCGGCAATGTGTACACCCTGCAGGATGATGACGACCACTGGTACTTCGCCGGTATCGGTTACAGCCTCACCGACCGCTTCAGCATTGAGTTGAGCACGTTTGATTTGGATGTGAATGGCACCAGCCCAACGGGGGGGGCGCGCGATATAGATGTTGACCACTATAAGTTAGATGGCCTGTATGACCTGCCTTTCAGCCTGGGCAGGGCACAACCTTTCGTGCTGGGAGGGGTTGGCAGTCTCAATTTTGATGGCGAAAACTCCACCATGTGGGATTTTGGTGCGGGCCTCAGGTTTAATCTCACCAACCAGCTGTCCCTGCGCGCCGCCGTCCGAACCCTGCATCCCTTTGATAAGGGTTTTGGCACCGATTACTGGGGAGTTGACGCCTCACTCATCTTCCACCTCGGTGGCGAAGGAGCAGGCCCGCGACCGCGGCCACGCCCAAGTGCACCACCGCGCCGCGAGACACCGCCACCTGCGCCTGCGCCTGCGCCCGCACCCGAACCCGAGCCCGAACCGGCACCCGTCCGGGTGGAGGATGGTCCCGCTGATTCAGACCGCGACGGTGTGCCCGACAACGAGGATGAATGCCCCGCCACGCCACTAGCCTACGCGGTGGACGCAGTGGGCTGCCCGATTCCGGTTGAAGAGGTGGCACGAGTGGAACTGCTGGTTAACTTTGATTTTGACCGCACCGAGGTGAAGCCGGAGTATTTTGAGGAAATAGGCGAAGTAGCCGAGTTCATGGAGCAATACCCCGACCTGATGGTTGAGCTTGAAGGCCACACCGACAGCGTGGGTACCGACGCCTATAACCAGGACCTCTCAGAGCGCCGCGCCAATGCAGTGCGCGATGTGCTAATCAGCGAGTTTGATGTGGCCGGTGGCCGCATTACCGCAGTTGGCCATGGCGAATCGCAGCCGGTAGCCACCAACGACACCGGCGCCGGACGCAGCGAGAATCGCCGCGTCATCACCGTCATAATCCGCAGGGCACAGGACTACCAGCCGCGCTAAGGCCGCCCTGCCCAGCACAAGGCCGCCGCCCCGGTTTCGCCGGGGTATTAAGGCGGCTCACCTTGCCCTCAAAAAAATTAAAAATATTTTAAAAAATTCCCCCACTTTTTAAAAAACCCGTCTATACTAGTAGTAGCCTAGTGTTGCCCGTGATGGTTGTGTCATTGCGGTTGCTGCGGTCACTAGCAAACACTAACTGCTAGTAACTAACTAGTTCAGCAGTTATTAGTCATTAACAGTTACAGTTCAGCAATTATTGGCAGCCACTGACCACTTCAGGGCACCATAATCTTACTCCTCCTCAGGCAAAAGGCCGGAGGGAAAAGGACTTTCCTCATGACCACAGCCCCACGCGCAACCGTTTACAGCAGATACCGCGTCCACAACCACAACTATCTTGACCCCCTCCGGTTGTATTACAAGGAAATTGGCTACATCAGCCTGCTAACCGCTGATGAAGAACAAGCCCTGGCACGGCGTGTGCGGGCGGGCGATGCCGAAGCCAGAGCGCGGATGATTGTGTGCAACCTGCGTCTGGTGGTAAAAATCGCCCTCCGCTATGCCAATCACAGAATGGAACTGATGGATTTGGTGGAAGAAGGCAATCTGGGGCTGATACGCGCAGTGGAACGGTTTGACCCGGAGAAAGGGTTCCGTTTTTCCACCTACGGCACCTGGTGGATACGCCAGAGCATCGAGAGGCTGGCGATGACTCAGGACCGCACAGTCAGAGTGCCCCTGCACACGATGAAGGAACTGAAACAGTGCCTGAGTATTGAAACTAATATCATCAACCAGAAGGGCGAAGTGCCCACCTGGCAGGAACGGATTGCGGCGACGGGGAAGTCCGTTACCCGGTTGCATACCCTGTTAGGTCTGGATGGAGGGCGACAGTTCTCGCTGGATACCACGACGATGAGCAATCAGGAGTGGGAAGAGATTCCACTGCTTGAAGCGCTTGCGGGTGATGAGAGCTTTGAGCCGGTGAATATCCTCAACGGGCGGCAAATTCAGGACTGGCTGAAAGAATGGATAGACGAATTATCGCCCAGACAGCAAGAAATCATCAACCGGCGTTTCGGCTTCCGTGGTTTCCAACCGGATACGCTGGACAATATCGCAACCGCCATGGGCCTGACCCGCGAACGGGTACGGCAAATCCAGATTAACGCCCTGAAAGAATTACGTGCGATGATTGGCCGGGACGGCGTTGAACGTGAAGCCCTGAGCAAAGTCCCCACCAGCCTTCATGCCTGATAAGTGATAACTCTGCACTCCAGAGGTGATAACTCCCCCCTTGAGGGGGAGTCGGTGGCGCAGCCATCGGTGGGGGGACTGCCTGATTTGTCTCATAAGTGTTAATTCGCTACAAGGACAAGAAGCGAAGAGAATAAAAGGGTAGAATAGGGACCCGTTGATTGGAGAATCACATGAATGACGAACCGCCTAATCCGCATGACTCCCGTAACATAGTCAGAGCACGCGGGCTGGAGAAATATTACGGCAGATTCCGTGCGCTGGATAATGTGGATTTGACCATACCCACCGGTGCTATCAGCGGCCTGATTGGCCCCAACGGGGCGGGCAAGTCCACCGCACTGAAATCACTGCTGGGCTTATGCGATGTGGAAGGCGAGCTACAAGTAGCAGGCCGCGACCCACGGCACGGTCGCCACAAACTCATGGAAGAGGTGTGCTTCATCGCCGATGTGGGCATCCTGCCAAAATGGGCTAAAGTGCGGCAAATTGTTGACTATGTGGAATCAGTACATCCCCGCTTCAACCGCGCCCGCGCCGAACACCTGCTCAGCACCACAACCGTCCCCGCGCACAAGCGCGTCAAGCAACTTTCCAAAGGCATGGTAACCCAACTGCATCTGGCTCTGGTAATGGCCATTGATGTGCGCCTGCTGGTGCTGGACGAACCCACCATCGGCCTGGACATCATCTACCGCAAGGAGTTTTACGACCGCCTGCTAAATGACTACCACGATGACAGCCGCACCATCATCATCAGCACCCATCAGGTGGAAGAGATAGAAGCACTGCTCAGCCATCTCATATTTATCCACCAGGGCCGAATAGTGCTTGATATTCAAATGGCCGACATCCCGCAGCACTACACCGAAGTCGCGGTGGCACCGCCCCAGTTTGAGCAGGCCGAAGCCCTGCAACCCATCTACCGGCGCGAACTGCCCGGCAAAAAAGTATTTCTCTACGAAGGAGTTTCCCGCGAACGCCTCGGCACCCTCGGTGAATTAAGCACACCGGCGGTAGCCGATTTGTTTGTGGCAAAAGTAAGGGGAGCGGGAGATGACTAGTTTAACAGTGGCCAATTTGCCTGCAACAAACCAGAGAGAAGCAACATGAATAGCCTGACGTTTAAACGATTTACCGGCTTGTTGCGGCGGGAAGTGCTGGAACATCCCAACCTGTTCATCATCGTGCCGGCAATTGTGGCATTAATCTGGTTGCTGTTGAATATATTGCTGATGCGTCTGGGTGCGGGCAGTTTTCTGCAAAACACCATCTCCAATTTTCTGGATAGCATGACGATAACACAAATTGGTCCTTTACTATTGCCGCTTGCGCTGGCATTCGTGGTGGCACTGGTAATCTGCAACCTCTCTTATCTGGGCGATGCGCTCTATCAGGACCGCAAAGACATGAGCATGTTGTTCTGGCAGTCCATGCCAGTTTCCAATCTGGCTACGGTGTTCTCCAAAATTGTCACCATCACGCTGCTTTTGCCACTTGGACATCTGGTAATGTTTGTCCTTGTGCATCTGATTTTGCTGGGCTGGCTGGTTTTTGAGCCGGACTCAAGCATGGAACTGGCGGTGGTTGGCAAGCTGTCGCTGGCGTTTCTGTATAGCATGCTGCTGCTCTATCTGACTATAATTCTGAATGTGCTGTGGGTGTTCCCCCTCGTCGGCTGGATTTTATTATTCTCGGCCTTCGCAAGACGCATCCCCTTGTTCTGGTCGTTGGGTGTGTATATCCTTATCAGCCTTATTGAAGACCTGCTTATCGGCACCCAGTTTCTGGCCAACTGGGGAGCAAGCCGCCGGGCGTTCCCTGTTGTGTTAAGCCCCGAAGATTTTTTCAATTACCTGCTCAATTACGACATACTAATTGGTGTGCTGCTGGGCTCCATACTGGTGGCCGGAGCGGTGCTGATGCGCCGGTTTGTTGATTGACGGAGACAAGTCATGTTAAGAATTATGCTCAAAAGTCGTTACACCCTGCTGATTGCGGTGCTGCTCAGCTACTTGCTCGCGCTGGTGGCCGAAGGAACGCTTACTGGCCGTTCTCCACGCCTGGAAATTGAGAATTCATTCTTTGATTTAATAATTCCAGATCTTGATCAATTAACAAACGACGACAACGACCAATAGCCTGAATCAAGCCCCAACCCAAATACCAGAGGAATATCACATGAGCAAAAACAAACGCGTAGTATTCGCCAAACGTCCGACGGGCGAGCCGACGGACGACTGTTTCCACATTGAAGAAGTGGATGTGCCGGAACTCGGCGACAACCAGATTCTCATTCAGGTGTGCTGGCTGTCGCTGGACCCTTATATGCGCGGCCGCATGAACGATGTGAAATCTTATGTTGAGCCGATGCAAGTTGGCGATGTGATGACCGGCGAATCCACCGGCGTGGTAGTGGCATCCAACTCACCGTCCTGGAAAGTGGGCGACCACATTGCCGCTCACCGAGGCTGGCAGTCTTACATCGTGGCCAGCGGCGACGGCAAGGCACTCATGCCGGTGGACTTGAAAAACGGCAGCCTCTCAGCCCATCTGGGCGTGGTGGGTATGCCAGGTCGCACCGCCTATCTCGGCCTCACCGAGGTGGGCAAGCCCCGCGCCGGTGAAACGCTGGTGGTGGCCGCCGCTTCCGGCGCAGTGGGTTCGGTGGTGGGGCAACTGGCCAAAATTATGGGTCTGCGAGCAGTGGGCATCGCCGGCGGACCGGACAAGTACCGCTATGTGAAGGAAGAATTACAGTTTGACGACTGCCTTGATTACAAGGCGGGCAATCTGCCCGAAGCGCTAACCGCCGCCTGCCCGGATGGCATTGATATTTACTTTGAAAATGTGGGCGGCGATGTGGCTCGTGCCGTGGCGCCGCTGCTTAATGCCGGTGCGCGAGTGCCAGTATGCGGCTATATTTCAAACTACAACGATGCGGATATTCTCAAGGCGGAAACCCCGTTTCACATTTTCGGCGCGCTGGACCCGAAGCCCGAACACCGCTTCTTTGTGGTAACCGAATGGCTCGAACGCTGGCCTGAGATAACGCAGAAGCTGGGCAACTGGGTAAAAGAAGGCAAGATAAAATACCGCGAATCCATCGGCGAGGGTCTTGATAACGCACCTGATTTGTTTCGGGGTATGTTGAAAGGTAAAAACTTTGGCAAGCAGCTGGTCAAGATTGCTGAAGTGCCTGAGCTTAATACTTAAATTCGGTGCATGAATCCAGCACTCAGGCAATCACAGCGAAACACAATCACTTAGCATTGAAGAAGAGGAGTAAGCAATGAATTTGTTCAATCTTGAAGATCAGGTAGCCCTCATCACCGGTTCCAGCAAGGGCATAGGCAAGGCCATAGCCGAGCGCATGGCCGAGCACGGTGCCACGGTAGTAATTTCCAGCCGCAACCAAGATGACTGCGAGGCGGTGGCCGCCGCCATTAAAAAGCAGGGCGGCAAGGCAATCGCCGTGGCCTGCAACATCAACCACCAGGACCAGCTGGAAAATCTGGTTAAGGAAACACAGCAGCAACTCGGCAAAATTGATGTACTGGTTTGCAACGCCGCGCTTAACCCTCACTTCGGTCCGTCGCAAGAAATCCCGGACAACGCATTTGACAAGGTGATGCATGCCAACATCGGCAGCGTGCATCGCCTGTGCCGACTGGTGATGCCCGGCATGGCCGAACACGGCGGCGGTTCGGTGATTATCGTATCATCCATCGCCGGGCTGAAAGGCAGCGACAACCTCGGTGCCTACGCCATCTCAAAAGCGGCCGATATGCAAATTGCCCGCAATCTTGCAGTGGAGTGGGGCCCGCGCAATGTGCGCGTCAACTGCATCGCGCCCGGGCTGGTGCGCACCGATTTTGCCAAAGCCCTGTGGGATAACCCCGACATTTACAAGGCAACCGTATCCAAATACCCGCTACGCCGCATAGGCGAGCCGGATGAAATTGCCGGGGCTGCCATATTTCTCGCCTCCAAAGCTGGCAGCTTTACCACCGGCCAGGCGATTGTGATTGATGGCGGCGGCACTATTGTATTCTAGAGAGTTTTGAAAACCGTAGAACCTTCAGAGACTTTCAAAACATCGGAAACATCGGAAACATCAGAAATTTTCGGAAAACTTCAGGAACACTATCATGATGAATTTGGGATTATCCCCGGAACTGGAAAAAGTAAGAGAGAAGATTCGCACCTTCGTGGAAGAGAAGGTAGTGCCAGTGGAAGGGGAATATCAAGCCGAGGTCGGTGTTGGCGACCGCTGGTCGCACACGCCGCGGCAGGATGAAATTCTGGAAGGGCTAAAGGCGGAAGCGCGCAAGCTTGGCCTGTGGAATTTCTTTTTGCCTGAAAGCCAGGGCGGCGCGGGTATCAGCAATCTGGAATATGCCCATCTGGCCGAAATCATGGGGCGCAGCCGCTTGGCCTCGGAAGCATTCAATTGCAGCGCACCGGACACCGGCAACATGGAAGTGCTGGAACGCTACGGCTCCGAAGCGCAGAAAAAACAATGGCTGGAACCCCTGCTGGAAGGCAAGATTCGTTCCGCGTTTGCCATGACAGAACCCGGCGTGGCATCTTCCGATGCAACCAACATCTCCACCTCCGCCGTAGCGGATGGCGATGACTGGGTTATCAGCGGCGAGAAGTTTTATATCTCCGGCGCCGGCGATGTCCGTTGCAAAATTATGATTGTAATGGTGGTTACCGACCCGGATGCGCCGAAACACAATCGCCAATCACAAATTCTGGTGCCCATGGATACGGAGGGTGTGGAAGTGGTGCGACCCATGGCCGTATTCGGCCATGATGATGCGCCCCACGGCCACATGCACATCAAGTTTCACAATGTGCGGGTGCCGCAGGAAAATATTATTCTTGGCCGCGGCCGCGGTTTTGAAATTAGTCAGGGGCGGCTTGGCCCCGGCCGCATTCACCACTGCATGCGTTCCATCGGCGCCGCCGAGCGGGCACTGGATTTAATGTGCCGCCGCGCCACCGGCCGCGAAGCATTCGGCAAACCCATCGCCGAACTGGGCGGCAACTACGACATCATTGCCGACAGCCGCATTGAAATAGAAATGTGCCGCCTGCTGGTGTACAAAACAGCCTGGCTAATGGATACACTGGGCAACAAGGCCGCCCGTGATGCCATCTCCCAAATCAAGGTGGCCGTGCCCAACATGGCACTGCGAGTCATTGACCGCGCCATACAAATGCACGGCGCAGCCGGCGTATCACAAGATTTCCCCCTGGCCAGCCTGTGGACCAGCCAACGCACACTACGCCTGGCAGACGGTCCCGACGAAGTACACCGCCGAGTCATCGCCCGCAAGGAACTCGCCAAATATCAATAAAGGGTTACATTTTTATAACTCCCCCCTTGAGGGGGAGTCAAAGCAGATGAAGTCTGCTTTGGTGGGGGGCACAGCGGCAGGGGACACTAAGTTACACAGGCTCCGCATTAGAAGCAGGTTGCCTGGGCACATCCCGCTCCGGCACCAAACGATGCACTTCCAGCGTATCCAGATTCAACTGCAACAAATCCGCATCCTCGTTGTTATCCTCCATCTGGTCTTCATTAAACACCGCATGAGAAGCACGTATCGGCTGACGCAAAAAGATAAGCTTGTTACCAAGCGGCGACCAGGTAAGATTGGACAACACCAGAGCACTACTATAAACCACCTGTGGTGCCGAAGGATGCTCAAGATTGCCCATATAGATAGTTGACCCTTGCGAGCCATATTCAATATACGCATAACCGGTGCCGTTAGGTGCCAGCACTGGCGTTTCCATTCTGTTTAACGCCCCGGCGGTTTCGTCAATGCCAGAGAGCATGATGTTGTGGTCTATTGCGGGAGCCAGTCTGCTACCGCTCGCATCCATATCAGAGGCAGACAATTCCGTTGCCGGATTGGGCTCCGTCTCGTTGAACAGCAACAACGACACCGCCAGCACAAAGGCAAGCCCGACACTGGCCGCAACCGAGGTTGCCGCACCCGGATTCATTCCGGCACCAACCCGGGCTGCACTCAAGAAAGAGAGTGCCGCATTCAGGCCAGTTCTGAAGGTCGTTTGAGCTGTCCTGGCGGGATGTTTTACCGAAGTTGCTTCAGTCGTTGTCGTTGATTCGGTTACTACCGTCACTACAGGCAGCAGGCGATAGCCTTTTTTGGATATAGTTTCAATGTATTGAGTAGTCGCACCGGGAAGTGTCAGATGTTTGCGTAATTCCGACACAGCGCGAGTCAGGGAGTTCTCGTTGACGATAACTTTGGGCCACAGATGCCGGGTGAGTTGCTCACGCTGCAATACCTTATCGCCGTTGGCAGCCAGGAAGCACAACAGGTTCATCAGACGCGGTTCCAGCGGCCTCTCTATCGCGCCCGCTGAATCTGCCCGGCTCACCGAACCAGCACTGCCCGCCGAGCCAGTGCCAGCACCATGCGCCAGACCCCGCCCCACACGCTGCAAGCGGTTGCGGGCGGGCTGAACCAGCCACTCGCCCACAACGAAATCCCGCGCCAGCGCCGGGGAAAGAGCAAATTCACCCGTATCTGACCGGGTCGTCATCGTCATCATCTTAGTCCTCTGTCCATCTGATAAGCCTATTGTCGGGTCATTGGACATTTTTTTCAAGCATTAGTGCCACCCCGCCACCCCAATTCCACTATTGTCAGCCTCGCCCGAACAGGCACCCACAATCCGCACAAATTCTGGATAATTGATTCACACCATTTTCAGGTTTTCCCCGCCGATTACCCTTATTGTAACGGCCAAGGTTGCTGCCGAATCCCGGCGGCGACAAACTGTAATCCAAGCAACCATAGAGGTACACACCATGTTAAAGCAATTCCCCCGAGTTTTCGTTTATCTATCACTGGTGCTGGCACTGGCCGGCACTGTTTCGCTCGTTCATGCCATCAGCCCGGAGGCGGCGGCGAGAGGGCTACCCTCACTGGCACCCATGCTGGAGGAGACAACACCGGCCGTAGTCAACATCCGTGTTACCAGGCGGACTGCTGCGCGAGCCATGCGCTTCTTTGATTCCAATGGCCGCAATTTTGAATTTGATTTTGAATTTGATAACCGCGGCAACCGTAACAACCAGGGTGATCGTGAAATGCCGGATGAGATGCGCCGCTTCTTCTTTGATGGCCGCGAGATGCCGGACGAACTGCGCCGCTTCTTTGAAGATCTGCCTGAACCCAACCGCAGGCAGGAGGATTACCAAACCCGAGGCTCCGGTTCCGGAGTTATCGTTGATGCGGCGCAGGGTTATGTGATTACCAATCACCATGTGGTCAACGGCGCCGACACCATTGATGTGCAACTCAACGACAATCGCAGCTTTGAAGCCGAACTGGTAGGCAGCGATGCGCGCACGGACATCGCCCTGTTAAAAATAGAGGCGGATGATTTGGTGGACATCAGCTTCGCCGACATAGAAACGGTTCAGGTGGGCGACTATGTGGTGGCCATCGGCAGCCCCTTTGGTTTGGGTCAGACGGTTACCTCCGGCATCGTTAGTGCATTGGGTCGGGCCGGTCTGAACAACAACAACTATGAAAACTATATACAGACCGATGCCGCCATCAATGTGGGCAACTCCGGCGGCGCGCTGATTGACCTTGAGGGCAACCTCATCGGCATCAACACGGTTATTATCAGCGGTAGCGGCGGTTCTCACGGTGTGGGCTTTGCTGTGCCGGCGGATATGGTGAGCTCGGTGATGGAACATCTGGAACGTGATGGCGAAGTGCGCCGCGGCATACTGGGCGTAACCATTACCAACCTGACACCCGATGTGGCGGAGGCTCTGGATGTGAGTGTGGATTCCGGCGCACTGGTTACCGGCATCATTCCCGGCAGTGCCGCCGAGGAAGCCGGTCTGGAGGTTTCCGATGTGATTGTTGAACTCAATGACAGGGAAATACAAACCAGCCGCGACTTGCGTAATCTGGTAGGCCTGGAACGGGAAGGTGAGGAAGTGGAACTGGTGTTATATCGCGACGGAGACCGCATGACTGTGGACGCAACAATCGGTGCCGCCGATGGTCAGGCGCGAGCAGGCGGCGCATCACGCAACGCTCGTGAGTCACGGGAGTTAAGTGAGTCAAGTGAGTTGCGTGAGTTCCGCGGGGCTAATCTGCGTTCAATCAATCCGGTAGAAAATCCGGCAGGGGTGAGCGGCGTGCTCGTCACCCGCGTGTCGCCGCAAGGCAGATCTCTGCGAGAAGGCGACATCATAACCGCAGTAAACCGTACAACAGTAGCCAACCTGGCGGAACTCAACAGCGCCGTTGAGGACGCAGGCAGAGTTGCCGCATTAACCGTAATCAGGGAAGGCCGGCAACTGCTACTGGTTATCCAGTAAACGAACCTCCCCACGACTCTCCTTCACGGGGAATCGTGGGGAGCACGCTAGTGCAAGGCGTAACCCCTTACGAGAAATCAATAACTCCCCCCTTGAGGGGGAGTCGCAGCAGGCGAAGCCTGATGCGGTGGGGGGATGCGTTTCAGGTCAGTACTAACTCCCCCCATGAGGGACATGCAGAAGGCGAAGCTTGATGCGGCGGGGGGCTTATCTCAGATATGTATTGGTACAAAACATACCTAAAACATAGGCTCATCTGGCCGATTCAGTTATTGTCCGTAACAACACACCCTCCGGCATACAGCCGTATTACTCTTTTGGCCGCTACACTTTGTTGTGATAACAAATGCGGCAACAAGCACAATAGCAAAAGGAAGATATGATTATGCCCCTGTTACCTCTCCGCTACTCTATTGCCTGCCTCGGCCTGACTGCTCTATTGCTTGTGAGCGCCACACAGTTTGCTGCCCAGGACGAAGATTCAAACGCGCACTCCGATGCCAGTTCGGAAGACAGCGATGTGACGAGTGATAGCGTTGCGACAAACGATAGTGCTGCTACATTGGATGGTGACGCCACTGCGGCGAACAATGACACCGCTGCGATGAATAATGCAGCCACTTTGCACCCGGTACACAGAACCTCAAGTTACGACCCCGCTGAATACGCCCGCTGGCTGGAATCTGCTATCACGGCACAGGGTGTTCCCGGTGTCGCCGTGGCAATCGTGTCGCGCGATGGTGTTATACACACGCAGACCTGGGGTGTAACCAGTGTGGAAGAGCCACAACAGGTAACCACCGATTCTGTGTTCCGCATTGCCTCCATGTCAAAAACTTTTGCCGGTGCCGCCGCCACTCTGCTGGTGAATCAGCAACTGCAATCCTGGGATGCACCACTAAACGATATGCTCCCCGGCCTGAGGCTGGGTAACCGCAATACTTCAAGCGGCATCACCCTCAAACACCTGGCCAGCCATTCCACCGGCCTCATGCCCCATTCCTACTCCAACCTGCTGGACGACGGTGTGGAATATGAAAAGGTCAAGGAACGCTTCCATCTCATTCCCACCGTATGCGCGCCGGGCAAATGTTATGGCTATCAGAATGTGGTGTTCTCTCTTATCGGTGATGTGGTGGAATCTTCCACCGGCAACAGCTACGAAAACTTTCTGCAAGAGCAGTTGTTCAAGCCCCTGGGTATGACCACGGCGAGCGTTGGGCTTGATGCCTATCAGTCGCACAGCAATATCACCGCGCCGCACCTGAAGAGCAGAGGGCGTTGGCGCACCACCTCCATCAATCCGGCTTACTACACGGTGGCACCGGCATCGGGCATAAACGCCAGCGTGAATGATATGAGCCTCTGGTTGCGAGCCAATCTGGGTGCGTTTCCTGAAGTGTTGCCATCGCAAGTGCTGAATGAGATGCACAGCCCGGTGGTATCCACACCCTATGGCAATTATTTTAATAACTGGCGGGGGCTTGAGCGTGCCCATTACGGCATTGGCTGGCGTGTGCTGGAATATCGCGGCTTGCAGGTGGTGCACCACGGTGGCGGCGTGCGCGGCTACCGCTCGGAAATGGCTCTGGTGCCGGAGGCAGATATCGGGCTGGTTATATTAATGAACGGCGAATCTACGGTGGCGAATGATGTGGTGCCGACCTTTCTTGATAGTTTGTTACCCTGAAAACTAAAATAGAAATTCAAGTTTCTTTTTCAAGGTTACCCGGCTCAGGTTCAAAGTCTCTCAATTTGTTCGCGGCCGGTTTGCTAGAGATCAGTGCGGCGGTATGAACCAGTGTCCGGCAAGACTTCTTCCTCATCGCTTATTTGCGCCGCAATAGTCTCGGAAGGCGGAATGGCACCGGCGCCAAAGGCAAACCTGAACTCGCCACTCAGCAAGCGTCCGTTTTCATCCGCCACCGCCCAGCGGGTTACATAATATGTCGCCATCGGCAAGTCGCCAAGCGGATACACGAAGCCGGTGGTAAAACGCTCCGGCTCATAACGGAAACCAATATCAATCCATTGACCATCATCCGTGTATAGCGCCAGTTTGAGCAAACGCACATCAACCCGAAAACTCATGGTAATGTTTTGTGGCGGGTTAATAAGCACGGCATCGTCTTGAGGAAAGGTCACACCCGGCGTAAGAATCCCGTGGCTGTGTTGAGCTATAACCGGGCTACATAATAATAAGCAGCTCATAACTGCCAGTGTGAACAATACTGACAGCGCAGAACCCGGAACAGCCCTCGCTTGTTGAACAGGATGATTCATCAGTTTGAGTACCAGCTAAGAATTAACCAAAGTAAACCATACATTGACGCGATAATACACAAAGCCTGCCGGATTCATCATACAACGCACCTGACTGCTGGGTATAACCATCAGCGGCAGCCTCCGCCACAAACTCCAGATACAACCACTCGCTTTCAACCTGCTCCGGCGGTACCACAAACTCCACCGACCAGCTTACTGAACTGGCAGGCACCGGCGTAGTGAAGTGCGACAGCACAACCGGAGGCGGCATATCGGCCATGGCGACGATGCGCTCATCGGGAAAGCCCACCAGCGGAGATTTATGACGCAGCCACAACGCCAGCTTGCGCTCGGTTCTGCCGGAGAAAGGAATAGCACCATCCTGCCAGTAGCCATCAAAGTATTGCAGGAAAGGGGGCAGAAGCCGCTGCGGTTTGGCATCAAACGACAGCCCCGCAATCGGCGGCAACTCAGCCCTGGCTGCGGGCAGTTGCAGCGCCTTGCGGGGATTGCCGAACACAGCCATTGCCTGAAGAGCAACCGCGCCATCATCCGCCAGCACATCGGCTTTAATCTGGCTGACATTCTTGCCCTGACGCTGAATATCAGCAAGCACCTCAACCTCACCGGCCGCTATGGGCGCGATGAATGACACCATTAGTGAACGCAGGGGTTGCGGCGCGGTCAGCAGTTTGCGCATGGCAACCACCGCCAGCGCGGCACTCAACCCGCCATAAGCCGAACGACCCTGAGTCCAGCTCTCGTCAAACCGGGTGCGGTTGCTATCGCTGTCTCTGAGTGTGGTGAAAATATCAAGCAGGTTTTTGTCGTCCATCATTTACTCGGTTACACGCACCGTGATGTAACTGTCATTATAAAGACCGCCGTCATCGGCGCGAGCCCACAGCACATACACGCCCGGCTCATCAAATGTGGCGTGCACCCGATAGATGCCATCTTCGGGCATCGGTGGTGGAACCCAGAGTTCACTCCAGGGGGAATTGGCCGCCACCCGGGTGTCTTCCCAGGGCTTGGGCAAGGGCGGGTCAAAGCTGACATTGCCTTCGCCGCGATATTTATTCCACGACAGGAACAAGCCGTTTATTTTATCCACGGTAACCCGTACTGGCCGGTCCATCATTCTCTCCCGCAGCTCTTCTTCCGACCGGGGAGATTTAACGCGAGTTCTGGGTATGCCATCGTCTTCCACGCGGGTCAGCAGTTCAAGCGGCTCACCCACACGGGCTACGCGTATCTCATCACCGAGCACTTCAATATCGGGTTTTATATTGGCACGGGATTCCGGGCTGCTGGTGCCGGCGCCAAGAGAACCGGTTTCCGAGGCGATGACCACGCTGTCAACAATATAGTCCGGCGCGAGAGTGGCGTAAGCCCGGCGCTGCTCACCATTGGGGGAGTTCAGCGTCCACACCAGCTCCCTGTCTCCCCAGTCGGCGGGCACCATCACTTCAAAGGTGAAGCGGTTGCGGCGCGGCAGGAAATGAGTCGGCTGCCCCCGGTCTGCCTGGCCGGGGGATAACATATTGTTTTCACCTACGGGGATATCAATGGTCTGTTCCCAATTCTCATTCATATAGCCGAACATGAAACTGAAAGTGCCATCGGCATTTGGTCGCCAGCCTTCAAAAGCGGGCTCAATATGCTGGCCGCTACGATAGGTTTGCGCCCAAACCGATACCGACAGGGTTAAAGCACAGAACAGCGCCGCGGCCAAACCATAGCCTGTGATAGTTTTCTGCAACATAATGAACTCGCGTTTAGGCGGAACGACCTAGCGCCCACCACCGGCTTCTTCTTCCTCATCCTCGTCATCTTCGCCGGGAACAATCGGTGCCACCAGCGGAGCCGTGCACAGCGGGCAGCCAATAATATGGTCATTGGGACCAATATCAAGTGCCTGACGGCGCTCTTCCATCGCCTCAAAAAACTGATCATCGTTCATGGTCACGCGAAGGCCCAGGTCAATGAACATATTGGTTACCGAACGGTTGCCGGAACCTTGCCAGTTGCGCGGGTCGGGCACATTGGGGTTGGATTCGGTGTTGTTCATGAAGCCCACAATGTGCAGAACGGTGCCTTTTGGCAACAGCGGCGCCGCGTGGTCGGTATAGGGGTAACCGCGCACCCAGTTGTGGTCGTAGCCAACACAAGACAGGGTTTCAACCGTGTAACCCCATATCGCCTCAAGGCACATACGCTCGCCCGGCGCATGCAGGTGCGGCTCAAAGGTAACCAGCTTGGTGTGTTGAGTGAGCACGGTGTAGGCGTGCAACTCCTGATTTTTTTGATTGCCCGCTATGCTGATATCCGAACCATTGCCCAGCCCGATAAAAGTAGCCACATATTCGGGTTTGTAACCTTCCTCATGGAAACGAAAGCCGATTTCCAGATGGCCGGTTGTGTCGCGGCCATTGGAGTGCAAATGCACGGAGTCAGACACAACCCATGAATCCGCACGCAACAGGCGGCCTGCGTTCTCATCAAAAATATCAGGATTGCGACCCACCTCATGCACCGGCCAGGGAATAGATGGTCCGGCTCGCTCACCTTCCTCATCCAGCATTGCGGTGCCCCAAATCATGTGGTGATAAATGTAGCGGCCACCCACAGTATCGGTGCCAGCCTGATAGTCCACATCATTAACCTCAACAATTTCCACCGATTTCACATAGCGGTCTTCACTAAGCCCGGTGTGCACATATTCAATCTCACCCCACCAGTCGGCTGTGCCGGCCAGCTTGGTTACTGGTTTGGTTTTAACGACCAGATCAGGTTCGCCCGCTCGCCACTTGATGCTATCGTCAAACACCAGCGCTTCGGGAGCATCCGCCGGATTACCCCGCGGCGCGCCACTGCGAGCCCAGGTATATATGGCTGCAATTTCCGCGTCCGACAGGGAAGGGTCATCCTTGAACTCCTGAATGCCGATGTCTTTCTCCACATACCATGGCGGCATGGCACCGGCACGGTCTCTCAGGCCGGTCTTGTATTCAATCAGCCCGGCAAACGGAGCCACCTGCTCATAAGTAACGAGAGCCATCGGCGCAACGCCGCCGTTGCGGTGGCAGTTCTGGCAGCTGCGCTGCAAGATTGGTTCAATATCTTTGTGGAAGGTAACCTCATCCGCCTGGGATGAATTGCCGGATTGTGCCAGAGTGGTGGAGGCCAAGCCCCAGAGCAGGGCTAGCAGTGCGGAGGTGAATAGTGATTGCTTGGATGACTTGTGCATGGGGGTTCTCCTGTGGCTGTGTTCGGGCTTTTAAGTAGTGTCGGGTATGGTTGCCAAATCTTTATGCGCTGTGGGCTATAGCTTACGGCAGGGGCGGGGGCGACAGCCCCGTCAGATGGTCTACTGCCGACAATAGCACCTTGTTCGGCGGCTTGCAAGTTGAGGGCGTAGTCTTTTTTGGGTCCGGGCGTGGGTGGGGCGGAGGCGGGGCAAGGCGGCGTAGCGCAGTGCCGCACACGCCATGAATACATCCCTGTAGGCTCAGCAGCGGCTGTCCTGCCGCAGCATGGTGCGTCACTGCGCTACGCCGCCTTGCCCCGCCTCCGCCCCACCCACGCCCTCATCGAAATGATAGCGTCCTTTATTATTTTTGCTACAATCTTAGTCAAGGCTCTTTATTTGGCAATGTTGTATAACAGAGATGGTGAATATGCGTTCTACAACTTACACTTTCGGCTCCCTGCACTTGCATATCAACTGGCTGGTTTTGGTTTGTGTGTTGATGGCGGCGGCGGGATTTGTTCGGTTGGGTATTTGGCAACTGGACAGGGCGGGGGAAAAAGTTGCGGCTCAGGTTGCGCTGGAGGCTGAGCTTGCGGGTAGTGCGGAGGCTATTGAGTCTATTTCGGTTGGGGAATTGCGTGTTGATAATGATGAGTTGCAGAATCGTTATGTCATGCTGGAGGGGGAGTATGTGAATGAGCGAACTATTTTGCTCATGGCGGAGTTTTCTAATGAGCAGATTGGGTATGGTGTGGTTACGCCGTTTCGGTTGCAAAGTAGTGGGCAGCTGGTTTTGGTTAGCAGGGGTTGGACTACGGGCATTTTGCCGCCGGATACGGAGCCCAGTTTATATCCGGTGTTGGGTCCGGTGCGGGTGGGTGCGCAAATTCATTTGCCTGACCCAAGCGCACGGTTGCCGGAAGGTCGGATTAATCCGAATCAGTGGCCGTTGCGGATGCGTAATTTGAATGTTGATGCTATCGCGCAAATTCTTGGTGAGCCTTTGTTTCCGTTTGAGGTTCGCCTCATCGCCGGGCAGGCCGGCACGCTGGTGCGGCACTGGCCTGCCGTTAATCCTGATGTGAATCAGCATTTGTTTTATGCGTTGCAGTGGTTTTTTTTCGCTGCGCTGGTGTTGCTCGGGGCGCTGTTTGCGGCCAGCAATCTGTGGCCGCTGTTGCGCGACATGGGCGATAGGCCTTAGTTGAAAGTGGTTTTGCTACTGGAAACTGTATGATGTGCCGGGTATGGTATCGGCAAACCGATATGCCATTTGCAGGAATGATATGCCGCAGTAGCTCATCTGGCAGAGCGCGACATTCGTAATGTTGAGGTAGGGGGTTCGAGTCCCTCCTGCGGCACCAAACGGATTATGAGCACCGGGGTGCCAGCCCGCGGTTGATGATTGAGGCTATGGTGCAAAGCAAAATGCGGAACCTACTGCCAAGCCGATGGTGCCAGTACGCGGTCAATGATTGAGGCTATGGTGCTGATGATTAGCAGGCCGCAGAGCAGGGTGGTGGTTTGTTCCAGCAGGCGAATTGCTTCCGGGCTGAAGGGTAGTTGTGCGGCGGCTAGCAGGAACAGGGGGACGAAATATAGCACCCCGTTCCATTTGCCGAGAGTGCTCATGCGCAGAGTTTTTTGGCGGTGAAGAAAATGGGAGTCAAGTACATATTGACTGAATGCGATTACAACAAGGGGCGGTAGCAGCCAGGGTATCAAGCCGGTTATGGCGCCGCTTGTTAGCGCGGCGCTTACGAAACAACAGTCGGTGCCATGGTCAAACAGCTGACCGCGAGGGGATGCGGTGCCAAGATGTCGTGCCACGATGCCATCAAAATAATCGCTGGCTACGGCCAGCACCAGTAACAATAACAAACTCCAGGGTGGCATTAGATTTGGTTGCAGAATTGCCCAGCACACTGGCACGATAAGTATCAGGCGGGCGGTGGTGAGCAGGTTGGCCATTAGCGAAATAATTCTCGCTGTGCGCGATGCCAGAACAGCAAGCCGAGCAGGGCATTGAACAGAATGAAAAAGTTGTGTTGCACAAATCCGAACGCTGCCATCTGGCCTTCGTTATCCGGGAACAGGATGACCCAGAAAGTGATAGCCACCGCTCGCATGGGGGTTGGCACTGTTGCTGCGAAGAAGATTACTGGCAGGTATGGCAGTAGCACAAGCAGGGAAACATTCACGCCAAACAGATTCAGGGCAAAGGTATAAACGACAACTGCGGCGAGCAGGGCAGGCGAGCGTAGCAGGAAGAACGCGCCATAGTGCCAGGGCTTTGCCTGACGGAAAGCGTGCAGGATGCGCAACTCGCGCAGGCCAGCATTGGGAAAGATGATGCCGCGGAAAAACAATATCCACAGGATGAAGATTAGTGCGCCGCCTGCGGCCAGATAGGGAATAAGATCAAATGCCGGAGGGAGCGGGTTGTCATTGAACACGGTAATGCCGAGCAACTCGGGCAACGCGGAGTGGCTGAAGCCGTAGCCGACGGTTGCCCACACCAGCAGATAGAACAGTTCGCAAAACATAATGAACAACATCACCGAACCCACTTCCCAACCCGGCACACCATCGCGCTTGTTCAGATAATAGGCCATGGCACCCTTGCCAATCTGTTCGTTGAAGACGGAAATAATATAGGCGCTCGCCCGAATGGGCAGGATGTCCCGATAGCGAATGGGAGCCAAAAACCAGTTCAGGGCGCGGGATACCACCAGCGTGTCAATGGCGAAGTAGAACAGCGAATAGCCCATCATCAACCCCAGCCAGGGCAGCCAGGCAACTTCTGCGAATACATTGCTCATGTATTCAGCCAGGCCGAGGCCTTCCCGCACCGCGGCTCCGTTGATGCGATAGTAAAGGTAGGCGAAACAGGCTGCGGTAATCAGCAAAAAAATGATGCGCCCGGCAAGGCCGCCTGGCTTTTGCTTCGGTTTTTGCTCCGGCTCTGGCGAAGTGTTGTTATTCTCTGAAATGGTATCGTTCATTTATTCGGAATCCTTCAGCATGGCGTGCAGTGTAGCATTCAGTGGTGTGAGTTTTACGCCCAGCGTGCTGGCATCATTGTGCGCGACAATTTCATCCTGGGTGATGACATCAATAATAGTGGGCGTGAAGCCACCGCCCCGAACACGGCTCCTGATTATAGTACCCAACTTGGCCAGCCAGACAGGCACCGAGCCGAGTTTGATTTTAATGCCCTTCATTTCCGCCACTCGGCGAATCAGTTCGCGGTAAGTAATTGCCTCCGGGCCCACCACTTCAAACACAGTTTGCCGCTGACTTTGTGCCTGTTCATCCGCCTGGCCTTGTTCCGGCAGATGCTGCCTGCAACTGTGCAGAATCACCGCGCACAAATCCCGCACATCCAGCGGCTGCAAGGTATGCCGACCTCCACCCAGCAACTTCGCCGATGGCTGCAAGGCGGTGCCCAGAATGCCGCTGGTGCCGGCAGTGCCATGACCCAACAGAATCGGAGTGCGCAACACGGTGGCGGCAAGGCCGGATTCCAGCACCAGCTTCTCGGCCAAACCTTTGGAGCGCAAGTAGGCGTTGCCGGAACTGGCATCGGCACCAATCACGCTGATGAATACCAGATGTTGGGCTCCGGCAACCTGGGCGGCTTTGACCACGGCGGCGGTGGCTTCCACATTGGCGGAGCGGTATGTGCCGTTGGGGCCTTCAATCAGAATGCCTGCCAGATGAATGACGGAATCCACGCCCTGAAACTGCTGCCCCATGTGGTTGCTGTCCGCGTAATTAATTTCTGCCGGGGTGATATGAGTAGTTTGTGAGAAGCAGGAGTTCAGGGCTTGCAGGGATCTCACCCCGGCGATGGCTTCAATGTCGTGGCTGGCTGCGACAGTGCGCAACAGGGTTTTACCCACACTGCTATTGGCACCGGTGATGGCGATTTTCATAGAATTGTTTTACTCGTTTTGTTCTGTATCGTATCGCGGCGGCCAGAGTTTAGCCTGCCTTGCTTCTCTGTTCACTGTGCCGCGACGGCCAGAATCTTATCAACCTGTTTTTTGCCCGCCTTGTTATTAATGATATGTAACAACTCCCCGGCCTGCATGGCCTTGCCGTAACGTTCCTCGCTGGCTGTGGCATAGAGTGTGGTGCGCATGCGGGGTGGCCTGCCGAGGTTTTGCAGCAAACGTTCCATGGCTGGCGGCGACCATTCCTGACCATGCTCCGCTCCCGCGGCGCGGGTGATGCTTTCGTTCATCAGGGTGCCGCCCACATCATTGACTCCGGCGTTCAGGCAATCTGTCAGCCCTTGTTGCCCAAGTTTCACCCAGGAGGCCTGGATGTTTGAAATCAGGCCGTGAAACACCAGGCGCGGCACCGCATGCATCAGGATGGCTTCGCGGTAACTTGGCCCACGGCGGGAATTGCCTTTCAGATACATGGGGGCTTCCTTGTGCACATAAGGCAGCGGCACGAATTCGGTAAAGCCGCCGGTGCGACGCTGCAGCGCGCGAATGCCCAGCAGGTGAGCAGCCCAATGGCGGGGCTGGTCCACATGGCCGAACATAATAGTGGCGGTGGTTTTGAAACCGATGCCGTGGGCGGTTTCCATTACTTCCAGCCATTCCGCCGTGTTTAATTTGTCGGGGCAGATTTTTTGTCGCACCTCATCGTGGAGAATTTCCGCCGCGGTGCCAGGCAGGGTGTTCAGCCCGGCCTGTTTGAGTGCGGATAAAAATTCGCTCAGGCTAACGCCGAGGGTGGCGGCGCCCTGCCAGACTTCAAGTGGTGAGAAGGCGTGAATGTGCATCTCCGGCACCGCCTGCCGCACCGTGTGCAGAATGTCCAGATAGGTCTGGCCGGTGTAGTCGGGATGGATGCCACCCTGCATACACACCTCGGTGGCACCACGTTGCCAGGCCTCGCTGCAACGGCGGGCTATCTCTTCCGCGCTAATGTCGTAGGGTTTGCCGCGCAGGCTTTCGCTGTGCTTGCCTTTGGAGAAGGCGCAAAACTGGCATTTGAAATAACACACATTGGTGTAGTTAATGTTGCGGTTGACCACATAGCTCACGCCATCGCCATTGACTTCCCGGCGCAACTTGTCCGCTTCGCGAATAACATAAAGGAACTCTTCGCCGCGCACCTCAAACAATCGGGTTACTTCGGCCTCGGTGAGTTCCGCTGATTCGCGGCATTTGGTGATGATGTTTTGAACGGCATCTGCGACCTGCGGCGAATCATTAAGTGCTGGCGCAACTACCGCACTAGTCGGGCTTGACTCGGCTACGGTATCAATGTCCTGTGGCGAACCATCAAGTATCGGTGTTAGGGGCGGCGGGGGTATATCTTCTCCGGCATACCAGTCATCCCGCTTCGCAAAACCACTGCCATCTGCTAGTGCCATTACGCCGGTCTGCATGGCCGAATCCAGCCAGCGATGCGGGTTGTTGATATTGTTGTTGCCATCTTTGAAGTCGTTATTCTTGATGTTACTGGCACCATTAACAGGAGCAACATTATTAACATAGTCAGGATAAATAGTAAGACGCTGCTCCAGAAACTTGCCCGCCGCCGCAGTCTCCTGCGCCAAATGGTCCAGATGCGGCCACGGCGCTTCCGGGTTGACATGATCCGGGCTAACCGGAGAGACGCCGCCCCAGTCATTAATACCCGCCTCCACCAGACGCGGCAACACACCGGGGCTGAGATTGGGCGGCGCCTGGATATTCATGGCGCCGCCGAAGATGAGCCGGGCTACGGCAATAGTCCACAGCAAGTCTTCCAAATCCGGTTCCGGCGCCTGCGCCATTTTAGTATCCGGCTTGGCGCGAAAGTTTTGAATAATAACTTCCTGAATATGACCATACCGCTCAGCAAGTGCTCTGATTGCAAGCAAGGCCTCAATACGCTCACGCCGTGTTTCCCCAATGCCGATGAGGATGCCAGTGGTGAACGGCACCGCCGCTTCGCCAGCCAAACGCATGGTGTCAAGCCGCACCGCCGGCACCTTGTCCGGCGAACCGTAGTGGGGCATCCCCTTGCCGCACAGTCGCTCCGAAGCGGATTCCAGCATGATGCCCATGGATGCACTCACCGGCCTCAACATGGCAATTTCGTCAGCACTCATATTGCCCGCATTAATGTGAGGCAACAGCCCAAAACGTTCATGCACTTCCCCGGCGAGGGCGGCAACATACTCCAGCGTTGAGGCATAACCCAGTTCGGCAAGCGCCTCGCGAGCCGCCTTGTAACGCAACTCCGGTTTCTCGCCCAGTGTGAACAGTGCCTCCTGACAACCAACACTGGCCGCATGTTCACACAAGGCAAACACTTGCTCGCGGCTCATATAAGCCTGCTCAATATGGCGCGGCGTGCGCGCAAAAGTACAGTAATGACAAACATCCCGACACAGATGAGTGAGCGGAATAAAAACCTTGCGAGAATAAGTGATGATGTTGCGATGCCGCTCATCCCGAAGCTGACGAGCAAGCGCCGCCAGCCCGGCGGTATCGGTTACATCCGCCAACCCTAGCGCTTCTTCCTCGCCAGGCCGCCGCTGCAAAAATGCGGCACCGTGCCCCGCGGCGATTCCGGCATCGTCTGATACAGGCCGCCGTTCAGGATTGGTATGTTGTGAATCAGTTGGCATGGTGGCACCTGCCCTCATGTCTGGTGTGCAAATTAGGTGCCTATATTCTACCAAGATATCCCAATCTAATATATGTGATTGTAGCGGCTACCTATATGAGATAAATCAGACAGTCCCCCCACCGACTCAACTGCGGACTCCGTCCTTGTTTCGCCGACTCCCCCTCAAGGGGGGAGTGATTTTGCCCCGGAGTCGGTGTTAAGCCGGGCACATGGTTGACAATTAAGACCGGGCACATGGTTTACACCTTAACTGGCCGGATGACCCGATTTTTCCGGGCATCGACCACCCCAAGATAGGCCATGCCGAAGTACAGCTGCCATCGGTCATGCCCCACCGGTTTCAGTCC
>JBPCXV010000013.1:0-2691 GCA_051008235.1 Pseudohongiellaceae bacterium | reverse complement strand
TCGGGCGGATCCGCGGCGATTTACGATGGCAAGGGCTGCGATCGCTCGAGGTGCGCGATGCCACCGATGGGTTTGTGCGCACGCTCAACGATGTGGCCACCCTGGTGGATACCTCCGGGTTTGCCATCGTGTTCGCCTCCGTGGCAGCAATGGCAGCCGATACCACCCTCGAGGCCGGCGACATTACCGAAACGATCAGCTACAACCTGGGCCAACGCGAAGGCGGCGCCAGGTATGAAATCACCACGAGCGCGGAAACCGTCGACAATTACCGGGTGATCGACCTGGCACCCGCGGGCCTGCAGGCGCGACTCCTGGACCAGGAGCTCCACCGATCGCCATTTGCGGCTGGTGCTGTGGGTGATCTCGCCGCGGACGATACAACGCCCGTGCAGACTGTCCTGGACGCCAACGCGGACGTGCTCATCGATGGCACGTTCCTCGTGCAAAACCTCACCATTACCGCCTCCAAGCGGCTCAGCGGTGGCGGCACGCTACGCCTCGAGGATTTCGCCGGCACGGACCTGCTCAGCCTATCCGGCGCCGATGTGGTGATCCTGCTCGATGGCGTGATCCTGGACGGCAACGTGGCCAACCAGGCAGCCGAGCGCACCACGGCATTGATCTCGAGCACCGTTACCGCATCCGCGGCCACCACGCTCGCGCTCATCCGATGCAACAACGTGCGATTCATCAACGCCAGCCAGCACGATATCCTGGCACGCGGCAACGATGCCGGTTTCCCGATCGTGTACGCGATCAGCGAGTGCTCGTTCACCGATGGCGAGCAATCCACCAACGCCACGCCCACCGCCTGCATACGGGTGGAGGAAGGCGCCAGCGCCTACGTGGACGATTGCTATTTCAGCGTGGATGCTGCGATAACCACCGGCCGCGCAGCTGTGACCACGGGCAACTCCGGCACCGCGGTGGTGAATTTCGGCGATTTGATGATCACCGGCTGCACGCTCAACAACATGGGCGACGATTCCGACAACCTGCGCGCTGCGCTGCACATCACAGAAATCGACAAAGTGCTCGTGAACGGCAACCGGATCCTGGCGCCCAATTATGGCGGCATCGCATTCGGTGCGGAGTGTGACCAGGTGCAGATCCAGGCCAACCTGATCGACGCCGGCGGCGGCGATAACGTCCAGGCGCACATCGAAAGCCTCACCACCACATTCGCCAACGCAGGCAACGATTGGCTCATCGATTCCAATCAACTGATCAACTCACCGGCCGAGGGCATCGCCCTGGATGGCTCGAGCGTGGGCCTGGATGCCACGCGCGTGCGTGTGAGCAATAACCAGATATTCAGCCCGGTGGCGCAGGCCATCACCTACACCGATTTGATCGATCTGGATATCGTGGCCAATTTCATCGACATGGATGCGGTGGCCGGCATTAACGCGATCGAGGCGATCACCAACGGAATCAGCGGCCAGTGCCAGGTGGCCGGCAACGAGATCCTAAACGTGGATCCAACCACCAGCACCGGCGGCACCGGATTCCTGGATACCGTGAGCACCGGCGGCGTGTATCACATCGATGGCAACTATTTCGAAGGCGGCGCCGAAGGGCTCACCGTCACCGGCGGCCCGGATGATCTATTCATCACCAACAACGTGTTTGATTCGATCACGGACGTGCTCGGCACGATCGACAACCTCACCAACTGCTTTGTGGATGGCAACAGCTACATCGGCACGGATCCCACCACGTTCCTGAACAATCCAGGCAGCGCTGGGATTACCAACCTCAAGGTGGGCGAGAACTTTTGGACGCAGCTGGATAACACGATCCGCCAGCAAGTGATCACCGGCTCCAACATTACGATCGGAGCGCCGAATGCGCACTACATGCTCCTGGATCCATCGGCAGCCACCACGATCGACACGATTAGCAGCCCAGGGATCGACGGCTACCAGGTGAGCTATCAAACGGATGGCGGGTTTAGCGTGACGTTCAACGATGCGGTGGGCAACATCAACCTGGGTGCAGCCACGCGCGCGCTGGGCGATGCCACCGACACGATCGTGCTGGTGTGGAATGAAACCAACACCGTTTGGAACGAGCTCAGTTTCAGCAACAACTAATCGGCCAGCGTGGCGCCAAACCGGCTCGCAGGATGCACGTGCTCATCGTCCATAGTCTGGCGCACCATATCGGCCTCGCACCACCAGCTATCGGCGCCGCTTTCGGCCTGGCACTCGGTGATCGCCGTGGCGAGCTCGTTGGCGATCTGCGCGTTGTTGTACTTGATGCCACCCACGCCGATCGCGACGATGAGCACCGCGGCGCCCAACACCCATTTGAGAATCGGCCACAGCGCCCAGGTGAGCGATATCGCAATGTAAAGCAGAATGATGCCCAGCAATATATCGATCATGATTGGCTCCCTTTGCCCACAAAGAGCAGTTTGTACTGGTGCCCATCGGGCACGATGATCCATTCGGTGGGCCGTTCCTTGGCCTCACGTGCAAATTTCAAAGTGTAGTAATTGCCGCGCATTATGCTACCTCGCGCAGGGGAATTTCGCGCGCGAAGCGCTCGCCCCATTCTGCAACCGACAGCTGGCGGCCATCGATGCGTTTTACAAATAAACGGCGGCCTTCCGCCCATGAATCCAGGCGCCACATGCCAGCCAGGGCTCGCCCTGCGCTATCAGTAGGCTTTCCGGCGTCCAGC
>JBPCXV010000012.1:0-53471 GCA_051008235.1 Pseudohongiellaceae bacterium | reverse complement strand
GGCCGGCAACCCCACCAGCGCCACCGAGGGCGATGCCATTGCGGTGGTATTCAGCCTCAGCCATGCGCCCACCACCAACAATAGTTTTGAGGTGCTGGTGACGCAGCCGCGCAATCTCATTCCGGCCGCTGAGTTCATTGCCGGCACCACCATAGCGATTGATTTGCGCAGCAGCAGCGCCTCAACCGAGGTGACGCTGATGGTGACCCTTGACAATGACGGGGCAATCGGCGGCGGCGGCAACATAGTGCTGACCATTTCGCCCACGGCGACGCATGCCAGAGGCTCTTACCTTGTCGGCAGCCCCAGTGCGCTGACCATCGCTGTCGCTGATGCGGGGGGGACCGGGCCGGTAACCCCGCCGCCGGTAACGCCGCCGCCGGTGGAGCCGCCACCGCCACCGCCGACGGTGACCATAGCCGCCAATGCAAGCGCGGTGGATGAAGGTGAGCTGGCAGTCTTCACCATCACCGCGGCACATCCCGACGGCAGTGCTCTTCGCGGCACACTCACTGTTGCCATCTCGCTGACCAGCACGGGGGACTTTTTCGGTGTCCCCGCCGATGTCTCGGGAACCAGCACGGTGGAATTGAGTGCGAGCAGCCCCAGTGCAATGCTCTCACTTGACACGGACGATGATGAAGTTGATGAGACGGACGGCTCCGTAACAGCCACCCTGCCAACAGGCGACAGCACCTACACCGTGGGCACCCCCAACACAGCCACTATAACTATCAGGGATGACGACGACCCCGCCCTGGGCGCTGAACAGATAGTCGCCGTGAACGCGGCCATCCTGCCCCAAGTCGGCGCATCCCTCGGCGACCAGGCCACCAACGCCTTCAGCGACCGAGTTGCCGCCGCCTTTAACAACAACCAGCAACTCGGCCTCTCACTGCAAGGTGCCAGCCCGATGCAGTTCCTGGCCAATCAGGCCCAGAGCCGAACCAACGCCTACGCCCGGGGCCAACGCGCCGCGCCCTTGCAACTGCCCGGCAACATTGGCTTTGCCATGGCTTTGAATCAACCAGATTCATTTGCCGAGGCCGGTGGCGGCGGCAGTGCTGCACCGGACAACATCATCACCCTTTGGGGGCGCACCTTCCGCGAAGACATCAGCGGCACAAAGGGCAAACTGGACGAGCAAGTGAGCCTTGATGGCAAAATGGACGGCGTTATGGTTGGCCTTGATGCCATGTCATCCGGCCTGCTTTGGGGCGTTGGCCTGGTGCGCGCCGAGTCCGAAATAGACTTTGACAGCAACGGCATCAAAGGCGTGCACGACACCAGCATAAGCGGCCTGCACCCCTACGCCGGCATCCAGCGGGAAGACGGCACACGGCTATGGGGCACGCTGGGCTTTGACCGCGGCGATATTGAAATATCCGAAGCCGCCGGCGGCGACGGCGACACCCCCGCCACCCGCTACAGCAGTGATGTAACCATCCAGACAATCGGCTTCGGCGGCTACAGCCCCTTTATGAACATAGTGAGCAAGCCGGGCAACTCCATGCAAGCGGGTTTCATCGGCGACGGGATGTTCGTGCGCACACGGGAAGATGGTGGCAATGCCATGGATGTGAACAACAGCCGCCTGCGCCTGGGCGTGGAACTAAACCAAAGTGCCGCACTGGGCTCCAGCAATCTCGCCAGCTCCCTTGAAGTAGTCTGGCGCCACGACCTGGGCGACGGCTTCACCGGCGGCGGCGCAGAAGTCGCCATCGGCGCCGACCTCATCGTGCCCAACTCAAACTTCCTGCTCGGCATTGATGCCCACAGCCTGCTCTACCACGACGGCGGCCTTGAAGGCTGGGGCGTCGGCATCAACCTGGCCTGGGCCGCCCGCCGCGACAACCGCGGCCTCTCCCTAAGCTTCCGCCCCCAATGGAACGCCGTTGAAACCTACGGCCTTGAACTAAAATACGGCCTCCCCATCCTCAACGACAAGGAACTCCTGCAACTATTCGCCCGCGGCAACCTCGCCACCCTCGGCAACACCACCACCTCGCTGGGCGCCAGCTTCAATCTGGGCGAGAGTTTCAGCGCGGGCTATGAGGCGGTGATGGGGCAGGGCGGGGCAGGTAGTGGGTTCGGCAGCGGTGCGGTCGGCGGCGGCCTCGCCACCAACTCCCCCACCCCCGGCAACCCCGACTACATATCCCGCCACCTCCAACCAGGCACCGCAAGCCACCAATACTTCACCACCGGCAGCAGCCACACCTCGCCCTTGCAAAAGGCCACAAACCAATCCACCACCAACCAAAGCGTAAACCACAGCTTCTACATCCGCTACCACAAACGCTTCTAAAAAATAATAACCAGCACCTGAAGAACTTGGCTTTTTGGTATCTAAACAGTGGACAGCCTGCTCACCCTGCAAAATTTTCTTGCCGACAATGATGTGTTGCTGGTCTGGCTTGGAATATTTTCGGCGTTGATGTTTGTAGGTTCAGTGCTAATCATCCCCTGGATTTTAATCAGACTGCCCGCCGATTACTTTGCCTCCCCAAAACGTCATTCGTGGTTACGGGAAAGCCAGTATCCTTTGTTATATTTACCACTACGGCTATTAAAAAACTTCGCCGGTATCACACTGGTGCTGCTGGGCATAATCCTGCTTGTTCTGCCAGGCCAGGGCTTGCTTACCATAGTCATAGGCATAGTGCTGCTGGATTTCCCGCGCAAATACAAACTGGAAAGCTGGCTCATGCAACGCAAAGCCATCCGGCAAACCGCCAACTGGTTGCGCCAGAAATACGGCAGGCCGCCGCTGCGTTTTTCTGACTCACAATCCGCTTTCCGCTAGTTGGAAGGTGTCAAACGCAATATCCCAAGGTTCTCGGTGGCAACATAAATAGCATCGTCCGGTCCCTGCCGAATGTCGCGCACGCGACCAATGCCATTAAGCAGCGTTTCTTCCATTACAACCTGCTTGCCATCCTCATCCAAATCAATGCGCGCCACTTGCTGACCACGCAGACCGCCGATGAAAGCATCACCGTGCCAGCCCGGGAACAACTCGCCATCATAAATCATCAGGCCGGAGACGGCGATGGAAGGCACCCAGTAGTGTTCGGGTTGCTCCATGCCGTCAAGGCTCTGGGAGTTATGGATGGGTAGGCCCACGCCGTAATTCACGCCGTAGCCAATCACTGGCCAGCCGTAGTTGGCACCGGGCCTGATGAGATTCAGCTCATCGCCGCCTTGCGGCCCATGTTCGTTCTCCCACAAATCGCCGGTAATCGGATGAAGAGCCAGCCCTTGTCCGTTGCGATGGCCGTAGCTCCAGACTTCCGGCATGGCGCCGCGCTCATCCACGAAAGGATTGTCGCGTGGCACACGGCCATCATCATGCAGGCGAATCAGCACGCCGTTGTGATTGGAAAGATCCTGCGCCGGATGAGTTGGCAGGTCGCCCCTCGGCGCCGCCTGACGGTCGCCAATGGTAAGGAACAGATAGCCGTCATTATCAAACACCATGCGCGCACCATAATGCCCGTCGCGGCCCTGGGTGTCGGCCTGAAAAATAGTTTCCACATCGCTGAGGCGGTCGTTCTCAAAACGACCACGCACGACGGTGGTGTTGGAGTTGTTGCCCATCGGTGCGGCGAAACTTAAATACAGCAACCGGTTGGATGCAAATTCAGGATGCGGCAACACATCAAACAGGCCGCCCTGATTTACTGCGTGCACTGCGGGCACGCCCTCAACCGCCGCCGCCTGCAACATGCCGTTGCGCACCACCCGTAAACGCCCGGGCCGTTCGGTAACCAGCAAATCGCCGTTGGGTAACCAGTTCATACCCCAGGGCGTATTCAGCCCCTCGGCGATAACCGATACCTCAAAGTCATGCAGCATGGACTCGTGCTTGTCCTGCGCGCTGGCAAAAACCGCGAGCCCCAGCGTGGGCAGGATGGTCAGAGTGGTTAGAAAGCGGATAGCCCGGGCAGGCCGGACAAGCGATGATTTACGAAACAATTCACTAAACATAGGTTTTCTCCCAGGGTTTACTTCTCTTTGAAAGCGCTGATTCTAGCCCTAAATCTGGAAAAATGCGAGACCATTTATTCATCACAATCCGCCACAGTTGCCCGGCAGGTTGGCAATCCAGTCGCTTATCAGCTGGATGCCTTCGCTATGGATTAGCGAGCGGCCAAGTTCCGGCATCATTTCATCGGCCTCAGCGGATTGCATGCGATATAGCAGAATTGATTGCTCCGGCGCGCCCGGCACGATGCTGTATTGCAAATCGCCAGCCCCGCCGCCCGCCGCCACCGGTGGTTTGCATACGCCCACCTGGGCGAGGGTATTGTGTTCGCCGTTTAGAATCAGAGCCGAGGTGTCGGCGGCGCCACGCGGGTTGTGGCAATGACCGCAGTTGATGTTCAGATATTCGGCGGCCTTTGTTGACAGGTCGGTTGATTCAAAGTGGTAGCTGGGTGTGGCAGGGTCCGGCGGTAACTCCGCCAGCCAGCCGCGATTGACCAGTTTGCTTGCTTCATATCCTGCTTCGCTTTCACTTACATCTGCACTCTCGTCCCCATTCCCGCGCCCACTCCCATCCTCATCGCCACCGTAAGCAGAAAGTCGCTGTGGCAGATATTGTAACTGCCGAACAATGGCACCCAGCGGCTCAATCATTCCGTCTGGATGTTCCGTTACATGACACGCCGCACATTGATTGCCATTGGGCACAAAATAAGTGAACGAAGTAACTGCGCCTGAGTTTATATTCAAAGGTATGCTGCCGCCGGCAATTCGCAAAAACGCCTCACTCATATCGTCATTCCAGATATAGGGCAGGGCATCCCAACCCCCAGTCCGTTTTATTAACAAGCGAGTTTCAAGCACGCGATGAGTGCTCAGCTTAATAGATTCCAGTGATTGTGGCAGCGTTGCCCGCACATTGCCCGACTGGTCAAGCGGATAATAAAAAGTTTTAGTCAGCACCGTGCCAACAGGATAGTCAAACTCACCGGCCACCAGTGTAATATTGCCGCCCGCCGGTATCCACAGAGTGCGCAGCTTCCCGGCATAGTCAGAGAACAATTGATTGGCGGGAGTAAAAACCTCCGTTGCGGCGACCGGTGTCAAGCTATCGGCGGTTACACTGAACAGCCCCCACTCCGACAACCGCTGCGGATTATCGCTGGCATGAAACACCGGCTCCACTTTGCCGCAAGCAACCAGCAACAAAGTGCTTGCCACAATGCCCAGATGTTTAGTCATCCATTGAACCGAGTGAAACCGCCGACAGCCGCGCCATAGTGCAGCGATGCGGAGCGGCATCAAAGGACGGGCTGGCAAACCCGTTGGCGGCATCAAGATTCACGAAAGTCTCGCCCGCATTCTCTTCAAGGCAGAGAATATCCGCCGCCTGCTTGCCGGGCACCACGGTGCCGTCCCACACTATGTTAGGGACGGGCTGGCCAGTGGCGGCCTGCAACATCGCCAACGGTTCCGAGTCGGGTTGTGCGCCGCCGCCTGTGAAACGATTGTCGTGGATGTATAGAGCCTCGGGATACGCATCGTAATTCTCATCATCAAAAGCCAGTTCGGTGATGTAATAACTCACCACCAGCACATTGGCACTGTTGTTATTAGTGAACTCGTTGTTGAATACTTCAATGCTGTCGTTGGCAAGTATCATCAACCCGGTGCCCGCCGGCACAGTGCCAACGATGTTACCCTCCGGGGCGAAGTTGCCGGTGTTGTTGTTGCTGATGGTGTTATCAAACACCCGCGTATTGCGCCCGCCCTGCACCGGCAGATTGGGCAAATCAAAAACCAGAATGCCGCCGGTGTTGTTGGTTGCCACATTGTCATGCACATCGGCGAAAGTGGAGTTCTCTATTTCAATGCCGGCCACATTATATTCCGCCCGTGAATTGCGCACGATAATCTGGCTTGACTGACCCACATAAATCCCCGCATCCGAAGCACCGATGGCAACGGAACCATCAATCAGAATGTTCTGCGATTGCACCGGATAAATACCATAAGCACCGTTGGTTGCCAGCGGACCGCCGGTCCATTCGGTGCGCACCCGACGAATGATTACATTGTTGCTGTCGTTAATTTTCAGAGCATCGCCAATCGTATCCTCAATGGCAAGGTCTTCAATCACAAAATCATCAGCCGACACCAGCAAGCCCTCGGCGCCCTGAGCCTGATTGCGAAACGACAGAATGGACTCATCCATTCCCGCACCTTTAATAGTTACCCCGTCCACCGTCAACGACAGGCCGCGAGTAATATCATGAGTGCCCGCCGGTATCTCAATCACATCACCCGGGCTGGCTTCAATAAGCTGCTGCTGCAACTGCTCTTCAAAACTCAGTGCGGGTGCTTGTGATGCAGGATCACAGCCAAACAACAACAGTACAACGCTGCACAGAAATACAGAACGAAAAAAGTAAAAGCGAATGTTTAACATAATAGCCTCCAAATAAAATTAATTTGAGGAGCGGCTCACAGGACGCACACGGGTTCCATGATACTGCTCATCGGTAACCGGTTCCAGCCATTCCGCCATGCCTTCATAAATGGTTAACTGAAGCGCGTCCTCATTCGGGTGGGCGCCGTGCCAGTGCTCAATTCCGGCCGGAGTCCAGTAGGGCTCGCCGGGATAAAACTCTTCAATAGCACGACCGCGAATCTGGTGCAAGCCGACGCCTTCCTCAATCATCAGCAGTTGCCCCCAGGTGTGGCGATGCCAGGAAGAACGCACACCGGCAGGGAACAGGATGCGAACATTACGCATATCCGGAGCCTGACTAATTTCCGGCGTACCACCCTGGAAATTGCTGGACTGGGCGGAAACGCCATCCATGCGTGCGCCCGTTACCACCAACCCCAACGCAATGGCCGCAGCCGCACAAATTAAAATCTCTTTCAGTTCAGGACGATTGGTTTGTTTCATCATTGTCTCCAGTGCTGTTATGGTTACTGTCAGTTTGCATTTGCTCCGGTGCAACCGGTGCCGTTGCAGCTTGTGCCGGTGGCAGATTGCGAAAAGCCAGCCAGCGCCAAAGTTTTTCCATCGGTCCTTGCCGATAATGCTCCAGCCACTGATTGGCAATAAACACCTGCACCAGAATAAACCCTATAACTAATATAAACAGTTCAAGCTCCCCGGCCTTGCCGTAGAGTTGCGGTGCCACCCATCTGAACATCAATATCATCGCCACGGATTGTAGCAGATAGAGCGAGAAAGCCATGCGCCCCACCTGTTGCAACCAGTGGCTGAGCGAATCAAGTTTTCCGGCCAGCACAACGAACAGGTTCAGGTAAAACACAGCCAGCAACATACCACTTCCCGGCGCAAGAGGTGAGATAGAAGCTCTTGGATTACCAAAGTCCGTCATCCAGTAATAAAGCAATCCAAGTGTTGCAAGCAGCAGACCCAGAGCCCCGGCCACCCAGGCACCGCCGTGTATTCGTGTGCGACTAAACCAGCCGTTCTTGAACAACCCCATGCCAATTAACATCAGCCCGCCACACCACCAGAAACTGAAGAATGGCAGAATAGCAATAAAATTCAACCACAACTCAACCTGTGGCCCAAGCTGTTGCAGATAATTACGCTGCGTCCACACATTCGCATCATCCGCCAGCGCTTCGGCTGATGGCCTGAACTCCGCCATCAAATCCTGAATAACATCTTCGGGAGCAAATCCGGTTGCTATCCAGAACCCGCTCATCACAAACAGCCCTATGGCAATCATTATGCTGCCGCGGCGCAGCAACTTGCGCGCATCATGATAACGTTGCGACTGCAAAATCAGCCCGCATATCGCATAAGTGAGAAGAACATCGCCGGGCCAAATAAACGCCGCATGAACCGCACCAAAAAGCGCAAGAAAAATAAGCCGCCGCCGTATCCAGCGCCCACTGTTATGACCTTTGCGGTCCAGGCTTTCACCCTGAATCAACATACCAACCCCGAACATCAGGCTAAATAATCCAACAAACTTGGTATTGATAAACAGATATTCAAAACTGAACACCAGCTTATCCATCAAGCTGGCCATGCCATCAAAATCAGGATTACCATAAGACGCCATTGGCAAAGCCATAATATGAATATTCATGAACAGGATGCCGAGAATGGCAACCCCGCGCACAAAATCCAGGCTGCTTATGCGTTGTTTCAAGCCGGTCACGCCGGTTGAACCGGTCAAGTCAGTCATCAGGAATGTCCCTCACTTGGAGTTTCAACCTCTCCAGCATAACGCCTGCCGGAGTTCCCTGCAAACCGCCACCACATGACGGAACTGAACACCGCGCCAAGGGCGGCAAAGGCGGACAGGAACATGAAGAAATGCTGGTGTCCGGCCACGCCCGGTGTGCGGTCAATTAATACGCCTCCCACGTATGACACGAAGATGTCCGGGGAGAAGCCGATAAGCGATGCGGTGCCCACGGCGGTGCCGGTTACCAACGCCGGAATTTTTACCTCTTCCATTACGGCGAAGTAAATCCCGCGCATGGCGAAGAAAGCGGTTGCTGAAACGGTGATGTTGCCCAGCAGAATCCAGCCCATGCTGACGACGGGTGTTGTCAGTGCAAAAAACAGGTCGGAAAACAACAGCACGACGAAACATACCACCAGCACTTTTGATGCACCGAAAAAACGGTCGGCGATAATCCCCGCCCCCAGAGCGGCAACCGGCCTCATCCAGTTAGAGATGGCAATCACGTTTGCGGCATCAATCTCATTCATACCATAAGCCTGCACCGCAAACAGTGAATAGCTATCAAACCCTTTGTAGGCCACATAGGCGCACATTATGATGAGCCCATGCAACCACACTGCCGGCATCTTTATAACCCGAACCACATGGTGTAACGCGGATGGTTGTTGCGCGGCGGTGGAATTATTGTTCGCCGACTCTTCGGGAATAACGAACCAGATTAAAAAACCGGTCAGGGCGGTAACCGTAGCATACATGTAAATAACAATACGCAGGGCAAGCTCCTTGTCGGCAAGGGTGGCGGCTTCATAGTCATCCGGATAGGCGAAGCTGAAAATTAACACGCCGATTGATGCCAGTGCGGCGGCCAGCAATCCGCGTCCGCCTTCCAGCAATCCGAATGTACTACCCTGAGTGCTGGAGCCGCCCCAGTTGCGGGTTGCCTTGATGAGTGCCGCCCAGGACAGCAGGATGTTGGTGATACCGAAGAAGCCATAAATTATTTGTGTGCCTGTGTAGCTGGGGAAGCTGGCCAAATAGATTCCGCCGGCTGCGGTGCTCCAGAGTGAAGCGGCGAGAAGTTTTCGTGCGGAAAAGTAATCGGCCAATGGTCCGCCGAAAAAATACAACAGAAAGGCGACCACACCATACACACCCTGGGCGGCGCCCAGTTGGGTGGCCGTGATGCCAAACACTTCCAGCACAGTGGGACGAAAAAAACGAGCAACATGGAAAGGCAGTGCGAAAACTGCTTCACCGGCTACAATCAGTGCGAATATGATTAGAAAGCGATTTCGCAAAATATCCTCTGGAGAGGTGGCGAGATGGCGAGGTAACCCGCATCAAATGCCCGTAAAATTAGAGGCCATTATACACAAGGATATTAAGAAAATGCCCTGCGGATTATGTGCTATATTCCGGGGCGGAAGGGGCAAGAAATAGCCGCATTGACCAAACCGGAGAGGTGAGTTTCCGTGAGTGAGAATATAGTAATTGTAGTTGCTTTAATTGTTTTAGTCGCCCCGGTCGCTGCAAATGCACAACAGATTCCGGCAACCGATGGCATTAATCTGCCGCGCACCATTGCCTGGTCGGCCTATCCCACCGGCACCGGCGGTTACAGCCAGGCGGTGGCCATCGGCAACATCATGCAGCGCCAATACAGCACCAATCTGCGCGTCATCCCCGGGCGCAACGATGTTTCACGGCTGGCCACACTACGCGCCGGGCGAGTGCATTTCTCCGCCGGTGGTTCCGAGGCGGTGTATGCCCAGGAAGGAATTCTCAACTTCGCCTCCAGAATCTGGGGACCGCAACCAATTCGTGCATTGTTGTCCAACTATTCCGATTCCTGTTCTTTCACCTTTGCCACCGCAACCGATGCAGGCATCAATCAGGTTGAAGATATCAAAGGCAAACGCGTTACTTTCGTTCAGGGCGCGCCGTCATTAAACAATGCAGTCGCCGCCCTGTTATCTTACGCCGAACTAACCTGGGATGATGTTATTCCCGTTGAAGTGGGCGGCTACAACGCTTCCGTTGATGCCGTGCTTAACAATCGTGCGGACGCGGTGGGCGGCGCCTGCAACTCACCACCGTTTCTGCGCATTGAAGCCTCACCACGAGGCCTGAGCTTCACCCGATTCCCCCACGACAACCCCGAAGCCGTAGCCAGAGTGCGCAACAGGCTGCCCTGGTATGTGCCGCATATCGCCTTTGAAGGTCCAACCATTCCACCCCAAGGCATCCAGGTATTCACTTCGGCCTACCCCCTGCTGGTGGGCATGGTGGATTCCGATGCGGACATCGCATACAGCATGGTGAAAATCATGCAGCACCATTTTGAGCAATATAAAAACAATGCCCCCGGCGCCGGCGGCTGGGCCATACAACGGCAAAAGTTTGAGCAGGCGTTTATTCCCTATCACCCCGGCGCGATTCGTTATTTCAGGGAAGCAGGCGTATGGTCGACGGAGGCCGAGGCAAAGAATCAACAAAACCTGCATCGCCAACAAGTGTTGCAACAAGCCTGGGCAGCGTTTCTACCCTCCGCCCCGGACGACTACGCAGAGTTTGAACAAGCCTGGCTCGCTTCACGCACCCGGGCACTTGAAGCTGCGGGGCTTATCACTCTGGCAGATACACTATGACCGATGCCGCAGAAGTTCTCAACATAGAAAAAACTCAGAGCAGTGCCACTCTGGCGTTGCGCTATCGTGTTCTGCCGCAACGCTGGCGAGCAATTATGGCACTGCTTACCGCCGCATCCATCTTCCTCGCAGCCAACCAGATTTTCAATCTGGGATTCTTCGTCGGCTATGTGATGCTGGACAGCCGCTACATGTATCTTCTCACCGGCACCATGCTGGTCATGGTGTTCATCACCTTCCCGGCCAGCCGTCACAGCACACAAGCCAGCCGACAAACCAAACAAGCCAGCGAGAGCGAGAAAGCGCAAAGCAAGAGTGCGCATGTAAGCGAGAAAGCGCATGTAAGAGGGATCCCATGGTACGACATCGCAATAATGCTCATCATAACAATCATCTTCTCCTGGTATGCCTTCAACGCCGAACGCATCGTGCTTGAAGCCTGGGAATACGACGCCCCCAACACCGGCATCTGGCTCGCCCTGCTAACCTGGGCCATCGTACTTGAAGCCGGACGCCGGGCGGGCGGCTGGCCGGTGTTCATCATCGTCGCCATCTTCTCACTATATCCCACTTACGCCGCCCGCCTGCCCAATGTCATCGCCGCCCTCAGTATCCCCATCACCGACGCCGCCATCTTTCATGTAATGGGTGCCGAAAGTATGTTCGGCATTCCCATGCAAGTATTCGCTCAACTGGTAATCGGATTCTTGTTGTTCGGCATTTCCCTGCAATACACCGGCGGCGGTCCCTTCTTCATCAATCTCGCCTTCGCCCTGCTCGGCCATTTGCGCGGCGGCCCGGCCAAGGTGTCAATTTTTTCATCCGGCCTGATGGGTTCCATGAGCGGCGGCCCCATCAGCAATGTGCTAACCACCGGACCGCTGTCAATTCCGGCCATGCGGCGTTGCGGCTTCAGCAGGGAGTATGCCTCCGGGGTGGAAGCCTGCGCCTCCACCGGCGGCGTGTTCATGCCGCCGATAATGGGTGCCACCGCTTTCGTCATGGCCAGCTTCTTGAACACCAGTTATGTAACAGTGGCAGTGGCGGCAGTCGTGCCTTCGGTGTTGTATTTCTTCGGCCTGTTCATGCAGATAGATGCCTACGCCGCCCGCCGCAACCTTGAAGGATTGCCGAAGCAGGAATTACCCCGCCTGGGCAAAGTGTTTAAACAGGGCTGGTATTTCATCGCCGTGTTCGGCGCGCTGATTTGGATGCTGGTGGTGCTGCAGCGTGAAGCGGTTGCCCCGTTCTACGCCACGGTTCTGTTGCTGGTCATCAATCAGTTCACTTCCCACCGCCTGTCGCTGGAAAAGTTTATGCTACTGATAGCCGCGATAGGACGTATGCTGGCGGAACTGGCGGGCATTCTGGTAGCCATCGGTTTGATTATCGGTGCTCTGGCAGTAACCGGAATTGCCGGCACCATCGCCAATGACCTGGTTTATCTGGCCGGAGAGAATGTGCTTATTCTTCTGCTCATGGGCGCGCTCACCAGTTTCATACTCGGCATTGGCATGACAGTAACAGCGGCTTATATTTTTCTGGCCATCGTGCTGGTGCCCGCGCTGGTTAATTCCGGCCTTGACCCGCTGGCGAGCCACATGTTCGTCATGTATTGGGGGATGTTAAGTTTCATCACGCCGCCAGTGGCACTGGCCGCTTTCGCGGCGGCATCAGTTGCCGAAGTAACACCCATGCGCGTTGGTGTTGAAGCCATGCGACTGGGTGCTATCATCTATTTCGTGCCGTTCTTTTTCGTACTCAACCCCGCACTGCTATTGCAAGGCTCGGCACTGGAAAACCTGCAAGCCATCTCCACCGCCCTGATAGGCGTGGCACTGGTATCCGCCGCCCTGCAAGGCTACCTGATTGGCCTGGGCAAACTGGGCGAGGGCGGCATCGGCCTGCTCATACGCCTGCTCATAGTAAGCGCCGGCCTCGCTCTGGCTCTGCCCGCCGGTGGCCTGTTCGGCTTCAGCCAAACACTGCTACTCGGCGTTGCCGCAATCCTGCTAGTATGCGGTATCGCCTTGCGGCAATTGACAACTTCTGCATCATCATCTGCATAGGCACTACAATGATTACCATCACCACAGGTGTTACCAAACTCGTGCAAGAAGCGGAAACACAAATCAACACGCTAACCCCCGCCCAGGCACAACAAAAACTAAGCACCTCCGGCGTGCTACTGGTTGACCTGCGCGACATCCGCGAACGCAAACGCGATGGCCACATCCCAAACTCGTTGCATATCCCCAGAGGAATGCTGGAGTTCTGGATAGACCCCGACAGCCCCTACTACCGCTCCGAGTTTGACAACACCGAAGAAGTCATCCTCTACTGCAACAAAGGCTGGCGCTCCGCCCTGGCAGCCCAAACCCTGCAAACCATGGGCGTAAAAAAAGTAGCACACATACAAGGCGGCATGGAACGCTGGACCACCGATATCGGTGAGATTGACAAAGGCTGACCGAGATATTGCTCTAGTCGTCGCCTAGGGTGTGTCGGTTGACATTGACCAGCGCAAGTGCCAGACTTCGGAGCCCAGCTTGCAGCATCAAAGGTATTGGTGGGGCAGTTGTAGTTTGAGCAATGTGCCACAACTAGGAATGACCGTGTATAAAATCCAGAAGGAAGTAGTAAATCCGCAATCAATTAAGTGGAGGCATCCATGATTTTAACAATTATAATCATCACGCTGGTCATCCTGATGATTCTGGTTTGGAGGTTCATTAAACTGGAACAGAATATTGAAAACTGGTTTAGCGAGTTTCTTAAACTTCGTCTTAAGGATTCTAAAGGGGGAGACAAACAGCACTCAATGTTGATGGTGGATATTGAGCCTCTTATGAAGAAACTTGAAGAATATCAGGCCAACATCAGTAAAATTATGCAAGATGCAATATCTCATAGCCAAACGTATGGCAAAGAAACCTCCGACGCTATCCAATCAATCAAAGAAACAGTAGAAGTATATGCTCAGCAGATTAATGAGAGGGAGGAGGAATTGCGCAGATTTAAAGGTGGCTACGATGCATACGTGATTGATAGGTTTAGTGACCGCATAGCAAAGATTCATACTATAATGGAAAAGGAAATCAACAACAGTGAGTCTGAAAAAGAAAAAGAACTATTTGAGGATGTCTTGGAAGCTATTGAAGATGCCTTGAGTGGTGTGGGCATCAAGAGCTTTTCGCCAGAAAAAGGAGAAAATGTTAATGAGGCATATGGAGTTATCGTTACTGATGAGATAGAAACGGATGACCCCAAAAAGCACGGTATAATTGTGGAGGTTTTAGAGTCTGGCCTTCGCATTGCTAGTGCCTCGGAGTCTGCTCAACCGATTAAAATGGCCAAAGTGTCCATTAACAAAGACCCAACCCAAAATTATGCTACAGGAGAGAACAAATGACTGTTTATGTTGGAATTGATCTCGGTACCACTTTTTCAGCGGTGGCTCGATTAGATGAAATGGGACGCTCGTCGTTAGTTCATTTTTCGGATGGTTCGAATACGTTACGGTCCATGGTAAGTTTCAATGACTCTGGCGGGGTTAAGATAGGTGCACGATGGGATCCTAAGGGTGCTGAACGTTTTAAGCGAGAAATGGGAGCAGGCAACTGGTCGTTTCGGGCATTTGATTCTACATATTCATCTACTGATTTAAGTGCCTTTGTATTGGCAAGGATTCGACAAGAGGTTGAAGATGTATACGGCAACATTGTGGAGGCGGTGGTCACTGTCCCCGCAAATTTCGCTAACGATGCCCGTGATGCAACCATGCAAGCAGCTAAAACGGCTGGCATAAATGTCAAATTCATTATCAATGAGCCGACTGCTGCTGCTCTTTATTTTGCTGCTGAGCAGAAAGAGCAAGCTGATGGCGTATATGCCATTTATGACCTTGGTGGGGGTACTTTTGATATTTCTATCATTCGCTTAAAGGGCGAAGAGGTTGAAGTAATTGCAACCGATGGTGTTCATAAATTAGGAGGACGTGATTTTGATGATGCTCTAACTGAGCTGGTGAAGAAAAAATTCAAAGAAGCAAAGGGTGAAGATCTTGAGATAGAGGACTTTACGCCCTATGATGCTGAAAATCTCAAAAAGTCACTAACTGATAGTGAGTCTGTCAAAGAACGGATTGCCCGCGCCAATATTGAAATTTCCCGTGCAGAGTTTGAAGAAGCAATTTCTTCTTATATTACGCAAACCGAGATGCTTTGCGAAAGTGTCATAGATACAGCTGGCATTGATTTATCAGAAATTAAAGATGTTATTTTGGTTGGTGGCAGTACGCGTATGCCAATCGTTGCTTCATCAGTTGAGCGTGTTTTTGGCAAGAAACCAGTCAAATTTGCTAATCCAGATGAAGTTGTTGCTTTAGGGGCTGCGATATATGCCGCGTATAAATCTGATAGATCTGGAATGAATCAAGTACAGAAAGATGCTGTCAATAAAATCTCATTCCAAGAAGTTACCAGCAAGTACTATGGGACTCCTGCTATAGTTGCAAACGAGGCGACAGGCCAAGAGGAAGAGGCCAATACCATTATCATCACCAAGGGCGATAAGATTCCATGCAGCGTTACCCGGTCTTACTACACGGCAACAGATGGACAAACCCAGGTGAATTTAGGCATTACTGAGTGTGATGCTTTAGAAACCGATATGAATTTTGTGAATATTATCTACCAAGGGAACCTTGACCTTCCCCCGAACCGTCCCGCAGGTCAGGAAATTGAGATAACATTTTCATATGATGAGAATCAGGTCATGCATGCCGAATTCAAAGATGTCAAAAGTGGCAACAAGCATGAAGTTGATATCCAATTAACAGAGGATAAAGCGAGCAGTATAAATATTGACCAATTTTTAGTGGAGTAGCAATGGAACTTTTCTTTATCATCGTCATTGGTGCCGTAATATTCGCTTGGATTCACCATTTAAATAATGAGAATGAGCCGACGGATAGTTATTCTGCTTCAGGAATAAAACCTCTTGAGTTTAAGGCAAAACTTACAGAAAATACTTTAAAAAATGGAGAGGCTTTTAAGCAAATTAATATGCGTGTTAAGGGATGGTTGCCACACACTAAAAGGACAAACTTGACTTCAGTTGTGTCCCTTTTTGTGAAGCATGAGCAACTTGATTCCTTGCCCATCATAAGTGCACTAGATGACTGGCAAGAACCAAGAAGTATCGTTTATCAGCACAAACAAGAATGGGGAGAAATGGATTCATATGTGGGATTCCGATCATGGGTTGATGTTGGTGTCGCTATCGTGCCAACTCTGACCCCGGCTTGGTCAGGAAAACAAATAGTAATGTGTGTTCTTTATCTGATGGATGCGGATATAGATGATGAAATTTATCACGGTTATCCGGTGAATAAACATGCAGTTGTGCAGAGTTATTTTACATTCCTTACGGTTGAGTTCAGCGATCATGGCTATGTTGAGTCTGTTGAACGGACCAACCAAATAAAGCCGTTGGCGGTGAAACTTGCGGTAGCTGTTGCGATAGCGAATGGGAGTTTTGATACTTCTGAGGGGGACATCATTAAGAAATGGATTATACGTCAACTAACCGTTGTTGATGATGAGTCTGTGTTTAAAGAACTTAAGAATAATTTAAATACTGCATTGAAGGAAGGATATGCAGCTGCAAAAAACGGCGACTTATCAATTTCAGACGTTACTAATGCAATAAATGAGTTGGCTGACGATGCTGATAAATATCAAATTATTGAACTCTGCATGGATATAATGGCGGCGGACGGTGAGGCTGATCATAGTGAGATGGACCTTATTTGGAAAATTGCCTCGTCTCTTGGCTTGGACCGAGCAGAAGTTGAGAGGATAAAAGACAAAAAGGTTGTTGGTGTTAATATGGTAACCGATGTTGAGTCTTCTTCTGTAGAACGGATATTGGGAATAGATCCGAATTGGTCCACAAACGAGAAGAAGAAATTTTTGCGTAAAGAGTTTTCAAAGTGGAATTCTCGATTGCACTCTGTGAATAGCCCAGAAGAAAAAGAGAACGTGCAACGTATGTTAGATACTATTTCAGAGGCGCGAAAAGAATTACAATGACTTCTATTAGTAAATCTAAAAGTCTGGCCAATTCGCTAAGATACTCCAGAGACCAGCAAGGCCAACTTAATTTCTTTCATACAGTTAATGCTAAAGATACCTTGTTTCTGGAATCTGGTATTTTGATTGTTAATGAGCTTCTCCCAGATGTAGGGGAGGCTATCAATAATGTATGTGATAGATTAGAAATGCCGCGCCAATCTGTTCAGGCATATCTGATTAATGACCATTCTGCAAATGCGTTCTGTTACAGGTATCACCCCGAAGTATGCCGAATTGCCGTTAGTTCAGGATTGGTGAATTTACTTGAGCACGATGAACTGGAGTTCGTGCTTGGTCATGAAGTAGGCCATTTCTTGCTGGGGCATGTCTTTGAGTCTGATTATCGCCCTCATCCCGCCAACGAAGCCTTCCTGAGTGATTCTCGTGCGCGGGAAATCAGTGCTGATAGAGTTGGTATGCATGCTGCGGGTTCTTTGGATGCTGCATTAAGAGCAATGATAAAAACCCAGACAGGCCTGCCATCAAAACATATTCGCTTTGATGTGGCTGAGTTTATTCGCATGTTGCCTAAAGAAGATAAACATAGTTTTCAACCTTCAACGCATCCCAATTTTTATATGCGAGCGCGATTCTTGCTTTGGGCTTCAATGGTTTCCAATTTCGATGTTAAAAGCGAGAAAGAAAAATGTGATGAGCAAGTAACCAAAGATTTAGAACGATTCTTTGATAAAAAACAAAAAGAGGATCGGGATGGGGTAATTAAGGAATTGCGATTTTGGATTAATGTGAATGTTGCAGCCGTTGATGGTGTGCTAGGCAAAGATGAGCAAGAGCGCATTGTTTCTCTAGGCTATGAAAGCCACCTTAAACGTCTAAAAAGTTTTTTGTCTGGTTGCAGTCAGCAGGATGTAAAAGAAAGATTGTTAGACAGGTTCAATCGATATGCACATGAACTATCACGACTTGACAGAGATGGAGGTAAAAGTGCAATTGCCGAACTTATCCAGCAGGCATGTGATTTGCATGCTTGTGATGTTAAACTTTTAAAAGAGTATCTTAAAGTTGCAAAGGCGTAGTAATCATGACGGCGAACACACCAGCAGCAACCCACATACCTGTTCCAGGCAGTTTGTCTCGTCGTCAATTTTTATACCTGATGCCTGCAACTCTCATGACACCGGCGGTGCTCACATCATCCTGCACCGAGGCGCAGCCGGCAGATTCGTTGGCGGTGCGTAAGTTGCATGGCTTCGGGTTGCGTGTAAATGATATAGGGCGCTCGCTGGCGTTTTATCAGGATTTTTTGGGGGCGGCAGTGCAGGAGTGGACCGGCCATATTGTTTACTTGCAAATTGGAAGCGGGCCACAACACTTCTCACTTAGCTCGGTGCGAGAGGGGGAAGTGCCTGGCTATACGAATATAATAAGGTTGACTGTGGCGGACTTTGATCTGGCCCGGGTGCGGGAGCGGCTACGCGACTTTGGAATAGTGGACGCACCCGGAAACAGCAGCGGCTTGTATTTCACCGATGCCGATGGTTTGTCGTATGAATTGAGGTCGCTCACCGATTGTGGTGGTGATGTGGATGGTGATTGCGAAACTGTGGAGGCGACTCCCGGCTTATTCAGGCCGGTGGACATCAATCACTTTACCAACTTTGTTGCTGATGCCAACAGGGCGAATGAGTTTTATACTCGCCTGTTTGGTTTGCGCTATCAGGCCTATCAGGGACCGAATGCGCCCATTATCGGTGTTGGCGATGGCTTGCAATTCCTGATGTATATCACCAGGCCGGAAGGCAATTCACCGGCGGCTTCGCCCGCGAACTCCGGCTTCGTGCATCATGCCTGTCTCAGCATTGAGAATTTTGATGTGGCAGCGAATCGTCAGGCCATGACTGATTATGGCCTCACCGCACTTGACAGTGGTGGTGCCAACCCGCCACCCTTGTCCCACTGGGTGAGTATGCGTATGCCGAACCGGGGCGGTGCCGAGGGCGGAACTCCCGAACTTTACTTTACCGACCCGGATGGCATTCGTATGCAACTGCAAGCTTTGAATTATTGTGGCGGCGGTGGTTATCTGGGCGATAGTTGCCCGCCGCTATGATTGGTTGAGCAGATAACTTATACTGTTGTAACTCTTGTAACTTGACATAACCCCCCGTACCCCTCGCCGTAACTTAACCCTGACTGTAAAACTGGAGTGAAAACTATGAAGTATAGATATGTAGGAAACAGCGGCCTGCGGGTTTCGCCGATATGTATGGGCACCATGAGCTTTGGTACCTGGAGCAACAAGAAAGAAGCTTTTCGTATTCTTGATACGGCCTTTGAGCGCGGCATCAATTTTTTTGATACCGCCGAGGTGTACCCGGTGCCGCCCACGGCGAAACTTGCCGGTCTCACCGAGGAAATTCTGGGCGAGTGGATTCAAACGCGCAATCGGGACGCGCTCATCATCGCCACCAAAGTGGCCGGGGCTGCCTCCGGCTGGTTTGTGCCTTCCATTCGTGCGGGGCTGACGGCGCTTGACCGGCATCACATTGAAAAGGCAGTAGAAGGCTCGCTACGTCGTTTGAACATTGATTACATAGACCTTTACCAGATACATTGGCCTGATACGGTCGTGCCTGTTGAAGAAACCATGGATGCCCTTGACCAACTGGTGGAGATTGGCAAGGTGCGCTATCTGGGCACATCCAACGACACCGCTTATGGTCTCACCAAAGCAAATACGGCCGCCGCATACGAAGGCCTGGCACGTTTCCAGTCCATCCAGAATAATTTTTCATTGCTGGAGCGCCGCTTCTTTGACGAACTGGCAACCGTGTGTCGCCGAGAAAAGGTGTCGCTGTTGCCCTATTCACCCATCGGCGGCGGTGTGTTAAGCGGCAAATATCAGGATGGCGCAATGCCCGCCAACAGTCGCTTCGGTGAATACCAGCATGACAACCCCAGACAGCAAGCCATGGCAAAGCGATTCGTGAACGACAAGACATTGGCCTCCACCGCCAGATATATGGAGATTGCCCGGCAGATTGGCATGTCGCCGGTAACGCTGGCAACCGCATGGAGTATGAATTTTGACTTTGTGGCTTCCACCATAATTGGTGCCCGCACGGCAGACCAGCTTGAAGAATCACTGGCGGCACTGGATGTTACTCTTAATGATGAAGTGATGAAGAAGTGTTATGCGGTGCATGATGATATTCTTTATCCTATGGGGTGAGAGTGTTCGTTTGTTTGCGTGTTATCGTTAGGCAGTTTGTCATGGAACCGGAGTTTAATTCGTTGTGAATAATGACCAAATTATACTGCTAACAATTCTGTCATCCCTGTTGTTGCTTCTGGTTTGGGGAAAGGTGCGCTATGACATTGCAGCACTGGGCGCGTTGTTCGTGGCGGCACTGTGTGGTCTGATTCCACAAGAGGCATTATTTTCCGGCTTTGGCAATGTGGCAACGATTACTGTAGTGCTGGTGCTCATCGTCAGTTACGGGCTCGCCCGCTCAGGGGCGGTGGAATTTATTGTCGCCGCGCTTGAGCCAGTGTCAACACGACCATTGCTACATATCGCCATACTCACTTTTCTGGCGGCATTTCTTTCCATGTTCATGAACAACATAGGTGCCCTCGCGTTGCTTATGCCGCTAGCCATCCAGTCCACCAGAGATGCTGGCAGATCTCCCGCCACTGTGCTCATGCCCCTGTCCTTTGGTTCAATACTCGGCGGCCTGGTAACGCAAATCGGCACACCACCGAACATTCTGGTTTCCGGTTACCGGCAAGAAGTAATAGGCGAAGGCTTCACCATGTTTGATTATGCGCCGGTCGGCGGCGGCGTGGCACTGTGTGGCATCTTGTTCATGTTGCTCCTGGGCTGGCGCTTCGTCCGCGTACGCAAAACGCCAATTGATACGGAAATGCTGGGCGTGGATGAATATCTGTTTGAGTTAAAGATAACCGAAGAGTCGGAGTGGGTCGGTAAAACAGCGGCTACATTAAAAAAGAAACTGAAAGAGCAGGGGCTTGATCTGCTAATGCTGCTACATAAAAAACAACGATTGACTCAGGTGCAAAAGATTGAACTTGCCAGAAGCGATGTGCTTGTACTGCAAGGCTCACATGAAGATATTAATGACTTCGCCACCAGCGAAAAACTAATGTTAATTCCCGCCGATAGCGTTACGCGTAAAATTCTTCATTCCGAAGATACCCGAATAATGGAGGTAGTGATTTCCCCGCAATCATCGTTGATTGGTCGCACTCCCGCAGATGTTCGCTTCAACCGTCGCTACGACATCAACTTGCTGGCAATATCGCGGGCCGGAACAGAGCATCGCTACCGATTGCGTCAGTTTAAGTTCAAGCAAGGAGATGTGTTGCTGTTCCATGGTGATGACGACAGTCTCAGCGATGCCTTGCCCAAGTTGAACTGCTATCCGCTGGCGAAACGCAACTTAAACATCGGTCTCGGCAACAAGGCATTGCTAGCTCTCGCCACATTTATCGTCGCCATCACGCTGACCGCCTTCGGCTATCTGTCCATCCAGCTTGCTCTGGGTCTGGCCACAGTGGTGATGGTATTACTACGAGTAGTGCCGCTACGAGAGTTTTATAAAGGAGTGGACTGGCCCGTAGTAGTGCTATTGGGCGCAATGATTCCACTCGGTGCCGCGTTTGAAACCACCGGCACTTCGGCTCTGCTGGTGCAAGGCATCGTCGGCCTGGCCGGTGATGTTTCGCCGGTACTCATCATCGCCATAATTCTCATCGTAACCATGACCGTATCAGATATTTTGAACAACGCAGCAACCGCAATACTCATGTTGCCTATCGCCTACAACACAGCCATCAGCCTCAACCTGAACCCCGATGCCTTCCTGATGGCAGTGGCAGTAGGTGCCTCCTGCGCCTTCCTCACCCCCGTCGGCCACCAGAACAACATGCTCATCATGGGTCCGGGCGGCTACAAGTTCCGCGATTACTGGCGCGTGGGACTGCCACTTGAAATTGTTATTGTGGCAGTATCAATCCCGTTACTACTTTACATTTGGCCTATCTACTAATCTGTTAAAGACAGTGTGTATATGGCGAGCGTGCTGATTTGTCTCAGATGCACTTATCCGCTACAGTGCATTGTTATCGTGAGTGCTGATTGGTAGACTGTAATAACCAGCACACAACTGACACACAATAAACACATAACCAGTTCATACTGTACTGAAACAGCACTCCCCAACAGGCCATCAACATGCGCGTCAACTGGAAAACCTATGACCCCGGCAGTTTCCACGACGAACTGATTAGTTCGCCGGGCTACGCACGCAGGCCAGCGCGCAGGCTCACCAGCTACCTCAGCTCACTAACTCACGAAGCCCTGCTGGAAAAGAAAACCGCCGCCGAACTTGCCATAAGAACCATGGGCATCTCCTTCACCGTATACAGCGACGCAGGCAACATAGACCGCGAATGGCCGTTTGATATTATCCCCCGCATCATCCCCGGCAAAGAATGGGAGCAGACCAGCCGCGGCCTGCAACAGCGACTACGGGCATTAAACCTCTTCATCAACGACATCTACAACGAACAAAAAGTTTTCAAGGACAAGCTGATACCAAAAGAACTAATTCTCAACTCACAAAACTTCCTCAAGAAATGTATTGGCGTGCGCCCCAAATACAAAGTTTGGGCTCACATCTGCGGCACCGATTTGATTCGCAACAACAACGGCGAGTTCTATGTGCTTGAGGATAACCTGCGCGTGCCCTCCGGGGTATCATATATGCTGGAGAACCGCCGCGTTACCAAGCGAGTTTTCCCCGAGTTGTTTGCAAAGCACGACATTCTGCCAGTAGCCGATTACCCCAATCAACTGTTTGATACACTTGCCGCCATATCACCACGCCCCCGTGAATACCCCGAAGTGGTGGTGCTAACACCGGGCATTTACAACTCCGCCTACTTTGAACATTCGTTCCTGGCCCAGCGCATGGGCGCCGAACTGGTGGAAGGCAACGATCTGGTGGTGGAGGACGACAAAGTTTATATGCGCACCATAAACGGCTTGTCGCGAGTGGATGTAATCTACCGCCGCATTGATGAATTGTTTCTTGACCCAACCGTGTTCAAAAAGGATTCCACGCTGGGCGTGAAAGGATTGTTCAAAGCCTGGGTGAAAGGCAATGTGGCGCTGGCCAACGCACCGGGCGCCGGCGTTGCCGATGATAAAATTATCTACACTTATGTGCCGCGCCTTATCAAGTATTATCTGAACGAGGAACCCATTCTGCCCAATGTGCCCAGCTATCTGTGCGTTGACAAAACACAGCGTCAGCATGTGCTGCAAAACCTGCACAAACTGGTGGTCAAGCCCGCCAATGAATCCGGCGGCTACGGTATGCTGATGGGCCCGCAATCCACCCGCAAGCAACGAGCCGAGTTCGCCCGCCGGATAAAGGCCAACCCGCGCAACTACATAGCGCAACCGCTCATATCGCTTTCCACTGTGCCGGTGCTTGGCGAGCGAGTGGTGGAGCCGCGCCATGTGGATTTGCGCCCCTTTGTGTTGCAAGCGGACAAAAGCCATGTTACCAACGGCGGACTTACCAGAGTCGCTATGGTAAAAGGTTCCTATGTGGTGAACTCTTCCCAGGGCGGCGGCAGCAAAGACACCTGGATTGTAGGCGCAGGCCGAAAATGAGACAACCCGACAAACTTCCACCGCAACACTTCCCTTGCTCTCATGGAGTAATGGAGACAGAGATATAGAAGGTAGAACATGCTCTCACGCGTAGCAGAACGAATATATTGGCAGTCGCGCTATATAGAACGGGCGGAGAGTACCGCGCGCCTGCTGGGGGAATATTCCACACTACTGCTGGATATGCCGCAGCACACCAACCTCGGCTGGCACACACTGGTGGAGATTACCGGCACTCACAAGCAGTTTAATGCCAGCGGCAGACAAGCCATGGAACGCAACATCATGCGCTTTCTGCTGGTGGAAGAAAATGGCGTTTCGCTGCTAAGCATGCTCGCCATGACGCGGGAGAGCGCCCGCACAACCCGTGAAATTATGCCGAGGGAAGCCTTTGAACAGATTAACAACCTGTATCATTACGCCGAAGACGAACTTGGCAAGGCCGTTACGCGCGGCCCGCGCCATGAACGGCTGGCGGAAATTATTTCCGGTTGTCAGCGACTCACCGGCTTGCTGGCCGGCAGCATGAGCCACAACGATGTTTACCGGTTCGTGCGCATGGGTCGCAACCTGGAACGAGCCGATATGACCACCCGCATTGTTGATGTGGGCTCCGGCAACCTGCTCGGTGGCAAGCGCAGGCAGCAGAAACAGAAACAGCAACAACAACGGGACAAACTGAAAGACACGCCGGCATCCGGTACGGAACCGTTTGAAAACATTCTATGGATGAGTGTGCTGCACTCCACCAGCGGCTATCAGATGTACAGACAGTATGTAAAAGACCGGGTGAACGCCGAAGATGTAGTAATCTTCCTGCTGCAAGACCCGGAGTTCCCGCGTTCGCTGGCTCACACCATTGTGAAGATGGAGCAGATGATGGAGCGCCTGTCAAAAAGCGAGCAGGCGCTGGTTCAGGTTCGCAAAATCCTGCGGTTGTTAAAGCAGGCTAAAATTGAAACCCTGCTGCACGGCGATGGCCTGTTTCAGTTCATTGATGAGTTGCAAGTGCAAATTGGCGTCTTGCATGAAAGAATTGCCGCCACCTGGTTTTTACCGATAAAGTAAACTTATGGAAACTTCAAACCTATGAAAATTTTTACCTGCACCTGCGGCCAAAGCTTATATTTTGGCAACACCCGTTGTCTGAAATGCAACAGCGCCGTGGGCTTTGACCCCGCCACTTTCCGTATGCTGCCCTTGCAACCCGGCATTGCCGGAACCAGCGGCGCAATGCCTGACGCAACGCTCAGCGCAACCCCCGGCGCAACTCTTGGCACAACCCCCGGTGCAACGCCCGCGGCGCTGTTTGATGCTACGGGCACTCTGCAAGCCTGCCGCAACGCGATTGATTACGGCGTCTGCAACTGGCTGTTACCGACCGGTTCCGGTAATTACTGCATGAGCTGCAATCTGAATCACACCATTCCCAATCTGCTGGAATCAGACCGGCGGACCTGGTGGCGAAGTCTGGAACAGGCCAAACGCCGCCTCATCTATTCACTGCTGGTGCTGGGCTTGCCAATAACGGGCAGAGATGAGGAACCAAACGGCCTGGCCTTCCGCTTCATTGAGGACAAGCGCACCAACCCCGATGTGCAGGAAGAGCATGTAAACACAGGCCATCTGGACGGCATGATTACCATCAACATTGCCGAAGCCGATGGTGTGGTCAGAGAACGAACCCGGCAATACACCGGCGAAAGCTATCGCACCCTGCTCGGACATTTCCGCCATGAAAGCGGCCACTACTATTACAGCCGACTAATCAACAACTCGGACCGACAACAAACGTTTGAAGACCTGTTCGGCAATTCAACGGCAGACTATGCGGAAGCACTAAGATATTATTATGACAACAAGTTCAGCATGCCGCTAAACCCGGATCTGATTAGCCACTACGCCCAGTCTCACCCGCTGGAAGATTGGGCCGAAGTCTGGGCGCACTATTTGCACATGATTGACACACTGGAAACCGCCGGCAACTACGGCCTGGCACAAGGCGCCACCCATCTGGATGATATTGATGACACACTGGAAAAATGGGGCGAGCTAACCCTGTTGCTAAACTCACTCAATCTCAGCATGGGGCTGGAGAGTGCTTATCCTTTTGTATTATCAGATCTCAGCTTCAGGAAGCTTCGTTTTGTGCATTACCTGATTTATCTTGGCTAGCAGCGCTACTGCAAAGAGTCATCACCATCATCAAGATCATCCCAGCTATACTCGAGATCAATACGCTTGCTTTCCAGACGCTCCTCAGTGCGCCGTCGCATAGCATTAACCCGCGATTTCCCCTGCGTTGGCGACGGCACTTCGCCCAGGCTGGAATCGTCATCACTCGTCAAGCCAACTGCATCCATATACTCTTTGATTTCCTCAGATTGATTTTTCCGCGATTGCTCTTTCATGTTGTCCTCCCCGAAAAGAAAACATCAGACAGCCATCTGTGCCCCGTGCCCCAGGGCGCATCCCCTGTAGGCCATAGGCCAGTTGCCATCAAACAAACACAACTTACCTGAAACAAGTTATCGGAATATTACAGTCAAAACTTCAATTCTTATCGGAGGGAATTTCGGAGGCCAGGCGCTCTATAGTTTCTTGTCGAAGCTGCTTCTTGGCAGTTTTGCCGCTGGCAACGCGAGGCAGTTGCTCATATCCGAAGAACAGCCTTGCAGGAATCTTGAAGTTGGCGATGCGCTCGGCCAGAAATTCTTTCAGGCTTGCCGCATCAAGCCGAGTTTCGGGCTTGAGCACAACGCTGGCACATAAAATCTCACCCAACCGCCGGTCGGGAATGCCATACGCCGACACTTCATTCACCAGCGGATGCTCGGCAATGGCATACTCCACCTCGGCACAGGCAATATTCTCGCCGCCGCGAATCACGATGTCTTTCGCCCGGTCAAGAATAATCAAAAAGCCCAGCGCATCCAGCTTGCCAATATCGCCGGTATAAAACCAGCCGTCTTTGATAACATCCGCCGTTGCCGCAGGCTGATTCCAGTAACCGCGCATGACAGTAGGACCCTTGATGCAAATCTCCCCAATCTCTTCCGCCTCAAGCTTGTTACCCCCCTCATCCACAATTTTCATGGCGAGAACTGGCGGGGTCGGGCGTCCGGTGCTGGCAGGCCGAGCCTGATAAAACTTGCCGGAGATAATCGCTCCGATGGCATTGGTTTCAGTCAGCCCATAGCCGAGGCCGGGCTGCACAATGGCCGGGAACTTGCGCGTTATAAGTTGCAGATGTTCAGGCGGGCGAGGCGCACCACCACCTTGCACATTACGCAAACTGCTAATATCGGCGCGCTCAAAGTGAGGCGAGTGCATCACTTCCCAGGCCATAGTGGGCACACCGTGCAATATTGAAATTCGTTCCTGCTCAATTAATGCCAGCGCCTTGTCCGCATCCCACTTATACATCATCACCATCTTGCGCTGATAGATAAACGAAGCAAGAAACTGGGCATGGCTGCCGGTAACATGAAACAGCGGCACATTGCAGAGTATGGCAGGCTCATAAGGCGGGTTTTCTTCAACCAGTTCCGGCCGCAGAATTTCGTTGATTTCCTTAACGAATTTCCAGGTGTAAAGGGCGTTGATAATGCCCCGGTGAGTGGACAGCACACCTTTCGGATGGCCGGTTGAACCGGAGGTGTACATAATAGTGGCATCATCTTCGGGCACTACCGCGCAGGCGGCAATGCTGTCCTCATCCAGCGCGACCACTCCCTCAAGCAAACTGTAAAACTCAGGGTAAGCGCAATGCTCGCCGGACTTATACTTGGCTTCGGACCCAGACCCAGCCTCAGGTTCAGACTCAGACTCAGATTCGGATTCAGACCCAGGCTTGGACTTAGCCTCAGCCTCCGGCTTCATCACCACCACCGGAATGCCCAACGATTCCAGATGCGGTTCAAGCAACCGCAGCCGCTGCGCATCGGCAACCACCAGTTTGCTACCACTATCCCTCAAACCATATTCCAGTTCCGGTCCTTTCCACAGGGAGTTCATGGGCACAATAATCGCCCCAATCAACGTGCTCGCCATGTAAGTGAGACACCACTCCGGGCTGTTACGCCCACACACCGCCACCCTGTCACCTTTCCCTATGCCGTAAGTTTCCCGCAACACCCGCGCCAGACGATGCGCCATCTCCAGCGTTTCCGCAAACGAATAACGCTCTTCCTGATACACCAGAAAGTCCCGCTGCGGTGTCTGCAAACCAAGCGCATACAATTCACCAAGGTTGCGCGGCACATTAGCGAATGCTTCCATGCTCTGCCCGTCTATGGTGACGGTTTCAGTAGCCAGCGCCGCACCCGGAGCCTTGTGCGCGGCGGCAATATCCTTCATCTTCGCCAAATCCTGACGAATCTCATCATCGGTCATCATAATAATTCATCGGCGTTCACATCAATCTCACTCGCCCATCCAAACTGCGAATCATTGTGGTTTCACATCAAGCGTAACCTTACCCATTGCCTGACGCCTGGTGAATACATTAAACGCATCAACATAACGCTCCAGCGGAAACGATTGGGTAACTATGGGTTTAAGCCGGCCATCTTCATACATGGCCAGCAACTCGGCAAAGTTTTTCTCATACTGCTTCGGCTCTTCCTTCTTGAACCGACCGAGAAACACACCAACCATGGATGAACCCTTGAGCAAAGCCAGATTGGCCTTATAGGCCGGAATCTGACCGCTGGTAAAACCAATAACAAGCAAACGCCCCTTCCAGTTGATGCAACGACAGCATTGCTCAAACAAATCCCCACCCACCGGATCGTAAATAACATCGGCACCGCGATCGTCAGTCAACGCCTTGACCTTTTCCTTTAACTCACCATCACCATAATTGATAACCGCATCCGGCTGATATTGCTGAATGAACTCCAGCTTGACATCAGAACTGGCCGCAGCAATTACCCGCGCACCCATAAGCTTGCCCAGCTCCACCGCCGCCAAACCCACACCGCCACTGGCACCCAGCACCAGCAACGTTTCACCCTTTTGCAGCGCGGCGCGTTGCTTCAGGGCGTGGTAAGCGGTGGTATAAACCATGGGGAAACCCGCCGCCGTGCGAAAATCCATATTGTCGGGAATCTTGCGCAAGCCTCCAGCTTTAACCGCCACCTGCTCGGCAAGGCCGCCAATGCCGCAAACCCCCAGCACTCGGTCGCCCACCTTAAACCCGTCCAGCCCCGCCCCCACCGCCTTGATAACACCGCCCACTTCCGAACCGGGCGTAAACGGATGCGGCGGCTGAAACTGATACTTGCCCTGAATCTGCAAGCCGTCGGGAAAGTTCAGTGATGCGGCATGAACCTCCACCACCGCCTCACCCTCGCCCGCAACCGGGTCGGGAACCTGCTGCAGAACCAAATCCTCAGCCGACCCATTCTTGTGACAAACAATAGCACGCATAAAATTGCTCCAAAACCAAATACATCTTCGTGAAACTACCTGCCACTCGCCCAAATGTCAAAACCTGTATAATGAAACCCGCCCATGACTATCAATAACGAAGCACAACGGCAGGACTATTTGCATCTGCTGGATGTCCAGCCAATATATCCGCGCTACCGCATTGCCGGGGCTGCATCGTCGCCGGTGTATCGCTGGCCGGAATCTGCGGCTTCTGCCACAACCCCCGCAACCGGCTCCACTTCCGGCGCTGCGCACACCACCGCGGTGTTATCACCACAGGCACAATCAGCAGCTGCCAGTGCAGCGGGTGCCAACGCAACAGTTGCCAAAGTAGCGGATGCCAAAGCAGCGGATGTCAAAGCAACAGGCGGTGTCACAGGTGCTGGCAAACCCGGACGAGCCGCTCAAATTGCCGGAGCAATCCTGAAACAGAAGAAACAGCCCGCCGCACAGACTGCGTTATCAGCCCAAAAGCTCAGTGAGAAAGGTACAAGTAAAAACCAGAGCAAAGCGCAAAGCGGGAGCCAAGCCAAAGCCCAGAACGAAACTCAAAGCAAAGATACAGCAAAAGCCGCACCATCACTGGTATTCAAATTGGCTTGGTACAAGGCAAATGAAAAACTCGCAATAATTGATGAATTCCCCAGCCAGCAGCCGCGTCCGACTGTGCAGGCCAGAGAATTATTGCAGGGCATTCTGCGCGCGCTTGACAAACAGACGGGCGGGCATCTTGCCGAGCCGGAGTTATTCAGCTGGCCGCTGACAGGAGAACAAACCGAACCTGACAACCCGCAACAAGCCGCCCGCAATACTCTGGCCGGATTTATCAAACACCGCCGCGAACACGGCGGCGTTAGTGAACTGCTGGTGTTTTCCGACCAGCTACAACCCCTGCTGGAAGCCGATGGATTAACAATAACATTCACCCACAGCCTCAGCGCGGTGTTGACCCGCCCGGAGCTCAAGCGAGAGGTCTGGAACACTTTGCAGCCCCTGCTGGAACGTCTGGCCGATAAGTAGCTTGTAGCCTTAAAACGGAAACCGGAAGATGAGAGTTGCATCACCCGCAAAACTTGTTACTCGCGCCATGCGACACAGCGATTTGGAGCAGGTCGCGCACAACGAAGCCGTCGCTTATCCCCATCCGTGGAGCAAACGCATCTTTGTTGATTGCCTTAAAGCGGGCTATCACTGCCGGGTTGTCATCAACCAGCAAAAAATTGTAGCCCATGGGGTAATGTCAATCGCAGTCGGCGAGTGCCATCTGCTTACCTTATGCGTTCACCCGCAACACCAACGGCAGGGCATCGGCAGCCGCCTGTTCAAACTGTTGCTTGACCAGGCCTGCAAGGAAGATGCCCGCGTGTGCTTTCTTGATGTGCGCCAGTCCAATACGGCAGCCATCGCCTTTTATCGCACGCTTGGATTTGTGCAGATGGGTGAACGGAAAAACTATTACCCGGACGGGGAAGAGCGAGAACACGCACTCGTTATGTCCTGCAAGTTACCGCTTGATTAATGAGGCAACCTCGTCAGTTTCATCGTGGGTGATTTCCCCAGCGATTTTCCGTAGCAGCCTTCTCGGTTAGTGATTATCACCTTCGTCGGTTTCATCACGCACATCGCCGCGCAATTTTGAGACTGCCAGCTGTAGCAGTTTAAGCGCCGCAACTAACAGCAGAGCCGTCAGAACAACGGCCATCAACAGCAAGGATGAATACATCAGAATGGTGATTAGCTCCGCAACAGATAAATCCTGCCACTGGGCAATCCCCCAAAGACACAGGGCACCCACCGCAATCGCCGCCAGTGCCGTGCTGGTTTTCTTACGCAGCTTCAGTAGAGAGAAAATCATAATGTTATGGTTAACCTATGTAACGAAGATAGTCACAACTCAGCTCACTCAACTCTCACCAACCCCACGAGCCATAATATCAGCCAGCGCATCAAGCAACCCTATATTCTCCTCCGCACTACCCACCGTAATGCGTAACGCATGAGCCGAGCGAGGCTGATTAAAATAACGAACCAGAATCTTCCGCGCCTTGAGAGCAGTATACAACCCTTCCGCCGCGGATGCCTGCGACATTTGCGCAAAAACAAAATTAGTCTGACTGGGCACAACATCAAACCCCAGCTTCTCCAACCCGGCAGTCAACACAGCCCGTTCTTGCCGCACCCGCTCCCAGGTGCTGCGGGCATAATCCACATCATTCAGCGCGGCGGTGGCCAGTTGCTGGGCTATGTAATCGGTGTTGTAACTGTCGCGCGTTTTGAACATCATCGGTGCAACGAGTGATTCGGCTCCTATGCCATAACCGAAACGCAACCCCGCCAGCGAATAACCCTTGCTGAGTGTGCGCAGAATCAGCACATTGTCATACTCGTTAATCAGTTTGATGGCATTGTAATGTTGCCCGGGGTCAACGAAATCCGCATAAGCCTCATCAATCAGCAACACACCCTTGAATGCGGCCGCAACCGAGGCCAGATAATCTGCCGAAAGTAATTTGCCGGAAGGCGCGTGCGGATTCACCAGCAACAACATTTTCGCCGACGATTGCGCCATGCGTTCAGGAAAATCAGCCGGCACACCAAAGTCATCATCCAGTTCAATCTGTTGCAGGCTACATTCCTGAATTGCCGCCAGCACCGGATATATGGCATAGCCCGGTTCAGTTACCACAATCTCATCGCCGCCATCGGCAAAGGTAGTGAAAGCCAGCCGCAACAATTCATCACCGCCATTGGTGGGAATGATATTGCCAGCCTGAACGCCATGCAGAGCCGCCGCGGTGGTGCGGAACTCATCCGCCCGGGGCGGCGGATAACGGCGCAACTGTGCCGCATCAAGATTCGCCAGCGCCGCCTGCACCGCAGGGCCAGGCGGGTAGGGATTCTCGTTTGTGTTGAGTTTGATGAAGCCGTCCTCACTCGGCTGCTCGCCCGGCGTGTAACCTTGCATTCCGGCGATGGCGGAACGTTGCAACTTGGAGTGAGTAGTCTTGGGGTTTTGGCGCGGCATGTTGCGGCGCAAGGTAGCACAAACAGGGCATTCCTGCATTAGCCCCGTTTTATGCACACGAATGATTGGCCTGTCCTAAAACCTCGGGAAAATACGGGTCATATTGCAATCCGGCAACCCGGCATCCTGCAAGCCATTGATTATGTTATGAATAGTCAATTGACTAAAAATCAGACAAACCGAACTGCGTTCGCGCCACTGCAAGCCCTAAAGGCGCCGGGAAACTTTTATGCACTGACTTATCCACAACTTCTGTGGACAAATCGCCACGCGGCCTGGGCGACAAGAAACTTTCTTCCGTAACTACATAAAGTTGGGAGAGGATAATTTGACAGTGTCTGAGCAATATGGGCTAAATGCGCAGTCATGAGCTGAACGCATAGCCGTGAGTTGAACGCACAGCCATGAACCCATAACAGCCCCGCCAACTCATCAACAGGCATGATTGTGAACAGAAACCCCCACGCCATCCTAAAAAACCAGCGCCCCTGTGTGATATGGCTGACAGGCCTGCCCGGTTCGGGCAAATCAACCATTGCCAATCTGCTGGAGCAACATTTGCAAGCCGCCGGCAAACACACCTGCCTGCTGGACGGCGATGATATCCGCCGCGGCTTAAGCAAGGACCTCGGCTTCAGCATAGCCGACCGTGCGGAGAACATCAGACGCGTGGCACAAACAGCCAGGCTCATGACGGATGCTGGCCTGATTGTTATCGTCAGCCTCGTCTCACCATTTCAGGCAGAACGACAAGCGGCCAGAACTCTGTTTGAACTTGGGGAATTCATAGAGGTATTCGTCAACGCACCCCTGGCCGTATGCGAACAACGGGACCCCAAAGGTTTGTATCGCAAAGCGCGGAATGGAGAGATCAAAAACTTCACCGGGCTGGACAGCCCTTACGAACCACCAGCAAAGCCGGAACTCATCCTGCTCACCGCAGAGACAACCCCCGATCAGGCGGCACAGCAGGTGCTGGATTATTTAATGTAGCGGCGTCCCTTCAGGGCGTACCTTGCGCTCGGCGAACTCAGGATGCAACAAATCCGCCCGACTAACCACCAGCAAATCAAGACGATTAAACTCCGGAAACTCCTCACGCGCCCCGGCCGGAATATCATCCAGCAACACGCACACCACATTGTCCTCATCCACATCCACAATTACGCAAGACTTGAATCCGCGCACAGTATTAAGCGAAGCAAAGGAACCAATATCATAATTTTGTATGGGCGAATAACCGTTGCCAGTTTGCAACACACCCTGCGCAGTGAACGCCATGCCAAAGCCGGCCGCCGCCACCACCTGAATGATGTCAATAATATCCGGGTCAGTAAGATTGACTCGCACAGTATCACTCATGGAGTCGCTTTGTTGTCGTTCGCGGTGGGTGATGAGTTTCAGAAACAGGGTAATGTCATCCTGATTCCATTCAAGGATTTCCTCCTGCTCGGTGTCGGCAGCCTCGGAGGGCATGCTCACCACGCTGGTCTCAATAGTCAGGTCGGCAATTTCCGCCTCGGGCGGGCAGGGCACGACCATGGCGACAGAACAATAGCCATCGCTGCTTTCCGCGCTAAGTCGCCAGAGGAATGGGATTTCTCCCGCCAGTTCAATCATACTTGCAGACTACTCCAAAACACGAGGCGCAGGATAGCATAATTCACAACTTTTTTCAGGCGCAAGTTCGGGCAAGGGTTTCAGGAAAAGGGGCGGGGCGGTTTCATTCAGCGCCCAAATAAGGTAGGGTGCAGCCCTCGGAACATCCGGTTTATGTCTTCCCCAAATTTACAGTTCACCCTAAACGCCGAGGATGGTCAGGCTCGCGCCGGACTGTTGCGTTTCCCTCGCGGCGAAGTGCCCACCCCGGCCTTCATGCCGGTAGGCACTTACGGCACCGTAAAAGGACTCACGCCCCGCCAGCTTACCGACATCGGCGCCAAAATGGTATTGGGCAACACCTTTCACCTGATGCTGCGACCGGGCACCGAAATCATCCAACACCACGGCGGCCTGCACAACTTCATGGGTTGGCAAGGCCCACTGCTCACCGACTCCGGCGGCTTCCAGGTATTCAGCCTCGGCAAACTACGCAACATTAGCGAAGAAGGCGTAAAGTTCCGCTCACCGGTGGACGGCGCCGAAATTTTTCTCGGCCCCGAAGAAGCCATCGCCGTGCAACAAACACTCGGCGCAGATGTAATCATGGTGTTTGACGAATGCACCCCATACCCCGCCACCGAACAACAAGCCCGCACCTCCATGGAACTCTCCCTGCGCTGGGCCAAACGTTGCAAGCAAGCCCACGCCAATCATCCATCCGCCCTGTTCGGCATCGTGCAAGGTTCCATGTATCGCAACCTGCGAGAAGAATCATTGGCAGCATTGCAAAACATCGGCTTCCCCGGCTATGCCATCGGCGGCCTGTCGGTAGGCGAATCCAAAAAAGAAATGCGCGATGTAGTCGAATACCTCACCCCGCAACTACCCCCCGCCACCCCCCGCTACCTGATGGGAGTGGGCACCCCCGCCGATATAGTTCACGCAGTCAGCCACGGAATTGATATGTTTGATTGCGTGCTGCCCACCCGCAATGCCCGCAACGCACACCTGTTCACCTCCAAAGGTTTACTGCGGCTACGCAACAGCACCCACCGCAACGCCACCGGACCACTGGATGATGCCTGCAATTGCTACACCTGCCGCAACTTCTCCCGCGCCTACCTGCACCACCTGGACAAATGCGGAGAAATACTCGGCGCCCAACTCAACACCATTCACAACCTGCACTTCTACCAAACCCTGATGAATGATTTGCGAATTGCCATAGAACAGGGTAAATTACGCGTTTTCGCCAAGAAGTTTCCGGAGACATAACATGAACATCATCTTCCCCACCGCCCACGCTCAGGAAGCGTCGCAAGCACCGTCGCTAACTTTCAACCTGTTGCTGTTCGGCGGCATGATTCTGTTGTTTTATCTTATTCTCTGGCGCCCGCAATCAAAGCGCGCCAGGGAACATCGGGAACTGGTATCCGGCATCTCAAAGGGAGACGAAGTGCTCACCTCGGGCGGCCTGCTGGGCAAGGTAACCCGTGTGGATGAAGATTACATCACCATTGAAGTAGCCACCGGCGTAGAACTGAAACTACAAAAATCAGCAGTAACCGCCGCCCTCCCCAAAGGCACAATAAAGGAAGTTTGAAGTCATGCTAAACAAATACCCCGCCTGGAAAAACCTGCTCATCCTGCTGGTAATGTTACTGGGCTTACTTTACTCCGTGCCCAACCTTTACCCCGATGACGAGGCAGTGCAAATCACCCACGAATCCCTGGATCTCACCGAAGCCGATCTTGAAACAGTAACCGCCGCCCTGCAAACAGCGGGAGTTGAATTCTTCGGCGAACAACTCGGCGAAGCCGGTTTACTAATCCGCTTCGCCAGCGTGGCCGACCAGCTGCGCGGAAAAACCGCCATTGAAGAAGCACTAAGCGAAAGCCACATCGTCGCCCTCAATCTCGCCCCCACCACGCCGGACTGGTTGCAAGCCATCGGCGCCGGCAAAATGAATCTGGGTTTGGACTTGCAAGGCGGCGTACACTTCCTCATGGAAGTGGATATGGAAGCGGCACTGCAACGCCGCATGGAAGACAACCTGAGCAATGTGCGCAGCATACTGCGCGGCGAACGCATCCGCAGCGCCGGCATGACCCTGATTGACAACACCCACCTTGAAGTGCACTTCAACGATGCCGCCACTCGCGCCCGCGCCCGTTCAGAACTGATTGACAACTTCCCCGAACTGCAATTCCTTACCCGTGACGCAAATGAAAGTTTCATACTTGATATGAGGCTAACCCCGGATGTGGTTCTGCAAATCCAGCGCGACACCCTGCAAGCCAACCGCACCACCTTGCTAAACCGGGTTGATGCACTCGGCGTGGCCGAGCCCAATGTTCGCCAGCAAGGCAGCGACCGCATCGCGGTGGAACTGCCCGGCGTGCAAGACCCCGCCCAGGCAATTCGCATACTGCAACGCATCGCCACACTGGAGTTTCATCTGGCAGCACAAGACACCGCACCACGGCGAACTTACACCACCTATGAATATGAAGGCCGACGGATAAATGTTGACAACAATGTCATCCTGCGCGGCGACCGCGTTAGCAGCGCCCGCTCCGGTTTGGACCAGGACGGCTTGCCCCAGGTGCAAATCGGACTGGACGCCCAGGGCGGCGCCCAGATTAACGCCGTGAGCCGCGTTAATGTGGGCAACCTGATGGACATCCTGCTCATTGAAACCCGCTCGCGCACCAGAACCGTTATCAATGAACAAGGTGAAGAAGTTGAAGAGACCGAGTTTTATGATGACAAACGTCTAATCAGTCATGCTGTTATTAATTCCGCACTGGGCCGCCAGTTTGTCATCACCGGCCTGACGCAACGGGAAGCCAACGAGTTGGCGCTGCTAATAAACTCCGGTTCTCTGGCCGCACCGATGAATATTGTTGAGCAATCCGTAATCGGCCCCACCATGGGTCAGGAAAACCTGCGCGCAGGCATCCTCGGCGTGCAACTGGCTGCGGTGCTGGTGGTGTTGTTCATGTTGTTTTATTACCGGCTGTTTGGCTTTGCCGCCAACATCGCGCTCATTATGAACATCCTGCTCATCTTCGCCGTGATGTCATCCATCCTGCCGGCCACGCTCACCCTGCCGGGCATCGTTGGCATCGTGTTAACAGTGGGCATGGCGGTGGATGCCAATGTGCTAATCTTCACCCGCATCCGCGAAGAACTCGGCAACGGCATGTCGCCGCAGCAAGCCATTGATGCCGGCTACGACCGCGCCTTCACCACCATCCTTGATGCCAACCTCACCACCTTTCTGGTGGCGGTGGTGCTGTTCACCATTGGCACCGGTCCGGTGAAAGGCTTTGCCGTTACCCTGATGATTGGCATCATCACCTCCATGTTCACCGCCATCGTCGGCACCCGCGCACTCATCAATCTGATTTACGGTGGCCGTCAGGTGAAGAGGTTATCCATCGGCAACTATCGCCAGCCCGAGGCGGGGTAACTATAATGTTATTTAAAACAGAAATAGATTTTATGGCCATCCGCAAAATGGCCGCGCTGGTTTCCGCCGGGTTAATAGTCCTTTCAATAGGTTCGCTCGCGTTCCGGGGTTTGGAGTTTGGCCTTGAGTTCACCAGCGGAACCGCCGTGCGGCTGATTTATTCCGAAGCGGTGGACCTGGGTTCGGTCAATGAATCACTGGCGCAGAACGGTTATGACGATGCGGTGGTAGTAAACTTCGGTTCCGACCGGGAAATCCGCATCCTGCTACCCATTGACAGCACCGTGGCAGAAACCGAACAGGCCGCCGAGGCGGTTGCGGTGGGCGAAACAATCGCCGCACTATTACAAGCCGATGTCAGCGCCGGAGCTACGGTTACCCTGCAAGGCTCCACATACGTAAGTGCCAAAGTGGGAGCAGAGCTGGCCGAACAGGGTGGGCTCGGTATGCTGGTGGCACTCGGCATAATCATGGTGTACATCGCGGTGCGCTTCCAGTTCAAGTTCTCGGTTGGCGCCGTGGTGGCACTGGCCCATGATCTGATACTCACCCTCGGCATAATTTCCATCACCGGCATGGAGTTTGAACTCACCACCCTCGCCGCCATGCTGGCAATCATCGGCTATTCACTGAATGACACCATCGTAGTATCCGACCGCATCCGGGAAAACTTCCGCCGAATGCGCAAAGGCACACCGGAAAAAATGATAAACACTTCACTCAACCAGATTCTTGGCCGCACCCTTATCACCTCGTTCACCACCTTGCTGGTGTTGTTCTCGGTGTTGTTTGTCGGCGGCGATGTAACAGCCGGTTTCGCCATAGCCATGATTATCGGCGTTGTGGTGGGCACCTACTCATCCATCTACATTGCCGCCAATGTAATTCTTTATATGAATGTGAGCCGCGAAGATTTGATGCTGCCGGTGAAAGAAGACCCCGAAGCCGACCGCAGGCCGTAACATAATCAATCAAGAGCCGTAATCCATAGCGAGCCCCGTCTCACCAGAAGCCATAATCCACCGCAGGCTACGGCCACCGCCCCGCCCAACTTTTCGGATATACGGGGAATTAAAGAGTTTATGCCGAATCAAAGATATATAAAGACTGGGGATGCAAACTTGCAAGAGGTTTATATGGAGCAGCAAGGACTGGATACGTATAACAATGGTTGTGGCGGTTGTGACTGTGTTGGTAGCAGCCGGATTTTTGTCCGCCGATTGCTAACCTTGTTGCTACTAATAGCTTGTAGCGCAGCATACGGGCAAGCGGCGGCGCAGTCGGATGAACTGTTCCCGCGTCCGGCGGAACTGGAACCAGCGGTTCGCTTCTGGGTGCGAGTCTATACCGAAGTGGACACCAGCGCCGGCTTCCTGCACGATTCCCGCAATCTCGCAGTGGTATACACCCGGGCGTCAAACGACAAAGACGAAATTGAAGCAGCGCGCGACAAGATTAAAGCCGATTTGCGCGTACTCGCCTCCGGCCGCCGCAACTCCCTCACCCCCGCGCAACGGGAAATCCTCGCCCTGTGGCCGGCGGATGTCAGCAACCAAACCCTGCGCACGGCTGCATCCAACGTGCGCTGGCAACTGGGTCAGTCCAATCGCTTCCGTCTTGGCCTGCAACGTTCCGGTGCCTATCGCCAACACATCACCGATGTCATTGAGGAAAAAAGTCTGCCGCAGGAACTTGGCGTGCTACCCCATGTGGAGTCCTCCTTCAACCCCAACGCAATGTCCAGCGCCTCGGCAGCGGGCATGTGGCAATTTGGTCGCGCCACCGGCCAACGCTTCATGCGCATTGACCACATCATCGACGAACGCATGGACCCCTACATCGCCACCTACGCAGCCATGAGCCTGCTGGAGTTCAACCACAGCGTGCTGGGCACCTGGCCTCTGGCACTCACCGCATACAACCACGGCGCCGGCGGCATCGCCAGAGCGGTGCGACAAACCGGCACCACCGACATCGCCACCATAATCGCCAACTACCGTGGCCGACTATTCGGCTTCGCCTCGCGCAACTTCTATCCACAATTTCTCGCCGTGCTGGAAATTGAAGACAACCTGCAACACTATTTCAGCGATGTGCGCCTCAACCCGGCACCAAACTTTATTGAAGTAAATCTGGATGCATTCATTGATGCAGAAGTGTTCGCCCGCTCCGTAGGCGTCAGCGTGGAACAACTGCGCGCCGACAACCAGGCACTGCGCGCAATGGTATGGGAAGGCGGCAAACGCATACCCATGGACTTCCCGATTAAAGTGCGCGCCGAAGAAGTCAATGGCAGCAACCTGCTAGCCATGGTGCCCAACCGCTACAAATTCGCCGCCCAGCTGCCGGACATAGAATACATCGTAGAACGCGGCGACAGCCTGTCCGCCATCGCCGCCCGCTTCAGCACCAGCGTCCCGGAACTGGTAAGCCTGAACCAACTCGCCAGCCGCCACCGCATCCAAATCGGCCAACGGCTACTATTACCCCACGACAACATCAACGCACAACAACTAATCGCCGCCGCCGCCGATGCCATCCTTGAAGGCGACACTTACATCGTCCGCAGCGGCGACACCATTTCCCGCATCGCCGCCCGCTACGGCGTAACCATTCAGAGCCTGCTAAGCATCAACAGCATTCAGGACCCGCGCCGCATCTACCCCGGCCAACGCATCACCCTGCCAGGCTTCGCCGACCCGGCTCTTGAACGGGTAACAACCGAACCCGAAGCCACCAGCGAACAACCGGAGCCAGCGCAACTGGCCAGCACATCGGCCGGAGAGGCATCAGATGACGAAGAACTCCAAACATCAACCACAGCGGCATCGGAATCATCAACATTGGTAACGGCGGCAGAACCTGAACCGGCCAGCGAACAAGTTATAGAACAATCCACCGCCCCGGCCACCGAACTCGCTGCTGAACTGGTCGCAGCACAACTTGCCGAAGAACTCGCTGAACACCCGCAAACAACTCACCACCCGGTTGCAGCATTACAGTTGGCCGGCCACTACAACCTGCTCACCGCCTCCGAACTGAGCGCAGACACAAGCAACGAACAACTATCCGAACTACTGGCAGCCGACCCATCCGACTACACAGTAGCCCCCGACAACAGCATAGAAATCCACGCCTCCGAAACCCTGGGCCACTACGCCGAATGGCTGGGCATCAGAGCCCAGGACATCCGCCGCCTGAACCGCATGGCCTTCCACGACCCGGTCTTCACCGGCGAACGCCTGAAACTGGATTTCTCCCGCATAAACATTCAGGAGTTCGAACTCCAACGCCAGGAATTCCACTCCACCCTGCAACGGGAATTCTTCACCAGCTACCGCATCCGCGATGTGGAACACTACAAAGTACGCTCCGGCGACAACGTCGCCACCCTCGCCCGCAACCGCTACTCCACCCCAATATGGCTACTCCGCCAATACAACCCCGGCCTGGAACTAAGCCACATCCAAATCGGCCAGGAAATAGTATTCCCCCTGCTTGAAGCACGATAGCAAATTATTTTCTGCTCAAACCCCAAAACCCTGAATTGCTGACTATACTTTAGCCAGAGGCCACTGAATGCACGGCCTCCCGGCAGCCGCAGCCCGTGGGCTCGTGCGCTGAGCCGTAACCCCGGGGCTACCAGTGAGCCCTTCACACACAGCTATTCACAGGGAGCAGATATGTTTGAAATTTTGAGAAAGGCAGGCAGGGCACTGTTCAACAAGCTTGGAATCGCGGGCGGTGCTTCGCTCGGGGTTGATATTGGCCCGGATGCGGTAAGGGTGGTGCAGATGAGTCGGGTATGGGACGGCTATCGTATTGACAACTATGTCATACACCCGCTACCCGCGGATGTTGTTGTGGATGGCAACATTAACGATGTGCCTGCGGTGGGTGAGGCTGTTTCCCAGGCGGTTGAGGCGCTGAGGCCGGTTGCCAAAACTGCTGCGGTGGCAGTGGGAGGCGGAGTAGGAGGCATGGCGGGGAGCTTGGCGGAGAATGCTGAGCAAGGCATAGCGGGGAGTGCTGAGGGGGATGCTGAGGGAGGTGCTGAAATTGTTGTCAGGAATGTTGAGATGGACGCAGTGCTAACCGACAGTGAAATGGAAAGTCAGATTATGCTGGAGGCGGAGCAACACATTCCGTGGCCGCCGGATGATGCGGCTATTGATTTTGAACGGCAACAAATATCCGAACAGAATCCTGACTTGGTGGAAGTGCTGCTGGTTGCCTGTCGGCAGGAAAGCGTGGATGCACGAGTGGCGGCACTGAAAATTGGCGGCCTGACGGCGGCAGTGGTGGATGTTGAGGCTTATGTTATGCAACGGGTCTGTACGCTGCTGCTGGGGCAGCTTGATGCTGGCGTTAGTGCTATTTTTACCCTTGATACCACACTCATTACACTCGCGATTATGCAGGGCGGCGCAAGCCTATACAGCCGCGAGCAGGTTTTCGGTGATGCGCAGACTGACGAACAAGAATGCCGCGACCTGCTGGTGCAACAAATTAGCCAGTCTTTGCAATTCTTTTTCTCATCAAGCCACCACGACAATGTGAACCACATCATCCTCGCCGGTCCACTGGCAGCACTGGATGGCCTGGCGGATAGGGTGCAAGAAAACCTGTCCACACCTACCCGCATTGCCAACCCGTTTGCCAATCTGGAAATCGGGCCGCGAATCAATCAGACCATGCTAAAACACGATGCGCCCGCCCTGCTGATTGCTTGCGGGCTTGCTATGCGAGGTGGTTGCTAATGTCTCACACTGTGCCTCACATTAACCTGCTGCCGTGGCGTGAGCGCTTACGTAGCAGACGCAAGCGGCAGTTCATCAGTGCTTTCGCCGCCATTGTCATCGCCGTCATCGGCCTCACCTTGCTACTGGAGTGGCATTTCAGCAACAAGATGGATGTCCACCTGTTGCGTAACCAGTTTCTGCGCACAGAAATCGCCGCACTTGATGAACAGGTGGAAGAAATGAGCCAGCTTCGGCAACAGACAACCGACACCCACGCTCGCATGAATGCCATCGCCAGCTTGCAAAGTGTTCGCCCGGTGATTGTGCGGATATTTGACGAGTTGGTGAAAACCCTGCCGAATGGCGTGTATTACCAAAGTGTAAGTCGCACCGAAAACAGGATAGATATTGAAGGCGTGGCCGAATCCTATGCCCGCATTACGGAGTTGATGCGGCAACTGGATGAATCCCGATGGTTCGCCGACCCGGAACTAAACAATATCTCTGCGTTGAATATTGGCGAATCGGTAACAAGTGCCAGCAGCTTAGTAACAAATGACACAGTATCAACGGCTGAATCAATGGCCGGAGCAACAGCGAGTGCCAATCAACCCGTAGCAAATGCCTACGATTTTTCTTTAAGCCTGACGGTGGAGTTACATTAATCATTATGTTTATTGACGAACTAAAAAATTTCGACTGGGCTGACTTGCAAGACACCGACCTAATCGGTGATTGGCCCACACCGATAAAAGTGCTTCTCTTGTGCATAGCATTCGCCATCTGCATAAGCGCAGCTTATTTCCTACGCATACAAAACCTGCAACATGAACTGCAAGCGGCGGCGATTGAGGAGAACAACCTCAGAATAGAATTTGAACGCAAGGCCTTCAGCGTAGCCGGACGGGGGGAACAGCGTGAGCAAGCCACTGCCATGGAGCAAACATTCACTGAACTGCTGCGCCGACTGCCTTCCGAGGCCGAACTGCCAGCTTTGATTGACGACATCACAGCAACCGGCGAAAACAGCAATCTGGAGTTCAGCAACATCACACCAGCTTCAGCCCGCGCGCACGAGTTTTATATTGAACTGCCCATTGATATCAAGGCCAGTGGAAGTTATCACGACTTCGGAACTTTCGTCAGCGGCGTGGCAAGCCTGAATCATATTGTAACGCTACATGATTTCGCAATTACCGTGCGCGACGATGCTCAACTCACTATGAACATCACAGCGCACACCTACCGCTACCGAACCGACGAGGAAGCCGGGGAGGAAGCCCAGTGAGCAAGACGCGGATTATACATATATGTGTGTTGGCTGCCAGCACTCTGGGGCTGGCAGCCTGCAATCGTGCGGACAATTTTGCCGACGATCTTGCCGACTTGCACACATTCATAGCCGAAGTAAAGTCCCGCCCCGGTGCCGCAGTGGAACCGCTACCGGAACCCACACACTACGAAGAGTTTAGCTACGATGTCATAGCGGTGCGTAGCCCGTTCGTTCCACCAACTGACATGACGAATGACGCAAACACCACCCCACAGGCAAACGCAACAGTTGATGCAAATGCCGCCGCACTTGCCGAGTTGCAATCAGCACAGGCCCAAACTCCGCCGCCACTTCACACGGAGTTCATACAGGTGAACTATGCCGATGCCAGCGATATTGTGAAGTTGCTTGATAATAGTGGTAGCGGCAGTGCCGATAGCACCAATGCCGATATATCCACCGCACCCGAGAGTGACAGTAACGATGACACCACCATCAGCGGCATACTCTCATCCCGCGGTTCAGCGCGCGTAGATGAACGCACCAACATCATCATCGTCCGCGACACCGCTAACAAGTTGCAAGAAATCCAGGCACTAATCACACGGCTGGATATCCCGGTGCGCCAAGTGCTGATTGAAGCACGCATCGTCAATGTATCCACCGAATACGACCGCGACCTAGGCATTCGCTGGGGCGGCGCAGGCACAGACGGCAACTTCCGCTACGGCGGCTCACTAGAAGCCACAGTAGAACAATCAGCCAATCAGGCGGCGCAACAGTTAGCATTGCAAAACGTCATGGACGGTGTTCCCATACCGCAAGGTAGCGTTACCTTTCCGGCCGCGCTGGCGGTTGACCTGGGTGTGAACAGTCCCGATGCCAGCAGATTTTCCATTGGCTACACCGGCGGTAGCGGTTTGATTGAACTGGAACTATCGGCATTGGAAAGTAGCGGCAACGGCGAAGTAATCGCCCGCCCCAAAGTTGCCACCCAGGACAAGGTAACCGCACTCATTCAATCCGGCGTGCGCATCCCTTATCAGTCTCAGGCCGGTGGTACCGCAGGAGGTTCCACCACTGAATTTGAAGAAGCGTTGTTGTCATTGGAAGTAACACCGCAAATCACTCCCGATGGTCGCATCAATATGCAACTGGATATCCGTCAGGATTCCGTAGTCGCCCGCTCCGGCATAGTGCCAGCAATCAACACCAATCAGGTGAAGACCAGCGCGCTGGTAAATGACGGCGACACCATCGTGCTCGGCGGAGTATTCCGCGAAGAAATCACGGCAACTGAATCAAAGACCCCCCTGCTGGGCGACATCCCCTATCTGGGCCGCCTGTTCAAGCGCACCGAGAACACCTCACGGCGCACGGAACTGCTGATTTTCATCACCCCCAATATCATCACCGACAGCAATGGCCGATAGTCTGGCGACACAACAAAGGGTAGAATAGCGCTCGCACAAACACAGGAGCGCACCATGCCACAGGAAACACCTGCAAAAAAGCCCGTGCAAGGAAGTGGGCACATCACCGTTAGCGTTGAACTGGGCGAGCGCAGCTATCCCATTTACATCGCCCCCGGCCTGCTGGCCGCGCCGGAGCAGATAGTGCGCCGCACACCAGACACCGGGCAGACAGATACTAACGCAGGCACAAACACCAACACCCCCATCGTCGGCCACAAAACACTCATAGTTACCGACGACACCGTCGCCCCACTCTACCTGAAAACCGCCGAGGCTTTCCTGCAAACACACAACACCGAAGTGCACACCCTGATACTACCCGACGGCGAGCAACACAAGAACCTTGAAACAACGAACAAAGTGTACGACTACCTGCTACAGCACCAGTTTGACCGCAAGACCACCCTAGCCGCCCTGGGCGGCGGAGTCATCGGCGATATCACCGGCTTCGCCGCCGCCACCTGGCAACGCGGCATCAACTACATCCAGATACCAACCACACTGCTGGCACAAGTAGATTCATCAGTAGGCGGCAAAACCGGCGTCAATCATCCCCACGGCAAAAACATGATTGGCGCCTTCCATCAACCCCGCGCCGTATTCATTGACACCCGGGTTCTGCAAACCCTGCCACCGCGACAACTGAAAGCCGGCATGGCCGAAGTAATAAAGTACGGCCTGCTGGGCGATGCCCAATTCTTCAACTGGCTGGCCGACAACAGCGCCGCACTACTATCACTTGATGACAGCGCCATTGGCGAAGCAATAAAACGCTGCTGCGAAGCCAAAGCCGCAGTAGTAGCAGCAGATGAAAAAGAAGCCGGCAACCGCGCCCTGCTCAACCTCGGCCACAGCTTCGCCCACGCCATTGAAACCGCCACCGGTTACGACCAGTGGCTCCACGGAGAAGCAGTGGCAATGGGAATGATTATGGCCGCCGACCTGTCCCTGCGACAAAACCTGCTAAGCAAAACAGAAGCACACCGAATACGCGAAGTAGTGGAACAAAATTTCCAGCTGGCATTCACACCACCCGCCATCAGCGAAGAAAAATATCTCAAACTGATGATGTCCGACAAAAAAACCCAGGCAGGCAAGATGCGCCTGATATTACTACGCGCCATCGGCAAAGCCTTCATCACCACCGATGTGAACATGACAGCCCTGAGCGCCACACTAAACCCCGCCAATCCCTTATGCGAGTGAATCTTCACAACGACCGCCTGCTAAAAGCACTGGCCCGCGAACCGGTAGACATAACCCCGGTATGGATGATGCGCCAGGCCGGCCGCTACCTGCCGGAATACCGCGCCACCCGCACCAAGGCCGGCGATTTCCTCACCCTCTGCAAAACCCCGCAACTGGCCTGCGAAGTAACCCTGCAACCCCTGCGCCGCTACGCCTTTGACGCCGCCATCCTGTTCTCCGACATCCTCACCATCCCCGACGCACTCGGCCAAGGCCTCTACTTCATTGAAGGCGAAGGCCCAAAGTTCCGCAAAACCATTCGCTCCCCCCGCGATGTGGAACAACTACCGGACATCAACATGGCCGATGAACTCAGCTATGTAACCGATGCAATAAAACTAATCCGCCGCGAACTCAACGGCAGCCTCCCCCTAATCGGTTTTTCCGGCAGCCCCTGGACACTGGCCACCTACATGATTGAAGGCGGCGGCAGCAAAGACTTCCGCACCGCCAAACAATTCATGTACGACAACCCCGAAGCAATGCACCTGCTACTAAGCAAACTAACCAACGCCGTAACCAACTATCTCAACAACCAAATAAAAGCCGGCGCCCAGGCAATACAAATCTTTGACACCTGGGGCGGCATCCTCACCACCGACGCCTACCTGAACTACTCACTCGCCTACATGAAACAAATCGTAACCGGCCTGCTAAAAGAACACGAAGGCCGCCCCGTGCCCTGCATCCTGTTCACCAAAAACGGCGGCCAATGGCTTGAAGCCATCGCCAACACCGGCTGCCAGGCCATCGGCCTGGACTGGACCTGCGAAATCGGCCACGCCCGCCAGCGCGTAGGCAAACAGGTAGCCCTGCAAGGCAACATGGACCCATCCCTGCTATACGCCTCCCCCACCGCCATCCGCCACGAAGTCCAACACATCCTCACCCGCTTCGGCCCCGGCAACGGCCACATATTCAACCTCGGCCACGGCATCACCCCCGAAGTGAATCCGGACAACGTGCAAGTGTTTGTTGACGCAGTGCACGAATACTCCGCGCAGTATCACAACTAACGAGACAAGATATGGTGAACCAGTACATCTGCTTGACACAACGGGGCGGCGGTGGCACTATCAAATTCGTTAGCACTGACCAGCAAGGGCGATTCATGCAAGGGGCGGGAATCCATGACATGGCCCGGTCGGATAAATGGAGCATCGGAAATCTATGAATCACCAAATGAGTGTCATCAAAGATGAAAGCAAAGACGCGAACCGCATACCTGATGATGAGAATCAGGTTTTTTACGCGGAAGAGGGAGTGCGGTTGTTTCATGGAGATGCCGTTGAGATTTTGAATCAGCTGCCCGAGGAGAGTGTGGATCTGATTTTTGCCGACCCGCCTTATAATCTTTCCAATGATGGCTTTACATGTCATGCGGGCAAGCGGGTTAGTGTGAACAAGGGGAAGTGGGACAAAAGCCAAGGCGTGGAGCAGGACTTTGAATTTCATAATGCATGGATTAAGGCTTGCCGAAGGGTATTGAAGGATAATGGTTCGCTCTGGGTCTCCGGCACATATCATTCAATTTATGCCTGTGGTTTTGCGTTGCAAAGCCAGGGCTGGCACTTGCTGAATGAGATTTGCTGGTACAAACCAAACGCAGCACCCAATCTGGCATGCAGAATGTTTGCGGCGAGCCATGAAACTCTGCTTTGGGCTCGCAAAACCAAACAAGCGAAGCACAAGTTCAATTATGAATTAATGAAAACATCCCATTGGGAGGGAGACTTCATCAAAAAGAGCGAGAAGCAGATGCGAAGCGTATGGGCGATTAACACCCCGCGAAATGGAGAAAAAAGATACGGCAAGCACCCAACCCAGAAACCGGAATCTTTGATGGAAAGAATAGTGCTCTCTTGTACTGATGAAAACGACCTCGTCCTTGACCCTTTCTGCGGCAGTGCCACCACTGGTGTTGCCGCACTTCAGCACGGCAGAAACTTCATTGGCATAGATGCCGAGTCGGAATACCTTAAAACTATGGCGGTCAAGCGAATAGAAGATGCCCTGAAGCAGGGCAAGCCACTAATATAATTCCAATCAGAGGCGGCTGGGTATGAGCAAAGCACCAAACACATCCTGGAAGAAAATTTTTAGCGACTACAAAATCCACAAACACAACTTTTCCAAGAAACCCTACATCATTACGGGCAAGGATATAAAAACCTCATGTCAGGATTTCAAGAAAACAACGGCAAAGGAAGTTCGCATTCTATGTAAGCAGGATTCAAGAGAAGACCGCCCAGAGGTGTTTTGCGAAAATAACCTCTTTCTGCTTCCTGTCAAGAACGGTGAGTATGCAATCATTCAAGGCGAAGGTTATGTGGATATTCCGGACATTGAGTCAAAGGCCAAGGTTTACTCATCCAGTCTTGACTTTACACTGGATACATCAACTGTTGGCGATTCGGAAATGCAGCATCTTGATTACGCATACGCCACGAGTCTGATTCGTAGCTTTATAGGTGATGATAGTCTGGTTTTGACCGTGCGCGGACGCAAGTACACACCACAGTTTTCATTTGTCGCCGGGAAACATGGTCACATCATTGATGTTCAAGGTGTGCAGACTGAAGTGGATGCGGGATATGAGGGCAGGGACAAGGTGGTGCTGGTAGAAGCCAAGAACTCTGCAACCAACAATGTAATTATTCGTCAAATTTATTATCCATTCCGTCAATGGCAAAGCTACACAAACAAATCGGTGGAGTTGGTTTTCTTCGAAAAACGGGAGGAGAACTATTGTATATGGCACCTTGACTTTGAGGACATCAACTTCTACAACAGTATCCGCATAATCAAATCCGCCCGTTACAATATAAAATCCCAAACCACTGTTTAGCTCCAGTCCTACTATTGTCGGGCCAATCATGAGGACATCACGCCATGCAAGCATCTCACTTTTGCGTAGTTGCGTTAGGGGCGAATCTGCCATCTTTGGCAGGTACGCCTGCGGAGACCTTGAGTCGCGCTATTCTTGACCTGACTGCACTCGCGCCATCTTCGTCCCCGCCGCCCCCAACGACCGATAATGCCACCACAGCCCAAATCTCATCCCTGTACACCAGCGATCCGGTGGATTGCCCGCCGCATACCCCAGAGTTCGTCAACGCCATCATCGCGCTACCGCTGCTACCAAACCTCAATGCACACCAATTCCTGCAACAACTCCTAACACTGGAAACAAGCTATGGCCGGCAGCGCGAGCCACACTCGCGCTCACGTTGCCTTGATCTTGATCTGATTGCCTACGGCGAAGCCAGCCTGCACACCCCGGACCTCACCCTGCCACACCCCGAAGCACACCGCCGCCGCTTCGTGCTCGCCCCGCTGGCGGAGATATTGCCGGATTACCGCCTCCCCGGGCAATCCGCCACCGCCCGGCAACTCCTCGCCCGCCTGCCCCAATCCCCCGCCGTCCGCCGCCTGAAAAAACCCGCAACTTCGCTGACACAGTAAGAATAATATCCAAAATCAATGAGTTAAACAGGAAGCCCACTCAAACCGGGCAAAGTGGTTTGATTATTTGCTAGATTCCTGTAACATATCGGTGCTAGACTTGTCGGTGCTAAAGAGAAGCGGAGAAGCAGAGAGACCAAACAAGCAAATGAAGCCCACAACCCCACAAACAACCCCGATACTGCTATTGGCCGGCCTGCTGCTTGCCACCCCGGTCGCCGCGCAGGAAATTCTCACTGCCACCGATGAAGCATCCAGCTTCCGCATCGCGCCAAGCTCGCTGCTTGATGAGCAAGCCCCCCTGTTCAGCATCACCCGCAACACTCACAACCTCCACAACGACGGCACCATAAACGAACAGGAACTTGACGGCACAACAGCCACCCCCGGAAGCGCACTGGATTACAACCTTGGCATCGGCTTCTCACCACTTCAGGGGCTGAATCTGCGAGCCGACGCCTGGCGCGTAGAAATTAACGATGCATCCGGCACCAACCCCGTAGCAGAACCCCCCGGCATACCCCGCCTCTACCTGGACGATTCATCCATCAACGAATTCGGCCTCGACAGCCCGCTCCTCGACACCAACATTGACAGCACAGGCATCGACCTCGGCGCATCCTATGTATGGGAAACCCGCCGCTTCGGCCAGTTCACCCTGAGCACCCGAGCCACTTATGTGGACCAGTTCGACATCAAAAGCGGCCTCGCCGAACTCTCCCCCAATGAACTAAACGCCCCCGCCGACCGCGTAGTCAGCCCCGAGTTACAAAGCAGCCTGATGCTCAGCTGGCAATTCGGCAACCACACCGCAAGCGCCATCACCAACTACTTTGATTCCAGCGAAAACATCGGCGAACTGGACATGGAAGCCATAAACGATTTGGTAGATAACATCACCACCGTAGATCTGCAATACGGCTACAGCGTCACCACCGGTGCAAACGACCGCGCAATCATCTCCTTCGGTATCAAAAACATATTCAACGAAAAAACCGCGCAAATCCTCAACTCAAGCACCCGCATCCTTGATCAAAACGGTCGCGTTGCTTACGGTGCTATCAAGTATCAGTTCTAATTCCTGCCAGCCTGATTAACCCGCGCCACACTCCACGCTTCAACTTCACTCACCCCCGCCCGCTTGAGTGCATCGGCGGCGGCCAGCACGGTGCTCATGGTGGTAATGACATCATCAATCAGTATCACCTTGTTGACCCCAACCAAACCCACCTTGTGCGCCTGAAAGGCATTACGCAGATTGCGTCTGCGCTCGCCAGCCGAGCTTGATTCAGACTGGGTGTGCGTGCGCCGACTACGGCTCAAAACCGATAGCGATAACGGAATGCCCAGTGCGCGGGTAAGCGGCCTGGCCAGTTCGCGGGCTTGATTAAAACCACGCCTGCGCTGGCGCGATGGATGTAAAGGTACGGGCACAAGCAAAGCACCTGTTCTGGTGTCGTCGTATTGTTCGTGTTGTTTGTACTGCGTGCTCATGCACCGGGTCAACAACTCGGCCAGCACCCGGCCACAAGCAAAATCAGCGCGGAACTTGAAGCGTTGTACCAGCGTGTCCACCGGCGCTTCGTAACACAGTGCACTCTGGCAACGATCAATGACCGACGGGCGAACCCGACAGTCGCCACAAACACCCTGATACAACGAGACCTCCGGCAACACCTCCCCGCAACGCAAGCAACCCTGCGGCTGCCACGGCAGGGCATCGGCGCAAGATGCACACAGACTAAGGCTGGCATTCGCAGGCAACCCGCAAACCAGACACTGAATCGGCAACGCAATTTTCCAGCCCATGTGATTTGATTCTCGCCGTGTGGTTAATGCTTCTATAAGCAGTATAGTCATCGGTAACCCGTTTCGCTTATAATTCCCCACAGCACCCCGGCTTACCCAAGAGGCACCAGCAGATGGCCGAATACCACGCACCACTAACAGACATGAACTTCCTGCTACAAGAAGTATTTGCAGCAGAGCAAACCTTCGCCGTCATGCCGGACACCGCCGAAGTCAGCGCCGACCTCATGGAAGCCATCCTCACCGAAGCAGGAAAAATCGCCCAGGACGTGTTGGCTCCCATCAACCAGAACGGCGATGAAGAATCCTGCCAACTCGTTGATGGCATAGTCACCACGCCAAAGGGTTTCAAAGAAGCCTTCGCAACATTCGTTGGAGGTGGTTGGCAAGGCCTCACCGGCGATGTTGAATTCGGCGGACAAGGCATGCCCAAGATGCTGTCCGCACTCATTGAAGAAATGCTGTTCGGCTCCAACTCGTCCTTCGCGCTATACAGCATACTCACCACCGGCGCCGCCCTCACCCTCAGCCGACACGGCAACGCCGAACTCAAACAAACCTATCTGCCCAAACTATACGCCGGTCAATGGTGCGGCAGCATGTGCCTCACCGAACCTCACGCCGGCACCGACCTCGGCCTAATCAGAAGCCGCGCCGACGCCCAGCCCGATGGCAGTTACACCATCACTGGCACCAAAATCTTCATCACTTCCGGCGAACATGACCTCGCCGAAAACATCATTCATCTGGTGCTGGCCAGAATGCCGGATGCAGTTGCCGGGTCGCGGGGCATCTCCCTGTTTCTGGTGCCGAAGATGTTGCACGATGACGAAGGCAATCTCACCGGCGAGCGCAACCAACTGGACTGCGGTTCAATCGAACACAAGATGGGCATCAAGGGCTCGGCAACCTGCGTCCTGAATTTTGACGGCGCCAAAGGCTACCTCGTCGGCGAACCCAACGCAGGCCTGGCCAATATGTTCACCATGATGAACTACGAACGGCTGTCAATGGGCCAACAAGGCAACGGCCTGGCCGAAAGTTCCTACCAACTCGCCGCCGCCTACGCCAAGGACCGCCTGCAAGGCCGCTCACCCGTCAAAGACGACAAACAAAACGCAGCCAACGCCGCCGATCCCATCATCGTCCACCCGGATGTGCGCCGCATGCTGCTCACCATGCGCGCCAACATCATGGCCGGTCGCGCATTGTCATTGTACGCCGCCAGCCAGCTAGACATCATGCAATTCCACCCCGATGCCACCGCCAGAGAAAAGGCCGAACAACTCATCGCACTGTTAGTTCCGGTGCAGAAAGCCTATTGCACCGACCGCGGCTTTGAAGCCTGCGTGCTAGGCCAGCAAGTACTCGGCGGACACGGTTACATCAGCGAATGGGGGCTAGAACAAAATGTACGGGACGCCCGCATCGCACAAATATACGAAGGCACCAACGGCGTACAGGCACTGGATTTAGCCGGTCGCAAAACAGTCCGCTGCAACGGAACCCTGCTCAAGCTACTCATACAAGAATGGGATGCTTTCATAACATCAGACCAGGCCAAGCCCTTGTCCAACTTCAAACACCACGAGCCCATCTGGCGCGAAGCCAGAGACCATCTCCAACAAGCCACCAAATGGCTAATCCAACACAGCAAAACCCAACCCGACGAAGTAGGAGCCGCATCCTACCCCTACATGGAACTAATGGGTCTGAACCTTTACGCATTCATGTGGCTAAAAATCCTGAGCGCCGCACTAAACCCAAACACCATCCGCTACGACACCAACTACTGCGATGGACTAATCAAAACCGCCGAATTCTTCTTCGCCCGATTACTACCCCGCAGCACCAGCCTGCTACAAGAAATTCAGGCCGGTTCAGACACCCTGATGGCACTCAAGGCAGAACAATTCTGAAACGGGCACCTTCAAAAAAGGGATGTCCACCGACTATCGGCATATACGCTATTTGCGCCGGATTCATGGGGAGTAATAGGGATACTCGTTTTTACTACAATACAGTGAACAAGAGGCGAAAATGCCCGAAACCCTTGCCATCTGCGACTTTCCGCTACCTTGTCCCTCTTATATGACTGCCACAGCAAGAAAGCATGGATAGCCAAGAAATATTTTCAATTAATTTACCAAAAGGGGTTGGGGGGGGGGGGGGGGGGGGGGGGGGGGGGGGGGGGGGGGGGGGGGGGGGGGGGGGGGGGGGGGGGGGGGGGGGGGGGGGGGGGGGGGGGGGGGGGGGGGGGGGGGGGGGGG
>JBPCXV010000011.1:0-6351 GCA_051008235.1 Pseudohongiellaceae bacterium | reverse complement strand
GCCAGTAGCCCCCACATCGCCATAGTAGAAGTGCGCGGCAGTTTTGCATAGGCAAGAAACCCGATAATGCCAACCAGCAACAGTGGCAGTATCGCCGCCATGTAGCGCGGGCCGTAGTTGAGCCCATCGGGGGTGCCGGTGTAAATAGTGAAAAACAGGAAGTATGGCAAAGCCATAAGCAAGGCTACGCCGACTTGTTTGCCGTGCCTTTTCAGCAACTGCCACCAGCCATAAGCCGCCGGGATGAGCGCCGGGCAGAAGGGTAGCAGGCCATATTGGAGGGAGAACATCATGTTGTAGGCGGTGGGCAGGAACACGGACAAGGTCAGGTAGTAGTCCCCTGGCGCATTAGGATCAGTTGCCGACCCGGTTGGTGTGATGAACGGGCTACCTGTTTGCAGGTAGTACCAGAAAAGTACGGCGCATCCGCCGAGGAATGGACCAACGCACAACGCCACAAACGGCTGCCATTGTTTGCTGCGTAGTACCAGATAAAACATGGGCAACATAGCAAGAACCACAAAGTTCTTCATCAACATCCCAAGCCCGATAAACACCCCCGCGGCCAGATACTTGATGTAAAGCGATTCACCTCGCCAGAAACACGCATACGCACACATCAGAAAGGCGGCAATATACGGTTCAGTGAGCAACGTTCTGGTGTAATGCCAAATCGGTGATGCCAAAAAGATGAGTGCAACCGCAGTGAACCGAACCAGAACCGATTGCGTGATGCGGCCAAAACACCAATAGGTAAAAGCGGCCGCAAGCAAGGTTACCAAATAACTCAGGAATATCGCCGCCGGTTCAAGCAGAGGGCTGTCCTTGAACATCCGCAAGAACGGATAGCCGAGTATTGCCATATAGGGCGGGTGCCAAGAGTATTCCGGCAAGTCTGCAAGGTGTGCATACTCCGGTTTGTATCTGAAAGAAATGCCGCCCTGTTCGGCATTGGCAAAAAACGAGGGATACCCATTTGCATTACCCTCTACCAATTCCTGCCACCAGTGATAACCCTCCGGCAAGTAGAAGTAACTATGGTGCCACATCGGGTCGCGCTTGAACCGAATGCCTGAGTCAATGCCGCCACTGTGAGTTGATGCATAGTTATTTTTAACATCCAGATCGCCATCGTTGATGATGCTGGAGATGAGAGTCATATAGTGCGGTTCATCCGTGAAAAAAACAGTGGCATGACCGATATTATCCAGCAACGGGAGTTGTTTGGGGTCAATCCCTCCTACTTTTGGTCCGAAGAACTGCGGCAGGAGCAACACCAGCGCGAACAACAACCACAGGCCGGCAGGGTGGATGGCTGTTTTTTGTTCAAAGGCTTCAGCCCAGGCAAGGAAGGTGGCGGCAGGTTTTGCCTTCGCCCTCGTCAGGTCAGGCCGCGCTTTTCTCTTTTTGTTTTTCCTGCTCATAAGCTATGCAAGACCGGCAAGCCTCCTAGTAGATGTTGAACAATTTTCCAAGATTATCAAATACACCTATACCTGCATAGTAGTCATCAAGATTGCTGCCGAGCAGGCCAAGCATTTCGTAATATACACTAATATCAATCAGGAATGACAGTGCAAACAGTTGCAGGCGAAGCCGATGATTGGGGATAACAAGCAGAAAGGGCATTAGCACCAGCCAATACCAACCCAGGAACTTGGTGCTGAATGCGGCAAACAGCATGAATATCAGAGGCGGGGCGTAGTGGAACTTTAACCGTTGAGTTGCAATGCAAACCAGCAAGACAAGCAACAACAGGCTGGAAACAAGTTGGTCAACAAACCAGATAGTTGCAGGCACTTCACCGGCCATTGCCCGATTGCTAAAATCAAAATACCACGGGTTATAAACAAGTGTTTCCAATGTTGAGAATATCTGGGATAGCGCCGGATAAAAATACATGGTTATCAGAGTTGGGATAAAGCCGGCGGCAAACACGGCGGCAATTTTAATCATATCTTCCCGATAATCTTTATAAATGCGATAAGCAAAATAAGGCAGAAAGGCTCCCGCTGTGAGTTTGACCTGAATTGCTATCGCCAACATTACCAAAGACCACGCCGGCCGGCGTGCGAGCAACACAAGGGCAAGCAGTACAAATAGATTCTGTAGCGGCTCAAATTGTCCTTCATGGGAAGCCCACCACATAGAGACAGGGGACATCCAGTAAATAAGCCCTAACCAGCGATTGCCGCTGAACCGATACACCAGCCATGCATTGCAAGCCTCAATCGCGGTTAGTATCAGTTTGGCAAAGAACAGAGTCGGCAAGGTTTTACTGATGAGAGTGAAAAACAACAGTGCAATTGCCGGGTAATTCCACGGGAGATAAGACCATGCTATCCGTCCATATATTTCGCTCTGGTCAGTCAGAGATTGACCTGCTGCAGAGAGACCCTGCTGATTCACATAGATACCATGGATAATCAACCGGAGAGTATCCCCGGTGATGGTCATAATTTCGGTGGTGTAGTAGAGCCGGAACAGTGCGGTAGCGATGCAAAGGAAGATAAAGGCGCCGGTCAACATGGCCGGAGTCCACCAGACGCCATGCTTGCCGGCCGCGGGCATTAGCATTGGCTTGGGCGGTTCAATACCTTGCTGGTGTTGCGATGTTCGCCTGCGGCGGGATTTTTTCTTTCTGCTCATGGGTTGTGATACTACCACTACCTGTCAGATAAAAAAGGTCAAACCAGGTCCCGAAAATCATCCAGATGCGTTCTGTACCATTCAATTGTTTCCGGCAGGAAATCATCCAGGCTTCGGGTTGGTTGCCAATTGAAATCGCGCTGCATGGCAGTGCTCTCTGCCGGATAGATGGTGTCGTTTATCAAGCGGTCTTTTTCAAAGGACAGGTAATCTTTCAATCCCAAATAAGCGCCAATTTTCTCGGCAATCTGCAGGTTGGAAAAGGGTTCCTCCTGGCCGATGTGATAGATGCGGTTTTTGTTGGCCTTTTCAGCCAGCAGATAAATTGCCAGCGCCGCATCCTTAACCCACAGATAGCGTCTGCGGGCAGACCCGTCTCCGTGCAAAGTGAACTTTCGGTTCAGCAGACCCAGCACCGAAAATCGTGGAATGATGTTGTTGATGAATTGCCCGGGGCCGGCAATGTTGTTGGAACGCAAAATTGTTATGGGCATTTCGGGGTGCATTTTTTGATAGGCACTGGCAATCATGTCGGCGGCGGCCTTGGATGCGCTGTAGGGGTTGGCCGGGTCCAGTTGCCTGGCATCAACCAGATGTTCAGCCGAGCCATAGACTTCATCGGTGCTCATTACTATGACTTTCTTCACCTGCTTTTTAACGCATGCGGCTAACAAGCTATGAATGCCGACAACATTTGACACAGTAGTTTGCACAGGGTTTTTGAAAGAGACATCAACATGCGACTGCGCCGCCAAATGGATTACGGTATCACCCGGCAAGAGCGCCTTCTCCATTAGATGCGGATCGCTGATATCCATGTAGAAATGCTGCACTTCGCCGCCGAATAGGGCTTGGTCAGTTGCTCTGCGGGTCGTTATCTTGTCAATAACCGCAACTTGCTTGCCTTTTGAAAGCAACATTTCAACAACATGGGAGCCAATGAAGCCGCACCCGCCAGTCACAACATATCTCATCACCTATCCTCCAAGGTTAGCCATATTTCAAAGCAACGCGCATCATAGCCATACCCAGCCTATTTCGCAATGAAATAGTTTGCCACCCTTCCAGGGAATTTGCAGCACAAAGCCAGCCAGGTGTGGGCATAAACTGATGCGGTCGTTGCTACCTCAAATGCAGATGCCCCAGCACGTATTTTCCCTTGCCAGACATGGCGCGTATTTCCACTTCACGCATCACCATGGGCTTGGGCAGGCGGAGGGTGTGGTTCAGCACTATCCCTAGCGGCGGTTCGGAGGCTGGGATGGTTGTTAGCAGATTGCCATTGACATAAATTTCGTAGGCGTGGCCGCGGCCCAGGCTTAGTTGCAGATATGAGGCGCGTTGAGGTTGATCAACTTCTATGTGCAGGTTGCGGTCGAAGTTGATTACGCCCGATTGAAACCACGCATACCCGTCTGGCTTGGTACTGGAGTTCAGAAGCGACAGCGCCATGAGCATAGTATCTGACGATTGTACGGGAACATAGATTGTCGGGTCTGCATACTTGCTCATATCCACATCGGAATAATGGCCGGTATTCAAGCGCCAGATGGCTGCAAACCTCTCTCTGGTGAACAGGTCGCCGCGGATGGCAAGCAGCACATCCCGGGCAAGGCCGTTCAGGCTTTGGTCGGGGAGTTCCTTGACCTTTCCCACCATGTAGTTGCCGTAATCGGTCGGCGGTTTTCTGAAGTGATGATCGACTCTCCAACCCTCATGTTGAATTGCAGGAAGCCTGGCGAGGAATGGATCAGCTAGCGCGAAGTCATCAATCAGATATTCTCCGGGACCTGACCAGGATGTTTCCCCTAACCAGTCGCCATCTATCTTATAGTACTTCGGAAACTCTTCAGGCTGGTCCACAATCTGCGGCCAGGCTTCACGATTGCGGGACAGTAAGCCAAATCTGGGGTATTGGTTAAGTCTTAGGTTAACGACATGGGTGGCGCCGGGAATAGCATCCTGGGCAGTGTCGCCCGTGGTCGCCATGAAAGGGTAGCGTGGCGCACCTATCCCTAACCCAAGCCCAAGCAGCAACAGGCCCGGGACAATCCAGGGTCGGAATGGCTGCAGGCTGACTTTGCCCTTGCTGGCAAGCGCAAGAATTATCTGCCCCACCGACAGATACACAGGCACGGCAAAAAACCTTCCCTCCATGTGGCTGCCGCCTGCACTGAGAAGAAACACCGTATACAACAACTGTCCCGCTGCCAGCGCCAGCAGCACTCGGCTGCCATTTGCCAGCGACAACAGCAAGCCAACCAAAATAATGACCAGACTGATAGTATCGTTTTTCAGCGTTGCCACATAATAATTCACGGCGCGTTCCAGCACTTCCGCCAACGGATAGCCGGTGGCCATCTTGGCGTAGAAAGTGTTTGGGAAAGGTGCGCCGAAATAAACCAGAGAGAAAGCGAACCAAGCAAGCAGTACAGCCGCACCCGGCCAGACATCGTTTGCCAAGTCGCGCATCAAGTCTTTAAGCGCTTGCCGCAGTTTGGTGAAGCTGCTACTGGGAGCCGATATGTTTGACCGGTTTGCATCGCTGGAAGAGGTGAATGACAACAGAATGGCCAACGGCAAAAACAGCGCAGCATAGTCAAACCGGTTCAGCACCAGCAAGGCCATGATGAGAAACATCCAGCGGCGATGTTGTGTTAGATGTTGTGTTGTATGCTGTGCCAACTTGTCCGTCGCAATGAACCACAACAATAACCCGACAAGGAAGTATGACAGCGGGTTTTCCAGGCCCGATGTCATGTATTCGCAAAACGCATAGCTGAAAAATAGCAACAGCACCGGTGTCAGCCCCCCCCCCAGCTTGCTCTTCCCGACCAATGGCGGGGCGCGCCGCTCCACTGCCAGCAGCAAAGCAACGGCGGCGGAAGACAGGCTGATGCTGACCATTAGTGTGGTAACGGATAGCTCCCGCGTAATAGCCGTAACAAAACTGAGCAACAAGAACCAGGTCGGGTGTGAAAATGCCTGCACCCTATCGCCCACATTGAATGTCATGCCATCGCCGTTGATGAAGTTCCATACTTGCCGGAGGCTGATGCGGGCATCATCACCTACATAGGCGGTAATGAACGCAATGTAGAGCGCTGCAACAATAACCAGCAACCGCATGTAAATCATGTGTTCTCGGCGGAGGGTGACCTGCGTTGGCACTCTTGCCCGTTGGTCAGGGCGCGCTTTTTGCCGTGTCTTTCTTTTTCTACTCATAGTGGAAACCTTGCAGGGCTAATCGCTGCCAACAAAAATCACAAACCAAACAACCCTTCAACAGGATGCCAGGCGCGGAAGTACCAACTTGCTATGGCGCCGCTTGCGCTTATCAGGAAGGATATCGCCAGCAGGCCCCACATTGCCAGGGTAGAAGTGCGCGATAACCTTGCATAAGCAAGAAAGCCGATAATCCCGACCAGCAGCAATGGCAGTATCGCCGCCATGTAACGCGGGCCGTAATTAAGCCCGTCCCGAACAAGCGTGTATCCGGCCATAAAAGCGAAATAGGGCAGAGCCATAAGCAAGGCAACACCGATTTGCATACCGTGCCTTTTCAACAACTGCCACCAGCCATAAGTTGCCGGAATGAGCGCCGGACAGAAGGGCAGCAGGCCAAATTGGATGGAGAACACCATGTCGTAGGCATTAGGCAGCCAGGCTGACAAACTGAGATAGGCGCCGTTAGGGGCAACC
>JBPCXV010000010.1:0-5622 GCA_051008235.1 Pseudohongiellaceae bacterium | reverse complement strand
CGCCACATACCCTACCGGTCAAGCGGTTACTGCCTTTGGGGTCAGGAAGAACGAAGTTGTCGTCGGGGCGGGCGTCACAGAGATAGATGTGACGTTTGCCGACCCGGACTTAGTGAGGTGTGACATACTCCGTGAAGATGGCACGGTTTCTTCACCGAACACCGGCATCTGTACACTCCATTCTACTAATTTCCCTGGCCTCGGCACTTGGAACATCAGCGCCACCCAGCAAGTGGGCACCAAGACGCTTTCCAGCGCCGATGAACTCACCATCACCATCTCCAACAACCCGCCGGTCCCCAGCGGCGACCCCAGAATCACCATAGCCGATGCTGATTCAGTCCCCGAGGGCAGTGACGCCACCTTCACCCTCACCGCCGCCCCCGCCCCCGCCGCCGACCTGACAGTAACGCTGACGGCGGCAGCCACCACCGGCAGCTTCCTCGGCGCCAGCCCGCCCACGATGGCAGTCTTCACGGCGAGCGCGAGCACGGCGACGGTAGCCATACCCACCATAGCCGCCGGTGATGGCGTAACCGGCGTTGATGGCGTCATCACCGTCACCCTCACCGATGGCGACGGCTATGATGTGCCCTCCGATGGCACGGAGGTCGCCACGGTAACCGTGCAGGATGTGCCGACCATCACCATTGACTGGAACAGCAAGGCCAGGCCGAGTGCCATGCCGAACTCCGCCGAGTGCCCTTACGGCAGGATCTTCCCCGGCATAGGCGTCTGCGAGGGCGACACCATTGTCTATACCATCACCGCCACGCCGACGCCCGCGGCGGATACGATAGTGCGGATTGGCCGCGCGTCGGCGGGCGGCGGCTTTAACGACCTGGGCCTGACCAATCCTTATTCCTATCACGAGAGCGCCCCCAACGACCCCAGCCCGGAGATAGAAGAGACCATCCCGGCGGGCACCAGCAGCATCACCTACGAGAGAGTGATGAGAAACCTGTATGGCGCGGAAAACGATGGCGGCTACCTCATAGAAGCCATTTGTCGGGATACCAGTAATAACAGTAATAATGCCAACTGCCCCGATGCAACGGGTGGCAAGCTCAGCATACAAGGCCGGGCCTACTACTTTACGGACACCCCCTCCACTGTCGGCGCGGACGACAATGACGACAGCGAATCCTTCGTCAATGTGCGCTCGTACCGCGAGCTCACCCTGTCCGTTGCCGCCGATGAGGTCTCAGTGACGGCGGGAGAGATGATCAGCTTCACCATCTCCGGCGCAAGCCCGCCCAACTTCTATGACGCCAACGGCCTCGCCCCGCTGCCCCTCACCATCGGCGCCACGCAGGACGGCACCGCAGTGCCCAACCTGCCCACAGTCAGCATGGCCGTCGGCGCGACCGCCGCCACGGTCACGGTAACCACAGGCATGGCCACAGGCGATCTGGTGCTGACGCTGACCACCGGCGTCGGCTACGGGGCCAGCAGCACCAACGCCTCCGCCACGGCTACGGTGGAAGCGGCCCCGGCCGAGTCTGCCACACCGGGCATAGTGCTGGCCGATGCCTCCAACGGCGGCAGCAAGGACGACAACATCACCACTGACGGCACGCCGACATTCAACCTCGGCGGCCTGGTGAGTGGTGCGGAGGTCGTTATTCTGGCCAGCAGGGAAGACCTGGGCGTCGCCCGGAGGAGAGTAACAATAACGGCAACTGGCGCTACCTCTTCTGTGACATTCAACAACGACCCTGCAGACGGCGGTTGCGAACGCAGTTCCGACTCCGGCAAGAATTATGTCTCGGGGAACGTGTGCGCTTTGAGCAGCGATACTCCTACCGAACAAGAGGACGGCGTCTGGACCATCACCGCCACCCAAACCGAGAGCGGCAGGAGTCCCTCAACCGCCACACTGGAGATAGAGATTTACATACTCGCCCCCGTCGCCACCCTGGTCGCAGCGGAGGACAGCATTGAATTCGGCGCCACTACTACTATCACTGTCACCCTCACCGAGGTAGCCGCCACCGACCTTATGACGAGCGACATCGGCTTCAGCGGCAGCGGCACCCTGGGCACGCTGACCAAGGTCTCTGGTCTTGTCTATACCATCCCCTACACCGCCGGTGCCAATGTCAGCACCGCGACCATCTCTATCGCCGGAAATGTATTCACCGATGCGGACAGCAACGCGAATATCGCCAGCGCCCCGGTGGTAATCGCCACTGCGGGCGGCGTCGCCGCCTCATCAACACCCGTTGTGGATTTGGCGGCGATTTCCGATAGCAGCAACACCAACGCCATTTATGGCGTCATAGGCACAGACAGCGACGACATCACCAGCGATCAGACGCCGACCATTACGGTGACCGATGTCGCCAGCGGCGCCACGGTGCTGGTGACGGCAAGCCATGACACTGAGACTGATGTCACCGTAGAGGGCATGGTCGGCGGCGCTTTGGAGACCATAGACCTCACCCTGGGCACACTGGCCGAGGGCGTCTGGACTATCGTCGCCACGCATACCGATGGCAGCAAGACGGCGGCCGACTCCACCGGCCTGCCGATTACCATTGACATCACCGCACCGACGGTCACCATCACCGAGCCTGCCAACAACGACCCGGCCATGTCAAAAATCTACAGCGCCGTGGATAACGACGACGGCACCACCGTGATGAAGTGGCGCGGCAACGCTGATACTACCTGCTCGCATACCCTGACCAGCGGCACCGCCGACTACACCGAAGGGGATGACTTACCGCTCACCGATGAAGCCAACAACGGCCGATACTCCTGCTTCTTCTCAACCGACCTCGCCGGCAATATCGGCTCGGCGGTGAGCGGCGTGATTGGCGGCATTGATGTTACCCCGCCGACCATCACCATCACGCCCGACCCGGCCACTGTGATTGCCGGCGAGAGCATTGACATCACCATCACCAGCAGCGAGACCGCCGTAGGCTTGGCGCCCGCCGATGTCAGCTTTGATACCGGCACTTTCAGCACCCCCGAAGCGCCCACCGACACCGCATTGACGGTGCGCTATACCGCCCCCGCCACCCCGGGCACGGCAACGCTGACCATCGCCGCCGATGCCTTCACCGATGCGGCCGGCAATGGCAACCCCGCCGCCACGCACAGCATCACCATTAATGCCGCCACCATAGACAACCCGACCCTCAGCGTCACCGGCGACGGCGATGTGGCCGAGGGCAGTGATGCCAGCTTCACCATCTCCGCCGCCGAGGGCACCCCGACCAATGATCTCACCGTCGCCATCACCGCCGCCAACGCCACCGGCACCTTCCTCGGCACGGGCGCACCGACCTCGGTAACGCTGACCAACAACGCCAGCTCATGGACGGTAACCGTGCCCACCGAGGCCACCCTCGGCACCGGCACCGGCGGCACCATCATGGATGGCACCATCACGCTGGCGCTGGGCACCAGCAGCGGCTACATGGTCACCTCGGATGCGGACGCCGCCACCGGCACGGTAACCGTGAAGGACATCCCGGTCATCAGCGCCGACTATGCCAGCCTCTCCAACGGCGGCAAGACCTGCCCCGCCACCGGCGAGACCGGCGTCTGCGAGGGCGATGCAATCGTCTTCACGCTCACCGCCGATGCCGCCCCCGCCACGGATCTGGATGTACGCATAGGACGGCTGTCGGCCGGCGCCAACAGCTGTTGCGATTACGGCATCACCAACCCGCACAACTATGTGCTAGGTGCCGAAGATGACGGCCACCGCACCGTGACCATCACCGGCGGCCAGAACAGCGGCACCCATACCATCAACACCGAGAACGGCTTTGGCGACAATGGCGATGGCGGCTACTTCATTGAGGTTGTCTGCCTTGATGGCGATCAGACCAGCTGCCTGAGCGACGGCACCATCAACAGCTACACCTTCGTCGTGCTGAGCAAGGGCAGCGACCCGACCAACGCCGGCGGCGACAATGTCAACAACTGCTCGCCGGCCGGCGGCAGCAATGGCGATGACCCAAGCGAATGCTTCGCGCCCATTCATCCGGTGACCGCATCGGCTATGTCGGTAGCCGCCGTCGCCGATGCGGTAAATCAGACCAGCGATGCCGTATTCACCATCACCGCCAGCAGTGTGCCGAACATCTACAACGCCGACAGAACCGCCCTCGCCGGTCTGCCGATTAGCATTACAGTGGGCGATTCCGGCATGTCCCTGATGGGCACGGCGCCGACCATGGCGACTATTGCTGCCGGTGGCACCACAGTGCCGGTCACCCTCCCCACTCAGGAGGGCGATGCCGGTGCCGGCCATGTGTCACTGACGCTTGACGCCAGCACCGACACCCCGCCCCGCTATTCAGTCGGCGCGCCCAGCGCGGCCACTGTGTCGGTTGATGAACCGATGGCAGGCCTGCCGGTCATCAGCATCGCCAATGCCGCCGATGTGGCCGAGGGCGGTGACGCCACCTTTACTGTTACCAGCAGCGTAATGGTGGATGCCGATTTGACAGTCAGGCTGGCGGTCACCAACAGCGCCGGCCTGTTCCTCGGCGCCAGCCCGCCCGACACAGTAACCATAGCGGTGAGCGGCACCTCGGCGGAGGTAACCATACCTACCGTGGCCTTCCGCCACAGCGACGGCAACATCGCCGATGGCACCATTACCGTAACGCTCGGCGGCAGCACGGACTATACCGGCACGGGTACCGGCACGGTAACCGTGAAGGACATCCCGGTCATCACGGTTGATTATGCCGGCCAGACCAGCGGCAACAAGCTGTGCCCCGCCGCCAAGGTGGCGGACAAGGCCGGCGTCTGCGAGGGCGATGCGATTGTCTATACGCTCACCGCCGATGCCATTTCCAGCGGGGCTTTGGCTGTGAATATAGGGCGGCTGTCAACGGATGTGATTACCGACGGCGCCGGCGACCGGCTGAACTACGGCATAGCGGACGCACACAACTATGCGGCCGACAGTGACTTTGAGAGGGACGGCGTAACCGTAATGCTCCCCGGCGGTCAGGCCTCGGCTGATTATGTCGTCAATACCGCCAATGCCTATGGCGCCGAAAATGAAGGCGCCTACTACATTGAAGTGACCTGCCATGGCAGCACCAGCGTCAGCCCCTGCTCGCCCGCCCAGGCCGATTCCCCCTACACGCTGGTGCAGACGGGCAAGGGACAGGGCAAAGGCAATGGCACCGCCGCAAACCCCCGCACCAGCAACTGCGATGTGTTTCCAGCGTCGGGCAGGGACGGCGATGATTCAAGCGAGTGTCTGGTGCTTATCCACTCAGTTGCCGCGCCGGGGATGTCCGTTGCGGCTGCGGCTGCGTCGGTAGAGGAGGGCGGCAATGCCGTGTTCAACATCACCGCGACCGCCGCGCCGAACCACTACAACGATGACAGGACCATGCGCATTGCGCTGCCGATTGGCTTCACAGTGGCCCAGACAGGCGATTCAGTCGCCACCGACCCGTTGCCCGAGACGGCAGACCTGCCGGCAAATGGCGCCGCGATAGCAGTGACACTGCTGACTCAGGCGGGCGACCCCGGCGAGGGCGATGTTTCACTGATGCTGAATGCCGGCACCGGCTACTCGGTCACCACGACCAACGCTATTACTGTGACGGTTACCGAGCCGCCGCCTGCGGCGTCGGC
>JBPCXV010000009.1:0-5578 GCA_051008235.1 Pseudohongiellaceae bacterium | reverse complement strand
CCGAAGAAGAACACCAGCACAATGATGTTGATCACGATCATAGCCGTGTTTTGTTGGTCAGTCCATCCGGTGGTGTCACCCGTGAACCATAGAAAATCTAAATACATGGTGAAATAAGCGAACGTTGGCCGGAACAATCCGCGCAGAAACACAACGATCTTTCCCAAGAATCCGAATTGCTGCAAATCCTTGGCGGTGCCTTCCATCAGGATGGTGCGCTCATTGAAGGATTCATCTTGCTTTTGCGCAAACTCCAATAGCTTGGTTTCGTGCGCTCGATCCATCTCATCCGCGGCTTGCTGCAACTGCATCATTTCCGCTTCGGATAGCTTGGCCGGGAATCGGTCACGAATGAAGCCCACGATTTCTTTGCCGGTGCCACCACCCATGAAAGCTTTGATGCCCGCTAGAATACTCATTGCGCGGCGCGTTCCATGTCTAGTTCATCTAGCGCAAGCGTGGCGTTTGTCAAATCGGTGTTCAAGCGATTCCAACGTGAATGCCGGGCGGTATAGATATCGGCATCAGGATCGGTGGCATCCAAATATGCCTTGGCATCAGACACATCACCATTCAAGTTGCTGATCTTTGAAACCAACGCCTTGCGCTCTTGCGTGTAGGTGAGTAGTTCAATGATGGTATCAAGCTTGTGTTGATCTTCGGCATACGCTTGGTTTGTTACAAAGCCGCCCACTGACCAAAGCCCGATGATAGCGGCCGCGGTCACAGTAGTGGCAACACCGGCGCCAATAGTTTTAGCCATCATCGGCGTGGGCCTGCCATTGCGTTAACGCGCTCGCTCAAGTTGCTTATGCGTTCTTCCATCACACTGCCATGGGCTTCTATCTTGATGATGGATTTGCTTTGCTTTTCCATGTCGGTGCTGATCGCGTCGAATTTCTTATCGAGTTTTTTATCTAGGGTGGTCAGCGTGGTGGTGACGTGGTTCAAGGCGGTGGCGTTGGATTCGAATTTGCTGCGAAGGTAAAACCAGCTACCGGCCGCGGCAACCACCAAGGTGACAATCTGCACCATGGTGGCAAATGAGAATGTAAGGGCTTCTACCGCTTCCATGCTAGAAGAACACCGAAGCGATAGAAGGGGTCCGTTCTGCGGCGATTATCGTCGCGGGTGCATCGTTCTGCCCTCCCATACTGCTTTCCGTATTTACATAAGATGGCCAATTGTGCCAGATAAAGTAAGTTGCCCGCAATGATATGTACCAACCCCAATTCCGCCCAATTGTGAGCGAACACCATGGCAGCGAAGATGGTCATCACGTAGCCGCAAGCGCGGCATTTCAATCGGGTGGTTAAGCGCATGGCATACAAGAAGCCAATCGCATCAATGGCTAGATAAACTGGGGTGCGCAAGTCGGTATCGAACACCCCGTGGCTTATCATGTTGGTAACGAATATATACAAACCCATTTTTTGAATGGATTCAGATCGCGAATAGTACGCGAAGCCCATCATCACCAGCGTGGCCGCTATGTAGAATAGCGACCATAACGGGCTATCGAGCATTAGCCGCCGCCGCCTTTGCTGCCACCGCTTTGCACGATGATGCCGCCATCTTCGTTATCTTCCGGCACATGCACACCATGGGCGTTGGCCACAATGTTTAATTGGCTATGCACTGCATCCGCTGCGGCATCCAGCACGGCCACGGCCTCATCAAGCACATCAATGTTCACTTCATCGGGATTGATATCACTATCCCGCAAAGCAAACTTCAAAGATCGCTTGATGTTTTTCAAATGCACTTTGGCCACATCCGCGAGCGCTTCCATAGCGCGCACATCGTTCATCACTCTTACAACTCGGCGTTGTTCCATCTCAATCACTCCACATAGTATTTATAGTTTTCAACAAATTCTTCCACGGTACCGGCGCCAAGGTGAGTGTTGTAATGCTCCTTCCAGTAAGCGGCTAAAGCGTTCACATCATTCCAAGCGGGCAGCGCTTCGGGAACTCTATAGTAATGGATTCGACACATGATTGCGGCATAGTGAAGATCATGCGCCATGCGTTCAGCCTGCGGGCCGCCACGGTAAGCCATCGCACCATCCAACGCACCATCAAGCGCGGCTTGTATGCCGGGTTGGTATTCAATGAAGTTGCGCCAAATATCATCATGCGTGGCCGGTTCCATCTGAAACACACCCAATGCCGGGCCATTGCCTAGCTGGCGCAAGTAGGTGCCAAAGTGTGATTCCTGCGCCGCGGTGCCTAACAACATATTCAAGGCGCTATCGCTCACACGAATCACATCATCAATCGGTTCTAGCGCATCTAGAATCAAACTTTCAAATTGGTCTTTGTTAAAGCTCATAGGCTAACACTCCATCTTTCACTAATCGGTCAAGGGTTCGGGCAACACCATCGTGATGCCACTGCTTAATATTTGCGGATGGGATCGAACCACGCGGCGTGATCGCACCATCAAGAATGCCGTGGCACGTATAGCAACCCCATGCACCAAGCAAATCGTTTAGCTTCATGCTCACACCCTTCAACCCGGACATGGTGAGATGACAAAGCACGGTTGTTTCTTGGCTCGCGCATGCGTGGCCACACTCGGCAGCGATCCGCACCAAGCACGGCTTACCCCTCGCATAGTCTCGAAAATAGTTCTTCGCATAAGGGCGCCCGGTGTTCGGGTTAATGATCATCCTAGCCAATACCCGAATGCGCCGCCGATAAGCATACCAGCAGCCAAAAGGATAAATGCCACAAGGATGCGATCACCCCCATAGGTTTCAATACGCCGGTTTTCAGCGCCTTTGCGTCGGTTGTCTTGTCTTCTGTCATCATCAGAATTGGGCAAGTTCGGCACGTAATTCTTCATCTTCCACCCCTATCATGTTGCATGCTATTGGAATCCATGCCTCATAGATTTCTTCAAACTCTTCTTGGCCCATACTGTCGAAGCTAATCGACTTGGGTATGTAGACCATCTTGGCTTGATGTTCTAGCTGATCAATCATTTTGATCATGCGTTCCTGATCATCTTCATCCGGCACAAAAGCCCCAACCATTTCGCGAAGGTATTTAGCCACCTTGCTGTTGCCGGATTTGATGAATTCATTGTAATGGCCTGCGCGCACCTTCATCTCAACCAACACATCATCAATGGTTTGATATGTCGGGTGGTTGTCCATCACCAACTTGAACATGGCGAACGCCTTGCGGTGGTGGTCAGGGTTGCGGCTGGCTTTCATCTGCACTTTGAATTGTTTGCCCGGCTTCTGTTTCTGCAACCATTCGTTGCTTTCCGGGCCAACGCAAACTAAGACATTCCCAAAGCCTTCTTCTTGCACTTCTAAAAAACGGACTGTCATCGAACCATCTCCTTGTGAAAATCTGGTGCGCCCCCGGCACTGACTACCGGGCACGGCTTGTTTATTTGTATCCAACCGGCCAAACCAAACCGGCTTCACAAGGTCGCCATTGCTGGCGATGCTTTGGATTAGGCGCCACGCAATTCAAGCATGGCCATAATTTCATCTCGCCTTGTGAGGCATATATCTAATTGCATTTCTAATCCTGCCACAACCACATCATCAGGGTGTGACCGAATTAACAAAGGCGGCAAACTAGGGTGCCAAAAATACAAATCATTGTATTCCAACCCCGAAACCAACATTTGCCCTTGTGTTTGCTGCACATAGTCTGTGGGCATGCGGCTGTTCTTTTCGAAGTACATCCACGCCTTGATGTGGTTGGTGGCTTTCAAGCATTTGATTTCCAAGATGCCGCGGCCGTACTTCGGGCACTGGATGATTGAATCAGGGGATGCGCCCATACTTTCGGCATCATCGGTGATGAATCCCACTTGCTGCACCACACGATCAGGGTGATCTAGTTCATACGATGCGCGTGCGCGGTCTTCCATTTCATGGCCGCGTTCGGTCCATTGGTTGCCTTCCCATCGGTCTACGGGTTCACCCGCGATACCATCGGCCGCAAGCTGGATGGCATAGCCTTCTAACTGTTTCGATGGTTCGCCCTTGCTAGTCACCAGCTTGGAAAACTCGCTTGCTGTGGGCTTGCCTGCACGCAACGCAAACCATTCTTCGCTATTCTGTTCTACTTCATGGATGATCATTTGCGGTTACTCCTTGCCTTGATCAATTGTTCAATACGCGCCTTGGCTTTGTCGAAATCCTTGGCTTTTAGTATCGCAATCTCTTGCTTGCCAAACTCACGCGCCACAATGGATGCTTTCAAGCCGCCTTGATCGCACATAGTTTGCAGTTCAATGGCTTGTTCTTCCGTGATGTTGCTCACACTTCCACCCGCGGCGTTGCCATCGTCATCTTCTGACAAGATCGAAATGTTGAAGATGCCCTTGATGATTTCCCGGCGCCCGTATGTGGTGGATGATATGCGCGCGTGGATCGGCGTCTTGTTTGCGTTGCCATCCTTCCCGGCTAGATCGGGCGGCAGATCCAAATCATAATCTTCATAGTGGCCCATGCGGTGAAGTAGCCGTGCGGTTACACGGATTTCACCTTCCGTGGTCGCGGTACCGCTGCCAAATGAAACGCTGAAGCCGTGCTTGCCATAGATCGGTTTGATCTGTTGGTTGATCACGCCAAGCTTCGCATAGTAACTAGTGGTGTGATCGTTTTCCGCGGCCGCAACTACGGGTTGCATCTCCACTTCGCAATTGGCCTTATCATCTGCAAACGCCTTGCGGGCTTCGTTGGCTTCGTGCCGCTCGCTAAGGTCCATAAACTTTTCGAGCGTGTCAGCATCCAAACCGCGATCCATCGCCTGTGCCAACAGCTCAACCGGGCTTAATGCGTGCATTCTCTTTTGATGCAATTCTTCGGTGCGCTGTAGTTCGCGCACGGCTTTCATCTCGGCCGCATCGACTTCGACCACTTCGGGCACGGCTAAATCTTTTTTATCATCACTCATGGTTATAACCCGTTGGGGAAGTGGTTCATCATAGTGGCAGCATCAACGCGCTGTTGATCGCCGCGGCCAAAACAATAGAACACTTCGGCGGTGCGCTTCACCCATCCGTATATATCCGGGTTGTTGACTTCCAGCGATAGCAACACGTTGTTGTCATCTGCAAAGGTTTCAAAGCACGCTTCGAAGTCGGGGCGCAATCGCTCTAGCTCTTGGCTTGTACGCGCTCGCTTGTCGTATTCATCGCTTGCTTCTTGGGCCACTTTTGGATCATCGCTAAACATGCGGCCGGGAACTAATTGTGAATCTTTCATAATATTTACCTTGTGAATGTAGGGACACTGTACCATAATCGTGCCCCCTTACAAGTGAAAAGGATTAAATTTTTAAATGAACAAACGCCCCGGCAAATACCCCATATCTGCGCAAGTGGCCACCGCCCATGGTGAACAGCTCGAAGCTATCGTTGCGCATCAAATCAAGAAGGGTGATTCCCGCGCTTCTAAAACTTCGGTGATCGAACAAATGATTGCCCGCGAACACAAAAGGTTGAAACTCTAATGTTTGGAAAAAATAAACACGCCACGATTCTGAAGCATCACCGCAATAGCGCCGTTTACATTGATGGCCGATATCTGCACGTTGATGCCAAG
>JBPCXV010000008.1:0-2567 GCA_051008235.1 Pseudohongiellaceae bacterium | reverse complement strand
ACAACGACAGCCTCGTGTTCAGCATCAGCGCCACCGCCTCCGAAGTGGGGGAAGACGGCGCAGTGAGTTTGAGGATTTCATCCCCGGCCTATAGGCCAGGGGGCCCTCCTGTAAATATCCCGATTTTCGTCGCCCACGAGGGCGATGTGCTGCAAGACCCCTCAAGCCTTTTGGGGCCTGACCGCCACCTGACGTTTTACCAGAACGGTTCCACCTACAGCGAACATGTCGTGCCGTTGAAGGCCGACCCTTATATGGAACCCGATGGTTTCTTCGTCGTTTACATGGTCGCGAGAGGCGGGACTGACTACACGTTCGGCGAAAGTAGCAGCGTGAGTGTCACGGTGCTTGACGATGACGGCCCGCTGCAACTCAGCCTGGCACCCGCCTCGCAGTTTGCCCGCGAGGATGACTTTGCCCGCTTCGTCATCAATGCCTCCTACCCGCCGCGCAACCCGCGCACTGTCAACATTGATGTAGTCGGCACCGACTTTGTCCTTGTTCGCAGGTCGCCAACAACCATCACGCTGTCTGCCGGGCAAAGCAGCGTGACTCTGGAACTGGAGACACAGAATGCCCGCAACGTTTCTACCCGTGTCATGGTGGAGCTGCAAGAGGGCACCAACTATGAGCGCAGCGGCGCCACCTTCGCCACCCTCTTCGTAGTGAAAAACACTCGGGGCGAGATATCGCCGAGGACAGTCCGGGACACGCCCAACTACGATCAGGAACTGGGTTTTAGCCTTGGCGCGCTGGTAGCTGAGCCGTCGCCGGACATCCGCTATGAATATCTGGTTATGAGCCAAGACCCCTTCGGCTACTACGGCGCCGACGGTGGCGCCGAGCAGCCGCTCGCCGTCACTGCCGGTAGCGTCGCGCCCGACTTCCTGCACGGCAATGTCGGCTTTAACCTGGACGACTGGACCCACACCATCAAGTTCACCCTGTTCACTTTCTACTACAACGAAACTACCGCTATGGCGACGGTCCTGTTTGACCCGGTGCGCACCAACGCCCTGCGCACGAATCGAGGAACGTTGAGATACGACATGGTCAGGCGCACTTATGTTGGCGGCGGGCTCACTGCATCTGCCGCAGGCTCCTTTGATGTGATTGGCGTGGACGAGGTGCCTCTCCTCCGCATAAGGCCGAAGGGGACAGGTACGGTCAACGAGGGCGACCCGGTGCGCTTCATTGTCAACACCCCGAGGGGTGACCGCACCGGACTGCGGCATGTCGCCGACACGGAAATGCGGGTTGTTTACGATATCCGCTATATGGGTGACTACTTTCGCCCCAATCAAGCGACCCGCCTTACCATAACGGCGGAACGCAACCAGTCTGAGTGGGAGATTCCGATAGGCACCCTTGATGACGACATAGACGAGCCGACCGGCTCGGTAGTGATGACGCTGCAACTTAGCTCCGGCTACACGACGGTCGCCGCTACCGCCAGCGCCACGGTTCGCATAGATGGCAGCGACCCGCCGGTGCTGACTGTCGCCGCCGCAGACACTTATGAGGAGGGTGATGAGGTGTTGTTCATCATCTCTGCCGACCGGCCGCCATCGGCGAATCAGGTTTTCCTTGCCCATGTCACTGCCCATCGTGACTTCCTGCCCATAGAGGGGAGGAACGCCAGGGTTACCCTGCTTGCTGGCAAGACCTCGCTGACCGTCACCGCTGCCACGCTTGACAATGACATTGACGAGGTCAGCAACGATGGCGGTACTTACCGGGTTGTCTGGATTCAGCTGCCGATCCACGGCGGCGATGACTTCAGGACAGGCGACCCCAGCGCTGCCTTTGTCACCTTGCGGGACAATGACGGGCCGGAGCTCACCCTTGCCGCCAACCATAGCCGCGTGACCGAGGGCGGGGGCGTCAACTTCACCGTAACTGCCAGCATGGCGCCGGAGGATGATGTCACCATCGTCGTGCAGGAAAGGCAAACCGACAGCACCGACCAGATAACCCTGGCCGCCGGACAGACCACAGCCAGCTATGCCGACAGTTGCGCGCCGGGGCTGCGCTGCCTGCACCTGACCCTGCCGGCCGGGGAGAGCGCCGTCAGCTACAGCCTGAACATCGCCGACAACGAGATAGACATGGTTGACCGCAGCATGACGGCGACCCTTGTTGCCAACAGCGCCTACACGCCCACCAGCCGCGGCTACACACTGGGCAACCCCAGCGAGGTTCTTGTCAGCATAACGGATGAAGATCCGGAGCCTGATATATCTGTGATTGTAGATCCCGCCACAGCTGAGGAGCGGGACATGATGCTGCCTTTTCCGGTGCGCCTGTCACTTCAGTCCGGCAAGACAGTGACGGTGGACTATGACACCTCGAATGGCTCGGCCATGGCGGGGAGCGTCGCCGCGATGGAGGGGCAGGACTACACCCGCCGCAGCGGCACCCTGACCTTTATGCCGGGCAGAACCAGCATGACCATCACCGTGCCGATAATCCCGGACAGTCTGGACGAGGCCGATGAGGAAACCTTTAGTTTTATCCTGTCCAACCCGGTGAATGTGATGCTGGCCACTGCTACGGTTGTTGGCACT
>JBPCXV010000007.1:0-314194 GCA_051008235.1 Pseudohongiellaceae bacterium | reverse complement strand
TTATCCATGACAACATCGGTCTGGTGAATGGCATTATGACCACGGTGCATTCCTATACCAACGATCAGGTATTGACGGATGTCTATCACTCTGACCTGCGCCGGGCGCGCTCGGCCACGATGTCCATAGTCCCGACCAAGACCGGTGTCGCCGCTGCAATAGGCTTGGTGTTGCCGGAATTGAACGGCAAACTGGACGGCTATGCGGTGCGCGTACCGACTATTAATGTGTCGCTGGTGGATCTCAGCTTTACTGCGGCCCGCGCCACTTCGGTGGAAGAGATTAACAAACTGATGCAGGCCGCTGCCGCCGGGCCGTTACAGGGCGTGCTGGCCTGCAATGATGCGCCGCTGGTCTCTATTGATTTCAATCACAACCCGGCATCATCCATCTACGATGCCTCGCTGACCAAAGTGATTGAAGGCACATCAGTCAAGATTGCCGGCTGGTATGACAATGAATGGGGATTCTCCAACCGGATGCTGGACACCACCATCGCCCTGATGCAGGCTGGCTGATTATCATGCGTAGAACCAAAATCATTGTCACCGTAGGCCCGGCCACCGACAAGCCGGGTATGCTGGAAAAACTGCTGAATATCGGCGTTGATTTATTTCGTATCAACTATTCTCACCAGACCCATCGAGAACACAAGGAAAGGTTTGCTGCGATCCGCGAGACCAGTGCCCGCCTCGGTATGGAGGTGGCAATCATGGTTGATCTGCAAGGCCCGAAGATCAGATTGCAACGATTCAACAACAACGAGATATTGCTCAAGCAGGGAGCGGAATTCATTCTGGACATGGGCTTGGCCGCCGATGCAGGCGATGAAAAACGGGTCGGGGTGACCTACAGTGATCTCTACAAAAATGTAAAGCCGGGCAATATATTACTGGTTGATGACGGGCGTATCAGTTTGCAGGTCAGCCGGATTGATAATAAACAAATCGTCTGCAAGGTGCTGATTGGCGGGCGGCTGTCTAATAACAAGGGTATCAATCTCAAGGGCGGCGGGCTGTCTGCCGGTGCGCTGACGGACAAGGATAAAAAAGATTTGGTGCATGGTGTGGAAATGGGCGCGGATTATTTTGCGATTTCCTTCGTACGCAACGCCGGTGATATTAACGAGGCCCGTGCGCTGTTGCAGCAGGCGGGCTCCGATGCGGGGATTATCGCCAAGCTGGAGCGGGCTGAATCACTCAATCATGTTGAGGATATTATTCAGGCCTCCGATGCCATTATGGTGGCGCGCGGTGATATGGGAGTGGAGATCGGTGATGCCAGTCTGCCGCCGGTGCAAAAACGTCTGATAAAACTTTGTGAAACTTTGCACCGGCCGGTGATTACCGCCACCCAGATGATGGAATCCATGATAGACAGCCCGATCCCGACTCGTGCCGAGGTATTTGATGTCGCCAATGCGATACTGGATGGCACCGACGCAGTGATGCTATCCGGCGAGACCAGCATCGGTCGCTATCCGGAGCAGGTAGTAGAGGCGATGGCGCGTATCTGCACCGAAACCGAAAAACAGGAACAGACCCGGCAGTCGGGTCATCGTATCAACGAGCAGTTTGAAAGAATTGATGAGGCCATCGCGATGTCGGCCATGTATGCGGCCAACCATGTCAATGCCAAGGTCATTGCGGCATTGACCGAGACCGGCTCCACCTGTTTGTGGATGTCACGCATCAGTTCCGGCATACCCATTCTGGCCTTTACCCGCCATGTGCATACCATGCGCAAGGTCAAACTTTACCGGGATGTGTATCCGTTGCAGTTTGATATAACCCATACCGATGCGCTGGAAGCGAATCAGGAAATCATCAAGGATCTGGTGCGACGCGAACTGGTTGATGAGGGTGATTTGGTAATCATCACCAAAGGTGATTTAAGAGGCCGCCGGGGCGGCACCAACAACATGAAAATCATCCGGGTTGGCGATCCTGTCTGATTGCAAGTCCCCCCACCGGAGCCACTGCGGGCTGCGCCCTTGTGTTAATGGCTGAACTCACTTTATAATGTGCAACACACAACAGCTCACCGTATCCAAACACTAGGAGGAGTTCATCATGAACAAACAACTGCTAATCCTGATAGCATTCGCTTTCACCACACTGATGCAAGTGCTACCGCATCCCTATAACATCTCTCCCGTGGGTGCCTTCGCCTTGTTGTCCGGTGCTTATCTGGCAGACAAACGTCTGCTGCTGTTACCTCTGGCAGTGCTGCTCATCACCGATACCGTGAACGGGTTTTACGCTCTGCTGGTCATGGTGTTCGTGTATGCCGGGTTTTTTGGTGCCAGCCTGGTCGGTCGCGGCTTGCTGATGCCAAAGCGCACCCCGACACGCGTGGCCGCTGCCTGTGTTGCCGGGGCGGTGGTGTTCTATTTCATCTCCAACACGGGTGCCTGGCTGTACGGTTACCCTCTCACTGTGGATGGGTTTATACAGTGTATGATAAACGGCCTGCCATTCCTGTTGCGTTCTCTGGCGGGCGATATGGTTTATGTCACTTTGCTGTTTGCCATGGTTGAATTGTTGGGCAAACACGTTCCCGAAGGTCGCGGCATCATGCATCGTTATCTTGCAGCTTAACGTTGCACAAAGGATAGTTTATGTATTTTCCATTTCGCTTTGGCTCGGGCTTATTGTCCGGTGCCATATTTTGTTCTCTTTGTTCTGCCGCCTTCGGCCAGAATATTGCTGCGCCGCCTGATGTTGGGGAAATTGTTGTCATCGCAAATCGCGTTCCGGTGCCTCTGCGTCAGATTGGCGCGGCGGTTACCGTGATTGAAGCTGATGACATTGAAGCCCATGGCAATTTCAATCTGCATAACATCTTGCGTCAATCGGTCGCTGTGGGGGGCAGCAGCAATGGTGGCATCGGTTCAACTTCCACCCTGCGTATTCGGGGAGAGGAAGGTTTTCGTACACTGCTGGTCTTTGACGGATTGAAAATGGCAGACCCCAGCGCACCTCAGGTTGCTCCCTCGCTTGAGCACATACTGACTAGTGGTGTTGGGCGAGTTGAAATTTTACGCGGACCCCAGGGCTTGAGTTACGGGGCGGATACCGGCGGTGTAATTCGCATTGATTCGCGCCGCGGTGCTGACAGCATGAGCGGTCAATATGATAATGATAACGGCGACAATCGCCCCACCCGGTTTAATCTGGAAGGCCAAGGTGGCAGCCGGGATACCACACAACTGAGTGCCGGCTTGTCGGTTGCAGGTGAACGTGGTGATGCATTCATCGCCGCTACGAAATTCGCCACCGATGGCTACAATGTGCGCACCAGCGACACCGTACTGATGGACAACGATGGTTATGACAATAACAGCTTTCATGGCCGCGTTAGCTATCAGTTCAGTAATGCCTGGCACGGTGAACTGGTGCATCGACAGGTTGATGCGGAAACCGATTACGATGGCTGCTTCAACGCCGCATTCGCCATGGTGCATGACTGCCAGGCACTTTATGATTTGCAGGCCAGCCGTCTTGCCGTAGAGTACAACGCCAATGGTTTCAGCCACGCCCTGGCCTGGTCAGGCACCGACACTAAACGGGAAGATTATGCAGACGGAGCCTTGTCGTTTGACGACGAGGGTATGCTCCGGCGTTTGGAATACATTGGCAGCGCCACTGAACTGCCCGGTGTTGATTTGATTTTCGGCGTTGATTTGGAACAGGAAGACAGCGGTAGCGCAAAGCGCGACAACCGCGGCTACTATGTGGAAGCACTGAGTGACTTCAGCGAGCGACTATTCCTTTCCGTCGGTGTGCGCCGGGATGGCAATGATGATTTTGGCAACCACACCAGCTATCGCCTAAGCGCCACCCGGCTATGGCAGACGGCCGGCGGCCAACTCAAACTGAAAGGCAGCTACGGCACCGGGTTTCGTGCACCGAGTTTGTTTGAAGTTGCCTACAACGCCGGCCCTTTCGCCTCGGCACCTGCGGCGGGAATAAAACTGAAAGAAGAAATCAGCCGCGGTCTGGAATACGGATTTGAATACCAGAGCAAAGCCGGCACTCGCCTTGAGCTGGTTGTTTTCAAACAAAAAGTTGAAGACGCCATTGCCTATGATTTGGCCGGTAACAGTGGTTATCTGCAAGACATCGGCGTCAGCACTTCCGATGGTGTTGAGTTCGCACTTGAATACCCTCTCAATTCACAATGGTCGCTCAGCGCCAACTTTACCTGGAACGACACCGAGCGACCCGATGGTTCACAACGCATCCGCCGACCCGAGAAGCTGGCCAATCTCGGCAGCAGTTATCGTTCCACTTCGGGCCGGTTCCATTTCAGTGGTTTCTATCGCGTGTCGCGTGATGCGGTTGATGAAGTGTTCGGCGCACCAGTGCCGCTGGATGATTTTGAAGTGCTGGACATCACCGCCGGTTATCGCATCAGCAATCGCCTGGAGTTCTTTGCGCGCATTGAGAACGCACTGGATGAATCCTACCGCGAAGTAATCGGTTTTCGCACACCTAGCCGGGCATCCTATCTGGGCATCAAAGCATATCTCTAATACTTTGGTGTGCCGACCGACGAGGACAAACTCAAAAAGCAACAGAGAGGCGGATCATGTCTGACAGTAGCAGTAATAGAAACAATGGCAAGGACGACAGCGCCCGCAACGCCCGCCACAAGAAGGCCATGCAGCGCAAGAAAGAATACATTGACGACCGCATCGCTCAGGCAACCATAGACAAGGGCTTGCTGCTGGTGCTTACCGGCAACGGCAAGGGCAAAAGTTCATCCGCTTTCGGTATGCTGGCACGCAGCGTGGGCCATGGCCTGCGCTGCGGTGTTGTGCAATTCATCAAAGGCCAATGGGATTGCGGCGAGCAAAAGTTATTCGCCGACAACCCGCTGGTAGAGTTTCATGTTATGGCCACCGGCTTCACCTGGGACACCCAGGACCGACAAGCAGACATCACCGCCGCCGAAGCAACCTGGACCCACGCCGCCGAACTACTTACTAACTCCGAGGTAGCCGTAGTCATCCTGGACGAACTAACCTACATGATTACCTACGGCTATCTCAACAAACCAATGGTGCTGGAAGCCCTGCACAACCGCCCCCCAATGCAACATGTAATAGTAACCGGCCGCAACGCCTCCCGCGAACTAATAGAAATGGCCGACACCGTAACCGAACTAAACGACAACAAACACGCCTTCAACGCCGGAGTGAAAGTGCAGAAGGGCATTGATTACTGAGCCTGTTGCACAACCCGCACAAATTCAGCTATAACAGATACTTCATTCTCTGAGTCAGGTTTCAAAATAATTGGTTTATAGTCAGGATTAAGCGGCTTCAGCGTAATGCGGGAATGCTGCCAGCCATCGTCATTGCTTTTGGTGGCAGTCTTTTCACTTGAATATACTTTCAGCGTGTATTCTCCGCCAGTCTCTTCGTTGGTCAAGCCCGCATGGCGGACAAGTAATTTATGCCCCTGCCTTGTACCGGCGGGAACAGGGCGAAACAGGCAATAACTGTTGGCCGGTATATCCGGCTCCATGGAATGGCCTACTACCTGGGCGACGAACATACCTTGTTGCAAATCAGTGTCATCAATTTGTGCCCATTGCTCTGCCTGCTCGGCCAGAGACTCCAGCCCGCTTTGCTCATCACTCCAGGTGCCGGCGGCAGCTTTCAGAGTAGTGAAAGGGACGCAGTTTGTGTAAGGCTTGAAATTTTTGCCCAAAGGAGAGATGAGTGTGAATAGTATTATATTCGTGTTGGTAGAGATGTCATCCGTTTCAGAGGTGGCGGAATCTGAGGCCGCAGGCGTTACAGCATTATCAAACCAACTATCGTCAGCTTCAATCTCATTTGCCTTTTCCCTGCCGACTACTGCACGGGCTATGCGACGGAAGTGCTTCCGCATCACGGTTTTGTCAAATAATTCCTGAAATTGAATTTCAACTACTTCATAATCTGTGTTGCGTAATTCATCACGAATATCCTTATCCCTGGCGGCGGTTTGAGGATTGCCGTGATAATGCTTGCTCATCCCATCAACATAAACGCACACCCCGCTATGATGGTCATTAGGTTCATGGAAGTAAACATCAGGGCGTGTGGTTATGCCACCGGACAGTTTAATCGGATGTTCTGTCTCAAATTTGGATAGACCAGCGGCATTCAACAAAGCGACCAGTTGTTGTTCCGCGTTGTTACCAGGTTTCTGGATTAGGGTTTCATCCGGCAATGCTACCGGTACATCGTGAGCGTAGGTAACCGAATCGCCCCAACTCTGAAGATACTCTAAAGCCGAATGGCGGTTGAGCTTGTCGTGGTAGAAAGAGTTGCGAAAGTGTTGCAAGCAGTCAATGCAGGATGTTTCACAGGCACCCTGGCAGTTGTTCACAAGGTCAAGAGATGCGGCTATAACTTCAGGCCAGCGCTTGAGCATTTGTTCCAGCAACCCGGACCCACCGGGCATTGGGTCATACAGCAAGGCATCTATTGTCTCCAAACCCGGTTTGCCGATAACTTGCACTTGCAGGTCGGAGATTTCCATATCCAGCACTTCAGCCGCGCCTTGCCGCAGAGTCTCCATCAGACTGTAGGCTATTTCCTGAGAAGGGCAACCAGGCAATTTCAGCGCATCGGCCACCACTTCAGTGTAAAAGCTGACTTCTTTTGTCGGTTGTCCGCAACGTTCAGTGTGGTGTTCGTTAAAGCTGTTCAACTCTTTTTGTGTGCTCATGACTGATCGACTGGCACCACATACCAGGCATAACGGGTAGCCCATGCGCTGTTCGCTGGATTTAACCTGAAAGGAGGCCCCCACATTTACAAGGCGTATATGCATGCCACGGCGCAACTGTAACTCGCCTTGTCCCCACTCATAGTTGATGCCGCCGGAGTGACGGTTCTTATCTTGAGCGAACACAGCCACCGGCATTTGGAAACGATAGTCTTCCTCATCGGAGATATAGGAATGGTGGGATGCATCCACATCACAGATGGCAATGCCCGGGATGAGCCTTGTTGCCATAGATTCAACGACCGAACCATCGGTTTGAGAGATATTGCTCGTCTCTTGTATTGACTCTGTCGCCACATCAACGGAAAAAGTTAGCGGGTCTTCAGGAACCAGATGAAAATTGCGCGGCATGAATTTATGAGAATTGGCGTATATCAGGTTACCTGGCACATATTCACGCACTGCCATGGCAGTGTTGCGACGAACTTCCCAATCACTGATATCCGAGGCGAAACGCGGTGCTATATGAGTCAATGTAACAGCACCAGTGTCCAATCCGTAACCGGGTAAAAAGCCCTCTGCAGCCAGCACGCTATAAGTGTTGGTCTCATCCACCCCTTCAGCCTGACCTCGTGACCGTCGGTAACTACCCTTGAGTTTTTTCACCAGCCGCTCACAGCGATTGCGAAGTGCTTCTTCATCCGGTTTAAGTGAGCCGTGGTTGCTGGCTACTATTCGCAATCGTTCCAGTTGATCCAAAGCCCACTTCAAGCGCTGGAATAATCGTTTGATGACACCCTGTAACTCATCTGTAAATTGGTCAATAATCTCTTCCAGCCTTTCTTGTTGCACTACTTTCTTATCGAGTTCTGGCCATCCCTGACTAAAAACTTTTTGCACAGCACTTAAAAAGGCAGCACGATGCTTCTGGATTTGCTCTTTAAGTGGTTGGGCAGACAGAGGACTGTTGCGGACAGTATCATCGGCATTAAACAAATACGGTTTTATTCTACTGGGTAAACAGTTTCGCAGAACCTCATCTAACTGTTCATATTCAGCCCGTGGTAATTGCTTCTCTCGCAGAAGCGTAAACAGTGTTGTCAGAATTGTGGAGTGAGCATGTTTGGCCACCATTATGGAATTGCGCAGGTTAAAACTGGGAGGATGTATCGGACCTTCCAGCATTTTTAATGGCTCGCTGAAATAGGCCCGGTCATGGCTGTTTGGGCGAGCGTATGTAAGATCCAATGCCATGCGGAATTGTCGGCCTGCCCGTCCGGCGCGTTGCCAGTAGTTGGCTGGCAATGGCGGCACATTGCGCATCAACACCGCATCCAGTGTTCCGATGTCCACCCCCAACTCCAAAGTGGGCGTACAAACGAGAGTATTGATGCGTTCGTTGTCACCCTTGAATGCGATTTCCACGCGCTCTCGCTCTGGCCCTAGAATTTGCCCGGAATGCTCACGGGCTCGCAACATAGCAAATTCCTGATCAAGCAGAAGCAAGTCATAATTGTCCTTGCTTTCAGATTCAAACATGAGCTTGCCGCCGCAACGCCAAGCCATACAGGCACCAGTGGGATTAGTGCGGCTGTGCAAACGACGGCATTTCTGACAACGATACATATTCTGCCCCGGCTCCAGCATCAATCGGTCAACATTAACCTGTACGCTACCATGACAACCTGGCAGATTACCGTTACGCGCCCCTTTCAGTTGTACCTGAGTGAGCAGGTCAAGTTCAGTAGTACATAAAGTCCATACATCCCTCAAAAACTCTTCAACATCATCGGGTGCCACACCCCATGCGGTAGCGGCTTGCATAGCCGCGCCGCCATAAGAACTGAACCATTGTTTGATTCGCCCCGTGTGATGTTGACTATCGCGTTCAAACACCAGTCCTGCTGGTACCCCTTGCATTGAGGGCAAGTAGCCTCTCTGTACCTCTCTTTCACCATCCATCCAGAATTTGGACCATGCTTTGGTTACCGGGTCAAAAACGGTGCGCCGGGAACGGGCCGCATCCAGCAACGAGGCAATGCCATCCGCTAGTTGTTCCGCTTTGCAATTCAGGCGTTTCGCCCACCGCACGATGCTTGGTAATTCCGGGGTCAGCCCCAGATAACGCACCTTGAGCCGCCCCAATGGTTCAAGACCTGTAATCTGCCGTGCGCCTTGGGTTATTTCGCGAACAATCTGTATCCGTAAAAACCATTTACGCTCATCGTCATGGCCGTGGCTTGCAGGGGATTTTTTTTCCGCTCGCCAGACCTCAGGAATAAGTGCCTGGGAAAGCTCGTCATCCGCATCAAGAAAGCCATCCAGCCAGCGAGTCAAATCACTGACGGAAATCGCTCCATCCAGAAGTTTTTTATAAAGTAGTTCTCTCAGGCGGTAGCGTCTGGAACGATTCTGCATCCAACCCGCTTGAAAGGCTGCATCCTGACGATTATCAGCAAATACCAACAGACGGCGGCGTTCAGCACGGTGAATCATACTCTGCGCCAATATATGAACATCGGCCACTGTGGTAGCGCGCACCGGTCTGGCCGGTTCGCGATATTGGCCGGTAAAGCGTCGTCCTTGGGCGCTACAGGAAACGCATCGTGTTAATTTGCCGATATGTTCTTCTTTCTGCTGCACAAAGAATAAAGATTTAAAGCGCTTGTTTCGGCCACAGCCCACACATTCATCAGGTTCATTATCGTGGGCGGTGCCACAATAGCGACAAACAAACAGGGTTGCGGTGCGGGTAGGTTCATCATCTTCGTTGCCTACCTTATGATCCAGTGAAATAGCCCGCATCCCTCCCTGATTTATTTCAACCGCCCGCCAGGCTCGGGCTCGTCCTTCCGCAGAACCACCACCGGGAGTATCGCTGGAAAAATGAAAATCCTCCAATCCATGTTCAAAGTATTGTTGTCCGCAAGTAGTGCACGCCGACAGCGGGAAAGTTTTCAGGTCTGGGTTTTGTTTAACAGCCTCATCCGCAGAAAGCCACAGTTTGGCAGCCATGTCGTTTTTATCCGGGAAGGTTACAACTGCGCCGCCGATGCCGCGTACGAAGCCGTGCACCACGGGTCTGAGCAGGGGGCGTTCTCCACTACGGGCCGCCGCACCCAGTGCCAGCCAGATTAGGATTTCCTCCTCGGTAATTTGTCGTCCCAAAGTTTTGCTCAACTGCTCAAGCAGGGTGTTCACTTGTTGCGGCAAGCGTAAGGCTTGTGCAATCTGATAAACCACCTCATTATGGCTCAACCAGTGATTCAATGCCTCCCTCCAGTTATCGCCTTTCATCTTCTGGCCGCTGATGGTTTGAAACCAGGTGCGAAAAGCCTGAATATCGGCCTTTGTTATCTCCGGTTTGTCCAACCGACCGAGAAGATCCAACACATTTTGTAGTTGCACGGCTTGCTTACCGGTAAAAGGCGCACTGACAGTACGGGGTTCACCCCAGACATCTTCTTCATAAGACTCGCCAATTAGTTCAACCTTATTGTTATCCACACCGAAGAAGCGGCTGGCAAATTCGCGTCCGGCTTCCAGTCCCTTCTTCGGGTCGGCGATGGTCGCGGAAGCAGCGATGCAGGTAGTGCCATGCTCATCCTTACCGCAGTAGGTGCGCAAGCGGCGAATCAGGCAGGCAGTTTCGGCACCGCTGGCACCAGTGAAGGTGTGAGCTTCATCAAACACCAGATATTCCAGACGGGCCTTATCAAATAACTCCAGATCCCGTTGGCGCGTTAACAGCAATTCCAGTTGTTTGACATTGGTGAGCAGAATGCGTGGCTGTTCGCCCGGGGTGCGCATGGTTTCACGACTAACCCGTTCTTCTGCCGGATGCAGAGGCACATCAATCTTGTTCTCCTGCATATTTGCCAATTGGTTTTGATAGTCAATGACAGTGCTGCCCGGTGGCAGGCGTTGGCCGTTGACATCAGCTTCCCTATTCGGTGTTTTGCCCACATACATACCGAAAGTCACGCCGGTGCCCACCAGCATCTGGCGCATACGCTGCAGTTGATCTTCCGCCAGAGCGTTCATGGGATAAACGATTACGGCGGTAATGCCCGGTTCGGCCTCTTCATCACGCAACTGCAAACAGCGGCTTACTATCGGCCACAGAAAAGATTCAGTTTTACCGGAACCAGTGCCGGTGGCCATAAGTGTGGTTTTGCCACTATGAATTGCACGAATAGCCTTTTCCTGATGTTGATAGGCCGAGGGATATGGGGAAAGTTGCTTGATATGCGGGTGCAAGAGCCCTTCATCCACCATCTGCTCCAAACTCGCGCCCTGCAAGAAGGTGCGCGACAGGGAAATGTAGGGTCCACGCAACAAAGGCGTATCGCGGGTTTGCTCCAGGTTGAGCAGGTCGCGCATTTGCCGATAAAGGCTTTTGTCGGCAAATGCATAAGTACTTAGCTGGTAGCGCAAAAAATCGCTGACAACACCTTCAGTGTAGGTAATTGGGTTCAGCATCGGTTAAGGTGTGGCGCTCCGCTTTGCGTAGCGTTCAAGTATGTAGGTCATAAAACTGGGGATGCCGGGTTCAAATTTCTCCTCATCAGGCGGGCGCCAAATATAATCCATGCGGTTTAGTGCGGCTTTCAATTCCAGAGCCTTTTCTTTACGTTCCTCTTTGTTGGCAATCTCATCAACAAGGGCCGCTTCAACGACCTGCAAGATATCCAACTCCTCGGCTTTGCCGCGCTCCTGAAGCAATTTGCCAACGGCAGTTGCCGCCGCCATGAGAGCGCTGTCGTTTACCATGCCATCGTAACGCCCTGCGTAAAACTGTCGTCTTTCTTTTTCCACTGTGGATGCAACAGCTGCCTGGTTTGACATATCCAGTTCAGTCAGATTATTGTCCTTGGCAGTGCGCCATAGTGCCCGACCCCAGCGCTGCACGAAGAAAGGATAGCATTGCGAATCTTTCGCCACTTCCTCGAGCAAATCATCGGACACCTGCACGCCTTCTGCTGCCATGGGGATGCGGATGACATCCTTGACAGATTCTGTGCTGATTGGGCCTATACCCATGAGCTCTGCACGCTCAATGTGCGTGACTCTTGATTCGCGCAGAAGCTGCCTTAGGCCAGGGGTACCGGCCAGCACCAGCAGGAAAGGGGCTTTGTTGGCTGTCTCCTGGGCGACATTCACGAGTATCCGGAGGGCATCGGGTTCCATTGTGTGCGCCTCGTCCATCAGCAAGATGCGGGGTCTGCGCCGGCATTTTCTGGCAAGGGCTTTGGCTAGCCCAGTGTGGTCAACCTTGTTCTTTTTCCATGCTGCGGAGATAAAGGGAATCTTCGTTAAGACTTCTACCGAAATTATGCTCCCCGGTAACAGCAGGGCAGGCAAATTTCCCTGAATATCGCTGCTGGATGGGCTTGAGGAAATACAAGTGATGCGCGGGCGGCGCTTGCTACACTGTTCCTCAACCCAGCCCAACAGGGTCGTCTTGCCCATACCGCGCGGGCCGTACATGACAATAGACCCTGTCGACACACCGGCATCCAGTGCCTGCATCGCTTGCAGGAATACCTCCTGCTCGGCGTCCCTGCCGCCTAAGTGTGGCGGGGGGAGGCCTTGACCTGGTACAAACGGGTTGACTTCACTCATGATGGCAACGTCTCCTTCACCTTGTCTTGTGTGAGGACATTAGAGAGTAGCAGGAAGACACGGCGGGATTCAAGCACTTTGTGCTAACCTATACGCATGAGGCAAATAATGTCGCTATCTGGCTGGATGTCTCTATGTGCGGATTTGGGGAAGCTCGCCGCAAGATGCATAACTGTTTGAGGATGGCTTTGTGAGCCCATGGAAAAAAGTGATCAAATAGAGAAGCTTGTTCAGTTGCTTGATGAAACGATTAAGCACACAACGTTTAATGCGGGTAAGTATGGATGTATTTCGCCAGACGATTTGCGTCAAAGGTATCATCGCCCTGATGGGCAGGCAGAATTATCTATTACCCCTACAGATATTGAAGTACCGGATAATGTGTTTGAATTATTAATGAATGTGTTTCGCCCATTGATACAGCCTTACATAAACACTAATACAAACAAAATTGGAAACATAGCATCCTTGATACCAAGTAGTACATCGGTATCTAGGCCGGAGCATTTTGTTAAAATACTGATTCAAGCAGCAGTGCTTTTAGGTTCTAAGCACAGTGCAGAGATATTTTTAGGTTGGGTTGAGGGGAAGGTGCTGCCATACAAACACAAAGTATTGCTATGGGGAGTGGATGCTGATTCTCCGTTGAAGCTTATTGCATCAGGGCTGGAGCTTAGAGCTTTAAAAGATATAACACCTGATATAGACGATGACTTGCTTGCTGAAATGATTGGTTCGTATAGTAAACACCCAGAATCCATGGGTGGGGCTGTCCTAATCATAGACTGCGAAGCAAGCCCTGTTTTGTATAAACCAATTAGAGATACAGGCTTTGAAGAGGGAAAACACACTTGGGCGCACGGGAGCACTTCTGATGACTTTGAAGATGAGCTCTGTGATGCTCTGTCGCTTGCATGCAATGGCTATGTGCGCTGGAAAACTTCCTGGAGCTCACGAGGAAGCTTGCGAGCCTTCAAATCCCTTGGTGTTTCTGCGTACCGTTTTTCGGATACTCCTATACCAACATATCATCGAATTAAGCTAACGCAGGAAGAACTGATGGATGCCGTAGATATTTACCAGATGCGTCATAACTACCACACAAAAAGGCGAAGCATTGATATCGCTATCCATAGATGGGTTAAATCAATACAGCCAAGGTTAAGATTTGCAGACCAGTGCATTGAATTGAGAATTGCGCTTGAGGCCTTGTTTCTTGGAAGTGATGGACGAGGGGTAGGTTATCGACTAGCGACGAACGCGGCGTGGTACTTGGGTAACAATTCTAAAGAACGGCAGGAGTATTTTGGTCTCTTTCATAAAATATATAAATTAGCTTCACAAGTGATACATGCAAGGCACAGCGAAACAACGGTGCGGGAGGATGAAGAACTCCTTAAAGCGGCTCAAAATGTCTGTCGCGAAGGAATTCTGAAAAGGCTTAAAGAAAAAGAGGAGCCGAATTGGGATGATCTGATATTGGGTGCTGACGATAAGTAGCTAATGGGTTTGGCATTAAAACAGTTTCCCTTGGTCGTCTGACTTATTGGGTGCTTGTGATTCCTCGGCATTATTGGAGACTGTTGGGTTAGGTTTTGGCGGCGGTACTATTTTGCGAATCAACTCTGCATGGGCTTCGCATTCCTGCCAGGAGCGTTCGATATCCTGATTTAGCTGCCAGTCGTAGAAGCGGGGGCCGAGGCGTTCGGCTACGGGTTGATGTTCTTTGGCCCGGTCGTCATGGCCTAGACCGTAGTCGGCCAAGCGGAGGGTATCGGGAATCATCCAGCCTTCGCCATCATTTTGGGCCAGAAAGTTCTCCAAGCCTTTCTCTTGGAGATCATGGAAAGCGACCAGTGATAATACTGGGTGGCGTAACTCCGGATCCTTGTCTCTATCTATGCGCCAAAATCTTTTTTGGTCAAGAGTTTGGGTGAAAGGTTTGGAACTGATTGATTCAAGCGGATGATCTACATCTTTAAAAATCCATCTAATGTCATCAGAATTCATATCAAATCCCTGAGCCACAATAGCATCAATTATCGCTCGAATACGAATTCTTTCGTGCGGTGTTGCAGCCATCTCTTTCTGCCAAGGCTGATTCCTTTTTTTAAAGTATTTACACCAAACATCTGAAAATAGATACGAACCACAACCAAGTTTTATTGCAGATGAAATCAGAAAATCTGAACATACATTAATTTTTCTTCTAATAATAATAGGACATTCTGCAATAATGTTATAACTGAGATTTATATAGCCAATCTTAAATTTTGCCACATAATCAAATGGAAAAGAAGCCAAGATAGTTTGCAACAGTAACTCATCTAGGTGATTTTGGCAGGACAGAACTGGGGCGGCATGCACGGCAGGGAAATAGGGAACAGATGAAGAAACCATGGTTCTCTTGCTAATTGCTGAACTTATATTTTTAAAAACTAGCTTCAATATTCCACGTTGACGCTTTTCCGAATAGTAATCACATGCACCCATAAGATATTCAGGTCTAATTGCTTTTGGGGGTATAATGTCTTCCCACACTGCCCCGCGCCCTTTACCAGATACCCATCCAGCACTACAAAAATCCCATATATCGAACATTTTTGCGTTATATACTGGAAGCGCTACATCTTCAATCTCATCTACACCTATAACTTGCGTTCTATCTCGTGACAAGACCAGCCCCGACTGGCGTTCTAGAATATGACTGGGGTCATTGTAAGATTGCCAATGACCTTTCAACCAATGACCATATTCATCTGGCACATAGCCATCCTTCTCCCATTTCGGACGTGGTGGAAAAAGCCTGGAATCATTGGTCGTATCAAACTCCCTACCGTATTCAATTCCCCATCCTTGATTGCTCTTGTCGCCTAGTAGTACACTGCTAGCATAGATTTTCTGTAGCACTTGCAGATCTTTTTCACTGCGGATTTCCATAACAGCTCTAGAGTAAGGCGAAAATTCTAGTAATCTCTTTCGTGGATAAGCGAGCACATGGCGCTCAGCCTGCTCCCAGTCATCTATATTGCGGTGCATGAAAGCAGCGCGAATCATCTGAGTCTCTCGACCCTTATGCAGTACAAGTGGACAAAATTTTAAAGATCGGTGAATATCAAATATTTTATCACGGTTTTCAAAACTGAATAGCCACTGCCAATCATAATGATTAAGAAACATGTCGCGCAAGGCGGTAGTGCCCTTATCAGAATAGACACCGCTAGGCGCAATCATGCCGAGGCGGCCCTCGCTGTCCAACAGGCCATGGCTAATCTCCAGGAACTGTTTATAGGTATTGAGGTCTGCTGAACCTTGATGTAGAAATGGGTGAGCTGAGTCGGCAAAGCCTTTGCTTGTGGCGCGCTGTTTTTTCCATTTGCGATGCAGATTTGCCGATGTATCAAAGCTGGTGCGACCACGACCACCCAGATTCAGGTCATGTTTTGTTTGCCTTCGGCATCTATGGTTACCCGATTTCCAAAAGGATAGCCCACATATTTGGTCCAATTAGACTTGCCCTTGAAGCCGGCTTTATAGGCAATCCAGTCATGTTCCAGTTGGGGTTGCTGGCGGAAATAGTCCAGTTGCTTCGTCAGCGCCTCCTGCTTGCCATAAGCACGGTAAAGGGGGTCATGGTTGGAGAAAAACTCTTTTGAGATTGGCTTTTGAACTTCCCAGGGAGGGTTGCCAACTACTGCATCAAATCCTTGTCGTTCGGCAGTGAATACATCAGGGAACTCTAACTCCCAATGAAAAAAGCGATACTCCTGCGCCACTTCGGTGGCAATCGCCAGGGCATCTTCACTAGGCTGATTGAAATCCCGAGGAAGCGGTGCTTGCTCAATCTGTTCACCAGGCCAGAACCACAGGGCACACCACAGATCCATGCGACTTTTCAAGGCATGATAGCGCTGGTTGTTCAGCATCTGCTTACCATAAACCTCCGCCCGCTGGTCGGTATCGTGTACTGGTAGGTTATGCAGTGTGTTGAAAACCTCAAACAATTCGTCATGGACGCTGTTGGTGTCCAATTCAATTCCCAATTCCATTTGGTCGCTGAGCAAGGCGATTAACTGTTCAGGTACTACCTTGTTGCGCTCTTTGATGGCATGGGTGAATACATCACCCTTTTTCTTGCCTTTGGCATCCTCATAGAAGTGATTAATCAAATTATCAGGTCTGTTCCGTTGGTAACCAACGTCGCCGCCCTCTCGCCTCCATGCCATCGCCGGATAGTGGCGATAGGTGTCAAACCAGGCACCTATTAGTGCGTTGCCAGTCTTGAGTTTATGGTCCAGAAAACCCAGAGGCAACTCGCGGTCCATAGTCTCTACCCACAACGCTATGCGGCCCAGTTCAACTGCTAATGGGTCCAAATCTACTCCATAGAGACATCGTTCCACGATGTGACGTTTTAGTTGGGCACGGAGAGTCTCTTCAAAGTCCGGGTTGTCGGGTTTGAGTTTGGTAACTTCGTCGCTTAATAGTTTCGCCAGTTTCCCGTCAGCCAAACGGGGCACGCCGCCGTCTTCGGCTTTCTCAATTAACTTGTGATGGTAAAGCGATTGTAACAGAGCATCGGTCAGATAACGCAGGGCACTGGCGAGAAAGGAGCCGGAACCCATGGAGGGGTCGCAAACTTTCAGGGCAAGGATTTGTTCCGGTTTCTTCGGTATCCACTCCACGACTTCCTCAAGCCCGGTACGCTCATCTATTTCTGTGCGCTTTGCATTGTAAGCCAGAGGTTGTAAAGTGCGGCGCACGGTGGGGACCGCCAGTTGAGGGCGGGTATAGTAGGTGCCGGCACCTTTGCGGGTGCCGCCCCAGCGCACCAGATAAAACTGGCTTGGTGCAACCAGACGGGCACAAAGTTGTTGCCCGGCTTTGGCAAGGGCTTGTTGGTACTTGACCTGATTGGCTGCTTTGTTACCCCGAGGCTTTTTCACCAGGCCCGACAGGCTTGCGGCTTTTTCCAGCCATGCCTGGGTGCGAGCCCGGTGGTCTTCGGTTAGTTGCAGTGTGTCAGTGTGTGGAGGAGATTCGGTAGTTACGGCGGGCTCAGCCACTTTGAGCAAAGGTTCCGATTTTGAAGTCTCGTGTACAGGAAACTGAAGTATAGTGCCAGTTTCTTCTTCGACTTCTTCCATAGAGTCATCGGCGATGGCATCTTCATCATCCGCCTCATCTTCACTCTTCTCCTTTTTCTTCAGGGCTTCAAATAGCTGCTTGATAGTCTTGTCATCCATTTCTTCCAGCCGCGACAGCGGCAGGGCGGGCTGATTGCCTACACCAAGAAAAATAATCGGGTCATCGGCTTCTGCTTGTTTGAGTTCATAATCAAGCAGACCCTCATACAGGATGCCGATGTATTCCGACGACAGGACGGAGAAATCCACCGGGGCAGTTATCCAACTATTGCTACGCCCCTGGCGTATTTTTACGCGGGTGCGCGTGAGCAGTTCTAACAGGTTAAACATCTGCCTGTCATTGATTGCATTGGCGGGGCTTTCCAGCAGGGCTAAGGCGCGAGCGGTGGGGTCTTCACTTTTGGCATCGCCGGGCTGGAACAGAGCGCCGCCATAACGGAGCACTGCCAACTCTGGGTGGGCTGAACCATGATAGATAAGGCTAAACAAACTCAGCAAACGCGGCCAGGCACTATGGCCTCGACTGAGGCGTTGACTATTGTGCCCGCCGGAACGCCGGATTAGTTGTTGGCGCAAGCCCTCCAGACTGTAGCTTTGTTGATAGATAGGGTTATCTACGGGTAGCAAGCCACGGGCTTCGGCAAACAGGGCGATGATGCAGCGCATGATGATACGTGAACCGGCTATGTAAAGACTATTATAAGGGGGTGCGGTGTTTTGCTGTTGGGCTTTTTCAATGGCATCGTGGGATGCAGTGATTAACTCTTCAACTGCTTCACGCACCCGCTCACCCAACACGCTGGACAGGTCAGCCTGACCCTTGCGAGATTCGCTAATGGCGGTGAGCAACAAGCTTTGACCACCTTCGGCCAGCAGTGCATCACGGCTTAGAAGGCCACGCCAGACCAAAGTTTGCGGGCCGGGTTCGCCCTCTTCAAACCAGAGGTCAATATCCCACTCACACCAGGCATCGTAGTCCTGACCGGCAAGAACCAGCCGCCACTGGCGGCCATTGGTAACCACGGCCAAAGGCTGTTGGGTTTGCCTGAGCCATTCCAGCACCCGGGCCAGCGACCGGCGTGAACGACCCACCCCAAGACGACCGGAAAACTGACGGGATGTACCTTCTTCCGGCACAAACATGGGGAGGACTTCGCCGTTTGGCCCAACCCATACCCGGCGCGGCTTTACCTGAACACCTGTGTAGCTGCGAATGGCGTACTCGCTTTTAACGCTCCTGGCTTTTTGCCATTCTTCGGCAGGCAGGTTGAGCAAATCCTGTAACAGGTAATCCAATAGCGGAGCGAGGGTGTCGCGGTTGCCATCAAATGCGGTAAGAGCGCGACGCAACTTTTCTACCTGTAGCCGGGGTAGTGGTGGCGGCTCCGGGAAATATTCTTTCAGCTTGGCACTGGAAATCAAAAGGCCGTTGTGGTTGAGTGTGGCCCATGAGTTAACAAGCGAATTCATGACTATGTCTCTGGCAAGCGGATTTCAATGGTAACGGGAAAGACCTGAGCCTCACCATGCAGGGTGAAACGACCCGGCAATACTTTGTTTAGCACACGGTCTTTCTCTTCTTGCAAATGCTTTTGCAGGTGGCCGAACTGATTTTGGCGGCGGTTGAGTTCATCTTCCAAATCGCGCAGGTGTTTTTCGGCTTGTGCATCAGCATCTTCAAAAAATTTCTGCTGGATTAGTGTGGCCCGATGTTTTTCAATTTCCTGAGTGATTTTTTCAACGCTTTGTGTTTTTGACAAGTTAGCCACTTCGCGGATGCGTTGCTCAAAGGCTTCTTTTTCCCGCGTCTTAACTTTGTTGTGCACCACTTCTAATTCATGCAAAATGTGGTTGGTGATTTGTTGGCGATGGCTGGTAATAAATGTTTTAACCTGTTCCTGTATTTCATCCCAGATTGCACGAGCGTTTGAGAGTTTGGAATCAGCTAGTGCACCTGGCTGTTCTCCGTGGTGTGGGCCTTGATAGGCTAGCGGCTTACCCAGGCTATCACCATGAACCGGCAGTGCCAGTGTGCGCGTCCAGTGATGGAAGGTTTCCCGCAGTTCGTTGATGGCCATTTCTTCTACTGTCAACAACACCAGTGCATCCGCACCTTGTGGCACTTTACCTTCTGTTACCACCCAGCGGCTGGGAGGCGAAGAATCACTGTGGCCGCCGGGGAAGCGCAACCGGGCAAAGGTGTTGAGGGATTGGCGTAGCAGCGGGTGGCCAAGGTGTAGCAGCACGGTATCGGGAGATGGGCGAAATACCGGTCGGCCATTGACATTCTTCATGAAGAATTGGTTATCAAACACCAGCCAGGGCATGGCTCCGGTGGTGGTGCCGGGGCGGAGCGGCAGGCGCAGATTGTCATCCACTACCGCTTGCCATTGGTTGGGTAGCGGTGTTTTTATTTGCATACGACCGGAACTGTCCGGGCCTTCAAGTACTTCACCACGGGCACCCAATCCCATGGCTATCGCCAGGGTTTCCTTAAGCGTGTCGGGGGATAAATCAAGGTCAGCCATTAGTTGTTGCAGGTGTTGCTTTTCATCTTCACCGCGCTCTTTGGCGACTACTTTGGATTCATCGGTAGTGTCGTGCCTGCCCTGAATTTGCTCGTCAAGGTCTGCCAGCACACTTTCGTCTTCGTTCAGCTCCATCATGCGTCGCTGGAAGGCAGCGTCAAACAGTTCGCCCATGGAGCCGAGGTCTTCCCGAATGTCATTGACTTTTTGCAATATGCGAGCCACGAAAGCGAGGTCTGCATCGTCATCGCTGGTGAAGTGGTAGATGCTGACATCTCTTGCCTGGCCGTGACGATCAATGCGGCCATTGCGTTGCTCCAGCCGTGAGGGGTTCCAGGGGATATCGTAATGAATCAGTAAACGGGCGGAGTGCTGGAGGTTCAGACCTTCGGAAGCGGCATCGGTGGCGACCAGTATTCTTACAGGCGACTCGGGGTCGTTGAAAGCAAACTTAATTTGTTCGCGTTCTTCATCGCTCATGCCCCCGTAAAGTTCGGCTATTGAATCATCCTCCTCACCAAGTTCGGTGCGCAGGCGATTTATCAGGTAATCAAGAGTGGTTTTGTATTCGGTGAATACGATGAAGCGTTCGTCAGGTTTCCATTGATTAGCGTTACGCAATTCTTCGTTGATGGTTTCCATCAGGCGGTCAAAACGGCTGTCTGGTTCAGGCGTGGATTCCACTACGGGCGGTTGGTTCAAACCCAGAGATTTCAGGGCGGCATCAACGGCATCAATTTCGGCTTTGAGAGTGTTGACGAAAGGATGCATCCAGACACCTACGATGCGAGCGGCGTGTTGCCCGCGGCTTTCACGCTCACGGTCATCATCTATGTCTTCTTCGTTGGCGCGGCGGGCAGCCAGCACTTCACCTTCAACAGCCTCATGCGCTGATGAATCAGCCGAGCTATTGCTTTCATCCAACCCGGCCTTGAAGCGTAACCAGGTATCGGCAAAGGCAACGGGGCAGGACAGCAGGCGTTTGCGCAAAATTTCAATGGCAAAGTTAAGTATCATTCTTACTTTAGGCGTGGCCTGAATTGCTTTTTTCAAGCTGTTGCACAACTGCTGCACGGCTTGTGCCAATTCTTTTTCCGGCTTACTCATAAACAGGGGCAGGGGTTTAAGGTGACGAGTGGCAAACCGGGGGCCGCGACCTGCGGTTTTATCATGCTCGTTGACTTCACTTTTAAGGCGGCGGATTACTATGTCGCCAATCATGTTCTTTTCTTTGTCGGTGAAGTTTGGGGTTTGATTGAAGCGCACGGGGTCAAGTTGTTCCAGCAAGCCGGAGAAGCAACGAGTGTAGCCATTGTGTGGGGTTGCGGTAAGAAAAAGGCGATGTTCAAAGTAAGGGGTAAGAAGCCGTAGCATTTTAGCCAGTTCACTGTCTTCGCCAAAGTTGGAGGGCATCAGGTTGTGCGCCTCATCAACAATCAACAAGTCCCATGGCAACTGAGCCCCGCCTTGTTCTTTGGCCGCAGCACAGTTGGCAATAAATTGTTCCAGAACATCCGGCTGACGCAGGTAATGGTAAGAAGTTATGGTGTGGTGTATGGCTCGCCAGGGGCTGGCATCCAAGCCCATTTCCCGTTGTAGTTTGTGGGTGAAAGGCTTGTCAACAATCTCAAAGTTCAGGGAGAACTTGTCTCTCATTTCCTGCTGCCATTGGGTGCGCAATGATGCAGGAGTCATTATCAGAACACGACGAATCCGTCGCTTGCGAATTAATTCTGTCAAAATCAAGCCGGCTTCTATGGTTTTGCCCAGGCCAACATCATCTGCCAGCAACAGGGAAACACGGGGCATACGCATCGCACGGGCCAGAGGCACTAACTGGAAATCATCAACACTAACGGCACCGTAAATCGGGGCTGTGGGTATGGGGTCGGAAAGTTCTTCGTAGGAGCGAGCAGAGAGGAATGGAGTTAGCGCACTCCAACGTGTGGCTCGTTGCAAAGCCAAAAACTCATTTATGGGCATGGGTGAATCAACATCAATTCCCGGCACCGCATTTGGTTCCAGCACCGCCGGCTCCCGTTCCCGTTCCCACAGCAAGGACTCTTGGGCATTACCCTCGGCATCACTAAACTCCACAGTAATCAGGTGTAGTAATGTTGAGGACTCGCCCTCGCCAATGGATTCAACAGCGGAAATCACACCACGCCGGTTGCGCACAGTGGCTAACATGCCTACTCTTGGTGGTGATATTGAATTCATGTTATTGGTTTCAGAATTGTTCTAGCTACTTGAGATGGCCGAGCTTGTCTATTTTTGCGGCCAGGTAGCTTTCGTTGTGGGGGTTGGTGCCGGTGTGGAGGGGGATTACTTCGCTGATTTTTATGTTCATGTTTTTCAGGGCTTCCACTTTGTGCGGGTTGTTGGTTAGCAGGCGGACATTTTTTATTTTGAAGTGGCCAAACATGGGTTTGCAAATTTGGTAGTCGCGGCTGTCGGGGTCAAAGCCCAGTTTTTCGTTGGCTTCTACGGTGTCGGAACCGGAGTCTTGCAGGGCGTAGGCTTTGATTTTGTTTAGCAGGCCGATGCCGCGACCTTCCTGTCGCAGATAGAGGATGAGGCCACGACCTTGTTTGCCGATTTGTTGCATGGCGGTGCGTAGTTGTGAGCCGCAGTCGCATCTGAGGCTGAACAGGCAATCGCCGGTGAGACATTCTGAATGCACGCGGCAAAGCAGGGGTTCAGGTTTACTGAGGTCGCCTATTGCCAGCGCCAGATGTTCTCTGCCGGTGCCTTCTTCGGAAAACCCGGAGATGGTGAACTCGCCCCATTCGGTGGGCAGCGTGGCCGATGCCACGAAGCTGACAGCAGGCTGCGTATGCTGCACTTCATTTAATTCTGCTGTGTTACTCATGCTCTGTCCTCTGTCCTGCTTTCTTCGTCGTTCGTGTTCGCTGTGTTCGCTTCAACTGGTTCGCAGGCCTGAATGTGTGGGCGGGCGGGCGTATAGCGGGCAACAGGGCGGCCATTATACCCGCTTAAACATCGTTCGGCAGGGGTATTGGGCTGGAATATAGTGCCGGGTGGCTTGCTCATTGTCATTGGGTGAAATGCTGGAAGCCTTGCAGGGAGGTGCCCAATTCGTTTGCCATATTGCCGAGGAACTTGATACCGGAACCTTTGACCATTTCGCCGACACAGCTTAATGGTAATGACATGGCGGCGGCAACTTTTTCCACTGCCGCGCAATGGGCGGGGGGGACGGTGATGGCTAACTCGTAGTCGTCGCCACCACAGGCGGCGAGTAGATAACTATGTTTGTCATTACCAAGACAGTCCTTTTGTTGTTCGGAGATTGGCAGCTTGTCAAGGTTCAGTCTTGCACACAGGCCGCTCTCCCGTGCCAGATGGGCGGCATCGCCTGCTATGCCATCGGAGATATCAATGCCGGCGGTTGCAAACTCGGCGATGCAACGGGCAAATTCCAGTCGGGGTTGTGGCGTGAAGTATCTTGCCTTGCAATGTGTTGCTGAGGCGGGGTCGGCACCCGGCGACAGACGCATCTGCGTTCCCAGATGAGTGTTAAGACCAAGGTGCAACAGCGCGGTGGCGGCATCGCCCAGGGTGCCGGTTATATAAAGTTGATCACCGGCTTGTGCGCCATTGCGCCGGAGTACCTTGTCTGGTTCGCACAGGCCTTGTACCTGAATTGCGATGCTGGGGCCGATGTTTGAATTTGAGTCTGAGTTTGTGCTTGCGGTGGCGGTGTGGGTGATGTTGCTGGTATTGATGTTGGTATTGGCACAGGTAGTATCGCCGCCCACCAGTGGGCAGTTGAACGCTTTGGCAGCTTCGGCGAGGCCTGTTGCGAACTGTGTTAGCCAGTGCGGGTCGGCCTGGGTGAGTGTTAGCCCCAGAGTGAAGCAGAACGGTTCGGCGGCCATGGCGGCGAGGTCGCTCAGATTGACAGCGAGTGCGCGGCGGGCAATAAGTCCGGGGTCTGCATTAGCCGGGAAATGTACATCCGCCACGAGCACATCCATGGACATAACAAGCACCTTGTTATCCGGCACAGTAATCACTGCCGCGTCATCGCCTATTCCCAGTTCAATGCCCGGGCGCGGGAAGCAGAGTTCGGCGTTGCGAAAGAAGCGGTCAATAATTTCAAATTCGGAAAGGGGCATGGTGCTGTTTCGTCGGTTGGGGCTTTGGGTTCTTGCGAGTGTTCACGGATATGTGCGAGTGGCGTTGCGCCGACTACTGTTCTGTCGGGCGCAGTTGGTGGCTGAGTTTGTCAAGCACGGCATTGATGTATTTGTAACTGCCTGTCGCGCCGTACCCTTTGGCCAGTTCCACGGCTTCATTGATGACTACGCGACCAGGCACATCGTCGCGTTCGGCAAGTTCATAGCAACTCAGTAACAGGATGGCCCATTCCACCGGGGTTAAAGATTCGGTATCGCGGTCCAGCAGTGGTGCGATATGGCCGAGCAGTTTGTCGCGGTTGGCGGTTATGGCCGGGAAAAGTGCGTCAAAATAATCCCAGTCCACCTTTTTTTTGCCACCGCTCTTACCGCCGTGGGTACTGGCTCTGAATTCGGCGGCAATGTCGTCTGGGTCAGCGGCTGCCATGCGCCACTGGTATAGCGCTTGCATAACAAGGCGTCGCGCCTTTTGTCGGGCTGCGATTTTTGGTGCAAGAGTCACTTTGCTTCCAGCTGCTGCAGCACGCTGACCATTCCAATGGCGGTGAGAGCCACGTCGGCTCCTTTCCGTCCGTGTACTGCTCGTGCTTCTGCCTGCTTGGGGGTGTCTACAGTCAATACGCCGAAGGCCACGGGGACCCCACTGTCTAGTGATACCTGGCTCAGTCCTTGGGTGCAACCACTGGCTACATATTCAAAATGTGGCGTTTCACCTCGAATGACGGCACCAAGAGCAATTATTGCATCGTAGTTGCCGTTGGCAATGAGTTTCTTGGCGGTCAGCGGCAATTCAAAAGCACCTGGCACATATACCAGAGTAATATCTTTTTCTGCCACGCCATTTTTTTTTAAAGTTTCAATTGCATCGTTGACCAGATGACTTACGATAGAATTGTTAAACCGGGAAGCCACTATCGCATAGCGGGCGCCAGCTGGATGGCCTTTACTTGCTATTTCATGGATAGTAGTCATAGTCGCATTCCATTAATCAGAGAACGGCACAAAGTCAACGACTTCCAAATCAAAACCGGAGATGGCGTTGAAGCGGGCGGGGTAGCCCAGTAGTCGCATCTTGCCTACGCCGAGGTCGCGCAGAATCTGGGAGCCGGTGCCAATAGTTAAATCGGTGCGGTAGCTGTCCGCTACCATTTGGGCGGCGGCGATGTTTTGTTCCAGGTCCTGCCCGTAATCGTTGCCGGATAGTAGCACAGCCACGCCTTTGCCTTCCTCATTAATTTTTTCCAGTGCGCTGCTGAATGACCAGCTGGTGCGTTCGGTGAAAACTTCGCAGATGTCGCGTAATGTGTTGGGGATGTGTACGCGCACCAGTATGGGGTCGGTTTTTTTGAATGTGCCTTTGCTGAATGCGAGGTGCAGGTTGCCGCTGATGGAGTCTTTATATTTGTGAACCTGAAACTCGCCGTAGCGGGTTTGCATGGTGGTGGTTTCGGTTTTTTTGACGGTTTGTTCGTTGGCAATGCGGTAGTGAATTAAATCTACGATGGTGCCGATTTTCAGTTTGTGTTTCTGTGCGAACTTTTCCAGGTCGGCGCGGCGGGCCATGGAGCCGTCTTCATTCATGATTTCAACAATTACCGCAGCCGGAAGGTAGCCGGCCATACGCGCCAGGTCGCAGCCTGCTTCGGTGTGTCCGGCTCGGCGCAGCACGCCGCCCGGTTGCGCCATGATGGGGAAGATATGACCCGGTTGCACGATGTCTTCCGCTTTTGTGTCTCGCGCTACGGCTGTTTGTATGGTGCGGGCGCGGTCGGCTGCGGATATGCCGGTGGTCACGCCGCTGGCGGCTTCAATGGAAACGGTGAAGCTGGTGTTGAAGGGTGTGTGGTTTTCATTAACCATCAGCGGCAGTTTGAGAAACTCGCAGCGTTCGCGGGTGAGGGTGAGACAGATTAGTCCGCGGGCGTAGGTGGCCATGAAGTTGATGTCTTCGGTGCGCACCCGCTCGGCGGCAATGATGAGATCGCCTTCGTTTTCCCGGCCTTCGTCGTCCAGCAATATCACCATTTTGCCCTGGCGAATATCGTTGACTATTTCGTCTATGGTGTTCAGTTGCATCGTTGTTTGTCCTTCTGGGTATTTTGGCAGGTATTGTTGATGATTTCGTCTGCAACGTCCAGTGTTGTGTTGTTATTTTTCTTGCTGAAGCAAGCGGGCTACATAGCGAGCTATGAGGTCTGCTTCCAGATTAACCTGTTGGCCCGGTTTATAGTCGCCAATTATAGTTGCCTGTTGTGTGTGCGGGATGATGTTGACGGTGAAGCTGTCGGCTGTGACTTCATTGACTACCAAGCTTACGCCATCAATACATATTGAGCCTTTTACTGCCACATGGTGGACTATGGATTGCGGCATACGAAATTGCAAGCGGCGGCTTTTGCCATCGGGTTGCTGGTTAATTAGTTCGCCTGTGCCATCCACATGACCGCCGACGAGATGACCATCAAAGCGGCCATCTGCCCCCATGGCTTTTTCCAGATTCACCCGGGTGCCTTGTTTGAGCTTGCTGAAAGTGGTGCAGGACAAGGTTGCGGCGGATATATCTGTTGTGAAACTGTTATTGTCGTGTTCCACTACGGTCAGGCAGCAGCCGTTGACTGCGATGCTGTCGCCGACTGTTACATCGGTGAGCGGCAGTTCGGTGGTGGCAATACACAGACGACTGCCTTCCTTTGAGCCTTCCAGACTCTGCACAATTCCAGTGGCGGTGATAATTCCGGTGAACATAATCAGTCCTTATTGGGGGTGGCGATAAGTTTTATATCGCCATCGTCCAGATGCGACACTTCTGTAAATTTGAACTGCTGTGCTTCGGCCATTTGTGTCAAGCCGGTCAGTTGCATCAGGGGTCGGGAATCGCTGCCGAGCAACTTTGGTGCAATATACACGATTAGTTCATCAATCAACTCTGCAGCCATGAAAGCGCCAGCCAGCACCGGTCCAGTTTCAATCAGCACATCGTTGCACTCGGTGTCGCGGGCGAGTGATTCCAGCACTGCGGGTAGCGGTAGTCGACCATCTTTCAGGGGCAAGGGGCAAATCTGTACGTTTGCCGGAAACTTTTTCTGCTTTGCATTTTGTTTCGCCTCTTGTTGCACATTTCCCTCCGCACCTTCGCCGCAGTAAATTCGCACTGGAGAGTTACCTTGCAATATCCGTGCGTCAACGGGTGTTCTGAGCTTCGTGTCCAGAATTACTCGCATCGGTTGCTGTTCAAGTAACAAGCGGTTGGCTTCTTGTTCCGGCGGATTCAGAACTAGCTCATCCTTTCGCACAGTCAATGCCGGGTTGTCGGCCAACACGGTGTCAATGCCGGTAATGATAGCGGAACTGGCTGCCCGCAAACGCTGCACATCGCTACGCGCCGCCTTGTCGGTAATCCATTTGCTTTCGCCGTTTGCCAGAGCGGTGCGTCCGTCAAGGCTCATGGCCAGTTTGCATCTGACGAAGGGCAAGCCTTGCCGATGTCGTTTCAGGAAGCCTTTGTTCAGTGTCTCGGCGGCGGCGGTGAAACCGGTTAGCAGGAACACTTCAATGTCAGCCTCTTCCAATTGCCTGACTCCGGCTCCGGCCACCTCGGGATTAGGGTCTTCACCGGCGATGACTACACAGTGAACGCCAGCTTTAATTAGCGCATCGGTGCATGGACCGGTTTTGCCTGTGTGTGAGCAGGGTTCCAGTGTTATGAATGCGGTGCTGCCTCGGGCGCGCTCACCGGCTGCCTGTAACGCCATCACTTCGGCGTGGGCTTCACCGGCGGCAATATGCCAACCCTCGGCCACAACTTCTTCTTCCTGCACCAGCACACATCCAACTCGCGGGTTCGGATGAGTGGCGATAACTTGTGCGGCCAGGTCCAGTGCCCGCCGCATATAATTCGCCCAGTTGGCAAATTCGCCGCGCAGTTCGCTATCACTTAATAGTTGCATAACTTGCTTATGCCTGTTTGATATTGTCTTGCGAGAGGCGATCTATTTCAGCGCGGAACTCCTCCAGATCTTTGAAGCTGCGATACACCGAGGCGAAGCGCACGAAGGCTACTTCATCCAGGTCGCGCAGTTCTCGCATGACTTCTTCACCAAGCACCCGGGACTGGATTTCCCGCTCGCCGGTGGCTCGCAACTTGGCCTTGATGCGGGTGACAGCCTCTTCTACCTTTTCCACACTCACTGGCCGCTTCTCCAGCGCCTTAATCAGCCCTGCATTTAATTTGGCTTCGTCAAATGGTTGGCGGCTGCCGTCCTGCTTGATGATGCTCGGCATCACCAGCTCGGCTGACTCATAAGTGGTGAAGCGTTCCTCGCAGTCAACACAGGTACGACGACGGCGCACCTGACTACCCTCCGAAACCAGACGGGAATCAATAACTCTTGTATCAACGGCGTTACAAAACGGGCAGTACATAATGTATCAATACCTTAGGATTCATACACAGGAAAGCGTTGGCAAATTTCCAGCACCTGCTGTTTGACCTTGGCGATTGTTGCTTCGTTCTCAATGTCGGCGAGAATATCACACATCCAGGTGGTAAGTTGTGCAGTCTCCGCTTCTTTGAAGCCGCGGGTGGTGATGGCGGGCGAGCCGATGCGCAGGCCGCTGGTAACGAACGGCGGGTTCGGGTCGTTGGGCACCGCGTTTTTGTTTACTGTGATATTGGCCCGGTCCAGCGCGGCATCGGCATCCTTGCCGGTGATTCCCTGCTTTATCAGGCTGAGCAGGAACAGGTGGTCGTCGGTGCCTTTGGACACCACATCAAAGCCGCGTTCCATAAATCCGGCGGCCATGGTGCGGGCGTTGTTCAGCACCTGTTGTTGATAGGTTTTGAATTCCTTGCTCATTGCTTCCTTGAAACACACCGCCTTGGCCGCGATGATATGCATAAGCGGACCGCCCTGACTCTCGGGGAAAACCGCGAAGTTCAGTTTCTTTTCCAGTTCCGGGTTGGCTTTGGCGAGGATAAGACCGCCGCGGGGCCCGCGCAGGGTTTTGTGAGTGGTGGATGTGGTTACATCGGCAATCGGCACCGGGCTGGGATAGACGTCAGCGGCAATCAGCCCGGCAACATGTGCCATGTCCACCACGAACCAGGCACCGACATTGTCGGCGATGGTGCGGAAGCGTTGCCAGTCAATCACCCGTGAATAAGCGGAGAACCCGGCCACGATAACTTTGGGTTTGTGTTTCTCGGCCAGCATCTGCACCTGTTCGTAATCAATCTCGCCGGTGTCGTGGTTCAGGCCATACTGCACCGCCTGATACATACGGCCGGAGAAACTGACACCGGCGCCGTGGGTAAGATGTCCGCCATCGGCCAGACTCATGCCGAGTATGGTGTCGCCGGGTTGCATCAGAGCCATATAGACGGCGGCGTTGGCCTGGGAACCGGAGTGGGGTTGAACATTGGCGTAAGCGGCGCCGAATAATTTTTTGGCGCGGGCAATGGCCAGTTCCTCCACATCATCCGCATACTCGCAGCCGCCGTAATAACGTTTGTGCGGATAGCCTTCCGCATATTTGTTGGTGAGCACCGAACCCTGGGCTTGCATCACCAGCGGGCTGGTGTGATTTTCCGAGGCTATCAGTTCCAGATGAGTTTCCTGACGCGTTTTTTCGCCTTCAATTGCGGCGTTAACTTCCGGGTCAAATTTGGCGAGGCTGGTGTTGCTGTTAAACATGAGTTGCTCCGTTTTGGTGCTGGTTAGAGATTGAGTTCTTTGCGTAGTTGCTTGAGGCGAGCCTTGAGTTCTTTCGGTTCAAGTTTGGCGCTTGTTTGTTCGGGCAATGGTTTGGCGGGGTTGATATGCAATTCCTCGCCTGCCATAACCTGTCGGCAATAGTGCGCGTAGTGATATTCAAATGTTGGCAAGGCTACGCTCTCGGGTTCGCCGGCCAGCAGATGCCAACCGGCTGCCTGTCCGGCATGATAAACCGCCGGGTGGCTCCACTGAAACTCCCGTTTGGGAGAGGGGGCGGAGCAGGCTTCCTGATAGGCTCTGCGTACATCGGGCAGGCCGAACAGGTTCACACCCTGTTCGCAGGTTTGCACCATGCGGGCTATGCTGGGCAGGTATTCTTGATGGTTGATGATGTGTTTGGCGGCTGCGACTATTGCCGCCGGTGAATATGTTTGCAAATGACTCAGCCAGTATTTCTTGGCAATATCCAAATCGCCCTGGTCGGGATAGGCCTTGTGAAACTGGTTGTGATAGGCAATTTGAAACTCGGCGAAGATTTGGCTGATGGCATCCACATGGTCGGCGCTGCTGCCATTACCACTGTTGCCGCCGCCACCGTTGTCGCCACTGCCACCGACACTGCTGACACTTCCACCATTCTCTGTGGTCTTGGCAGGCGGGTTTCGCCCGGTTTCGGCTTGCTTATGCTGCCCAGCTTCGGTCGGCGAATTGCTCGAGTTTTTCTTTAACACGTTGCTGGCGTGCTCCAGCGCTTGATTGATTGTTTGCATGATAGTCGTCCAGGTTGCCGCCCCGTTTCAGGAACTCCGCCCAATCCCGTTTTACAAATTGCAGGAACACTGTGTTCCACGATGCTCTGGCTTGTTTGCAATCATGCCAGTACATTCGGAATTCAGGTATCTTGCTGCGTGCGTATTTCTCGTCAATTTCCGCCAGTTGCAAAATTTCAAAGCAGTCTGAACTGGGTTCCCAGTTATCAGGAATCAGTTGCGGGGTATCATCATACCCGAAAGCGGCGGAGAATTTCGCCCATTGTCGTCTGATGTGTCCAATAAATTTGGTATTCCAGGCCACATTGGCGGTGCCACGTTCGCGCCAGTAAAGGATGAACTCGGGAATCGCATCTTCAATGAAATTCCTGTTGATGCCAGCGTTAATCAGAATTTCCATGGCGTCGGTGCTCGGGTGCCAGTCTTTGGACATACTGTCGGATTGTTCAATCTCTCCTTGTCGGGTTTGTTCCATGCGCCATTGGCGGAGGGCGTGGCTGTAAAAAATATTGCCCCATGCAGGTCTGGCTTCACCGACTTCGCGCCAGTAGTTCACGAACTCTGATACAAGGCTGTGCACGAAGGCTTCTGGAATGCCTTGTTGAAGGCAGAGTCTTATCCAGTCGGCACCCGGCTGCCAGTTAATCGGGATGGGGGCGGCCTTGCCCTGATTGGTAGTCGGCGTGGCGGATAGCCTTTTAGGTTCTTCCAATGCATACCACGTGTAACCCGGCATTTGCGAGTCGGCTTCCGCCAGCAATAAGCCCTGTTGCTGCAATGAGTCTTCAATTCGCTGGATCTCTTTCACCGACCAGAATGGAAACAGTGTCTGCAAATCCGCCTCAGCTAACCTCAGCCAGAGTAACTGATTCGGTTGACCCGGGCGGGGTTGTCCGTTCAGTTGGGTTCGGTCTGCCAGAGCTTGCAACATCGTTGCCTGTTCCAGCCCTATGGTTGCCGCCACGGTTGGCGATATCAGGAGTGGTCTTTCGGGCAATAGTGACTGGGACATTGCGGTGTGGCCAGACTAACAGGAACAGGGATAAGGAGCAGGGATTGTGCAGGAGGGGTGCGAAGGGTGTCAAACAATTTCTGGGTTAGAACCTGTGGATTACCTGTTAATTATTTTTTGCGCGCTCCTGTCGGCTCTGGCAGGGGGATGGCCAGGGCCAGGCCATCAAGCACCAAATCCGAAGCCAGTGTTATTCGGCAAGTGGCGGGCAGGCGGCCAGAGGCGAGCAGGTTTTTGTGTAGTGCGGCGCCGTCTCCACCGGCGATGAGCAGGTTGACTGGCACCTTGTCTCCGAAAGTCATCAGCACCCGCTCAATCAATGCCACGGCGGCGGCAAGGCAGCCATTGTTGACTGCCTGTGCGGTGGATATGCCGAGGGCGGTATCGTCGCTGCCGCGACTGTCAGCCAGCCTGATTCGGGTGTTTGCTTCCAGGCTGCCGCGCATCATGGCCTGGCCGGGCAGGATATAGCCGCCTTCGTGCAGACCCTCGGCGTTGATTACATCAACAGTGAGCGCGGTGCCGCCATCAACCACCACGCACGGCCCGCCCACGCGGTGAAATGCGGATAGCATAGCCAGCCAGCGGTCGGTGCCCATGGCTTGCGGGTCTTTATACTGGTTGCTTACTCCGGCGCAGGAACGTGTTACCTGAGCCAGTTGCATATCCATGTTGAAGTGTGTGCGAATCAGTTTGGCGATGTTGGCTGTTGCTACTTTATCAAGCACACTGCATGCGCGCACCAGTGCGGGTTTGCCCAGTGGCTCAAGTTGGCTGCGTAGCAACTCGGTGGAATTGGCCACGGCTCGTTGTATGATTGCCTGGCCTTCGTTGCTCGCATCCACATTGGCTTTCGCCTTGCCGTTTAGCAGGCGCCACTTGATGCGGGAATTGCCGATGTCCAGTTCAAGTATCATTAATCGTTTGGCCGAACTGATGGAAAAATTTCGCCGCCGCTAATCAGATGCTTGCCGGTGGCAGTGATAAATTGCAAGGCGCCGTTGTCATCCACGCCTTCCGCACGACCAATCAGGCGTTCGCCGTTTTGCTCCACCACCACATCCTCTTCAAAGTAGCGGTCGGCTTTATTCCAGGCTTGCTGGAACGGCGCAAACCCCTCAGCGAGATACTGGTCAACGGCTTCACTGTGGCGGGCAATCAGGTCGGCAATCAGCGGTTCGGGTTCTGGCTTCTTGCCCAGCACTCTGGTCAGGTCGGTAACCGGATGATTAATCTGCGCCTCCGCCTCGGGGCTGAGGGCAAGATTGATGCCGATGCCGAATACTACGCCGATGGGTGGTTCCTGTTTGCCTGTTGCATTGTGCGGCCTGGTTGAAGTTTTGGTAGCCACAGCGTGAGACTCAAGCAGAATACCGGCTAACTTGTTGCGTTTGTGTAGCACATCGTTAGGCCACTTGACATGAATCTTATCGCCGCCGAGTGCCGCGACTGCATCACGAACGACCAGCGCGGTAACCAGACTCAAACCGGGCAAAGCAGTTTGCGGCAGGGTGAGTGAGCGTATCAAGCTGAGAAAAATTCCGCTGCCCGGTTCACTAACCCAGCTTCGCCCACGTCTGCCGCGCCCGGCTGATTGAGCACCGGCCAATAGCAAGGTATCCCCGGCACTGTCATCAGCCCCATCAACCCCGTCAATCCCGCCACTCCTGGCATCCTCACCGCGCAGGCGGCGCAGAGCTTCGGCATTGGTTGAATCAATTTCCGTGAACCAGTGTACCCGCACAGGTGTCGTCAGGCGCGAGTCAAGTAACGCTTGCAGGCTATCAGGATTCATGTCGCCACTCTCGTTACCCTCGTCAGCCCCGCCACCCTCATCGCTCTCGTTACTTCTTCGCCTCGTTCATCAATCCAGCATGACAAGTACCATCCTATTCCCTTGTATCAGTCACACTATCGGTGCTTGCTGTTCCCGCCTCGGCACTTGCCACTTCCGCACCGACACCCGCTGTTGCCTCGGCACGCAACTTGCTAATGACAGAAACCGCCTCAAGGATGATAAAGATAGTAGTAACAATCACCAGCACCTCAATTACCACCAGCGGCCACTGTCCGGTTTGGAAATGTCTAATCACATACCAGCCGCTTGCCCACAGTGCCATGAATAGGATGAACACCATCGGTGCAAATGCATATCGCGCCTTGCGCCCCAGCCGCAGAAGATAGACTGAAATCACCAGCAAGGTCATGCTCGCCAGAATTTGATTGGTGGCACCGAACACCGGCCATATCAACGCACCGCCGTCGCCGGGATAGTTGCCGTTGGACACACCAAAGGCCAGTGCCAGACAAGCAACTATTGCCAGCAGGGTGGCGATGTAATTGTTTTTCAGGAAGGTGATGTCGTAGATGCTGCCCCATTCCTGAATGATGTAGCGTTGCAGGCGCAGGCCGGAATCCATGGTGGTGGCGGCGAACAGCACTACCATTACTGCGAGCATGGTTCTGGCGAATGCTTCGCTGAAGCCCCAGCCTTCGGCAATCAGTTGGGCACCGCCGGCGATGAACGCACCAGCCCCACCGTTACCGAAACTGGAATAAATAGTGCCCCAATCAGCGGCGGTGGCGGCGTACAGGGAGCCGGTTACCGCCACGATGGTGATAAGTGCCAGCGAGCCTTCGCCCATTGCGCCCAGATAGCCGACGAAGCGGGCATCCTTTTCATTGTTCAGTTGTTTGGAACTGGTGCCGGAAGCCACGATGCCATGAAACCCGGACAGCGCGCCGCAGGCAATGGTTACGAACAGGATGGGAATCAGTGGTGGGGCATCTTCCGTCAGGTTCGGGTTGAATGCCGGAGCACTTACATCGGGCAGGGTTAGCACCACGGCGGTGTAAAGAATCAGCAAACCCAGCACCAGTTGCGCGCCGTTAATATAGTCGCGGGGTTGCAGTAGCAACCACACCGGTAGCATGGAAGCGATACCGGCATAGATGAACAGCAGGATAATCCAGTTGCCATTATCGCCGAGGGCAAAAATATCGGCGGGGAGTTCCAGTGGCATATTGCTGCCAATCCAGATGCTGAAATAAAGCAGGCTCACACCGATTATTGAAATCAGTAACAGGTTAACCCGCCGCCGAATAAGCAGACCGATGCAGATGGCCATCGGAATAACAATCCACGCCGGGAACACGGACTCGGGAGTGCCCACCATGCTTGCGGCGATAATGGTGGCAAACACCGCATTCACCAGCACCAGCAGCAGGAAAATGATAATCATCAGCAGGGCGCTGGAACGCTTGCCAATAAGGCTTTCCGACAGGGCGCCGATGGATTTGGCGCGGTGGCGATTGCTGGCCCAGAGTGCGCCCATGTCGTGAACGCCGGCGAAGAAGATGGAACCCAGCACCACCCACAACAGGGCGGGCACCCAACCCCAATATACGGCGATGGCCGGACCAACGATGGGCGCGGCACCGGCTACGGCGGTGAAGTGTGCGCCCCATAGTACGAATTTGTTGGTGGGCACATAGTCCACGCCGTCATTGAACTCGTTGGCGGGGGTTACATAGTTGGGGTCAAGGCGGTAGATTTTCTCGGCGATGAATTTTGAATAGACGAACCAGCCGAAACAGAATCCGCCGATACCGAGCAGGACGAGGAAAATGGAAGGCATAAACGTTCTCCGGAATTGTTGTGTGGTGTGAGTGTCGTGTGAGTGTGTGGGGGCGTATGTGGGTGGGTGTGAGTACCGTGTGAGTTGTGGTGCCCGACAGGCAGGGTCAGCGCAACGCATAATAGCAGGTTAATAGTGGAATTTCAGAGCCTCCTCATCAGGCTTGTGTGCCGCCGTCTGTCGCTCGTCGGTCAAACCGTTTCAGGATGCCCGGCAGATAAGTCAGGTCAAGCACCAGCGCCAGTGCCACAATGGGTACCAGCAACTTCGCGGCTTGCTGGAAATAAATGGTGTTGGCGCTGATTAACAGGGTTGTGCCTAGCACCAGAATCAGTGTGGTAATTGTTAGTGCCGGACCGGCGGTTTTGATGGCGTGGCTGACAGCATCCTGCGGAATGTCGCCCCGGTTTCTTGCGCGCAGGTAATGGCTCAGAATATGCACAGTGTCATCCACCACCAGGCCGATGCTGATGCTGAACAACATCATCACAAACGGATCCAGCTGCCCCACGAGAAGCGCCCACACACCAAACACCATAGTTGCGGGCAGCAGATTGGGCACCACACTTAGCACACCGAAATAAACACTGCGCAGGCCAACCATCAGGCTGATAGTAATCAGCAGCAGGCTCAGTGAATAACCTTGCAACAGTTCAATGGTAACCAGTTCGTCCATGCGTGAGAACAATAACAGGCTGCTGCCATGAATCAGCCGGGCATCGGCAAATGGTTCAGTTGGCTGGTCGGTAGCTGCATTAGCAAGCGGTTCGGCTGGTTGGCTGGCAGTTGCATTGGCTGACTGGTCAGCAAGCTGAGCGGCGAAGCGGGAATTGAACAGGGTAGTGATGTGCTCGTCCAGATTAAGTAATTGCTGATTGCTCACAGGGGGTACATTGAGAAACAGCGTGATTATGGAAAAATCATCGTTGATGAATGCAGACAGCGGAAAATTATCACTCTGCACTAACTCGTAACTGTTCAGGTAAAAGCCGATTGTGTTGATATCCTCCGGCAGCGTGTAGTACGCCGGGTCATTTTGATGTTGAAACCGGTTAACGGTTTTAATCACATCAACGATGCTTGCCGCCGAGAGGACACCATCCAGTTCATCAAGAAAGCTGGTTACTGCTTCCAGGAAGCGCGGCTCAATGGCACCATCCACGCGCCCGGTATCAATGGCGTAGGTAAGTGTGTAACCCCGGTTGGTGCGTTCGCTCACGACTTCATAATAGTCATGGAGGTCGGAATCGGCGGCGATGAAGTCCAGCCGGTTGAAATCGGTTTGGTTAAGCGGTAGCAATGCCAGCGTGATGAGTGCCAATGCGGTGTAGCCCCAAAACAGTTTGCGGTCTTGCCGCCGCACAAAACTATCAAGCCGGGCCAGTGCGGAGTGCAGAAACGATGTGGTGTCGGCACGGGAGGGTGGGGCAGGGGATGAGACAACAGACGAGGCGGAAGGCGGGATAGAAGACGAGGGGGAAGACGGAGCAGAAGAGGGGGCGGAAGGCGGGATAAAGACGCGATGAGTTGATTGGCTGAATCGGGCGAGCAAGGTGGGTAGCAAAGTCAGGCTCAGCAGATAGGCGAAGCCGATGCCGATGGCGGCGATGCGACCAAAGTCTTGAATCGCCGGTGATGAACTCATGTTAAGTGATGAGAAACCTATCGCCGTAGTGAGTGCGGCCAGTGTTATTGGCTGAAAGTTTTCACGCAGACTTACCTGAATGGCATGCACATTGTTCGGCGGATTATCTGGCGAGCTTTCCTGCCCATAACGCGCCTGTCCATAGATAGAAACAATATGCACACTGTTGGCAACAGCAATAATCATCACCACCAGCGGCGCGATAATTGAAATGCTGTTGAGCGCCACGCCCATGTAGCCAACTGTGCCCAGTGTGGCTATCAGGGTTGCCAGCATGTAGAGCAAAATGCATCCCGCCAGTGCCACCGACCTGAAACAATATCCCATAGTCGCAACGCAAATCAGGATGACAATGGGTAGCAGCAGGCTGAGGTCATCAACCATGGCCTGTCGGCCGGACTGTTCAAGGATGACCTCGCTGTTAATGTGTATGCCAACCGCCGGGTGTGCGTCCCGCAGCTGGTCGCGCAGTGTTAGTGCGGCATCCGCTACTGCCAGCCGTTGCTGTTCCGACAGGCCGTCGTCATCCACAATCACTACGCCGAAGGTAAGCGAGCCATCGGCGGCGAGCAGGTTGCGGGTTAGCAGGCGGTCGCTGCTCGCCTGTGTCTGCAAGTTGTTCAGGCCGGCGGCATCGTAGGCGGTGTATGCTTGTGTGAATAGTTGTTGTTGTCGTTCCGGCGAGAAGTAATTGAGCAGGCTGCTGTGGCGTAGCGCGAAAGGGATGGCATCATATTCGGCGCCCAGTTGTGCGATGGCGGCGAGTACGGTGGGGCTGAATACGCTTTGCCCGGGCGGCGGAATAAAAGCGAAATTGATTTCAAGATTGGTGGGGAACTCGGCATTCAGGATGTCAAGTTCAGCAAGGTAAGGGTCGCTGCGGGTGAGCAGGGCACCAAGCGAGGCGTTAAAGCCGGTGCGGAACAGGCCGCCGCTGAGCACCAGAATTAGCAGCAGTGCCGCCGCACACCAGCGCCCGCGGCGGTGCGTTAAGTTGTGAACGAATTTTGTGCCACTAGAAAATGGCAACCAGGCAGCCTTTGGAGTCGGGAATTTCTTCCATGTTGACTGTGCCGCCCGCCAGCACGGTGTCCAGTGCGTCTTTCAGATAATGTTCGTTGGCGGTGTTGCGCTGGGTCTCGTAACCAAGCTGGTCGTTGATGGGGCCGCGGAACAGCACCTCACGAGTGCGCGGATTGACTATGAATACTTCGGCGGTGCGCTCCACACCCAGGGCTTTGGCCAGTGCCTGCTTTTCGTCTTTGAGGATGGGGAAATCAATGCTGAATTCATCCGCTTCGCGGGCGATGCGCCGGTAGTCGTCCTGAATGTTGGCGTTGAACATTATGAAGTTCACATTGCGCTCGCTGTATTCGTCTCGCACTTCACGGAAACTCGGCACCGCGATGCGGGCGATGGGGCAGCCGACACCTTGCACATAGAATACCAGCAGTTCTGTTTCCTGATATTGTTCCAGTGTGTGGACTTTGCCCAGGTGGTCTTTCAATTCAAACTCGGGCACCATGCGCAGCCAGTCGTCGGCTGATGCAGCCAGAGAGATATGCAGCAGGGTCATGCCAAGAATCAAACCGCCCAGGCGGGTTGCCGTTACTTTCAGTTTCGCTTTCATGTTTCTTTCCTCGTGATTACCTTTGTATGGGTGGTGCTTATAGGGGCGGCGCTTGAGGCCGTTCAGCCAGCCGGGGAATACCACCAGTGCGCCGTATGATAACAATTTGTGCGGGCACTATACAATGGAATTCTAGAGTGTGTTTAGCCTGTATTCAACTCCCAGTTTAATCATGCGACCGAAGGCGCTGTGGGTGTAAGCATCATAGCCCAGGTCCAGCCGTGCACCGGGAGGATCCTCATCCAGGAAGTTGATGGCAGAGAGCGTTACTCGCGTGGTATCCCCCAGGAGTACCAGCTGATAATGCAAATCCAGCGTGATTTGTGAATCAATGATTCGGGAATCCGCCAACGCCTGCTCGCCATTAGCACTCACAACCGGGTCGGTAATACTACTAACACGCGTATCATCATAAGTGCCGATATAGTTCGCATAAAGCAACAGATTGTGGCCCAGTTGTCCGGTGCCAAAAGCATACTCGGCAAACACGCGCCCCTTCATATCAGGCAAAGGCCGCAGATTACCCACCCCCGCGTTAAGCCTGCCGGCGGCATCAAAACTGTCGGCTATTTGCACACCATTTTTGGTATAGGCATCCTGCCTGTATTCCAGCATACGGCTGGCATCCAGCCCCAGAGTTAACACACCACTCACGGTCTCCAGATCATAGGTGGCATACACATCCACTCCCGATATCTGCCGTGAAGGACCATTCATGGTGCGCACTCGCACCCGCTCTATGCCAGATGCCGCACAGCTCCCATCATTCACCAGCCCGGCGGAAGATGTGCAATAAATTTGCTCCTGCACCGCTGTCTTGCGTTCACCACCGGCTGCGTAGGCATCTACCAGTGCGACTCGGTCCTCGTTGACAATGGGGTTATCAAAATCATAACTCCAGTAATCCACGGTGAATGTCAGTTCCTCCATGGGTTCGAAAATGAAACCCAGATTGTAGGTAAACGCCTCTTCCGGCTCCACTGCTATCACCGTCTCACCGGATAACACACCACCTATGTCTATGGCCTTGAATGCGGTGGTGGGGTCCACATACTGCAACTCCGTTACCGGCGAGCCTGCCAGTGCGTCTATGTCCGGTCCGCGAAACGTAGTTTGCACGGAAGCACGGAAAGTCAACCAGTCAGCAATGACAAAGCGCCCGGCCAGTTTCGGATCCAGCGTATCGGTCATACCATAATCCTCATAACGCAGACCCAACTGAAAGTCCAGCCGCTCATTCACATCAATTGCAACCTCCGCAAACAGCGCATGGACTTTCTGTTCCTCATCCACCGGCCTTGCACCTGCCAGGAAGCTGCGCAGCCCTGTTTCTGAAGCACAGCGAGTCTCCCCTTCATACTGGCATGGATTGATATTCAGATTTGTCAGGTCATCCAGCGTCGTGGATACCTCCCACAGCCGATGCTGATAGCCCAGCGCCCAGGCCGCCTCATTCACCAGATTTGAATTTCCGAAGTTGCCCTGGAACGACAAATCCACCACCAAAAGGTCCGCCTGCGATGTCATGAAGTTCTCATCATCCAGGTAGCGCAATACCTCGGCGCTATTGGCAACAGCCGCATTGTAGTCCGGATTGACAACCCCGAAAGCAGCCTGCGCCCTGGAGGTCTGTATGGCATTGGAAAACGGGTTGTACCAGAGGCAGTTACCCTGGCCTGGCATTTCACCATTGGCGTTAATCACGAGGTTGCCTGTGCTGTCACGCTCCACACTGCCGTTTGCATCTATGCTGATTCGGGCATCGCAACCGGAGCCACCATAGCCGCGGAATGCCAGCGCGGTACGACCAATTCTGGCATCCACCCATCCCAACTCAACATCCGATCTGGACCAGGAAACACCCAACTCCCAGCCCGTATCCACGGACTCAATGGTGCCTTCCAGGGAGGCCGCCAGACGGAAAGTATCGTAGTCTCGCCCGGTAGCGCGCCCGGCGGGTGCACCCACCCCCGCTATGCGCCCGTAAAATACCCCGCCACCGGTGGTGGGGTTGATGTAGTTTTGATACTGTGTTCCATAGTCTGCATGCGCCGCCATATCCACCAGACCCGGATGATTATGGGGCACCCACTGCACATAGCCGAACAGCGCCTGAGGCGGGTAGGAAGGTGAGGTCTTCCACTCCGGCACGCTTACCTTCGCCCACAATCCCTCCAGATGAAACTCCACCGGGCCCATGGGCGTGTTCTCTATTTCACCGTTGGCCTCGGTGAAAAATTGATGGCGGTCTTCATCCTCAATCAGATTATCAAAATCCAGATAGCGGAATCGGCAAAACAGGCTCTGGGCGGTGCCACCGAGCAGGTTGCAATTGGGGTCCGGCACCCCGCCGGCCAGTGGATGCAGGGCACCGAAATTACCAAAGGGGGCTAGCGCAGGTGGAAGATTTCCAAGCACAGCCGGGTTAAACAAGACACCCGGGTTACCGATGGAAGAGAAGCCTGCCTCCGGGTTGGTGAAGAAAGTTTGACTGGTTATAAACTCTCGGGTACGGGAGCTGAGTTCGCTACGATGTTCGTAGCCATAAGAGGCCACCCAGTGTACGGAGCCGAAGTCGTAACCGACCATGGCGCCCAGTTCCTGATTGCCATCACTGCCCTCAACGTTCTGATGACCGGCATTCAATTCAACGCCGACGAAATTATCCCGCGTGATAAAGTTGACCACACCGCCTATGGCATCGGAGCCATAAGTGGCCGCCGCCCCTTCCTTCAATACCTCAACCCGCCGGATGGCCAACCGGGGGAAACTGTTCACATCCACAAAGCGTCCCCCGGGAAGCCTTTGCGCCACGGGCACCTGACGCTTGCCGTTAAGCAATACCAGAGTGCGTTGAGCTCCCAGGCCACGCAGGTTAATGCTGGATACTCCTTCCGATGCGTTGGACTGGAACTGATTGGTCTCTCCGTCCACGCCGGAACTGGCGGACAGTCGACGCACTATCTCAACGATGCTTGGCGAGCCCTGGCGCACCAGTTCATCTCGTTCCAGCACTGTTACCGGTGACTCGGCATCAATGGGTGTGCCCCTGATGAAGGTGCCGGTTACCCGAATCTCCTCCAGAGCTTCGTCGCTCTCTGCTGCCGCAGCCCCGGAGATGTACCCGGCTCCCAGGCCAAGCACGGTCATTGCTGTTAGTGTCAAACGAAGAAATGTGCTTTTCATGGTGATAACCTCCAATCGTTGCGTTTTGAAAATCTATCCAGTGTCGCAACAGCTACGGTTCAGCTTGTGTGACGGAGTATAGCAAAGCAACCGGCACACAAACAGAAAATGAGTCAACACGCAATTAAGCATTGAGGCGGGGCGGCCTATGAAGTATCCTCATCGGCTATCCCGCCCCGGATGAATCAGGGGTTGGCAAACACAGATAGCAAGTTGCGTTCACTATGCCTCAAGCCACTCCCGCCCATCCTTTTGCCCGATTTTATACCCGACTGGTTTTTGGCCGCCCTCTGCTGGTGCTGGCGGTTGCTTTGCTGGCTTGTGTGGTGTTTGGTTATTACGCCCAGTATTTTCGCCTTGATGCTTCGGCGGATTCCCTGCTGTTGGAGAATGATCCGGATTTGGAGTTTTCCCGCGAGGTGAACCGGCGTTATGGTGTGCGCGAGTCGGTTATCGTGGCTTACACGCCGCAACGGGAATTGTTTAGCCGGGGGGCATTGCAGCATCTCACATTCCTGCGTGATGAGTTGCTGACGATAGACCGGGTGGAATCGGTGGACAGCATTCTTAATGTGCCTGTGTTTGGTGATACGCCGCTGACTGGCATTTCGGAAGATTATCTGACTGTGTTGGCGCCGGGGCAAGATTTGGCGGCGGCGCGGGAAGAGTTGGTGAACAGCCCGGTGTTTCGCAATGCGCTTGTTAGTCCGGATGGTCAAACCGCCGGCTTGCTGGTGAGTTTTGCCGTTGACCAGATTGCGAGGGAACTGCTGATTCGGCGTAGTGCTTTGCGCAGGTTGGAAGTGGCGCGCGAACTCTTGCCGCCGCAAGTTGACGAACTTGCGGCGGTGGAAGCGGAGTATGCCGCCCACAGTGTGCTTGCCGCCGACCGCCAGCATGAGATTATCAGCAGCATTCGCGGCACGCTGGATAGTTATCGGGACGAGGCCACCATCTATCTGGGCGGTGCACCGATGATTGCCGATGATTTGGTAACCTTTGTGCGTGGCGACCTGAGCAGTTTCAGCATCGCCGTGCTGGCGCTGGTTATTGTTGCGCTTGGTCTTATCTTTCGCCGTTTGCGGTTTGTGGCTATGCCGTTGCTGTGTTGTGCGGTGGCCGGCACTATCATGGTGGGTATTCTTGGTTTTATGGATTGGCGCGTTACTGTGGTGTCATCCAACTTTATTTCGCTGTTGCTGATTATCACTATCTCTCTTACCGTGCATCTCACTGTGCGTTATCGGGAACTGCGTGCTACCAGACATCATAGCAGCCACGACAAATTGTTACGCCATGCCGTGCTCAGTATGTTCCGGCCTTGTCTTTACACTGCGCTTACCACGGCAGTTGCTTTTGGTTCGCTGGTGGTCAGTGGCATTCTGCCCATTATTACTTTCGGTTGGATGATGATGATGGGAGTGGCCACCGCACTGCTTGTGGCCTTCACCCTGTTCCCGGCGGTGATGAGCCTGCTGACGCGCGACACCGGCACCGTGCCCGCCGGTTTGCGCCTTAACCTGACTGGCGCGCTGGCAAGGTTTACCGATGTGATGAAGGGCAGGGTTATCGTGCTGTATGTGTTGATTGCGCTACTTAGTGTGATGGGTCTGAACAGGTTGCGGGTGGAAAACAGTTTTATTGATTACTTCCGTCAGGGAACGGAGATATATCAGGGCATGGTGTTACTGGATGAAAAATTGGGCGGCACCTTGTCGTTTGATGTGATAGTTGACCTGCCGCAGTTGGAAGCTGATTTTGCTGATGACTTTCAGGATGACTTCATCACTGATAGCACTGATAGCGTTGATGATGCTGGTGATGACTCCGCTGTTAACGATGACTTCAATGTCAACGATGCCGCTACCACCGACGATGCTGGCAACTGGTTCCAGCGGACTTTTGCATGGGTGAGAGATCAGTTGAGTTTTGACACCAGTGTTATCCCTCCCTTGTTCGGGCGCACTCTTGTCTCCGACGATGCCGCTTACTGGTTCACGCCAGCGAAGATGAATCAGATTGAAGCCATCCACGATTATCTTGATGCCGACCCTTATACGGGCAAGGTGTTGTCCTTCGGCGGTGTTATCAAACTGGCCGAGCAACTGAATGACAATGAGCCTATTGACGCGCTGCTATGGGCATTGCTTTACAGCCGCATACCCGAAAGCCTGAGAGAAACTGTGTTGTTTCCCTATGTGTCTATTGATGCGAATCAAACCCGCTTTAATGTGCGGGTGATTGAATCCGCCCCCGATCTTAACCGCAACGAACTGTTGCAACGCATTGAAACCGGCCTGGAAACAGAGTTCGGCTTCAACGATGAACAGGTGCGTCTCACCGGCATTCTGGTAATGTATAACAATGTGTTGCAAAGCCTGTTTCAATCCCAGATTCTCACGCTGGGTGTGGTGATGTTTGCCATCATGCTCATGTTCCTGTTCCTGTTTCGTTCGCTGGCGATTGCCGTACTCTGCATCATCCCCAACGCCATCGCCGCCGCATTCGTGCTCGGTGTTATGGGTTGGCTGAATATACCACTGGATATTATGACCATAACCATCGCCGCGATTTCGGTGGGCATAGGTGTGGACAACACCATTCATTACATGCACCGCTTCCGGCGCGAGTTTTCCCGGCTCGGTAATTACCGCGACACCATGTTCTTTTGCCACAACAGCATTGGCAGGGCAATGTATTTTACCTCCATGACCATAGTGGCAGGGTTTTCCATTCTCGCCCTGTCAAACTTCATCCCAACTGTTGTCTTCGGTTTGCTAACCAGTCTGGCAATGCTGGTGGCACTGGTCGGCTCGCTTACCTTGTTGCCCCGGTTACTGATAACATTCAAACCGCTGGGCGAGGAACACTAGGGAAGCCGGGATGATAGCTTGCGAATCATCGCGTATCTGTGCGCCAATCAGCAAGGCCGTTGATGTTAGAATCTGCGTACCATATAACCAATCCATACTAACCCGTACAGTAAGAGTAAGGACATAATCGTGAAACACTATACGCCACAACATACGCAACAACGCACCAGGCATCACGCCGAACAGCATGCCGAGCACCACATCAGGCAACACACCATCCGGCAGGAAGACAAGGACAGCGGCAACACAGCCGATTCCGACTTCATTGATGAGAAACTCTTTGAATCTCGCACCATCGCCGTGTTCGGAGAAATTAACGACCGGCTGGCCCGCTCCGTTACCGAACGGCTACTCGCCCTGTCCGCGGCCAGTGATGACCCCGTCTCCCTGTATATCAGCTCACCGGGCGGCCATGTGGAATCCGGCGATGTAATCTACGACATGATTAAATATGTAAAGGCACAAGTAAAAGTCATCGGCACCGGCTGGGTGGCCAGTGCCGCCACCACCATCTATCTGGCGGCGGCAAAAGAAAATCGTTACGCGTTGCCTAACACCCGTTTTCTTATTCACCAGCCCCTGGGCGGTTCACAAGGCAAGGCCACCGACATCAGAATTCAGGCCGAACAGATTGTAAAAGTGCGCGAACGCATAAACAATTTAATCGCCACTGAAACCGGACAGCCGCTGGAACGAGTGGCAAAAGACACCGACCGGGATTACTGGATGACTGTGGAAGAGGCAAAGGAATACGGCATCGTAGGAAAAATTATTCAATCAAGCGCTGAGGTCGTTTGAATTTTACGAAACACGGCTTGCCGGTTTTTTGCCAGCACGCACACCACCATGAACTCGGGCGTGCAGCGGGCGGCGATGACTATGGCTCTGTCCGGCGCCACCAATTCAGCCTGAATTACCCCCTTGACTCCGGCATAGTCCACACTCAATCGTGCGATGTTGCCGTCAATCACGCCATCCTCGTTGCTCCACTTGAAACCCAGCGATTCCAGTTGTGTAACTTTGAGCATGCCGTCTTCCGCCAGCACTGCAACCTTGAACAGGGTGCCCTCGGCAATCCAGGTGCCGTTCCAGTGGGACGATAAATCATTTGCGCCCTGTGTTGCCGGCGCAACAAGCAACAGCATTATGCTGATAAGAATTGCTGGCTTGTGAGAGTGGCGTTGCATAATAGTTGATTACGCCACCGGAATCTCCCGCGAAAAGTCATGCTTGCGTATTGGCAGTTCGCGCACCCGCTGGCCGGTGAGAATGTAGATGGCATTGGTTACCGCCGCCGCGATGGGCGGTGTGGCCGGTTCGCCCAGGCCGCCGAGTGCTTCGCCTGACTCAACGATATGCACCTCAATCTCCGGCGAGGTTGCCATACGCACCATCTCATAGTCCGGGAAGTTGCCCTGGGCCACGCGGCCATTCTCAATGCTTATCTCGCCATACAGCGCGGCGGTCAGCCCGAAAATAATGCCGCTTTCCACTTGTGCTTCCACCGTGTCCGGGTTAATCGCCCAGCCGCAGTCAATGGCGCAGGTAACCTTGTGCACCACCGGCCGGTTGTCCGGTCCCATGGACACTTCGGCAATTTCCGCCACCACACTTTCAAAACTTTCCTGCACCGCAATGCCAAGCGCATGCCCCTCGGGCAAGTTCTCACCATAGCGAGCGGCATTGGCAGCCACTTGCAACACCCGCTGATGACGGGGATGTCCGTTGAGCAATTCCATACGCAACTGGTAAGGATTTTTGCCCGCCCGATGTGCAATCTCATCAATGAACGATTCAATGAAAAAAGTTTGTTGGGAATGGTCCACACTACGCCACGCCGCGATAGGCACATGGGTCTCCACATCCACCACCCGAATGGACTGGTTGGCAATGCCGTAGGGAATGTGCGCCGCGCCGGCCACCTGAATCGGTCCGGTGAAACGGCTGTGCCAGGCGGTAACATTGCCGGCGGCATCAAAGGCGGCCTTGAAGTTGTTGCTTACCGCCGGGCGATAATAATCCTGTTGCATATCATCTTCCCGGCTTAATACGGTTTTCACCGGCACATCAAACTCTCTGGCGATGAGTGTGGCATGGTCAATCACATTCCAGTTGAAAGGCAGGCGCCGACCAAAACCTCCGCCCGCATAGCAGTGGTGGAAAGTCACATCGTCAATGCTCACATCACCCACCGAGGCAACTCGCCCCTTGATGCCGAGGGCATCCTGCGTGCCGGTCCACAAGTCCACCTTGCCATCAGGGCGGAAATGCACGGTGCAGTTCATCGGCTCCATGGCGGCGTGGGCCAGATAGGGCACCCGGTAGTTTGCTTCAATCACATCATCGGCGGTGCTTAGTGCGGCATCGGCATCACCGGATTCAAAATCTTTTGAGCCGTTGTCGTTGGCCAGGTTGTGGTCAAACCCGGCAAACAAATCCGCAGAGTTCACCCCGTCGTTGGGCGATGATTCAAACTCGGCCTGCACCAGAGCAAGTGCCTGTTTGGCGCGCCAGTAGTTATCGGCTACTACCGCCACCGCATCTTCCAATTCCACTATTCGCACCACGCCCCGTTGCTGCATAGCCGCGGTGCCATCCACCGACACCAGTTTGGTGCCGAACACCGGCGCGAAGCGTATCGCCGCATACAACATATCACTGCTGTGAGCATCCAGACCATAAGGCGCACTGCCATCCACCTTGCCGGGAATATCAACCCGCGAGATAGACTTGCCCATGATGTTGAACTCATCCCGAGTTTTCAGCCGCGGGTTTTTCGGCGGCTCCAGTTCGGCGGCCGCGGCGGCCAGTTCGCCATAAGTTAGCGAGCGACCGGAAGCACTGTGTTGCACATGGCTCTGTGCCGTGCTGCACTCCTGAACCGGCACACCCCAATGTTGCGCCGCACACTCAACCAGCATCTGCCGCGCGGCGGCACCCGCCACCCGCATGCCATGCTCGCCGGTGAAACGCACCGAAGAACTGCCGCCGGTGATTTGCAGATTCATAATCTCGGCAACTTTCACCGCCGACAAACTCACCAGTCCGGTAAGAAATGACGGCACACCAAGTTCGCCGGCAAAGCCCTTCACCAGTTCGCCATTGGCAAACAAATCGGTGGCCGGAGCCTGTTCAACATCAACCAGTTCCCAGGCGGCATCCATTTCATCCGCCGCCATCATGGCAAGCGCGGTGTGAACGCCCTGACCCATTTCCGAATGGGGAATATAAAGGGTAACCCGGTTATCAGGCGTGAGCTTGATGAAGGAAGTGACGAATGACTCGCCGGCCTCGGCCAGCGTTCGGTTAGCCAGCCGATGTCTGCTTGGCCGGGTGGCGGAATAACCGATTAACAAACCGCCACCTACTACGGCGGTGCTAAAAATTAATTTGCGACGGGTGATTTTCATAATAGTCTCCTATTCATCCTCTCTTTATGCAGCCGCGGTTAATGCGCGAATGGCCTTGCGTACCCGAGGGTAGGAGCCACAGCGACATACATTGGTGATATTGGCATCAATTTCCCCATCACTCGGATTCGGATTCCGCGCCAGCAAGTCCGACACCGCCATAATCATGCCCGCCTGACAGTAGCCACACTGCGGCACCTGATGGTCAATCCAGGCCTGCTGCACGGCACTCAGCCCCGGCGCAGACGGATTGCTACCAGCCGCCATCTCAGCCAGCCCTTCAATGGTGGTAATCTCCTGCCCCTCAACCGCGCTCACCGGCATAACGCAACTGCGAACCGCCCGGCCACCCACATGCACCGTGCACGCCCCGCAACTGGCAATGCCGCAGCCAAACTTGGTGCCCGTAAGCCCCAACTCATCCCGCAGAGCCCACAACAACGGCATCTCCGGCTCAATATCAAGCTCACGCTCAACCCCATTCACTGTAAAAGCAGCCATAACATTTCTCCTGCGTTTCGGTTTCAATCAGTGCCCGGACTATAACAGTTTAGGCGGGGAATTAGCATACAATTGTGAACACAGCGTGTGCACAATCACAGGTCTTGCATCTTCCCAAATTGGGAGTTATCATTCCCAAAATGGGAATTAGGCACTCAGGCACGATAACCATCCAGGACACACTGTTCTCCAGTGTGCAGCAGCGCGTGCTTGGCATTCTGTTCGGGCAGCCAGAGCAGCGGTTTCAGAGCGCTCAAATCATTCAGATGGCACGGGCGGGAACTGGTGCTGTGCATCGGTTGCTGAAGAATCTGGAGGCCAGTGGTCTGGTGAATGTGGTCAGCATTGGCAATCAGAAGCACTATCAGGCGAACCCGGACTCGCCGGTGTTTGAGGAGTTATGCGGGCTCATGCGCAAAACAGTTGGCTTGCGTGAGCCCGTTGCCATATCGCTGGAGCAGTATAAAGACAGCATCGTCGCCGCCTTTATCTACGGTTCGGTAGCCAAGAGCACTGACACTGCAAAGAGCGACATAGACCTGATGGTTATCGGAAACAATCTTGATTACCCTAACATCTATGCCGCGATTCAGAAGGCCGAAGCCACTTTGCACAGGCCAATCAACCCGAACCTGATAACACCGAAAGAATGGCAACAAAAGAATGCCGCAAAAACTCCTTTCGTTATGAGAGTGCAGGAACAACCCAAGATATTCATCTATGGATCAGAACATGACATCCGATAATTTGGACAATCTGGTTCGGGTCGGGCGACTCAAGAAAGAATCTGTTACGCAGTCGGAATTTGACTCGCTTGTGATGTCCGCTCGAAAGCGTTTGGATGATGCGAAAATGCCTGCTAACTCATATCACAGTCGCTTTGTTCTGGCTTACGGTGCGGCACATTCTTTAAGTCTGGCGGCACTGCATTGGCATGGATACCGTTCAGGAAACAGATATATAGTGTTTCAAGTCCTGCCACACACGCTTGGCCTGGATGCTTCTGTTTGGCGAGTGCTGGCCAAGGCGCATAATCACCGTAATGTTGCGGAGTATGAAGGCCATCTTGAAGAAGATGAACAGTTGCTGGCTGACATGATTGCTTCAACAGAAAAGGTGTACGAATCGGTTGTCGCGCTTGGAGCCGTTCCGAAAAACTAAAGTAGTCAGGCAAGTGCTAAACTACTACTTATTACTCATCTATTCGTTAATCCCGAAAGCCTTGACTTGTCAGGACGATAAAGCAAAAATGACGCTATAAATACTTACCACAACCAGAGCCTCAATTTGGGAACGTAACCATGTTTAATTATCAGAAAATTATCGGATGTTTCCTGGCATTGCTACTGGTAACGTCCGGGCTGGCTCAAGATTATGAACTTGATGCCAACTATGGTTTTGTGCAACTAAGTGGTGGTTTCTTGCCAGACCCTCACGTTATAGATGATATTGAGGCTGGTGGTAGCATCAGTCTGAAAATTGCCTTGAATTGTGAAGGTTACATTAGCGATGCCCCGGATATAAAACTGGAATATTCAGATTCAACGGGGGTTATCAGCTTCTTTGTTGCCAGTGCTTATGATACGGTTCTGCTTATAAATGATCCTTCCAGTGATTGGTATTGCAACGATGATTTTAGTAGTGGAACCTTTGGATTTGCCCCAGGTGTAATTTTCAGAGATGCGGAATCTGGAATCTATGACATTTGGGTGGGGACGTATTCCGAGGATGATTTTCTTAGTGAAGCGCAGCTTATCATCACCGAGCGCGAAGAGTTAGAAGAGTTAAAAGACATCATGAATATTGAGCCTGATTTCACCTCAGATGAACTGGGGTCGGGAACCGGTTTCATAGTTAGTCAGGCCGGGCATATTCTTACCAATTATCATGTCGTTGAGGGTTGCACAAATCAGACTTTTCAACTTCGCGGCAATGAAGCCGTTGAAGCACAGTTAATTGGCACTAACCCGGCAACGGATCTGGCACTACTGCGGGCAGATTTGGAAATTGAGATTGAACCGGCTCAGTTCAGAGATCAACGAAATATTAGACTGGGTGATGAAGTTGTGGTGTATGGATTCCCCCTGTCCGAGGATCTTTCATCACAGGGAAATCTTACCAACGGTATCGTTAGCGCTTTGAGCGGGCTTGATGATGATCTCAGCAGAATACAGATGACAGCCCAAATTCAGCCGGGCAACAGCGGCGGACCAGTTATGGACCGGTTTGGTCGGGTGATTGGGGTGGTAGTTGAAAGTGCCAGTGATGAGTTTTTCCGCGAGCAACGAGACACCACAATGCAAAACGTAAACTTCGCTATTCGTGATGCACTGGTTCGTGTTTTTCTGGATACAAATAATATAGATTACAAAGCGACAATCAGGGAAACAGAGCAAAGTGTGGCTGATATTGCTGAAATGGCACAAGGGTTTACAGGTATTATTCTGTGCTACGACTAGCATTGAGTAAGCGCAGGTATGCTATTCACTTGCTGAGATATCTGGCAAGCGGGGCGCGGCTTTACAGGCTCATTTCGTATTGGACAAGATTGCCTATTGATACTTATAAGAATTAATGTAATACTTTGTTCACATTGATAAGCCCATAGAAACGCTGTTAGGTTCACACACGAGCTTTGGAGATTAGAAAATGGAAAATAATGTGAAAATCAGAATTAAAGTTGGCTCCATGGAGTTTGACTACGAGGGTGCTACATCCTGTTTGAAGGACACCCTTGAGACATCGTTGTCCACCGTGAGCCAACTCAGTGGTCATCTCAGTTCTGCAATATCCTCGGAAGTTGCGCCCGCATCAGAAGGAAAAACCTCCGATGTAGATAGCATGACACCTGTTGAAACTGACTTTCAAAACATTGCAGATTTATATGATGCTATTCAGCCTAAAACCAATGGCAATAAAGCATTGGTTGTAGCGTACTGGTTTCATATTTACGAAGGCAAAACAAATTTTAGCAGTCACTCCATAAACCAAGCACTTGAGGGTCTCGGCTATAGAATATCCAATATCGCTGACGCTATTAATAAGTTGAAAGCGAAAAACCCCTCACTTATGGTGCAAACCAAAAAGAAGGGCGCTAGCAAACGAGCTAGAAAAGAATGCAGAATTACCGACGCTGGTGTGAAGGCCGTAAAGGCAATGATTAGTAGAGGAGATAGCGATGAAAAATCTTGACGGAATGAAAGAACAGCTAGAAGAATTGGCTATAGTTGTTAACAATTTTAAATCCGAGGCAGTTCAGCTAAGGGTTCTAGAGTTTCTTTTAGATATTGAATCGGAGACTAGCCGAGGAGCCTCCGAGCCAACTACTAAAAGGCGAGTTTCTCGAAAAAAAGCAACTAAGGTTACCCCAAGGAAATCTACTAATAATGGCCCCGTGGCAACATTAACACAACTTCTAGAAGATGGGTTTTTCAGTAAACCGAGAACTATAACTGACATTACTCAACACTGCGAACAAGATATGGCGAAGAAATTTAAATCTAGTGCGATTTCGGGAAAATTAACAAAGCTGGTTCGGGCAGGCAAACTAAAGCGCACCAAAAACTCAAACAAAAAATATGAATACACAAGCAAATAAAACTTTGTTGGAGCGAGCCTTGGCTAATGTCGAGAATAAATTCCGCGACAGGCTTATTGATACATATCTAGTAGCAAAACGTGATTGTACTGAGGCAAAATATGAGTCTGCAGGGATCAAGTGTGGAAAATTTTGTGAAATTCTTGTGAGGTTGCTCCAAAAGGAGATTACTAACATTTATATAGGATTTAACAAAAGAATACCTAACATGGCGGATGAGTGTAGCAAGCTGATTGCCGCAGAGAATATAAACAATGTTTCCGAGTCAATGAAAAACATTATCCCTAGAGCTCTCGTCTTTCTTTATACAATGAGAAACAAACGTGGTATCGGGCATGTCGGAGGTGATATTGATGCCAACGAAATTGATATTGCCACGATGATGAGGGTAATGGATTGGATTTTATGTGAGTTGGTGCGGATTTATCACAAATTGTCACTTAAAAAAGCACAAGATTTAATTGATACGATTTCAGTTAAAAGCCTACCTATTATTTGGGAAGTGGCAGGCAAGAAAAGAGTCATGAAGGATGGATTAAATGCTAAGCAAAAGGTTTTGTTGCTCTTATATTTTGAACTTGATGTGGCGGTCTCTGCTGGTGACCTATGTAAGTGGGTTAAATACTCTTCCCCTAGTATGTTTGTGAAAAGGGTTCTTATTGGACTAGACCAAAAGATGTTTATAGACTACGACTCAGAGCAAAAGCTCGTATACTTGTCTCCAAAAGGAATAAAAGAAGTTGAGGGTAAACTCCTTTGATTAGTGTCGTAGTGGCAGATACGCCGATTCCATGCATGCCGGACGAAACATTTACACACGTTAATATAGGCATATTATTGCAAGGTCTGACACAAAGTCCTTATTCATAGCGTCTATTTCCTAAGTTGATCCACGGCAACATCAAATTTTTTTGTTCTATTCCTTATTGATGGCCATAAGCTTTCCTTGGCTATAGGATAGACCCTCACACCAGCCAAGAACTGACATGGTATGGCGTGCACTTTTGTCATAATTCATTTTAACGCCATTGCCTGTTGGTCCTAATTCTTTCTCGAAGTATGCATCCATCTTGGCGACAAAGTTGTCCCGCTCAGTCTCTCCCAGCCGACGATACATGCGAATCATTGACGAAACGACATCTACCTCTTCTAAGGTCCAGGCATGACGAGCAAAGAAACTAAACTCCACAAAGTCCAACTGTTGAACTTGTTCTAACAGGCGGCGTGTAAAAGCCAGCAAGTTCAACCCATTGTAGACATAGTTTGCTATCGCATCGGTATAAATACGCTTTGTGTTGGTGGTATTTTTGTCTGAAATTTCTAAACCATATTGTGTCAAAGAGAGTGTGGTTTTGTTAGGGGTAATCGCCAACCCTAGTTTGATAAGATAATTCTTTTCCCGCCGAATAAATAAATCACGGTCTGACATCTTGCGTTCAGGCCTCTTGAGTACGCCAGAGGTGATTTTCAAAATTTCGTTTAATGCTGTGCCCGCATTCATCGGTGCATTTTTGGAAATGTCTAAGTGATTGTCAGCCTTCTCTGCAATAATACGGCAAATAGCGATAAGTCTGCCCATTAATTCATCATCAACCAAGCCTTGGTCCGGGATGATGTACCATCCACGCCATTCCTTGCCAACGACTTTTCCAGCACCCTGGACGGATGCGTGAACACCAATGTCAATCCAGTTCGTTACGAATTCTTCCAGCACTTGTATGCTCTCAGAATCGTCATGCTTTTCTATTGCACTCATAACTTGTCGAGCAACGGCCTGGCGACGTTGGCGGTTTTCTGCCCACTGTTTTAGTTCCACATCACTAACACTGTGACATCTTTGTTCGTCGTTCCACAACCTTTTAAAAAACGCTTTCGCCTGTTGCACCGTCTCATCGTCTTGCGACAAAATACTGGCTTCTACATTGTTGTACATAGCGCTGGCTGAGAAATTAGCTGACCCGACAAGAGCATACCAAACCTCATCTGCGCCGCCGAATAACCACACTTTTGGGTGAAAGGAGCCGCGGTCAGCCTTGTAAACTCGAACATCTACGCCGAGGGATTTAAGTGCGCCAATAGCCTCAGGGTCGGTGATGCCCATATCAAAGCTGCAAATCATACGCACTCCTTCGCCTTCTTTGCACAAACGGGCAAGAAGCGGGCCCAAAGTGCGAACGCCAGACTGCTGGACATAAGCAACCGCCAGTTCTGCGCGAACAGCATTCTCTAGCTGTTCAACAAGATGGTCACGATGCTGATGACCTGGTGAGGTTGAAATTAGCATTAACGCTCCTGATTCTTTTCCTGGCAAGTGTGTGAAATTTGGGGTTGCTTTCGTAGCCTAAAAAGTTGCGGCCGAGTTTGCGGCATACTGCGGCGGTTGTGCCGGTTCCACTGAACAAATCCAGCACTAAATCGCCCGGGGCACTGCTAGCTAAAACCATGCGCTCAATCATATCCTCAGGCTTAGGTGTAGGATGTGTTGGCTTAACAAGCCGGCCATTGACTTTCGTTTTGTGGCGATGACTGGAAAACTCCCACACATCGGAACACATTCGCCCGTCAGGATGAGGGTACCAGCGCTGACCATTCTTCAGAATACCTTTTTTTTCTGCGTGGCGCATGCGACTCTCTGATTGATAAGGTACTCGAACCGCATCGGCATCAAAATGGTGGCGATTGCCCTGGCCGGTAACGCCGAATAGTATAGTTTCTTGGTTACAGGCATATTTGCGCCTACCGCCGCCGAGGCCATCGCGCTTGTGCCAAGTAATCCAGTTTAGAATGGTTGTGTCGCGGGCTTCTAGCATTTGCAATATGTATGCACAGTTAACCGGTGTATTAAAAATGTAAAAACAACCTCCCGGCTTCAATGCTGGCAACATGGCATCAATCCATTCTTCAGTGAAAGCGTAGAAAGCAGACTTGCTAGGGAAAGAATCCCAGTCATCTTTACCCATGTTGTAAGGTGGGTCTGCAATGGCCAAATCCACAGACTCCGGCTTCAGGCGTTGCAGGTATATAAGACAATCTTCCAGCGCAATGCTATTTAGCCTCGGCATCAAATAGTCTCCTCTGTGTGTCTTGCAGCTTAGCATCAATTAACTTTCTATATGCATCATAAATTTCGTAGCCAACGTAGTGCCGATTCAAGGCTTTCGCCACTTTTAATGTGGTGCCGCTACCGGCAAACGGGTCCAGAACCAATCCTCCCACAAAACTGTACATACGAATACAACGCCGTGCGATTTCCTCTGGCATGAGAGCTGGGTGGTCACCAAAAGCCAAGTCATTTCGGCCTGGAATCGGGATGGTCCATATTTGTTGGGTGTACTGTAGCCACTCTTCTTGGGTTAGGCGGCTTTTCTCGCGTTCCTGGGGCGATGCACCATTTTTTGGCTTCCCATCTTTGACATACACAGCAATGAATTCCGAGGTGTTCTGGGCGTAGAAATTGCTCGGATAAGGATAACTGCCAAACATCAATCGCTTGCTCGGATTGGAGCGATTCCAAATGTAGAGGTCCATTAGAAACAGGTTAGTGTCTTTCAATATGGAATGCTGAATATCGCTGTGCAAGTCGTAGATATGGCGGTTATAGTGGGTGTTGACTGCCGCCTTTAGCATCGGCATCAATGGAGCATTGATGCATAATTTGCCGTTGGGCTTGAGGACGCGTTCGCATTCGCGCCATACCTTCAATAAACGAGCGATGTATTGTTCGTACGCATTCTCTGCACCAATATCATCATCCATAGAATGTGAATGGCGAAGCGACTGGTGCCCATCTAGTGAGTAATCCTTCACATTGTAATAAGGTGGCGAGGTTACCATTAAATCTACGACCGAGTCCGGCATATCATCCATGGCCTCTGCTGACTTGTAAAAAACTTTATCTACGTAGTCCGCCTCACTATGTATATCGTGATGGTCGTCAACAATGATATCAGGTAATCTTTGCAGTGCTGTGCTCATGGGTTGGCATTGTATCTTACTGGTTGTGAATGTGCCAACGACTTTATCTATTCCGAGAGTTATTTAAGACTTCACGAACCCGAAATAACTTAATGTCGTTAGCAGTTGTAGTCTTCCTGTGGGTTTTTCAAGCAGTTTATTAAGTATGCCGCTCCTCGCTACAATTTATCATCAAGGGCTAAGGCTGGCGGGGCTGAAAATATGCTCCGGCGGCCTAATATATCGGCCAATACCCCAGTATTTTCCAATTCCAAAATGAGCCTGAAGGAAAGGCTTGACTATTGCGCCAATAACGGCACAATGGCGGCGAACGTAATTTTTAAATGCAAACCAATCAGGGTGTAATCTTATGAAACTCTTGAAAAAACTGAATGTTGTGTGGCTGGCCGTGAGCTTGATGGTTGTGGCCGGGTGTGCGGGTACGCCGCCGGGTGTGGGTAGCTGGGGTGTTGAAATGAACACGCCGCTGGGGCCGTTGGCGGCTACGCTTACGCTTAACGAGGATGGCACTGGCAGTATGTCCACGCCTGAATTGGGTGAGGCACCTATTGAGGGCATCACTTATGACGGCAACACGATTACTTTTGATACGGCGGTTGACGTTCAGGGTCAGCCTTTGACGCTGGGGTTTGAAGGTGAGGTTGAAGGCAATGAGATTACTGGGGACTTCACCAGTGATTTTGGTGTTTTCGCCGTAACCGGCTCCCGTGAAGAGTGAGTTGACTCGCCATCAGGTGGCGGTGGATGCCGCATATAAACAAGCCTCCACCGCTGAAAATCTTGAGACATTGCATCAGAGGCTTGCAGCATTTGATGGGTGTAGCCTCAAGCAAACTGCAAAGAAACTTTGCTTTGCTGACGGGAATCCCGAAGGGCGAGTCATGTTGGTCGGCGAAGCCCCTGGACAGGAAGAGGACATTCAGGGCAAGCCGTTCGTTGGTCCCTCTGGCCGGTTGCTGGACGATATGCTTGGCGCAATTGGCCTTGGCCGGGAACAGGTGTATATCGCCAACGCCGTGCCGTGGCGTCCGCCAGGCAATCGGAAACCAACACCCAAGGAGATGGAAATTTGCAAACCATTTATTGCACGGCAGATTGAGTTGGCCAATCCTGATTTTTTGATTCTTCTCGGCAATATTCCAGTGAAACAATTGGTCGGTATGGCAGAAAGAATTACGTGCTTGAGAGGCAAATGGCAAACTTACGATACCGGGACCAAGAGAATTTGCCGTCTGGCAACGTTTCACCCGGGTTATTTGATACGTCGACCCAGTGAGAAGCCTCTGGTCCAGTGTGACATGCTGAAATTGAAAGTAGCTCTGGAAAAAGGACCACAGGCCGACTGTGTACGGTCGATGCCCCAGACAAATAAAATTAATTCTCGTTAGGTCTAAGTCCAACAGCCTGTTAGAAAGCGGCGGCGCTGGCTCGGTGCCAGTCGTCCCGGTAGGAATCGGGGACGGAGTCGCTGAGTAGCTGTCCTTCCAGTAGTGGCTGGTAGATTTGGTCGTAGTTTTTCAGGCCAAGTTCGCAGCGGCTGAACAGGTCGGATGGCGTCAGGTCTGAGGGGTTGTTGTGACCCATTGCGCCGCATAGTTCAAAGCAGGCCTCCACTGTGGCGTGATGAAAGTTGCGCACTCGCTCGGATTTTTCCGGCACATTGATTGCCCTGGAACGGAACCGGCTTTGGGTGGCGACGCCGGTGGGGCAGTGGTTGGTGTTGCAACTCTTGGCTTGAATGCAGCCCAGTGCCATCATCATGGCGCGCGCGGCGTTAACCGTGTCGGCACCGACAACAATTTTTTCCAGCATATCAAAACCCGATGCTGTTTGGCCGGCGCTGATGAGCCGGATTCGGTTGCGCAGTGAGCAGCCGGTGAGCACCTGATGCACATAGTAGGTGCCTTCCAGGCAGGGTGTGCCCAGGCGGTTGGAGAACTCCACCGGCGCGGCGCCGGTGCCGCCCTCGGAGCCATCAACGGTGATGAAATCCGGCAGGATGCCGGAATCCAGCATGGCCTTGACGACGCCGAGAAACTCCGCCTTCTTGCCCAGACAAAACTTGAAGCCCACCGGTTTGCCATCGCACAGTTCGCGCAGGCGTTGCACAAAGTCCAGCAGTCCTTGCGGGGTGTTGAACTCCGGATGAGTGGGCGGGGAGAATACGGTTTTGCCCACTTCCACCAAACGAATGTCGGCGATTTCCTGCGTTACCTTGGCACCGGGTAGCACGCCGCCGTGAGAAGGTTTGGCACCTTGCGAAAGTTTAATTTCAATCATCTTTACTTCATTCCGTGTTGCCCGTTCCCGAAACGATTCGTCGTGGAAGCGACCATCCGCCGTGCGACAACTGAAATAGCCGGTGCCGATTTGCCAGATGATGTCGCCCCCGTGTTTCAAATGATGCGGGCTCAGGCCGCCTTCCCCGGTGTTGTGTGCGAAGTCGCCCAGCTTTGCGCCGCGGTTAAGTGCCTCAATGGCCGGTGCGGAGAGGGCGCCGAAACTCATCGCCGAAATGTTTAGCCGTGATGCACTGTATGGTTGCTTGCATTGTTCATTGCCGATGAGAACGCGCTGGTGTTCCTCGGCCACATGGGTGGCATTGAAAGAATGCAGCAGGGAACGATAACCTTCCGCCAGAATTTCCTGTTCGGTGCCGAATGGAAGCGTATCGTTGGCACCCTTGGCGCGGCGATAAATCATGTTGCGGCGTTCGCGGCTGAACGGTTTTTCTTCCACATTGTTGGCGATGAAATATTGTTGAATCTCCGGGCGGATATATTCCAGCAGGTAGCGAATGTTCGCCAGCACGGGATAGTTGCGGCGCAGGTTGCTGGTGCAGAAGTAGCGTTCGTAGCCGCCGAGTAACACCCAGGCCAAGCAGATGAGGAAAATTGTGAGGCGAACCGGGTGGGCGGCGAGGTCATCAAAGGCCAGTGAGTAACCGTTTGCATAAAGTAACCACCACAGGCTGACGGGGGTTACTACAATGGTGATGAACCAGTAAAGTCTGACGACGGGGGTCATTGTGTTACCTCTCTTGAGCAGGGCTGCCAGGCGGTGCGCAAGCATAACAGTCTGGCGCGGATATTTCATCTGCTGTAAAGTGTTACAATCGCGCTCTGTTGATGAGAGGCCACGATGAAAACGCTGTATCTGTTGCGACACGCCAAGTCCAGTTGGGAGAACCGTGAACTGAAAGATGCTGAGCGCCCACTGAATGACAGGGGCGTGCAAGATGTGCCGATGATGGCGGCCAGATTCACGGCGCGACAGGATGATTCGCCGGATTGTATTATCAGCAGCCCGGCCAACCGCGCCCATACCACAGCCACCCTGTTTGCCAAAGCCATCGGTTTTCCCGCGAGCGAGATTACCAACGATTCAGAATTGTATTTTTCCGCCGCCTTCACCTATCGCAAGGCGGCGCGTTTGGTTGACGAGTCTTGCCAGTCGGCCATGCTGGTGGGGCACAATCCATCCATCACCGATTTCGCCAATGAGATAACCAATGGCAAAATTAACTATATTCCCACCTGTGGTCTGGTTAAACTCAGCTTGGCAATTGCCAACTGGGCGGAGATTGATTCGGCACAGGCTGAATTGGTAGAGTTTGATTATCCGAAAAAATGATGAAGGTGGTGAAGATGAACAAGGCGGCATTAATTGGCTGTGGCACAAACAGACATCCGTGCTTGCGCTGGATAGTAATCGGCAGGTCAGGTGCTTGTATTGTGTTGGCTCTGTTTGTTTGCTTGGGCGGTGCACCCCTTGCAGCGCAAGTGGATAATGACCGCGACCACTACCAGCAACAAGCAGGCACAATCTCCCCTTTTATTAATGCGCCGGACGTCTGGTACAGCAGTCTGTATAAGGATCATCCTCTGGTAGGCCGAATCTGGGATAATGCCAACACCCAATACATACATGCATTAGAGCTTGCTGACAATCTGGGTGCGGGACGTTTCGTACTGCTCGGTGAGAAGCATGACAACAAGGACCACCATCTGCTTCAATCTTTCGTACTGCAGCTGCTTGACAAATCAAACCCACCGCAGGCCGTCAGCTTTGAAATGCTTGATTCCACCGCCGCCGACAAACTTGCCCGGCTCTATTCAACCAACTTCACCGATTCGGAGGCGTTGCGAGATTATTTGGAGTGGGATGTGGAAGGCTGGGACTGGGAGTTATACGGCAGACTGGTTTGGCAGGTTTATCGGAAGAACATTCCCGTAAGAGCGGGCAACATCAGCCGGGCGAAGATGAGTGAGATATACGCCGGCGAATTACCCACCGAAGTGGCGGCAGTGATGCACCCCGAACAACAGGAAAAGATAACGGCGGACATTGACGAGAGCCACTGCGGTATGTTGCCCGAATCCCAGTTTCCTGCCATGCTACGAGTGCAACAGGCGCGTGATGCCAGCCTTGCGCGTAGCCTGTTATCAACGGCGCAAGACGGCGAAGCAAACCGCGTCACCGTGCTGATTGCCGGCACTTACCATATACGGCAAGATCTGGGTGTGCCAAACTATCTGCTGGCATTTGCGCCGCAGTTGAACAGAAGCGAAATACGAACTCTGGCCTTCATGGAAGTACGCCCCGAAGAAATGAATGTAGCCGCCTATCAGGAGATTACCGCAGGGCAGCCCGCCTACGACTACATCTGGTTCACCCCGGCTGCCACCGACAAGGACTATTGCGCCGAATTATGAAGACACGAATTAATTTGTTAATAGCACTCGCACTATTCTCACTGCCGCTGACCGCAGCCGAGAACAGCGCCCCCGACATCCTTTACGACAGGGGTGGCGAGTTCAATTTCGTTCGCGTTCAGTTTGACAGCTATTACAACTACTCCCGTCGCTTCGGCAATGGAGCCTGGGCAATAGACTTTCCTTCCGCCGACCAAAACTTTCTGCGCGGTGTATCCCGTCTGACTAATATAAGAGTTATGAGTGAACCCATCGTGCTGCGCCTTGATGACGACGAGATTTTTGATTACCCCTTTCTTTACATGCTTGAAGTAGGGCAGAACGGCGGCATTGTGCTTAACTCGCAAGAAGTGGAGAACCTGCGTGAATATCTTTTGCGCGGCGGCTTTTTGCTCATTGATGATTTCTGGGGTCAGCACCAGTGGGATAATTTTGCCTCCGCATTCAGCATAGTATTCCCCGACCGCCCCATCGTTGAATTGCAAGCCGACCACGAAATCTTCCGCATCTATTACGACATTGATGGCCCACAAATGATTCCGGCACTGTTTCGCTCTGACCAATATGGCGAACAGGGCATAGACTTCGCCTCCAACCACGCCATTCTTGATGACGAGGGACGGGTAATGGTGCTAATCAACTGGAACTCCGACATGGGCGACGGTTGGGAACACACCTATCACCCCGGCTACCCCACCCGCCACGCCAACGCCGCCTATCAACTTGGCATCAACTATCTTATGTATTCCATGACTCACTGATGTCGGCGAAGTACGGGCGACTACAAACAACTACAGCGCACTCACGGCTGCATTATCTAGACTCAACAAATAATTTGTGGCCTATTAACATTCGTCTAATCTCACTGGTGCCAGCACCAATTTCATACAGCTTGGCATCTCGTAACAAACGCCCGGTGGGATAGTCGTTGATATACCCGTTGCCGCCCAGAGCCTGTATCGCCTCAAGTGCCATTCCGGTTGCCCGCTCAGCCGCATACAGAATTGCCCCCGCCGCATCCTTGCGCGCAGTCTGGCCGCGATCAAAAGCCCGGGCCACCGCATAAACATAAGCACGACAAGCGCTCATGGTGGTGTACATATCCGCCAGCTTGCCCTGCATCAACTGAAACTCACCGATGGCCTGGCCGAACTGTTTGCGCTCGTGAACATAAGGCAACACCACATCCATACAGGCCTGCATAATGCCCAGCGGTCCGCCGGCCAGCACGACACGTTCATAATCCAGGCCGCCCATTAAAATTTTCACGCCACCGTTTTGTTCTCCCAATATATTTTCCGCCGGCACTTTGCAATTCTGAAACACCAACTCACAAGTGTTGGAACCGCGCATGCCTAACTTGTCCAACTTTTGTGCGGTGGAAAAACCGTCAAACCCCTTTTCAACAATAAACGCGGTGATGCCTTTGTTGCCGGCTGCGGGGTCAGTCTTGGCATAAACAATCAAAGTGCTGGCCTCAAGGCCGTTGGTAATCCACATCTTGTTGCCGTTGAGAACATAATGATTGCCTTCCTTCTCGGCACGCAGACGCATCCCCACCACATCCGACCCGGAACCGGGCTCACTCATGGCCAGCGCCCCCACATGTTCGCCGCTAATCAACGGCGGCAGGTAATGGCTTTTTTGTTGTTCGGTGCCGTGATGGCGCAACTGATTAACGCAGAGGTTGGAGTGGGCGCCATAAGACAAGCCCACCGAGGCGGAGGCGCGGCTAATCTCTTCCATGGCGATGACATGTTGCAAATAGCCCATGCCCGCGCCGCCGTATTGTTCTTCAACAGTAATCCCCAGCAAACCCATGGCACCGAGTTTTTGCCACATTCCTTCGGGGAAGGTGTTGCTTGCATCAATCTCCGCCGCGAGCGGTTGCAACTCGGCTCGGGCAAAGTTCCGCACGCTGTCGCGTAACATCTCGGTGGTTTCATCAAGGTCAAAGTTGAGGCCGGGGGGCTGGTTCACGGTGCGTGTCTCCTTAAAGGTTTTTGTGGAATGATTTTGACTAATCATGTTCCGCTAAAAGTGATATAAACTATAGGTGAAAACCCGGTTTCCTGCAACCTTGATAAATGACTATAATTACCCCGGCGCGAAACTGCCCCGGCGCGAAAGAGGCCGGGAAGCGGCGCGAATATCTCCTGAACTGAATGGGACAGGCATCATGTTTAACCCAGTTGCTCAAAATAGCTGCCTTTTGCCAGCCGGTGGTTTGCTCTATGCTGTGCTGCTGTCTTGTGCGCCCCCGCAATCCGATGAGGTGCCGCAGGTGCTGGCACTGAATGCGGTTTCCAACCAGCCTTATTTGTTGAGTGGTGGCGATGTGCTGATTGAAATCACCACCTCGGAGCCGAATCCTTCCGCCCTTAAACTCACCCTTAACGGTTATGCACTCGGTGTGGAGTATGGGGCGGTTGACGCGGTGGCTGGCGGGGCAGGGGAACATGGTGCAACTGGCAGGGCGGGGGAACACGATGTAACTAGCGGGGCGGGCGAACATGGTGCAGCCAACGGGGCAGGGGAACATGGTGCGGCCAGCGGAGTGCGGGAACATGACGTAGTCGGCGGACCGGAACCTTACAAGTATCGTGCTCTGGTTTCCGGCATGGTTGAAGGTAGCAACCTGATTGCCGCGGAATCCGGTGCGGCGAGGGCTGAACTGAATGTGATTAATTACCCCGTAACGGGACCGATTTTTTCGGGGCCGCATTTGCAGCCGTACCTGTGTATTGATGAATTGGCACCTAATGAGGATGGTTCGCCGCGGCGCTTTGCCATCGGCAATGGTGAGTTTCTGGATACGCAGCCGCAGGATGAGTACTGTTCTTATCCGACTCGTGTTGACTATGTGTATCTCACTACGGGAGTTGATGCCGTGAATGACGACACGCCGAGTAGCGACGTATCAAGCAGCGCTAATGCAAACAACGCAGCCACAAGCAGTGAACCTGAATTCAAGCCCCTGCCAGATTTGGCTGCCCGCCCTCATGATATGGCATACACCACAACCAATGAGAACAAGGAAGTGCCGTTTATCGTGCGTCTGGAAACCGGCACCATCAATCGTGCGGTATATCAGATTGCCATATTGCATGACCCGTCCGCCGCCGTGCCGACGGCCATCGCGCCCTCTTCGGCCTGGAATGCTCGTCTGATATATACCTTTGGCGGCGGTTGCGAAGCCGGTTACTTTCAGGGCACCGCAACCGGCGGCGTGTTGCGTGAAAATATGTTGGGCAAGGGATATGCGGTTGCCTCTTCCAGCCTGAATGTGAATGCGCAGGGCGGATGTAACGATGTTGTTTCGGCTGAAACGGCGATGATGGTGAAAGAACATTTCATTGAACATTATGGTGAACCCCGCTACACCATCGGCAGCGGTGCCTCCGGCGGTGCCATGCAACAGTTGCTGATTGCCGGTGCCTACCCGGGAATACTTGACGGCTTGTTGCCGAGTCTGAGTTTCGCTGATGCGGTGTCTTACTTCACCGACTCTCAGGAATGTGCCAGCCTGCTGCGCGACTATGCACGCAGCGCAGATCTGACTGAGGCCACCCGCAACGCCATCGGCGGCTGGTCAATGTGGTCAACCTGCGAACAATCACTGGGAGAAAGGCCGAAGCGTATCGGTCCGGATGATTGTCCGGCGGCCATACCTTCTTCTCTGGAATATGATGCTGAAACCAACCCCGATGGCATTCGTTGTTCCATCTACGATGGCATGCGTAATGTGTTCGGAGAAAAGCTTTACACGGCAATCAGCAAAACCCGTCCCTTTGCTCGCGCCCCCCATGACAATGTGGGTGTGCAATATGGTCTGCTTGCGCTTAATGCGGGGCACATCAGCAAGGAACTGTTTCTGGATTTGAATGAGAATATTGGCGGCTGGGATGTGGATTTGAATTCCCGTCCGGAGCGCACCAGAGCGGATGAAGATGCCGTGCACATTGCTTATGAGACCGGCCGCATTATCAGTGGCGCCGCCGGGCTGGCCCAGGTGCCGATTATTGATGACCGTAGTTACCTGGATCACATTGGCAACTTCCATGCCAGTGTGTATTCGTTCGTTATACGCCAGCGTCTGTTGCGTGATAACGGCCATGCCGACAACTATATTCTTCGCCGCCACGGCAGGGATATAAATCTGGCCGATGAAAATCTGGAATTAATGGATCGCTGGCTTGCAAATCTCGCCGCCGACACCTCCGTTCATCACAAGTTGGAAAAAATTATGGCGGCTCGTCCGGCGGAGTTGCAGAACGATTGCTTTACGCCGGGCGGCGAGCAAATCATGGATGAACCGGGCTTTGATACTGCACGCCTGTTTGATAATACGGGCAGCACCTGCAACCGGCTGTATCCGCCCCATGCGGGGCTACGGCTGGTGGCCGGTGGACCGCTCAGCAATGACATTCTCAAATGCCAGCTTAAACCCGTTGACTATGATGATTATGCGCCGGAGTTCAGTGCCGCCGAGCGGGCAAGGCTGGAGCAAATTTTCCCTGAAGGTGTGTGCGACTGGAGCAAGCCTGGCGTGGGTCAAACAATTAATCAGACCTGGCTGTCGTTCGGTCCATCGCCGGTGAACCGATACCGGCCTTAAGCCAACCGCACAACTTTGGCGGCGCGTCCGTGGAACTTATCCAGTAGCACGGCCTTTTCATGTTCGGCTTTTTTAATGTTGTCTGTTTTGACGATGCCGAAGCCGCGCATTTTTTCCGGTAGATTAGCCAGTTGCACGGCGCTCTCATAGTTGTCCGCATTGATATCTTGCAACAGGCTCTGCATACATTCCTTGTAGTCGGCAATGAGTTGACGTTCCTGCCTGCGCTCTTCGCTGTAGCCGAACAGGTCAAGACGGCTACCGCGCAGGAATTTCAGCTTTGCCAGCAGTTTGAATAAATGAAATGTGAAGTGGGGGAGAGCCATCTTTTTTAGCCGACCTGTTATGGGGTCTTTCTTTGCCAGCAGCGGCGGTGCCATGTGGAATTGCAGTTTCATGTTGCCACTGAAAGCGGCATTAAGTTTTTCCATGAATTTGCCATCGGTATATAGTCGGGCTACTTCATACTCGTCTTTGTATGCCATGAGTTTATACAGGTTGCGGCTGACGGCCTGACTGAGAAGTTCGGCCTGACCCTCGGCTTGTCCTTCGCCGAATAATTTGTGTTCCTGTGTTCTGATGGTGGTGATGAAAGCTTTATAGTCATCGGCGTAAGCACTGTTCTGATAGGCACACAAACGTTCATATCTGTCGGCCACTATACTGTCCACTTCGCTCAATTCATCCCGCGCGCCGCTGTGAGCATCATTTCGCACATCACCCCGCGCACCGTCGTCACTGCCACCATTAATGCTACTACCAACGCCACCAACACCACTACCACCATTCAACATAGCCTTAACCGCCGCCTCATTACAGGCAGCGCGGCAGCCCCACAGAAACGCCTTTTGATTGAACTCCACAGCAACCCCGTTCACCGCAATGGCACTGTTAATTGCTTCGGCACTCACCGGAACCAGCCCGCGTTGCCAGGCATAGCCCAGCAGGAACAGGTTGCTGGCAATGCTATCACCCAGCAACTGAATGCTAATGTCAGTGGCATTAATAAACCAGGTTTTGTCCGCCCCTGTTTCTTCTTCAATTGTGCTTTGCATATCTTCAAGCGGAAACACAACATCAGGGTTGTTAATAAACTCTGCGGTGGGAGAAAGATGTGAATTAACCACCGCATGAGAACGCAGATTGTGCAACTTTGCCAGTGCATCATCGGAGGCGGCCACCACCAAATCGCAGCCCAACAACAAGTCGGCATCACCGGCGGCCACGCGCACCGCATGAATATCTTCCTGCTTGCCACCGATGCGCACATGGCTCACAACAGAACCAAATTTTTGCGCCAGCCCGGTCTGGTTCAGCACCGAGCAACCCTTGCCTTCAATGTGCGCCGCCATTGCCAGCAGGGCACCAACGGTTAACACGCCGGTGCCGCCAACGCCGGTTACCAGAATGTTCCACGGCTGGGTTAGTTCCGGCAACACGGGAGGCGGCAAGTCGGCGAACACGGCCACTTCCGCGGAAGGTTTGTTCTTTTTCACCTCGGCGCCATACACCGACACGAAGCTGGGGCAGAAACCATCAACACAACTGTAATCCCGGTTGCAGGCGCTTTGGTCAATCTTTCTTTTGCGACCCAACTCGGTTTCAATAGGCAACACCGACAAACAGTTTGATTGCACACTGCAATCACCGCAACCTTCGCAAACTGCCTCATTGATGAAGATGCGGCGGTCGGGCGTTGCCATCTCGTTTTTCTTTCTGCGCCGGCGTTTCTCGGCGGCACAGGTTTGGTCATAGAGGATAACGGTGGTGCCGGGAGTGTCCCGCAGTTCAAGTTGTATTGCGTTAAGCTTGTCCCGAAGATCAACGCTGAGCCCCTTAACACCGGAGAAAATATCAGGATAAGGTTTAATCTCGTCAGTGACGATGGCAATGCGCTTGACGCCTTCACTAACAAGTTGATTCACAATCTGGTCAACAGTTAATCCGCCTTCCACTTTTTGCCCGCCGGTCATGGCAACAGCATCGTTAAAGAGAATTTTGTAAGTGATGTTCACATTGGCGGCAACGGCTGCGCGAATGGCAAGTATGCCTGAATGGAAATAAGTGCCGTCTCCCAGGTTCTGAAAAATATGTTTGGTTTCGGTGAACGGTGCCTGCCCGAACCAGGTGGCGCCTTCGCCGCCCATCTGGGTGAAGGTCATGGTTTCGCGGTCCATCCATTGCACCATGTAATGACAACCGATTCCGGCAAGGGCGCGGCTGCCATCCGGCACTTTGGTGGAGGTGTTGTGGGGGCAACCGGAACAGTAATGCGGCACCCGTTCAATTATTCCCCGCGGTTTGGACAAACGCTGTTCCTTGGCGGTGAGAAACTCCAGCCGCTCCTTGATGGTTCTGCTGGTATAAAACTTGCCGATGCGTGAGGCGATGGCGCGCGCCACCATTGCCGGGGTTAACTCGGCCACATTGGGCAGCAAGTCGGCGCCGTGTTCATCAAACTCGCCCACTACGCGAGGGCGTTTATCCACCGGCCAGTTATACAGTTGCCCGGTTAACTGATCTTCAATTATGCTGCGCTTTTCCTCCACCACCAGAATTTCTTCCAGACCCTCGGCGAAGGCGTGGGTGGCGACGGGTTCCAGTGGCCAACTCATGCCCAGTTTATACACGCGCAAGCCGATGCGCGCCGCCTCAACGGCATCAATGCCCAGGTTTTCCAAAGCCTGCAACACATCAAGGTAAGATTTGCCGGAGGTGATGATTCCCAGCCGCGGGTTGTCACTGTCCAGCTTAATCTGATTGAGATTGTTGGTGTATGCGAAATGCCGCGCTGCGTAAATTTTATATTTGTTCAGGCGTAGTTCCTGCTCCAGTGGCGGGTCGGGCCAGCGGGCGTTGAGGCCGCCTTCGGGCAGGGAGAAATCATCGGGGATGATGATGTTGACGCGGTGCGGGTCTATCTCGGCGGAAATTGCCGAGTCCATGTTTTCGGTAATTGCTTTTAGCGCAACCCAGCAGCCGCTGTAGCGGGATAGTTCCCAACCATAAATGCCCAGGTCCAGCACTTCCTGCACATTGGCCGGGCTGAGCACGGGTATGGAAGCGGCGATGAAATTGTGTTCGGTCTGATGGGGCAGGGTGGATGATTTGCAGGCGTGGTCATCACCGGCGATGGCAAGCACGCCACCGTATTGGGAAGTGCCACAGGCATTGGCGTGACGAATGGCATCCATGCTGCGGTCCACTCCCGGTCCTTTGCCATACCACATGCTGAATACGCCGTCGTACTTCGCACCGGCGAACATATTTACCTGTTGCGAACCCCATACCGCAGTTGCGGCGAGATCTTCGTTCACTCCGGGTTGGAAATGGATGTGGTGTTTGTCCAGATGTTGTTTTGCCTGCCACAGGGATAAATCAAAACTGCCCAGTGGCGAACCGCGATAGCCGGAGATGAAACCGGCGGTGTTGAGACCGGCGTCGGTGTCACGCTGATGTTGCAAAATGGGGAGCCTGACCAGAGCTTCAATACCAGTCATGTAGGCGCGGGTTGCGTCGAGTGCGTATTTGTCGTCAAGTGAGACTTTCGCCAGTGCCATGATTTCAACCTGTGTTCGGTTTGGGTGCGGGTGGCGGGTCTGCCTCCGGCTGCCTGATTCGTCTGTTCCGGCAACCCGCCAGCAACCCGCTCCGTGTAGCCATTATCTTAACGCTAAACCCGGTTAAAAGGAATTGCTATTATGACGCTTTCCTTCCGCCCTGTCGCTGCAAGCCCGCAGCCCGCTACATAACCATGCGTTGAGGGTATTTTTAGAGTAGAATCAATCAACTGTGTTTTAGTAGCAACAGAAACAGCCACTTCTTATGAACACCAGTCAAGCCGCCGATTCCCGTAGCCGCCGCACCGCACCAGCTCGCAGGATGCCACGTGCGTTGCTGCTCGCACTACCACTTGTACTGCTACTCACACTGTTACTTGTATTTCTGCTGTTTCCACAACTATTATCACAACACAGCAGTACGGCAGCCACACTCGCAAAGCCGGGCACAGAACAACAGGTGGTGGTGTTGCTGCACGGCCTTGGCAGACTTCCCGGTTCCATGAGCAGGATGGCGAAGCAACTGGAACAGGAAGGCTACGCAGTTTGCAACATCAAATATCCCTCACGTCAACACACCATCAATGATTTAACCGATAACTTTGTAGTTCCTGCGATTCGTGCCTGTGTTAGTGAAACAGATTCACCGCCCCGGTTTGTTACGCATTCGCTGGGCGGTATTATTGTCAGACAACTTGCACAGGCGCACCCGGACATCCCCATCGGTCGGGTGGTGATGTTAAGCCCGCCGAATCAGGGCAGTGAACTTGTTGATAAACTGGGTAACTGGTATCTGTTCAAACTGATTAACGGTCCCGCCGGCACGCAACTGGGCACGGCAACTGATTCTGTTCCCAACAGTCTCGGCCCCGTTACATTTGAACTGGGTGTGATTACCGGCAATGGCAGCACCAACCCGATTTACTCAAAGATGATTCCCGGTGCCGATGATGGCAAGGTTGCAGTAACGAAAGCCCGACAAGATGGTATGCAGGATTTTCTGGTGTTGCCTTATGCCCACACCTTCATCGCACACAAGGACGAAGTAATTCAGCAAGCGTTGCATTTCCTCAACAACGGCGAATTCAGGAAACCTTGACATGCACTCACCAAACCGCGTTCTGTTTCTGGATTTGATATTGTCAATCTTCCGGCTCAATGGGCTGCTTGTGGCGGAGGGCGACACCATGACCGAACCTCTCGGCCTCACCAGCGCTCGCTGGAAAGTGATCGGCGCGGTGGCACTGTCAAACACCGGCCTTACGGTGCCCGGTATTGCACGCATGCTGGGTCAATCACGTCAGGCGGTGCAACGCATTACCGATGTGATGGCGACAGATGGTTTGTTGCACTACCGGCAAAACCCCAAACACAAACGCTCGCCACTGGTGCTGCTAACAGAGCAGGGCAAGGCTGTGTACAATTCATTGCGTGAGATTCAAGACCCCTGGGCAGTTCGCCACAGCGCGGATCTTTCACCGGAAGAACTGAATGCGGCATCGCAGCTGATTCATCGCTTGATTAAAAAGTTTGACAAGTAGCAAACGCCGCGAACTCCGAAGGCCGCACTGACCTCGGCATTCAGCCAACGATTATCAGATTTAATGAGTAGCAAACACATTGAGACCATCATGCCGGATTTTATTGCCACAGATTCTTCCATGCCCCGTAACCTTTACACGGCGGCGCAAGTGCGCCAGCTGGATAATCTTGCCATTCACGAGTTTGACATCGCCGGCATCAAGCTCATGCGCCGAGCCGGTGCGGCGGCGTTCAGCGCATTGCTGGAACGCTGGCCGCAAACTCGTCATGTGCTGGTGTTCGCAGGTGGCGGCAACAACGGCGGCGATGGCTACATCCTGTCCGGCCTCGCCAAACAGCAAGGTATGGCCGTGCAACTGGTTTACCTGTCCGACCCGTCGGCACTCAAAGGCGATGCGGCGCTGGCTCGCGATGAAGCAGCCTCGACCGGCGTCTCATTCACCCCCGCCACAGAGTTTTTCGCCCGGCCGGAACCGCCCGGTGCCAATTCAGTAATTGTTGATGCACTGCTGGGCACTGGCCTTACCGGCAACATAAAAGATGACTACGCCCGCGCCATCACTTGGATTAACACCAGCACTGCGCCGGTGCTCGCCATTGATATTCCCTCCGGCCTGCATGCGGATACCGGTGCTGCTCCGGGTAATGTTTTGGATGCTGTTACGGGTAAGACTTTGGATGATGCCTCAGTTAAGGCTTCAGACGATGCTTCGGTTAATGTTTCAGGCGGTGCGGTATATGCTGATGTTACCGTTACATTCATTGGCATGAAGCGAGGCTTGCTGACCAATGCAGGCCGCGATTATGCAGGCACAATTTGTTTTGCCAATCTGGATGTACCAAAGGCACTTTATAACCACGCCAAAGCACCGCAGCCCGAAGTTGAACGTTTTGATATAAACACCGTTACTACCCTGTTGCGGCCCCGACCTCGCTCAGCACACAAAGGTAGTAATGGTCATGTGTTAGTAATCGGCGGCGATACCAACTACGGCGGTGCGGCCTTGATGACAGCTGAGGCCGCCGCACTCACCGGTAGCGGATTAGTGAGTGTGATAACGCGCAGTGCCCATCGCCCTGCAATACTGGAGCGACGACCGGAAGTGATAGTGCTGGGAACCGAGGATGATGATGCCGAGGCAGCCATCGCCGCGCTGTTTGCTCGCGCCACTGTGTTATGCATCGGCCCCGGCCTGGGGCAAAGCCAATGGGCTAACGAGTTGTTTCGTCAAACACTTGCCGCGCAACGGGCGCACAACATTCCTCTGGTGTGCGATGCCGATGGCCTGCACGCTCTCGTCAATCAAAACGAGGCCGGGTCATCCGGCAAAAGAGATAACTGGATACTTACACCACATCCGGGAGAGGCCGCAGCTTTACTTGGCGTGAGCGTTGCCGAAGTGCAAGCCGACCGCTTTCACGCCGTGCGCAAGCTACAGGAAACCTGGGGCGGTGCCTGTCTGCTCAAAGGCAGTGGCAGTCTGTGCTATACCGGTAGCGGGCGCATCAGCCTGTGCACCGAGGGCAATCCCGGCATGGCTTCCGGCGGCATGGGCGATGTGCTCTCGGGAATCATCGCCGGCCTGCTGGCACAGGGACTATCTCCCGCCGATGCCTTGCGTTGCGCCGTGGCAATACATGGCGAAGCAGCAGACCTAGCCAGCGCCAAAACCGGCGAACGCGGACTACTGGCCACCGACCTGTTTTCTTTCCTGCGTATTCTGGTTAATCCTGATATCAGATAAAGTTCACCAAAACGAAAATTGTTGTTGCCGAATTGGCTCCAGGTTTCACATCGAAAGCACTGAAAGAACAACTGGTAGATAACACGATGACGGATACTTCAACAAATAAGCTGTTACCTCAGCAACAAATACCGCTGGCGGACGAAGCGGCTACTCTGGCGATTGGCCGACAGTTCGGCAGCGCAGCCGCCGCCTGCAAGGAAGGATTAACAGTACACCTGCACGGCGACCTGGGCGCAGGGAAGACCACCCTTGCGCGAGGTTTCCTGCGCGCCTTCGGCTATGAAGGCGCAGTAAAAAGCCCCACCTATACCCTCGTTGAACCTTACACCCTCACAGGCCGACACATTTTCCATTTTGATTTGTACCGCTTAACCAACCCGAACGAGATGGACTTCCTTGGCGTGGAGGAATATCTCCGGCCGCCAAACATCTGCTTGATAGAATGGGCCGAGCGCGGCGAGAAACTTATTCCTGCAGCAGACTTGCGTTTGGAGTTAACAGTAAGTGGTTCTGCGCGTATCCTGCACTGCGAAGCAAAGTCAGCTGTCGGCGCGACAATTTGTCAAAAGTTCTAAAGTTATTGGTGCATATCATTTGCTCTGTGGTGCTGCTAGTTGGATGCGCCGCTAACTAGCGTTTCTCCAGTGCAAGCAATAAAGGATTATCTGTTACAGGCCGAAAACCTAGACAAGCAAGAAGCCCTGCTACTAATACCTATGAACCAACAATTGCCGACAATATATTGCCTGCTGCCGCCCCCGTTGCGCCTCCCGCCATCGGCGTTGCGCTGTCTTTCGTTATTGGCGTTGCTGCGCTTGTCCCTACGGCCACTATTGTGCCTGTTGCTGTCATCAATGGCCTTGCTCTGGTCAACGGCTTATGCAGCAGAAGTGGACATAGAAGCAACACGGCTCTGGCGCGCGCCGGATCATACCCGTCTGGTATTTGATCTCAGCGCTCACCCGGACTACAAGGTATTCACATTAGCAAATCCGGAACGAGTAGTAATAGACATGAACGACACCGTGCTACGCACGGACTTCAGTACCCTTGATTTCTCCGACAGCCCGATTCAAAACATCCGCATCGGCGAACGTGACAATGCCACCCTCCGTGTGGTGATTGATCTCTCCGCTGAGATAGAGTTATCCAGTTTCACCCTGCGCGCAAACGGCGAGTTCAAAGACAGGCTGGTGGTTGACCTGTATGACCTTGCACCCGCACAGGAAACCATCACAACCGGCACCTCGCCCGAACAAGGGGAGGGGGAGCAAGAGCAGGGGAGGCGAGAGGAACAAGAGGAAGAGAGGCGCGACATCCGCGTCGCCATCGTAGCCGGACATGGCGGTGAAGACCCCGGCGCACTCAGCCACAATCGGCGCATCAGGGAAAAAGATGTAACCCTGGCCATCGCCCGCGCACTCCGCGACCGACTTAACGCCACGCCCGGCTACCACCCGGTAATGATTCGCGATGGCGATTACACAGTGAAACTGGAACACCGCCCACAAATTGGTCGCAAGAACCGGGTTGATATCTACCTGTCCATTCACGCCGACTCCTATCCTGGCCGCGCCGCCCGCGGTGCCACCATCTACGCCCTGTCCGGTGAAACAGCAGACCGGGAAAACGCCCGCCGCATCGCCCAAAAAGAAAACCGCGCCGACCTGCTCGGCGGCATTGAAGGCGACACCCGCATCGCCGATGTGGAAGACGACCTCGCGCTCACCCTGCTGGACCTGTCCATGGCCTGGAGCCTTGAACAAAGCGTAAAAGCCGGCACCAGCATTCTTGATTCCCTCGTCGGCGTAGCCCGCCTGCGCCGCGACAAAGTGCAAGCCGGCAACTTCTGGGAACTGCGCTCGCCGGACATCCCCTCACTACTAATTGAAACTGGCTACCTCTCCAACCCGCAAGAAGCCGAGCGCCTTGCCACCCCGTCCTACCAACGCCAACTCGCCGATGCCATCGTGCGCGGCGTAATGAACTACTTCTTTGAATCGCCGCCCGAGGGCACCCTCATCGCCTGGCAAAAAGAAAACGGCATCCCACCCTCCACCTACATCGTGCGGCGCGGCGACACCCTCTCCGAAATCGCCCTGCGCTTCCAAGTCAGCCAGACAGAACTCAAAGCCACAAACAGACTACGCTCCGACATCATCCACATAGGCCAGGAACTCACCATGCCCGGCATCGGCATAACCCCCATCGCAACCGAACATACCATCCTCCCCGGCGACACCCTCTCCGAAATCGCCCTGCAATACCAAATCAGCCTGTCCAGCCTGCGCCAGGCCAACAACCTGAAAAACGACCGCATACTGGTCGGCCAAATACTAACAATCCCACCGGGCTAACCCATCCCGCCTGACGCACGCTGAGATATTCGTTGCTAATTTCCCTGCCACGACGTAGCCCATTTTGTGTCATTCTGTAGTTTGGGCGACTTGACGGTTCCCGAATACGTGCCATAATGCCCTCAAACCCATAACCGCGCCCATTCCCATGCAAAGAATTCATCGTCTCAGCAAACGGCTCGCCAATCAGATTGCGGCGGGGGAAGTGGTGGAGCGGCCGGCGTCGGTGGTTAAGGAACTGTTGGAGAACAGTTTGGATGCGGGTGCGGGGCGGGTGGATGTTGATATTGAGCAGGGTGGTATCAAGCTTATGCGGGTGAGGGATGATGGTGGGGGTATTCACAAGGAGGATATGGAGTTGGCGTTGAGTCGTCATGCCACCAGCAAGATTGCTGAGCTTGGTGATTTGGAGGCCATTGCCAGTTTGGGTTTTCGGGGGGAGGCGCTGGCCAGTATTTCTTCGGTTTCGCGTTTGTCAATGACATCGCGGGTGGGGGATGGGGATAATAAGGGTGATGATGGCAGCGGCTGGAATGTGCAGGTGCAAGGGCAGGATATGGAAGCGAGTTTAACACCGGCCGCCCATGCTCAGGGCACCACGGTGGAAGTGCGGGATCTTTTCTTTAACACTCCGGCGCGCAAGAAATTTCTGCGCACGGAAAAAACTGAATTCAATCGTATTGATGAAGTGGTGAAGCGTCTCGCTTTAAGCCGCTTTGATGTGCAGTTCACTCTTACGCATAACCAGCGCAACATTCACAAGTTGCTGGCGGCGCACAGTGATGCCGAGCGGCAGCGTCGGGTGGGGTTGGTGTGCGGGCCGGCGTTCGTGGAAAATGCGGTGTTCATTGAACGCGAGGCGGCGGGATTGCGGCTGTGGGGTTGGGTTAGCCTGCCCACTTTCTCCCGCAGTCAGGCGGATTTGCAACACTTCTATGTTAACGGCCGCAGCATACGCGACAAGCTTGTTGCCCATGCCATCAAGCAGGCTTATTCCGATGTGTTGTATCACGGTCGTCATCCGGCTTATGTGTTGTATCTGGAATTGGCGCCGGAGGGGGTGGATGTAAATGTTCATCCCACCAAACATGAAGTGCGCTTTCGCGACAGCCGAATGGTGCATGATTTTCTGTTCAGTTCCCTGCACCGGGCACTGGCCGATGTTACGCCGGCTGATGTGGTAGGCAAGGAAGCAGCCGGGGCGATACCGGCGCAAGGCATTGACTACCAGCAACACCAATCCAACCTTTCCTTGCGCGGCAGTCGTATGCCCGGCGCGGCTAACGATGGCGGCGGCTATCCCTCAGGCGCCAATGCCATACCCGGCGCCGGTAGCGGTTATCACTCCGGTTCATCCGGCGCAGGCGCCGCATTCCAGGGCGGTGGCCACGGAACAAAACAACAGATAGAAGAGCAGGTAGCCGCTTATGCCCGCCTGCAAGCCGACACCGAGTTCCCGCCGCTGGGCTACGCCATAGCCCAACTGCACGGCATTTACATTCTTGCCCAGAACAAGGAAGGGTTAATCATTGTTGATATGCATGCCGCTCACGAACGCATCACCTATGAGCGTATGAAACTGTCTTGCCAGGATGAGTCACTCAAGATGCAGCCATTGCTGGTGCCCTTATCTCTGGCCGTGAGTCAGTCGGAGGCGGATGCCGCCGAGGCGCAACAAGCTGTGTTACGAGAGTTTGGCATTGAAATTGAACGAGCCGCACCCGAGGCCATCATCGTGCGGCAGGTTCCTTCAATTTTGCGCAACGCCAATGTGGAGCAACTGGTCAGGGATGTGCTGTCGGACATCATGGAATATGGCAGCACCAAACGCATCAGGGCACATCAGGATGAACTGCTTTCCACAATGGCCTGCCATGGCTCGGTGCGTGCCAACCGGCAACTAAGCATTCCGGAGATGAACGCGCTGTTGCGCGACATGGAAGCAACAGAAAACAGTGGTCAGTGTAACCATGGTCGCCCCACCTTCGTCTATCAAACTCTGGACCAGCTGGACAAGCTGTTTCTGCGCGGGCAGTGAACCCTTAAACATGAAGCAAGCACGGGAAAAGCCGAAGGTCCTTTGCCTGACCGGGCCCACGGCCTGCGGCAAGACGGCACTGGCGCTTGAACTTGCCGCCCGCTATCCGTTGCAAATTATCAGCGTGGATTCGGCGCAGATATATCGCGGCATGGATATCGGCACTGGCAAGCCGGATGCGGCAACGCTGACACAGGTGCCACATAAACTGATTGATATTCGCGACCCGGCGGAAATCTACTCGGCTGCGGAGTTCTGCACGGATGCACAGACTGAGATTCAGGCCGCATGGGCGGCCGGGAAGTTACCGTTGCTGGTGGGCGGCACCATGCTTTATTTCAAGGCCTTGCGGGATGGGCTGGCCGATATGCCCCAGGCCAACGAGGAAGTGCGGCAGCAAATCGCCCAACTGGCGGCCAGTTCCGGCTGGGAAGCGGTGCATGCAAGATTGCAGGAGGTGGACCCCAAGGCGGCGGCGCGAATCCACCCCAACGACCCGCAACGCTTGCAGCGGGCACTGGAGGTTTATTTGCTAACGGGCAAGCCTATGTCAGAACAATTATCGGAACAACACGCCGCAGATGTTGTCAACTACGAGCCGCCGTTCAGTCTTGAGTTCTACATAATTGAGCCTGCCGAGCGTAGCGTATTGCACGAACAAATAGCCCGGCGCTTTCAGGCCATGCTGGCTCAGGGCTTGCTTGAAGAAGTGCGGGCCCTATATGCCCGGGATGACCTGAATCCCCTGCTACCTTCAATGAAATCAGTAGGTTACAGGCAAATTTGGCAACATCTGGCAGGCAAATTGAGTTATCAGGAGATGGTGGAAAAGAGCATCATCGCCACCAGACAGCTGGCCAAACGCCAGCTTACCTGGCTACGCAGCTGGCAAGGCCACCGGCTTACGCCCGCCTCGCAAGCCGCGCAGTCCGCAGGTCACAGGCCTCCGCCCGCTCCGCAAGCCGCGCAGGCCACAAGCCACAGGGCGCCCGGTCCGCAAGCCACGCAGGCCACAGGCCATCGGCCGCCCGGCGGTTTGGCAGAGGCCATTGAGCACCTGCTGGCCGATGCTGACCGGAGCCCGGAGCCAACTGCGACAATTTGTCGCTAGAAAGTGTGCAAAAATACCTTGAATTGCAGGAATACATCGCCATATAGTGATAGCGAAATCTATCAGGAGCAAATAGCAACACAGCAACAAACTATTTTTAGCTTTATCAACAACATCAACCACTTCAACAACCCAACAAGAGAATGTAATAGCCATGTTATATACAAGACGCAAGGAGAAAACCATGTCCAAAGGGCATTCACTGCAAGATCCTTTCCTGAATATGCTAAGAAAACAGCGTATTCCCGTGTCGGTCTATCTGGTTAGCGGCATCAAGCTGCAGGGCCAGATAGAGTCTTTTGACCAGTTTGTCATCCTGCTCAAGAACGCGGTGAGCCAGATGGTGTACAAACACGCTATCTCAACTGTGGTGCCTTCGCGCGCGGTGAAATTGCCGATGCAGCAAGGGTCGATGCAACAGGGTTCAATGCAACAGGGCCCGATGTCATCCTCACAGGGCGACTACGACGATGACCACGATGATCATCACGATGACGATGATGATGATGACCGAGGCATAGAACCGGGCAACGCTGTATAAGCTAGTTCAGTTCTGGTCCAGTTGTAGTATCATGTCGGGGAACAGGCGAAAATGCCTTGTTTATACTCAGGAACCCGCTAGAATCACCTTTTGACTGGCAGACGGAGAAACCAATGGCCTGGAATGAACCCGGCAACGATGGCAACGGCCGCGGCGGTCGCGGCAGCCGTGACGATAACGACCCGTGGGGCGGTGGCCGCAGGGGCGGCGATCAGGGTCCGCCCGACATTGACGAAGTCATCCGCAACCTGAGCAAAAAGCTCAACGACCTGTTTGGCGGCTCCGGCGGTTTCGGCGGCGGCAACTCGTCCGGCAGCAGTTCATCCGGCGGCCGCTCGCCCAGAAGCGGCCGCTCCAGCGCCGCCATCCTCGGCCTGCTTGCCGTCGTGGTGCTAACGGTCTGGTTCGCCCTCGGCATACGCCAAATCAACGAAGCCGAACGCGGTGTGGTGCTGCGCTTCGGCCGAGTGCTTGATGCGGTAATGGAACCCGGCATACGCTGGAACCCCCCCCTCATAGACGAAGTGCATCGCGTAAACGTCCTTGAACTGAACACCAAGACCTACGAAAACCGCGCCATGCTCACCACCGATGAAAACATCATAGACATCGCGGTAACCGTGCAATACCGCATCCAAAGCCCAATCAAATATGTCATCGCCGTATCCGACCCCGAACGCAGCCTTGATAACGCCGCCGAGTCGGCCATCCGCCATGTGGTAGGCGGCAACTTCATGGATCAAACCCTCACCACCGGCCGCGCCCTGGTAGCCAACGATGTAAAAGAACGGCTGCAAGGCTACATGGACACATACGACACCGGCATCCTGGTAGTGCAGGTGAATGTAGCCAACGCCCAGCCCCCCGACGCAGTGCGCCCCGCCTTTGACGATGTAATCCGCGCCCGCGAGGATGAGCAACAGGTGCAAAACCAGGCACGGCAATATGCCAACCGCATCATCCCGGAAGCCCGCGGCGAAGCCCAGAGCCAGATTGAACAATCCAATGCCTACAAGCAGGAAGTCATCGCCAAGGCCACCGGCGATGCATCCCGCTTCAGCCAGCTGCTGGAGGAATACCAAAAAGCCCCGCAGGTCACACGCCAGCGACTATACATTGACAGCATTCAGGATGTGCTAAGCGCCAGCAGCAAAATCATGATAGATGTGGAAGGCGGCAGCAACATGCTGTATGTGCCGCTGGACAAAATTCTGGAACACAGCGGCAGCGCCCTCGGCCCCAATCGCCCCGCCACCGCACAGGAATGGCGCGCCCTGGCCGATGAACTCGCCCCCTATCTGCCCGGTCCCTCCGGTAGCACAGCGGTCAACAGTTCCCGGGTGAACACCACCACAAGAGGCTCACGGCAATGAGAAATTTCATCCTGATTGGCAGCATCCTGTTACTGGTTATCGTCGCCAGCAATGCCCTGTTCGTGGTTAAGGAAACCGAGCGGGGGGTTATGTTGCGATTCGGCGAACTGGTTAACCCCGACATTGAGCCGGGTCTGCATATAAAAATCCCCTGGGTCAATTCGGTGCACAAGTTTGACGCCCGCATCCAGATTGAAGACGCCAGCCCGGAGAACTTCTTCACACTGGAACAAAAAGCCCTCATTGTGGATTCCTACGCCAAATGGCGCATCGTAGATGTGGGGCAATTCTATGTGGCCAACAGCGGCATCATTGACAACGCCGGTATAATACTCGCCCAGCGCATTAACGACGGGCTGCGCGACCAGATTGGCAACCGCAGCCTGCAAGAAGTGGTGGCCGGCGAGCGCGACCAGCTGATGCTGGACCTCACCGAAGAACTGAACCAGAGCGCCGCATCCGAAATTGGCATTGAAGTGATAGATGTGCGAGTAAAGCGCATTGACCTGCCCGAAGCAGTGCGCTCATCGGTGTATGACCGGATGAGCACCGAGCGCAACCAGGAAGCACAGGAACTGCGTTCCCGGGGTGATGAGTTGGCCATCATCATCCGCGCCGATGCCGAGCGGCAGGTGTCCATCATCCTCGCCGAAGCCTACCGCGACGCCGAAAGCATTCGCGGCGAAGGCGATGCCGAAGCCACCGGCATCTACGCCGGAGCCTACACCCGCGACCCCGAGTTTTTTGCCTTCACCCGCAGCCTCAACGCCTACCGCGAAACATTCAGTTCCAAAACTGATGTGCTGCTGCTGGATCCCGACAGCGACTATTTCAAATATATGAAAGAAGGGATCGAGCCCCCGCAGTGAAATGAATACAGCGAAACGCTGGCTGTTGCCGGATGGCGTTGAAGACATACTGCCCGATGAGGCGCACAAACTGGAATCCCTGCGCCGCCGTATTCTGGATTTGTATGCGAGTTGGGGTTATCAACTCATCATCACGCCACTGGTGGAGTATCTTGATTCGTTGCTGGTAGGCACCAGCCACGACCTGGATTTGCATACCTTCAAAATTACCGACCAACTGAGCGGACGCATGCTTGGCGTACGCGCCGACATCACCCCCCAGGCAGCGCGCATTGACGCGCACGGTTTGAACTATCAGGGCCCCGCCCGCCTGTGCTATGCCGACAGTGTGTTGCACACCCGACCCGGCGGCCTGCTCACCTCACGCATACCCATCCGCGCCGGTGCCGAATTGTTCGGCCACGACAGCGTGGCCTGCGATATTGAACTGATTTGCCTGATGCATGCCACCATGGAAGAGGCTGCCGTTGAGGATGTCACCATGGTGCTGGGTCATGTGGGCTTGTTCCGCACCCTGCTCGCCGCTGCGCAACTGCCCGCCGAGGTTGAGGCGGAATTGTTTGAAGCCGTGCAACGCAAGGCCTTTGATGACATTGACGGGATTGTGCACAAATCAGTGAGCAACAAGAAACTTGCCGGTGTGCTTGGTCAGCTGGTGCGCTTGAGCGGTGGTGAAGAGGTGCTGGAAACCGCAGGCAACTTATTCGCGGCGGCACCAAAGGAAGCCAAACAGGAACTTGCCGAACTCACGGCGATTGTTGCTGGCGTGAAGCAGCGCTTGCCTGACATTCGCCTCGGCTTTGACCTGTGCGAGTTGCGCGGTTACCAGTATCACACTGGCATCGTGTTCGCCGCCTACACACCCGCTTATGGCCGCGCCCTCGCCCAGGGCGGACGCTATGACCACATCGGCCAGGTATTTGGCCGCGCCAGACCCGCCTCGGGTTTTGATAGCGACCTGAAAGTTCTTAACAAACTCTCGGCTTCGGGCGCAGATTCAAACCCAGACCGCGAAGCTTCCCGTCCCTGTGCGATACTGGCACCGGACAATGCCGACCCGGCGCTGATGAAACTGATTGCCAAGCTGCGCGCCGCAGGCGAAGTAGTAATCACCGACCTTGGAAACGAGACAGTTACCGCGGGGCAATTCACACAAGAACTCAACTGCGACAGACAAATCACTATGCAAGATGGCAACTGGGTGGTTGTTTCGCCATAATCTGGATGTAAATCTGTAGCCTGCAAATGGCGTGTAAGTGTGCAAGCGTGTGAGTATGTATGTAGTTACGATAAGTTACGTAAGTTACGTAAGTAATGTGCAAGTAACCAACCAACAGGCAATTCGGATAGCATCATGTCAAAAAGCGTAGTAGTGCTCGGCACCCAGTGGGGCGATGAAGGCAAGGGCAAAGTCGTTGACCTGCTCACCGACCAAGCGGCGGTGGTGGTGCGCTTTCAGGGCGGCCATAACGCCGGCCACACGCTGGTTATAGACGGCGAGAAAACAGTGTTGCACCTGTTACCCTCCGGCATCCTGCGAGCAAATGTGGATTGTCTGATTGGCAACGGCGTGGTGCTCAGCCTGGAAGCCCTGCTAAAAGAAATTAATGACCTGGAAGCACGCAACATTCCCGTGCGGGAACGGCTCAAAGTCAGCGGTGCCTGCCCGTTAATTCTGCCCACACACATCGCGCTGGATCAGGCGCAGGAATCAAGCAGCGGCAGCAACAAAATCGGCACCACCGGACGCGGCATCGGTCCGGCGTATGAAGACAAAGTGGCACGGCGCGGCATCCGTCTCGCCGAAACCCGCAACGAGGCGCGCTTCCGCGACAAACTCGGCGAACTAATGGATTACCACAATTTTCTGCTCAGCAACTATTACAAATCAAAAGCACTGGATGTGGAAAAAACTTTCGCCCTGTGCATGGAACAGGCCGAACAAATACACCCGCTAATTGCCGACACCATTGATATTCTGCACCACCACCGTCAGGCAGGCGACAACATTCTGTTTGAAGGCGCACAAGGTTCGCTGCTGGACATTGACCACGGCACCTATCCCTTCGTCACCTCATCCAACACCACCGCCGGTGCCACCGCCACCGGCAGCGGCTACGGTCCGCTTTATCTGGACTATGTGCTCGGCATCACCAAGGCCTACACCACCCGGGTAGGCGCCGGTCCCTTTCCCACCGAGTTGCTGGATGATACCGGCGGACATCTGGCAGCGGTGGGAGCAGAGAAGGGCGCCACCACCGGCCGCGACCGGCGTTGCGGCTGGTTTGATGCCGCCGCAGTAAAACTGGCCACACGCATAAACAGCGTGTCGGGCATTTGCCTCACCAAACTGGATGTGCTGGACCAGCTGGAAACAATAAAAGTATGCACCGGCTATGAGGGCGCCGATGATAATTTGTCCGGCAGTTTAATGGATAGTGAGAGCTGCGGCACACTGCAACCCGTCTATGATGAGCTGCCCGGCTGGCAAGAATCCACCGTGGGTCTGAAGCGGCTGGCGGATTTGCCGGCCAATGCCCGGCGCTATATTGAGTTCATTGAAAAAACACTGGAGGTGCCGGTTGACATCATTTCCACCGGTCCCGACCGCGAACAGACTATCACCCTGCGTCATCCTTTCCAGAATTAGCCCCCTGAAAAATCAGAAAAAACTCTAGATATTGTTTGACAGGACGAAAAAAACACTATATGTTGGGCTGCTAGGGTCCAGACTGGGGTTTGAAAGGGAGCCGACAGACATGGTCAAACAAATGCGTGGCAGTGAAAAAACTGGCAAGGGCAAGACATCGGGCGGCACATCAAATGCCGCAATACACACCGACTCCGGCGTTCTGGAGCAACGGCGCAGGCAGAAAAAAGAAGCCGAGATTCGCTCGCGTTTGAAAGAGTTTGCCCGGGAATTTGCCCAGGCCAGGCGTGAACGCGATGAGGCTCTTGGCATCGTTCGCAGCGCCGTTCACGATGGCACTCGCTAACGACGGTACGCTAACGACAGTAATAGTGATAGTAGATAGTAATAGTAATGAACACCGCAATTCGCACCCTGTTAACTCTGCCGGTTCTTGCGTTCATTCTCGCAAGTTGCAGCCCGCCGCCTTACTCGCCACTACTCAGTGCCGAACCCGCCATAAACAGCACACAAACCAGAGCACCACGCACATTACGTCTCTACTATGATGCCCTGCCCGATGTCGCCAACAGTTCCCTGACTCTGCAAGGTCCCGCCAGCGAATACAGACTTCGCGGCTTGCACACCATGGCCGCCGATGATTTAATGATAGAAATTCTTGACCCGCTCACCAATGGCGATTATGTAGTACACTGGCGCACGGTAGTGGGTTCCGACCCCAACCTTTACGAAGGTTCCTACCATTTCAGCGTACGCCTTGATGAGTAGATGAATAGATGAGTAAATGAGCAGATGAGTAAATGGGTAGAAAGATGACTGAACTTCACACAACAGCATACTCATCCTATTCCTCATCACTCCTGTTCAGATCATTGTATGAGCCGAACGCGGCTTTCACCGCACTGTCCCAAGCCAACCCCTCACCCTGGGCGGTGTTGCTGCGCCACTCCCTATGGTTGCTGTTGCTACCACCTTTATTTGCACTGATTGGCGCCGCCAATTTTGGCTGGCGTCTGGGCGCGGCGGAACCTTTGCGTCTGCCACTGAACGAATTGTTTCTGATTAGCGTCGGCTATTTCGCCCTGCTGGTTTTCGGCCTGCTTAGCACTGCCCTGATTAGCTGCTGGATGGCGGCCACTTACGGAGCCAATCAATCGCCGGGTCGGAATCTGGCACTAATCACAATCGTCGGCGAACCGCTGGCGCTGGCCAGTGCCGCTCATCTTTACCCCGATGTGTTTGTTAATATACTGGTGCTCATACCCGCCATGATGTGGAGTATGTATCTGCTCTACAAGGGAGTTCCGACAGCACTGGATACGCCGCCGGAGCGAGGCATGTTAATGGCTTCCTCACTGGTTGGCTGGTTGCTGGTTGCCGCCGTCAGCCTGCTGGGGCTAAGCATGGGATTGTGGGTGATTGGCATCGGGCCATTACTGGGTGTGTAGCAGAGGTTAATGTGGACGATTCACAAACAGTTCCCGCAAGCGCAGCCGGTTATCAGGACGCAACAGTCATCAGGCTGGTGCAGTTCTCCGTGCTGTGGGCGGTGCTTGCCATGCTGGCCGGAGTATATCTCGCGGCGGAACTCATCTGGCCCGGCCTGGACTTCGGCCAGTTCTGGCTATCCTTCGGCAGACTGCGCCCGTTGCACACCAATGGCATCGTTTTCGGCTTCGGCGTGTCGGCTCTCATGGCCACCGCCTTTTACAGTGTGCAACGCACCTGCCATGTAACCCTGTTCGCACCGAAACTGGCTACCTTCTGTTGCTACGCCTGGCAGTTAATCGTGTTACTCGGCGGCCTGTCATTACTCGCCGGCTACAACACCTCAAAAGAATACGCCGAACTGGAATGGCCGTTTGATATCGCCATCGCTTTGGTGTGGGTATGCTTCGGCATCGTGTTCTTCGGCACCATCGCCACCCGCCGGATAAAACCCATCTACATATCCAACTGGTTTTACGGCGCCCTCATCATCGTCATCGCCATGTTGCATATCGTCAACAGCCTGGCACTTCCGGCCACCGCCATGAAATCCTATTCACTTTACTCCGGCGCCCAGGACGCAGTGGTGCAATGGTGGTATGGCCACAACGCCGTGGGCTTCCTGCTCACCGGCGGCTTCCTCGGCATGCTTTATTACTTCCTGCCCAAACACGCAGGCCGCCCTATATGGAGTTACCGGTTGTCGGTGGTGGCGTTCTGGGCTTTTGTGTATAGCTACATCTGGGCCGGGCCGCACCATTTACATTACAACGCCGTGCCCGATTGGGTGCAATCGCTGGGCATGGTGATGAGCATCATTCTGTTAGCCCCGTCATGGGCCACCATGATTAACGGCATCATGACAGTAAGCGATGCCTGGCAAAAACTGCGCACCGACCCTGCGCTCAAATTCATCGTGTTATCGCTGGCCTTTTATGGCCTGGCAACCTTTGAAGGACCAATGATGGCCATTCGCAGCGTCAATGTAGTCAGCCACTTTACCGATTGGACTATCGGCCATGTGCATTCCGGTGCGCTGGGCTGGAACGCCATGGTTACCTATGGCACTTTCTATTTCCTGCTACCACGCCTCACCGGCGCGGAACTATACAGTGTGCGGCTCGCCAACCTGCATTTCTGGTTGGCACTGGCGGGCACCATGCTTTACATCATGTCCATGTGGGGCGCCGGTGTTTCTCAGGGGCTGCTGTGGTTAAGCATAGACCAAATCGGCGAACTCAGCTTCGGCTTCCGCGACATCATGGCTTCAATGACACCTTATTATGGGCTGCGTCTCATAGCCGGTGTCATCTTCCTGATTGGCACCTTGCTTATGGCTTATAACCTGTATATGACCATCAGGGGACGACAGATTACCCGAAGTGCAATTCCAGCAGTGCAACCGGCCTACGGAATCAACTGATATGAGCGGCTTGTCATTTCACAGAAAGATTGAACAAAACACCGGCTTGCTGATTTTCGGCATTCTGGTAGTTTCCGCCATCGGTGGCCTGGTGCAAATTCTGCCAGTGCTGAATCAGGACAATCTCAATGTGGCCACGGAAGAAGCGCACTTATACAGTGCGGTTGAACTAACAGGCCGCGACATTTACATACGGGAAGGCTGTTCCGTTTGCCATTCCCAGCAAGTGCGCCCGCTGATTGCCGAAGTGGAACGCTACGGTCCCTATTCCCGCGCCGAAGAGTTTGTTTATGACCGACCTTTCCTGTGGGGTTCCAAACGCACCGGTCCCGACCTGCACCGGGTTGGCGGCAGATATTCCGATGTCTGGCACCGCATCCACCTGACGAATCCGCGCGCCGTAGTGCCCGGCAGCATCATGCCCGCCTACCCCTGGCTAAACCGGCGAGCCGCCACCGCCACCGGCAACATCACCGCCAAAATGCGCGCCTTGCAAACACTCGGCCATCCCTATTCCGAAACACAAATCACCGCCGCCCCGGCGGCACTGGAAGGATTAACTGAAATGGATGCGCTGATTGCCTATCTGCAAATTCTGGGTGTGAATGCGAATGTTAGCGCGGAGGGCGTTACCCCATGATGATATGGTTTATCTTTTTCGGCGATATGTTAGTGATGGCTTTCATGATTGGCCTTGCTATATGGTTCACCAACCGCGGCAATGCGGAAGTGATTGACCGCATCGCCCGCATTCCGCTTGAGGACGACAACGAGCCACCGACAACTGTGCCAACACCGGCTTCATCAGGCGTCGCCCCTACTTCACCAAACGACAGTAGCGAGGCCACACATGGCTAATCTACCCTCCAACTTTTGGAATGGCTGGATTATTGTAATCACGCTGGTCTCTCTGGCCGCGGTGATGTGGCTTGTAGTGAGCGTGTATTTCTCGCCGGACGCTCGTAAAGGCCACGCCGATGACGAAGGACCAGTGTGGGACGACACCTTGAAAGAAGGCCGAAACGCACCACCACTGTGGTGGTTCTGGTTAATCCTCGGCAGCACAATATTCTCTTTGTTATATCTGATGCTTTACCCGGGTCTCGGTTTCTACCCGGGCCTGCTGAACTGGGATCAGGGCAGCCGAGTAAGCACCCGCTACGCCGAGTTCCAGGCCAGCTTCAGCACAACGCGAGACAACATCGCCGCCATGAGCCTCATTGAAATTCAAAACGACATCGCGCTAATGGACACCGCAGAACGCATCTATCAACGGGAGTGTTCAGCCTGCCACGGCGTTGAGGCCAGAGGCCAGGTATCCCAATTCCCCAACCTGATGGATGTGGACTGGCAATGGGGCGCCTCAGCCGAAGCCATTGAACAAAGCATCCGCAACGGCCGCAACGCCATCATGGCACCCTGGGAAGGCATCCTCAACGAAACCCAAATCCGGAATGTCGCCACTTATGTGCAACAACTACAACAATTACAACAACCCCCCACCGCCGACAACCCGCCGGGCAAAACCACCTTTGACCAATACTGCGTAGTCTGCCACACCGCAGATGGCACCGGTAACCCCTTGCTCGGCGCCCCCAACCTCACCGACAACATCTGGCTATACGGCGGCGACACCACCGCCCTTATCCAAACAATAAGCAAAGGCCGCAACGGCACCATGCCCGCCTTCAACCAACGCCTGGACGACACCCAAATCCACCTGCTGGTAGCCCTGCTGGCGCGCTAGGTGGCAAATACAAACATATTACAAACAACAATTATGATATTCTTCGCCCGGTTTAAGTGAAATGTCCCCGAATCCCCCGCCCATGAAGAAATATATTTCCAGACGCGAGTTACTAAGCATGATTGCCCTCACCGGGGCAGGTTCGGGCTTGTTCGCTGCCAGCTCGGCACTTAATCTGATGCCGGATTCCCGCCTCACCATGCCGCAGATAGCACCGGTTAGCGGAACGAATCGCCCCAAAGTGGCAATTCTTGGTGCCGGCCTTTCCGGTCTCACCGTTGCTTATGAACTTGGCAAGGCCGGTTACGATTGTCTGGTGCTGGAAGCGGGGCGCAAGGCCGGAGGCCGCATTCTGACAGTGCGCGCCGGCGATGTGATTGAGGAATTGGGCAATGTGCAAATGTGTGAGTTTGATGATGAACCACACATGTATTTCAACGCCGGTGCCGCGCGCATTCCCCAACAGCATCGCAATGTGATGCACTATTGCAAGGAACTGGATGTTGAACTGGAACACTTCATCAACGAAAACAAGGAAGCCTATTTTCAGGATGATGCCGTTATGGATGGCAAGCCCGTCAAGAACCGCGAATTCACCACCCACCTGCGCGGCTTCATGGCCGAAATCATGGCCAAGAACTTCACCGATGCCGAACTGGACAGCCCGTTTGAACAACACGAGGCCGAAGCCCTGCTCAATGCCATCCGCGCCTTCGGCGATCTCAACGAAGACGACTTATACAAGGGCAGCACCCGCGCCGGTTACAAGTCCGGCGGTTTTCTGGAACACGGCACGCAGAAAGACATCCTCTCCCTGCATGAGTTGCTCAAATCCCGCTTCACCGGTTCAGCACTCAGAGCCAACGAAGGAGAAACCGGCCCGGTGCTGTTCCAGCCCGTGGGCGGCATGGATAAATTGATACAGGGCTTCGTCAACAAACTGCCCGGCAAGGTGCAATACAACACATTGGTGAAGTCAGTGCGGCTGGGCGCTAACGCGGTTACCATCACCTACGAACACAACGGCGACAGACGCCAGCTTGAAGCCGACTATTGTTTCAACTGCATCCCCACTCATCTAATGGCCGGCATTGATAACAATTTCCCGGCTGAATACCGCGAAGCCATGCAATATGTGCGCCGCGGCGAGGCATACAAATCCGCCTTCCAGGCCAAAACCCGCTTCTGGGAAAACGAGGACATTTACGGCGGCATAAGCTGGACCGCCCAAGCCATTCAGCAAATCTGGTATCCATCCCACGGCGCGCACAAACAAAAAGGCATCATTCTCTCCGCTTACGATTACGGCGGCAGCAGAAAACTCACCCAACTCACCCAGGAACAACGCATTGAAACCGCACTTCGCCAGGGCGAAAAAATTCATCCCGGTTACCGGCAACAGGTGGAGAAGGGCATCACCGTCGCCTGGCACCGCATGAATAATATGCTCGGTTGTTCCGCACGCTGGCAACGCAATCGAATTACCGGCTGGAGTGCCGAAGAGGAACGTCTCTATCACACCTTGCAACAGCCCGCCGGTGGTCGCCACTATACTATTGGCGATCAGGTCTCCGTTCATTCGGCCTGGCAGGAAAGCGCCGTACTGTCCGCCCACTGGGCGCTGAATGATATGGTGGCGCGCAGCCCGGGTTTGTAGGAGTAGTTTATGAAACAAACAGTTCGTTGCCTGCTACTTATGCTGCCGGGGTTTTTTGCATCCGGCCTGACGGCGCAGGAATATCAGCTTCTGGAAAACTCCACCCAGCCATTAAGCGATTTGGTATGCACTACTTGTCACGGAGCCGACGGGCAGGGCAGCCCGGTGGTGGGCGGCCCCAGCCTGGCCGGGCTGGAACCCTGGTACATCACCCGTCAGCTACAAAGTTTCCGCGCCGGCTATCGCGGCACCCAACCCGATTACACACCCGGCTACGAAATGCACCGCTCGGTGGATGAACTATCCGATGCCGAAATTGAAACGGTAGTAACAGAAATCGCCGTCTGGCCGGTGAAGCCGCCCGAACCCACAATCACCGGCGATATTGATAACGGCGCCAAACTGTATGTGCAATGCGCCGTCTGCCACGGCATGAACGGCGAAGGCAACGCCGCCCTAGGCGCACCCGCTCTCACCGGACGCAACGACTGGTATATGTTCCAACAAATTAAACTGTTCCAATCCGGCTACCGCGGCAGCCATCCCGAAGACATTTACGGACAACAGATGCGTGTTTCAGTAAGCACTCTGGAAAGCGATGAACAAATCAACGATGTGCTGACCTACATCAATCAGTTGTAATGTAGCTATAAAAGGATAAGCTGGAAATGGTGCCCAGGAGAGGACTTGAACCTCCACGGCCGCGAAGCCACTAGCACCTGAAGCTAGCGTGTCTACCAATTTCACCACCTGGGCAAAGGAACGCAACTTTACTCCGGCAAAGCATATCTGTCAAGCAAAAGCTCACCATGAAAAACAACGAACACTGGACAATCGGCATTCACGCCGTAACGGCTCTGTTGCAAAAACGCCCGGCAGATATTGTTCGCATCCAGTTACAACTTGAACGAAAAGACACCCGCCTCGGCGCAATACGCACCCTGTGCAAGAACGCTGGCATCACCACGGAAGAAACCAGCCGACAAGACATGGACAAACAACATCCCGGCGTTCACCAGGGCGTAGCCGCCCTGCACCGAAGCGCCAAGCCACTCACCAGCGAACGAGACCTCACCTCATGGCTAAGCACACTCAACCACGACCCACTACTACTGGTGCTGGACGGAATAACCGACCCCCACAACCTCGGCGCCTGCCTGCGCACAGCCGATGCGGCAGGCGTTGATGCGGTAATCATCCCCAAAGACAAATCAGCCCCACTCAACACCACAGTACGCAAAGCTGCCAGCGGAGCAACCGAGAGCATAACAATAATACAAGTTACCAACCTGGCCCGTTGCCTTGAAGCATTAAAAAAACAAGGTATATGGCTGGCCGGCACAGAAGACAATGCCGAAACCACACTCTACGAACAAAACCTCACCGGCCCACTGGCTCTGATTATGGGTTCCGAAGACACCGGCCTGCGCCGCCTCACCCGCAGCCACTGCGACTACCTGATATCCATCCCGCTAACCGGCACAGTAACCAGCCTCAATGTATCAGTAGCCACCGGCGTATGCCTGTTTGAAGCAAGCAGACAACGCCAAAAGGCCACCACTTCCCAATAACAGGCCATCTGATTGCAGATGGCATAGCCGCAGAGTAGTTGACAGACCAATTTTCCTGGTATTAGACTCATTCAAAGTGAGATAACCCATGCTCCAGACAATGCGAAAACAAGCGAGTCATCTAGTACGCTGGTCTACCTGCTGGCGTATGTGCCAGCGGTTGTTGCTCGGTGTAAGCCTCGCAGCAATAGCCAACCTTGCCTATTGCCAAACACAAGAGCCTGCCGCGGGGGACGGGTGGTTCAGAATCAAGGCAGAAAATCTTAATTGTCGCAGTCACATTGATGTATCTGGTGCTGGCGATGTGAATGGGGATGGCATTGACGATGTAATCGTCGGGAGTTTCTATAGCCACGCTGGCAGAGCCAGACCCCAGTGCGACCAGCGTGTAGGTCTTGCCTATGTCATCTATGGTAGAACGAACGGATTTACTCACATTAATTTGGATACTTTACAACCCGAAGAAGGATTCAAAATTCGGGTGGATGATGTCGCGAATTCTAGCGGCCGTTTTAACAATAATTGGGTGTCGGGCATTGGCGATGTGAATGGGGATGGCATTGATGATGTAATCATCGGAGGGAGATGGAAGAGGAATCGAAGTAATGAAACATACATTATCTTTGGCAAGAATGAGGTTCGTAGTGACATTGATGTTGGCCAGCTTTCGTTTGACGATGGATTCAGGGTGTATGGAACAGATGAGGACTACAAAATAACGGTGGTGTCGGGCATCGGTGATATGAACGGAGATGGCCTGAATGACTTGATTGTCGGTGGCGAATATATCAGGAGAGTTCGCGGTGGCCCGGTAATTTACGTAATCTATGGCAAAAACAACAGGTTGAATGATATTAATCTGGATGTTCTGACCCCGGATGTCGGCTTTATAATGCAAAACACCAACTCAATAAGTGATCTTAATAGCGCATCTGGTGCCGGTGATGTGAATGGGGATGGCTTTGACGACTTAATAATAGGTGTTCATTATTGGCGTGGTCGTTATCGAGATAATGTGATTACGAGTCGTAGTCAGGCGGCTTATTTAATCTACGGAAGTAATGCAAGGCTGAATAATATCCATTTAGAGGCCATTGCATCCACCGACGGGTTTAAAATGGAGGGGCGCGAACATACTTGGCGTGTTAGTGATTTTATGTTTTCTTCTATGCCAGCTGATGGTGCCGGGGATGTGAACGGGGATGGCATTGATGACCTGATTATAGGGGACGGTGGAATTACAGTCTATGTGATGTATGGTGGTGCCGCCCGGTCGGGTACTGTAGCACTGCCCGAGTTGTCAGTTGACGAAGGCTTCACAATTGATACCCGCTCTGCATTATCATCTCGGAGTTATTATCCCCGCCGCATATCAGGTGCCGGAGATATAAACGGTGATGGTCTGGATGACTTTATTGTCGCAGGGGCTTCCGATGGTGCTTTTGTGATTTTTGGCAAGCGCCACCGCACCGGTAATTTCTTTTACCTCGCCAATATGGAACCAGAGGATAGATTAGAAATACGAGGAGGAGGCAATGAGGACCGATTTTTCGGGGACAGCATGTCCAGCGCGGGCGATATAAACGGGGATGGCATAGACGACCTCATCGTGGGGGTGTCCTGTGATGGCTTGATCTCATTGACCACAGACAACGCCGAGGCTTATGTAATTTTCGGACGGAAAGAAGTTCCCTTCGGCCCCGAAATCACAGTACACCCAGCAGGCCCTGACCATTGCCAAACACAGTAGAGTGCCTATTGTGCATCCTGGATTATGCTATTACCTATTTGGCCTCAAGTGAGATAACCCATGCCCCGAGCAATGCAAAGACAAATAATTTACCGAATATACTGGTCTGGCTGCTGGCGTATGTGTCAGCGGTTATTGCTTGGTATAGGTCTCGTAGCGACAGCTAGCCTTGCCTCTTGCCAAACACAGGAGTCTGCTACGACGAATGAGTGGTTCAGAATCAAGGCAGAAAGTCCTGCCGATCGTTCTGAAATCAACGTGTCGTATGCTGGCGATATGAATGAGGATGGCGTTGACGATGTAATCATCAGATATGATAAAGATTCCGATGGCTATGGCACCTATGTTATCTATGGCAAGGTAACCGGATTTACTCATGTCAATCTGGATACTTTGCAACCGAAGGAAGGGTTCAAAATTCGGGTGAATAGTGATAGCGGCTACCTGACCCCGGATGCGGGTATCGGCGATGTGAACGGGGATGGCATTGCCGATTTCGTTGTAGCAGCCAGAAATTCTGAAGCATACATTATCTACGGCAAGAGCGGAGTTAATGATGATGTTGATATTAATATTAACTCCCTTTCGTTTGACAACGGATTCAGGATACATGGAACAAACAAGACCTACGAATGGGCAGAGATGTTCTCCAGTGCCGGCGATGTGAATGGGGATGGCCTGGATGATTTGATTATCGCCGGTGGTCATCGTCTCCTTCATGGCAGTGGCCTGCAGGCTTATGTAATCTATGGCAGTAGCAACAGGCTGAGTGACATTAATCTGGATGTTCTCATGCCAGATGTAGGGTTTGAGATAAGAGGCACCGAACATTCAAGTAAACTTGAGAGTGCATCCGGTGCCGGTGATGTGAATGGAGATGGCGTTGACGATTTGATAATAGGCTTTTCCTACAATCATGGTTACAGTGGTGAGTACAAGATGGCTCGTAGTGGGAGGACTTATTTGATTTACGGTAGCAGTGCAAGGCTGGATGACATTGATTTAAGTATTCTTGCACCCGTTGATGGGTTTGTAATGGAAGGGCGCAACCTTGCTCCGGAGGAGGGTTGGACCTCTGCCATGTCGGGCAGGAGTGCCGGAGATGTGAATGGTGACGGTGTTGACGACTTTATCGTGTCAGAAATAGGGTATGGAGTCTATGTGGTGTATGGCGGTGGCTCCCGGCCAGGTCGTGTGCTTTTGTCCCGATTACCTGTTGATGAAGGGTTCATAATTTACAGGAGAGGTTATTTTGATGGTAGCGTGTCGGATGCCGGAGATGTGAACGGTGATGGTCTGGATGACTTCATCATAAAGGATGAAAGTAATGTCTTTGTGATTTTCGGCAAGCGCCATCGTTCCGGTAAATTCTTTAATGCTGCCGATATGCAACCCAAGGATGGATTCAGAATACAGGGAGCAGGCAATTGGAAGTATTTTGCCAGCGGCGTGTCCGCCTCAGGCGATGTGAATGGGGATGGCATAGACGACATCATCATAGACGTGGACTGTTTTGAACGGGATAACACAAATAACTTCATAGACAACGGCGTAGCTTATGTGATTCTCGGCAGGAAAGAAGTTCCGTTCGGCTCCAGCGTCACAGTGGGAGCAGACCCTGACTATTGCCCACCACAATAAACCTCACCCGGAACCATCAACGAGGCCGCATGATTTCAAGCCGATGAGCGACTTCTTGTTGCGCGGCAGCAAGATCAGCGGAAGACAGGCGGCTGCCAATATAGTCTCGTATGGTTATGGCACGAACACAACCGCTTGCTATAGCCAATGAAGTCCAGATATAAGCGACATAAGCCTCAGCATTATCACGTGGCATCTCGCTATCATTTGTATAATACTTCCAGCCGAGATCATATTGAGCTATGGCAAGGCCTTGATCGGCGGCCAGACGAAGCCATCTCGCCGCTTCAGTATCATTCTTCGGCGCTCCGCTGCCCGCGCGATACATTAAGCTGAGCACGTATTGATTATTGGCATCATCTTCCTGTGGCACCCATTGGCCATATTCATACATTTCGCCGAGATTGGACAGAGCACGCTGGGAGAAACCGTATTTAGTGGACAAAAGATACCAGCGCGCCGCTTCAGTAAAATCTTTCGGTACCCCTCTGCCAGTATGATATTTCAGGCCGAGAGAATACGCAGCATTAGCTGAATAGCCAGGTTCGGTAGTCAGACGCATCCTTTCAGCATCATCTTCCGATAACTCTCTGTCAATATGACATACTGGGCCGAAACGATACACAGTAGCTGAGTAGTCATGTTCAGCAGCCAGACGCCACCAGCGCGCCGCTTCAGCAACATCCTGCGGTACAGTATCTCTCCACCCACGATCATACAGATTGCCGATATGGAACTGAGCGCGAGAGCTACCTTGCTCAGCGGCCAATTGATACCAATACACCGCTTCAGCACCATCCCAGGGCAGACTTGTGCCGCGCTCATATATTAAACCGAGTTGGGACTGGGCACCAACGTGACCTTGCCCGGCAGCCAGATGAAACCACCGTGTCGCTTCAGCAGAGTCCCAGGGTGTCCCATATCTGCCAATCTGATACATCACACCGAGTTGGTACTGAGCATCAGCGTCGCCTTGCTCGGCAGCCTGGCGATATTGTTTTAGCTCAGCAGAGTCCTGAGCAGTAGCGGGAGAAATGAACGACACGAACCGACGAATGAATTCTTGTCGCGAGGCATCCAGCTCAGCGGGAGACAAGAGGAGGCGAATCCCGTCTCGGTCAGACATGGCAGGATAATAGTCTGTCGCAGCCAGTGAGAACCAGATATAGGCCTCAACATTATCCTGCGGTAGCCCGTTGCCATCTCTATACATCACGCCAAGTTGATACTGAGCATCAGCGTCGCCTTGCTCGGCGGCCAGACGATACTGCGCCACCTCAGCAAAATCCTGAGTAGCGGCAGGGGGAACAAACAATACAAAAACAGCGACCCATGCAAGCAGACGAATAACCATACGAAAAACCCCGCATTCGGCACAAGCCTAGCATAACCCAAATCACTTGCCTCAGCCACTTGCAAAACGCCTTTCATTTCCCTAGAATACCCGCCCTTGTAGTGACGGGCTGATGGCCTGTCTGGCTTGGAGGCCTGTTGTGGCGGGGCTGGCAGCTTGTCGGTTCCCGTCTGAATATAACTCCTTGCTTCACCACGCAGCCTGGCTTCGGCGGGCGGTTGTTGGGAGGCATATACCATGAGGAGTCTCCATGAGACATTATGAAGTCGTATTTCTGGTGCATCCCGACCAGTCTGATCAAGTTCCCGGGATGATTGAGCGTTACACCCAGCTTATGAAAGACAGCGGTGGGGATGTCCATCGTGTTGAAGACTGGGGTCGTCGGCAGCTCGCTTACCCTATCAAGAAAATTCACAAGGCACACTATGTGCTGATGAACATCGTCTGCGATGCCACCACGCTGAATGAACTCACTACCTCGTTTCGCTTCAATGATGCGGTGTTGCGTAACCTTGTTATTCAGGTTAAGCGCCCCGTTACAGGCGAGTCCTTCATCCTCAAGTTTGACCGCGAGATTAATGAGCGCAAGGCAAGAGCCGAACAGCGACGACGGCAGGAAGAAGAAGCAGAAAGAAAATCTGCCGAGGCGGCAGGTATGATAGATGAGACAAACGCCACCGCTGATGAAGCAGCCGATGCCCGGCCTGACTCCGATTTTGATGATGCGGATTTAATAAATGCCGATGTCGATGCCAGTGCAGACGCCGAAAACGAAGACCCCGCCCCTGATTTTGATGACGCGGGTTTAATAAATGCTGGCACCGATGCCGACAGCGAAAACGGAGACCCCATCCCCGACTACGGTGATGAGGATGACACAAACACCGGTGCTGACGAAGATGCTGACATCAATGCTGACGAAGACAACACCCCCAAAACAAACCCTGACGATTAACCAGAATACTCAACCAACAGGACAACACCATGGCTCGCTACGCACGTCGACGCAAATACTGCAAGTTCACCGCCGAAGGCTACGCGGAAATTGACTACAAGGATGTGGAAACGCTAAGGGCTTATATTTCCGAAACCGGAAAAATTGTGCCCAGCCGCATTACCGGCACCAAGGCCCGGTTTCAGCGCCAGCTTGCAACTGCAATCAAGAGGGCCAGATATCTGGCACTGATTCCTTACACGGACAGCCACCAGGTATGAATGGAGTTCGCCAGTCCGGATAGAGAGGTTCCCATGCGCGGCCTTGCTGAATTCGTTATGACCGGACGCAAGCAGGCCGTCATCGCGGTGCTGTTGCTGGGTCTGGTGCCACTTGTGAATTTGCTGAACCCTGTTGTTGTCGGTTTGGTTATGTTACGCAAGGGGGCAAAGGAGGGCGCTTCGGTGCTGCTCTGGGCGCTTCTGCCAGTTGGCGGATGGGCATTGCTCGGAGAGTTGGTTCCACTGGTGATGTTGTTCGCCGTTGCCGGCCTGGCATTACTGTTGCGTGAAACCGGGGCCTGGCAACTCACCTTGCTGGCGGCGGTAACCGTCGGGGTGGGAATGGATTTGTACCTGCGCCTGCAACCGGCTCTGATAGATTTCATGATGGCCCAGTTGCAAGTGTATCTGGACGCAGGAGGTCAGAACATTGTGCTGCCCCGCGAATCGGTGCTGGGTGCAACCGCCGCACTTTATATAGCACTGGCGGTGGCATTGCTGATGCTGGCTCGCTGGATGCAAGCGGCGTTATACAACCCCGGTGGCTTCCGCGAGGAGTTTCACCGCTTGCGATTAACACACAGGAGTGTGCTCGCCCTGCTTGCAATCATGCTGCCGGCATTTTTCGGCGTTGTGATTCCGCAAACCTGGGTGTGGTATCTGGCAATGCCGCTGATGTTTGCCGGAATAGCACTGGTGCACGGGCTGATGGCCATGAACAAGTGGCCCGCCCTGTGGCTGGTGCCGTTTTATGGCATGATGTTGCTTGTGCCACAGTTGCTCATACCACAACTGGTGGCAATGGCAGCGGTTGTTGACAGTTGGTACGATTTCAGGTCGCGGCTACGGAACAGGTCTGAATGAATAACGGATGGCAGATGACAGACGATACGATTTTGCACAACCACAAGAGGACAACACAATGAATATTATTCTTCTGGAGAAGATTGCCAAACTGGGTAACATCGGCGACACCGCCGAGGTGAAGGCCGGCTTCGCCCGCAACTTCCTGTTCCCCCAGGGCAAGGCCATACCCGCCACCAGCGAAAACCTGGCTGAGTTTGAACAGCGCCGCGCCGAACTGCTCGCCGCGCACGATGAAAATGTGTATCAAGCCGAAGAGCGCAAGGCCAAAGTGAACGAGTTAACCGTTCGCATTGAGGTTAACGCCAGTGATGAAGGGCGGCTGTATGGTTCGGTGGGCACCCGTGATATTGCCGAGGCCATCAATGCCCAGGCGGACGCCGCCGTGGTCAAGGCGGAAGTGCTACTACCCCACGGCGCCATTCGCGAAGTGGGCGACTATCCGATTACTGTGGACCTGGGCTACGATGTCAGCGCAGAAATCAATCTGGCGGTTGTCCGCCTCGGCACACCGGGCGGCGTAACAGCCGATGGCAGCCTGATAGAAGACATTGACGCAGCAGAGGCGGAAGCCGAAGCGGCAAGAGCAGCGGAAGATGCGGAAGATGTAGAAGACGCAGATCAAAAGCTATAATTCACCCGGCCATAATAAAACGCACCATTAAAACCAAGCGGCGCGAACTGACTATACCGGTTACCCAACGCCTCCCTGGCCAGCGGAAATTCATCCGGCGTTCTGTCTGTGATGTTCTGGCCACCAAACACCAAAGTCAGGCCACCTGCTGCAGAATGCCAGGCAACTTCAGCATCCAGTGTGTAGTAACCATCATAGTAGCCATCAAAGTCCCCCTGAGCATTATTGCTACCATCCGCCAAGTCATCCTCTTCATCATACCAGCCGCTAACAAAATTGAAACGCAACATCAGGCGCCAATCCGTCAGATGATGGGTGGCCGTGAAGTTAAACCGGCTTTCCGGCAGACCATCCTGCACCTCGCGTACCCGCTGATCATCCACAACCTGGACGTTGCGATCCTGAACCTCCGATTTGTTGGAATTCCAGGCCAGGGTAAAATCGGTAGTGCCCGCACCCATGTTCGTGCTGTAGCTACCTACCACATCCACACCCCGGGTTTGGGTGTCAAAGGCGTTCTGGAAAAAACGGAAACTCTCAAGGTCGGCCGCCATAGGTATGCCAGCCGCTACCAGCATCGCACGATCGTCATCTTCCAGTTCCAAATCCCCGGTCAGCGCTATGCGGTCGCTCACCTTGATGTTGTAGTAATCAATAGTCATGCTCAGGTCTTGCCACTGAAGCACCAGCCCGCTGGTGAAATTGACGGATTGCTCCTCGGTCAGCTCGGCGCCGCCCTCCAGCGCGGCGATGGGGGAGGTTGACGGTATTGTGCCCTTGTGAACGATATCGCCGCTCGCGCCGAGGGCGGAGGTGGTATTGGATGCATTCTGCTGGCCCGGGGTCGGGGCGCGGAAACCGGTGCTCCAGGTGCCGCGCAGCCCCAGCCACTCGTTTACATGAAAGCGGGCGACCAGCTTGCCGTTGGTGGTTCTGCCGAAGGTATCAAAATCTTCAAAGCGAACGGCGGCGGCCAGCAACCAGCGATCCGTTACATCGGCTTCCAAATCCAGATAGAACGCATAATTGGATCTGTCCCATTCACCGGCAATGGAATCGGGGAAGCCCGGGAAACCGTTGGCGCCGACACTGAAACCCTGCGCGGCCAGCGGGCCATCGTCCCAGGATTCCCTCTGGCCTGCGGTAATTTCAAACTCCTCAATGCGGTATTCAAAACCCGCCGCGACATTCAAATCAGAGGCGAACATATCCACCTGCACCGGATAGCTGAAGTCCGCATTGAAGTTGTACTCTGTCTGGGTATAGTCGCCCAGGCTGCCAAACTCCGTGGGCGAGTTCAGCCCCAGCGAGGCGTTGACGGTGTTGGCGATGGAGAATTGCGCATCGCTCTTGCCCAAACCGACACTCACATCGTAATTCACATCGCCCATATTGCCGCGCGTACCTGCCACCAGTGAAAAATCAGTGGCTGCGGTAGTGAAGCGCGGGGTAAAACCGCCGGGGAAGCGGGTGATGAAAGATTCGCAGTTCGGGTCACTGCTCACCCTTGCGACATCGGCAGCGACGGCCGCATGGTCTTCAATTATGATGGGTTCGCAGGTGCCGTTATCTTCCGTGCCAATGTAAGCTACCTTGACAGTATCCCTGAGGTCATCAACATTAATGCCCGCAGCCTGCAATTGCATCATCCGTATTTCCGCATGCTCGCTGCTAAGGGCTCCCAGGGAACCAAAGGTTCCCATAACCGGCAACGTCTTGCCCTCGTCTTCGAATATCAGGTTCCCATCCTTGTCTATACTCTGCAAGCGAAGCACTTGGTTGTTGTCGGCTACATTTACAACGTTTCCGTCAAACACCCCGCCACGGGTGTGAGGGTTGCGGAAATAGAAACTGCCCTCGCCCTCCCTTGCCGCCCAGTTGCCGAAGGCGTAAACCTCGGTGGTATCGTTCAGCCTCGCACCCAGGTTGAAGAAAGTTTTGATGTCAACATCAAATCTCGGGTTGCCCCAGTTCTGCGCCGGTATTGGCACATCCGTATTGCCGGCATCAATCAGGTTCTGTGCATCGGTGCGTTGCACCGCACGAAAAGTCTCGTCAGTCTGGCCATATTCAAAGCTGGCATTGAAGAAGCCATCATCAGTAAACGGCAGGCCAATGTTGCCGGTTATCAGATATTCCTGTTCGCTGCTGCCTTCAGTGTAGGCGCCGTATTTGACTTCAATGCCGCCGCCGGAGCTGTCGTCTTTAAGTATGAAGTTCATTACACCGGCGATGGCATCGGAACCATACTGGGCGGACGCACCATCACGCAACACCTCAACCCGGCGCAAGGCAATGGCGGGGATGACAGCAACATCCGGTCCCTGGGCACCATCGGATACGCCGTTGGTCAGCCAGCCGATGACGGCGGCGCGATGGCGGCGTTTGCCATTCACCAGCACCAGAGTGTGATCCGGCGGCAAGCCGCGCAGATTGACCGGCCGCACTACCGTGGAGGCATCACCGATAGGCTGGGTATTAACGTTGAACGAAGGAACCAGCGTGCGCAGCAACTCCGTCATATTGGCGGTGCCCTGATTACGAATGTCCTCACCGCCAATCAAATCAATCGGCGCCCCCGAATCATAAACAGACCGCCCCCGGCTTCGGGTGCCGGTTACCACTATCTCTTCCAGATCTGCCACTGTTTGCTCCGCCGCGAAAGCCGCAGGGGCAACACCAACAACACCGACAAGACCGACGACAATACTGACGGCAGTGCCGACAGCAACACTATTAATTAACTTCATTTCAAACTCCTCCAGGTACGAAGATTACACAGATTGTATGGATTGCACAGACTGCATAGATTGCCAAACAGAAAACCCGATGTCAATCTGCAAAAGACCGGGCATTGAATCGGCAGTGCCAATGCCCTATTATCGGCAACTTATGCGGGCCACTTTATCAGGCCGCCAACGCAGTGTCACTAAAGCCAAACCATTGAAAACTCAGGATACCAAACACCAGCCCTACATATCCACCGGACAGGAGCAGGGCAGGCTGGCCACGCTCAAGGTGCCGCCCAATTCGGTTGACGCCGAACAGGCGGTGCTGGGCGGGCTGATGCTGGATAACGCCGAGTGGGACAACATCGCCGACATCCTGCTGGCCACCGACTTCTACCGCGCCGAGCACCGGCTCATCTATGAGGCCATGACCAGCCAGAGCGCGGCCAACCAGCCCATTGATGTGGTAACACTTGCGGAAGCACTGAACAGCCTCAATCAGCTTGACGACGCCGGCGGAGCCGACTACCTCGGCGACCTGGTCAGCAACGCCAGAGGCACCGCCAACATCCGCGCTTATGCGGACATCATTCGTGAGCGCGCCACCCTGCGCCGCCTTATCAGCGTCGCCAACGACATCGCCGACAGCGGCTACAACACCGAAGGCCGCAACGCCGCCGCAGTGCTTGACGATGCCGAGCGCAGCATCTTCAAGATAGCCGACGAACGGCGCAAGGATGACGGTCCGATACAAATTAACCCCCTGCTCACCGAGGCGGCAGACCGCATTGACGAACTGGCAGCCTCGGCAGATGGAATAACCGGCCTCGCCACCGGCTTCACCGACCTGGACAAGCTCACATCCGGCTGGCAAAAGTCCGACCTGGTGGTGGTTGCCGGACGCCCCTCCATGGGCAAGACCGCCTTCGCCATGAACATGGCAGAGCACGCCATCATGCACAGCAACAGCCCGGTGCTGATGTTCAGCTTGGAAATGCCGGCCAGCAGTTTGATTTTTCGTATGCTGTCTTCCATCGGCAAAATTAATCAGAGCAATCTGCGCAAGGGCAAGCTGAACGATGAGGAATGGGACGGGCTCAGCAAAACCCTGAGCAAACTGAAAGACCTGCCACTTTACATTGACGATACGCCCGGCCTCACCCCCACGGATATGCGCGCCCGCGTGCGCCGCCTCATGCGCGAGCACGAAGAACTGGGCATGGTGGTGGTGGATTACTTGCAACTCATGCACACCAGAGACGGCAATGAAAATCGCGTTGCTGAAATCTCGGAAATTTCCCGCGACCTGAAACAAATGGCACGGGAGTTCAAATGCCCGGTGGTTGCACTGTCGCAACTTAACCGCGGCCTGGAACATCGCCCCAACAAACGCCCGGTGATGTCAGACCTGCGGGAATCCGGCGCCATTGAGCAAGACGCCGATGTTATCGTGTTCCTTTACCGGGACGAAGTGTACAACGAAGATTCCGCCGACAAGGGCACCGCTGAAGTCATCCTGCGCAAGCAACGCAACGGGCCCATCGGCACCGTGCATGTCAGCTTTCTTGACAAGTTCACCCGCTTTGAAAATCTTGCCCGACCTCGCTATGATGAAAGTTATACTCACGACTGATGGTTGCCGGACTGATTGTTGTCAATAATCGCTGCCAAACGGACTCACCCAACACTAACCATGCCAGATATACCTCCACGCGCCACGGCGGTCGTTGACCTTACCGCGTTGCAACACAACTATGCCAGGGTCAGCGCGCTGTGCCCCGAGGCGGGCATCGTGCCCGCCATCAAGGCCAATGCTTACGGCCATGGCGCAGAGCCGGTTGCCCGCGCCCTCAGCAATGCCAAAGTCAAGCCCGCCGCATTCGGGGTGGCCACGCTGGATGAAGCCCTGCAACTGGACAGCTTCAAGCTGGACATCCCCATCGTCCTGCTCGGCGGCTGCATTGATGGCGAGGAACTGGCGGTGTGTCTTAATGCCGGCATTGAACCCGTCATTCACAGCGCGCACCAGATGAAAGCGCTGGAGAAGATGCTTGATGAGAATTTTTTCACCGGCCACCATCGCCTGTGGCTGAAAATGAACACCGGCATGAATCGCCTGGGGCTGTCGGCCGAAATGATGTCCGCCAGTTTTGCCAGACTTCATACCCATCCCGATATTGAAGTGGTGCTGATGTCGCACCTGGCCTGCGCCGACGAAGGACCGGACAATGAATCCGTGCAACACCAACTCAAAACCTTTGCCGCCATGCACAAGCAGTTGGGCAAGGAGCAGAATACAACTGTGAACAGCAGCATTGCCGCCTCGTCCGCCATCATGGGCTTGCCCGGCACAGCGTATCAGTTTGTTCGCCCCGGCATTATGCTTTATGGCGGCACACCCCTTGTCGGACGCACCGCCGATGAACTGGACCTGAAACCGGTTATGACCTTGCGCTCCCGTCTGGTTGCCGTCAACAAGGTGCGCGCCGGCGGAGCAATCGGCTATGGTGCAACCTACACTTGCAGTGAAGACACCCGGGTTGGTGTGGTATCAATCGGTTACGCCGATGGCTATATGCGTTCGGCCACAAACGGTGGTTCGGTGCTGGTTAAAAGCGACGGGCAATATCAACTCAGCAAACTGCTTGGCCGGGTGTCCATGGATTTGATTGTTGTTAATCTCAACGCCATGCCCAAGGCTGAGGTAGGTGATGAAGTCGTGCTGTGGGGTGCCGGGCTCAGCATTGACGAGGTGGCGGAACAGGCCGGAACTATTTCTTATGAATTACTTTGTGGATTGAGCCGCCGGGTAAAGTTTGAATACCTCGGCCAAACTTGAAGTGACGTAAAGTGGCGAGAATGGCAAAAGCAAACAAAATAAAAACAGCATACGTGTGCACCGATTGTGGTGCAGACCACGACCGCTGGCAAGGCCAGTGCGGCACCTGCAAGGCCTGGAATACCTTGAGCCAGGTCAGGCTCGGTAGCGATGGTGGCTCGCCCGTAACCCGTGTTGATTTCCGCCGCCAGGGTTATGCCGGTGCCCAGTCGGCGGTGCAAAACCTATCCGAGATAGACTTGAAAGCACTACCACGCTTCTCCACCACCATCGGCGAACTGGACCGCGTACTTGGCGGCGGCCTGGTGCCCGGCTCGGCGGTGCTGATTGGCGGCAATCCCGGCGCCGGCAAAAGCACCCTGTTGTTGCAGATGATGTGCCTGCTGGCAGCCGATGGCCGGCAAGCACTGTATGTAACCGGCGAAGAATCCCCACAACAGATAGGCATGCGCGCACAACGCCTGCGCCTGCCCGCCGACAATCTCAAGCTGCTGGCCGAAACCAATGTGGAACTCATTTGTCAGGCCGCCGAACAACACAAGCCACAACTTCTGGTGGTGGATTCCATTCAGGTAACACACAGCGCCGATGTTCCCTCGGCACCGGGCAGTGTGTCTCAGGTACGGGAGTGCGCCGCCTATCTTATTCAATACGCCAAACAAACCGGCACCGTGTTGTTTCTGGTGGGTCATGTAACCAAGGAAGGCAGCCTGGCCGGTCCCAAAGTGCTTGAACACATGATTGACTGCTTCATCATGATTGAAGGCGGCAGCGAAGCCCGCTACCGAATTCTGCGCGGCCACAAAAACCGTTTCGGCGCCGCCAATGAACTGGGCGTGTTCGCCATGACCGGGCAGGGCTTGAAGGAAGTAAAAAACCCTTCGGCCATTTTTCTGGCGCGCACCGAGGAAGAAACGCCGGGCTCGCTGGTTATGGTGTTGTGGGAGGGCACCCGACCCCTGCTGGTGGAAATCCAGGCATTGGTGGATGCCAGCCCGCTTGGCAATCCGCGCCGGGTAACAGTGGGTCTGGACCAGAACCGGCTGGCCATGTTGCTGGCGGTGTTACATCGCCACGGCGGAATGTATATGGCGGATCAGGATGTGTTCGTGAATGCGGTCGGCGGCGTTAAAGTGGCCGAGACCAGCGCCGACCTGGCGCTGTTGCTGGCCATCGTATCCAGCTTCCGCGACAAGGCATTGCCTCAAGACCTGGTGGTGTTTGGTGAAGTTGGCCTCGCCGGCGAAATACGCCCCGTCCCCGGCGGCCCGGAACGCCTGCGCGAAGCCGCCAAACACGGCTTCAAGCGCGCCATCGTGCCCAAGGCCAATGTGCCCAAGCAGGCCATTGAAGGGCTCACAGTGGTCGGCGTAACAAAAATCACCCAGGCGCTGGAAGCGATATAGAAGCGATATACGATACAGTTATACGACACAACAGCCCCCGCCGACTTCAAAGATTGCGCTTGCACAAGGTCATATCAGTGTCTATACTAACCGCCCCAAATCAAGGTTCAGTCATATAGTCATGGACGCGCAACAACCCATCCTCTCCATCACCAATCTCGGCAAAACTTACGCTGGCGGATTTCAGGCGCTGAGCGGGGTTAATCTGGACATTGCCAAAGGCGAGATTCTGGCATTGCTTGGCCCCAACGGAGCCGGCAAGACCACGCTGATTTCCATTATCTGCGGCATCGTGCGTGCCAGCGCCGGACAGGTTATGGTGGCGGGTTACGACATCAACAAACACTACCGCAAAACCCGCTCACTGATTGGTCTGGTGCCCCAGGAACTCACCACCGATGCCTTTGAATCAGTGCTAAACACACTGGCCTTCAGCCGCGGGCTGTTCGGCAAGCCGCCCAATGCCGCCCATCTGGAACAGGTGCTGCGCTCGTTGTCGCTGTGGGATAAAAAAGACGACATGATTATGACGCTTTCCGGCGGCATGAAGCGCCGGGTGATGATAGCCAAGGCATTGGCTCATGAACCCACTGTGCTGTTCCTTGATGAACCCACCGCTGGCGTGGATGTGTCATTACGCAAAAATATGTGGGATATAGTGAGAGACTTGAAAGCCCGGGGCGTTACCATAATTCTCACCACCCATTACATTGAGGAAGCCGAAGAGATTGCCGACAGGGTAGGGGTAATCAACAAGGGCGAACTGATTCTGGTAGAGGAAAAGACCGGCCTGATGAGCAAGCTGGGCAGAAAGCAACTGTTGCTACAACTGATTGAGCCGATGACGGCAATACCCGCCGCCCTGTCCAATTATGAGCTGGAGCTTGATGCCGAGCAACAGCAGTTAATATACACTTACAATGTGCAAGAAACTCGCATAGGCATCACCGCGCTGCTGGATGACTTGAAAGCACAAGACATACAATTCTGCGACCTGAACACTACTCAAAGTTCACTGGAAGATATTTTTGTTGACCTGGTGCGGGAACCTGCATCATGAACTTTTATGCCGTCATAGCCATTTACCGTTTTGAGATGGCCCGCACCAGCCGCACTCTGGTGCAAAGCATTGTGGCGCCGGTAATCACCACCTCTTTATACTTCGTTGTGTTCGGTGCCGCCCTCGGGCGAAGCATCGGCCAGATAGAAGGTGTAGGCTACACCGCCTTCATGGTGCCGGGGCTGATTATGCTGAACCTGCTAACCCACAGCATCTCCAATGCCTCCTTCGGCATTTACTTCCCGAAGTTCGTAGGCACCATATATGAGATGTTGTCTGCGCCGGTGTCCATGGCAGAAGTGGTGCTGGGATATGTAGGCGCGGCGGCCACCAAGTCCATCATGCTGGGGCTAATTATTCTCGCCACCGCCGCACTCTTTATTGATTTGCGAATCGCCCATCCCTTTGCGATGTTGTTGTTCATCGTGCTCACCGCAGTCTCATTCAGTCTGCTGGGCTTCATTCTGGGAATCTGGGCTGATAACTTTGAAAAACTGTCTCTGGTGCCCATGTTAGTAGTCACGCCACTGGTGTTCCTCGGCGGCAGTTTCTATCCCGTCTCCATGCTACCGCAACCGTGGCAAACTGTTTCACTGATGAATCCGGTGCTGCATCTGGTAAGCGGCCTGCGCTGGAGCATGTACGAAATCGCCGAGGTGAGTGCGTGGCTGAGCCTCGCCACCGTGCTAATCTTTCTAGTACTGTGCCTGGTGATTGTGCACTATATGTTCAAGACCGGCTACAAGCTACGCACCTGAACTTTTGTGATGGCCTAGTGCTGAAACCAGAACTCAATCGTTCCGGTATCTTTGCTAAAGCGCGCCGAATGTTCCCGTTCAGTGGGAATGTGATACCAGTCGCCGGGGCCGTAGTCGCGGGTCTCGCCATCCATGGTCAGCGATAGCAGACCCTTGGTAATCACGCCCACATTTTCCGTGGGGTGTGTATGGGGCGGCACCTCGGAGCCAGCCGGATAGCTGGCAAACAGCACATCGCAATTCGCCGCCGTCAGCTTGTTGGCGGCAAACTGCCCCTCATACGTGGGCAGTTGACGGATTAAGGCAGGAAAGTAATTGTCTGAACTCATGGCTTTTAGTCTCCGGTGGTTGAAGTCACAGACATAATATGCCACGATTAGCCCGCTGATGCCAGATGGCATATTGCCTCTGCGCCGTATCCACAGCACTGTTCGTCACACCAGCCACAACAACTATCAGGACAAGAGGTGAATTATGACAACGCTCGCAATCATCAATCTGGTTATTTTCGCCGCCTTGCTGGGGCTGCTGTTCCATTTCGGCAAGCAGGAGATTTCTCTGGCCCGCCGGGTTCTCATCGGGCTGGTGGCCGGCACCATTTTCGGCTTCTATCTGCAATTCGTGTTCGGCTTTGCCAGCGAAGTAAGTGATGAGACCCTGGAATGGACCAATGTAGTCGCCAATGGCTATGTTAATTTGCTGCGCATGATAATCATACCGCTGGTGCTGATTACAATGATTGCGGCGGTGTTAAAAGTGCAAAAGATAAAAACACTGGGCAAAGTTGGCGGTTCAGTAGTTGGCGTCCTTATATTCACCACCACCATTGCCGCCATTATCGGCATCATCATGGCCACCATATTCGGCCTGAATGCGGGCGACCTGACCAATGGTGCCAGAGAACTGGCGCGAGCCGAAGTGCTTATAACGCGACAGGAAACCGTGGCCGCCATGACCATGCCCGAACTGCTGGTAAGTTTTGTGCCGCGCAATATATTCCTTGACCTCACCGAGGTGCGCGATACCTCCATAATCGCAGTAGTGATATTCGGCCTCATTTTCGGCGTGGCCGCGTTGCTGGTGAGCGAAGAAAACAAGGTGCATGGCGAACGAATATCCAGCTTCATTGACACAACCCAGATGGTAATAATGAAACTGGTCAAGCTGATAATGGGCCTCACCCCATACGGTGTGCTGGCCTTGATGACCCGTGTGATTGCCAGTTCAGACGGCAGCGCAATTGTAACCCTCATCAGTTTTGTTGTGGCCTCTTACATTGCCATCGTGCTGATGTTTGTCGTGCACGCATTAATGCTCAGCCTGCTCGGCACCAATCTCAGATATTATTTTGAAAAAGTCTGGCCGGTGCTAACCTTCGCTTTCGTCACCCGCAGTTCCGCGGCCACCATCCCCCTCACCATCCGCGCCATGATTGAGGAACTGAAAGTGCCCGCACCCATCAGCAACATCTCCGCTTCATTCGGCGCCACCATCGGCCAGAACGGCTGCGCCGGCATCTACCCGGCCATGCTGGCGGTAATGGTCGCACCCACCATGGGCGTGGAAATTGACGCCGGTTTCATCATCAGCCTGCTGGTAATCATCGCCATCGGCTCCTTCGGCATCGCCGGCGTAGGCGGCGGCGCCACCAACGCCGCCCTGGTGGTGCTAACGGCAATGGGCTTCCCGGTTACGGTAGCGGCGTTACTCATCTCCATTGAGCCGTTGATTGACATGGCCCGCACCGCACTGAATGTGAACGGAGCCATCACCTCAGGCGTAATCACTTCCCGCTTCCTCGGCCAGGAAGTAGATGCCCCGGCAGCTACGCTCGGTGGTGAAGTAGGGCAGTAAGGGAAAAATACAATAGCGATCAGCGAGAGCGCATGGTTTTATGGCGGCGGGCAATTTCTTGTTGCGCGGCAGTCAAATCAGCGGAGGATAAGTTGGAACTGGTAATGTCTCGCGCAGATGCGGCATCGGTGGTGGGAAAGTTGTTTGCCACAGCCAGTGAAAACCAGATATAAGCCTCAACATCATCCCGTGGCACTCCTTCACCTTTGCCATACATCAAGCCGAGATTAAACTGGGCGCCAGCGTTACCTTGCTCGGCGGCCAGATAATACCACCGTAGCGCTTCAGCAAAATCTTGCGGCACCCCTCGGCCATTGCCATACATCCCGCCGAGATTGGATTGAGAGCTGGAGTTACCCTGCGCGGCAGCCAGACGATACCAGCGTCTCGCCTCGGCATAACTTTGTGGCACCCCTTCGCCATTACTGTACATCACGCCGAGATTGTGTTGCGCGTCAACATCGCCTTGCTCGGCGGCCAATTGAAACCATCGCGCCGCTTCAGCAAGATTTCGCGATACTCCCCTGCCATTGTCATACATATAGCCCATATTGAACTGGGCGTTAATGTGGCCTTGCTCGGCGGCCAATTGAAACCACCGTATCGCTTCACTATCATCATGAGGCACTCCTTTACCCTCGTTGTACATAATGCCAAGATTGTACTGTGCGGCAGCGAGGCCCTGCTCGGCGGCAGAACGAAACCACCGCACTGCTTCAATAAAATCCTGAGACACTCCTTCGCCGTTGTTATACATAATGCCAAGCTGGTTCTGGGCATCAGCATCACCCTGCTCGGCGGCTTGACGAAACTGCTCCTGAGCGGAAACAGAGGAGACAAGCAACAGGAAAACAACGACCCATGCAAATAGACGAATAATCATAAGAAACTCCTTAGCGCATGGTTTCAAGTCGGCGAGCAATCTCTTGTTGTGCGGCAATCAGGTCAGAGGGAGACAGGATATCGCCAATTTTATCTCGCATAAATGCGGAAAAATCGGCGCTGTTTTTCGTAGCCAATGAAAACCAGACATAAGCTTCAACATCATTTCGTGGTACGCCGTTGCCAAGGTGATACATGTAGCCGAGATTGCGTTGGGCGACGGTGAGCCCCTGCGCGGCGGCCATTCGATACCAGCGCACTGCTTCAGCATAATACTCTGGCACAGCTATGCCAAGATGATACATCCAGCCGAGACTGAACTGGGCGCGAGCGTTGTTTTGCGCGGCGGCCATTCGATACCAGTGCATCGCTTCAGCATAATCCCGGTGCATTCCTCCCAACGCACGTTCCCCATATTGATACATCCAGCCGAGGTGGAACTGAGCATCAACATCGCCCTGCTCGGCGGCCGATTTATACCCGCGTATCGTGTCGGCATTATTTGGCCGCACCGCCAGACCATCTCTATACATCGCGTTGAGATTGTTCCGAGCAGTAGCGTTGCGTCCGGCGGCCGACCGATACCACCGCGCCGCTTTAGCATAATCTTGCGGTACCCCTCTGCCGGCGAAATACATCTTGCCGAGGTTGGACTCAGCGCGAGAGAAACCCCGCTCGGCGGCTAGTTGGAACCAGCGCACCGCTTCGGCATCATCCTGTGGTACCCCTCTGCCAGCCAAATACATCTCGCCGAGACTGGACTGAGCGCTACCGTTATTCTGCTCAGCAGCTAAACGATACAAGCGCACCGCTTCAGCATCATCCTGCGGTACCCCTCTGCCGGCGAAATACATCCAGCCGAGATTGTACTGAGCGCCAGCGTGGTCCTGCTCGGCTGCCAATTGAAACCAGCGCACCGCTTCAGCATCATCCTGCGGCACCCCTATGCCATCCCTGTACATCCAGCCAAGGCTGTACTGAGCGCGAGCGTGGCCCTGCTCGGCTGCCAGTTGAAACCGGCGCGCCGCCTCAACATCATCCTGAGGCACTCTTTCGCCACCTCTATATATCCTGCCGAGCAAGAACTGGGCATCGGCATCATCATCCTGTGGTACCCATGCGCCAGACCCATACATCCCACCGAGGAAGGCCAGAACGCGAGAGGCGCCTAGTTCAACGGCCAATCGATACCGCCGCACCGCTTCAGCATTATCCTGCGGCACCCCTTCGCCGTTTTGATACATCTCGCCGAGACTGGTCTGAACGGGAGCGTTGTCCTTATCTGCGGCCAATGCCAACTTATACCACCGTACCGCTTCAGCAAAATTCTGCGCCACCCCTTCGTTATATTCATACATAAAGCCGAGCACGGCTCGAACCTCAACGTGGCCTTGCTCTGCGGCCAAGTGATACCACCGCACTGCTTCAGCGGGATACTCCGGCACATCTTTGCCACGGGTATACATCCCGCCGAGATTGAACTGGGCGTCAGCGTGGCCCTGCTCGGCGGCCAGGCGATACCACAGCATTGCTTCACTGGCATCCAAAGGCCAGTAGTCCAATCCTTTTATAAAACCGAGATTGTACCGAGCCTTATCCTGTTCGATATCCTGAGCAGCAGCAGGAGAAATGAACAATACAAAAACAGTGACCCATGTAAACAGACGAATAATCATACGAAACTCCTATGGCACAATTGCATATCGGCGAGCGGCTTCTCGCTGCGCCGCATCCAGCTCAGCGGAAGATAAGTGGGAGCGAGCCTCGTCTCGCGTCAACGCAATAGAATCAGAACCGCCGCTTGCCACAGCCAGTGAGAACCAGATATAAGCCTCAATGTAATCTTGTGGCACCCCTTTGCCGTTGTTATACATTACGCCGAGGGCGTACTGAGCGCCAACGTGGTTTTGTGCGGCGGCCAACTGATGCCACCGCCTCGCTTCAGCGTAATCCTGCGGCACCCCCTGGCCATATTCATACAGGTGGCCGAGATTGTTTTGTGCGATAGCGTTACCCTGCTCGGCGGCCAACTGATACCATCGCGCCGCTTCAGCATAGTCCTGTTCCACATCTGCGTCGTCTGCATCTTCGTCCTCTTCATATTTGCCGTCTTCATACATGAAGCCGAGCAAGAGCTGAGCGGGAGCAAAGCCCTGTTCGGCGGCCAGATGAAATCGCCGTACGGCTTCAGTAACATCTTCCGGCATCTCGTCCTCGCCCGTGTAATAACTCACGCCAAGTTGGAACTGTTCGGCAGCGGCACTCTGCCCGGTAGTCGGGGGAGGTACATGGTCGTACCACCGCACCGCATACCCGAAATAGTGTGGCATTTTGTCAATGCGATACATTGGATTGAGACTATACATAGCGCCAGCATGGCTCATATCAGCGGCCAATCTATACAACCGATCTGCTTCAGCGAAATCCTGCGCTACCCCTTTGCCATATTCATACATGAAGCCGAGATTGTACCGAGCAACAGTATCACCCTGTTCGGCGGCCATGCGATACCAGCGCACCGCTTCAACATAATCCTGCGGCACTCCCTGGCCATTGTAATACCTGTAGCCGAGAGTGTACTGGTCGTGCGGGTCGCCTTGCTCGGCGGCCAAACGATATTGCTCCTCCCTGGCATAATCCTGATTTGAAGCACAGGAAACGAACAACACAAGAACAGCGACTAATGCAGATAAACGGATAATCACAAAAGCTCCTTACAACAAGTAGAACCAAATACAGCCATCAACGAGAATATATTTCTTTATGCCGACGCACGGCCTTTCGTTGCGCGGCATTCAGTTCAGAGGAAGAGAAGCGGGAGCCAACCCTGTTTCGCGCCAGCACAGCATTGTCAATGCCGTTTCCTGCGGCCAATGCAAACCAGATATAAGCCTCAACATCATCCGGTGGCACCCCTTCGCCTTTGTCATACACTACGCCGAGATTATACTGAGCAGTGGCGTTACCTTGTTCGGCAGCCAACTGATACCAGCGTATTGCTTCAGCATAATCTTGCGCCACCCCTTCGCCATTTTTATACCTCACACCCAGATTAAGTTGAGCGCCAGTGTGACCCTGCTCGGCGGCCATGCGATACCAGCGCACCGCTTCAGTATAATCCTGCGGCACCCCTTCGGCGTTGCCATGCATTACACCCAGACTGAACTGAGCCTCGGCGTCGCCCTGTTCAGCGGCCAACTTAAACCATCGCATTGCTTCGGCGTAATCCTGCGGCACCCCTTCGGCAGCATAATATTTCCAGGCGAGATTGAACTGGGCATCAACAAGGTTCTGCTCGGCGGCCATGCGATACCAACGGATTGCTTCAATATGATCCTGCGGCACTCCTCTGCCACTGTCGTACATGACGCCGACACTGAGTTGAGCGACAGCGAGGCCCTGATCAGCGGCCATGCGATACCAGCGCATTGCTTCAACATAATCTTGCGGCACTTTTTGACCATCTTCATATATGATGCCGAGAACAACCTGTGCGCTGGCATCACCTTCCTCGGCGGCTTGACGAAGCTCCTCTTCCTGGGCAGCAGCAGAGGAAATGAAAAGCACAAAAACAGCGACCCATGTAAGCAAACGAATAATCATACGAAGTTCCTTACTGCATGGTTTCAAGCCGACGTTCGGCCTCTTGCCTTGCAGCATCCAAATCGGCGGGAGACAGGAAGGAGGCAGCATCGTCTCGCGCAGACACAGCAATACCAGCAACACCGGCACGGCTTACCGCAGCTAATGAAAACAAGATATACGCCTCAACATAATCCTGTGGCACACCCATGCCTTCGTCATACATGACGCCGAGATTATACTGAGAACGAGCGTGTCCCTGCTCGGCGGCCAACTTGAGCCATCGCATCGCTTCAGCATAATCCTGCGACACTCCTTCGCCATGTTGATACATATAGCCGAGCTTGGACTGGGCATAAGCGTTGCCTTGCTCGGCGGCCCTGCGATACCACCGTCTTGCTGCAGCATAATCCTGCGCCACTCCTTCACCGTATTCATACATCTCGCCGAGATCGTTTTGAGCGCCAATATTGTCCTGTCCGGCGGCCAGACGATACCAGCGCCTTGCTTCAGCGTAATACTGTGGCACCCCTTCGCCATTTCTATACATTATGGCAAGTTCATACTGAGCCATGGCATTGCCCCGCTCGGCGGCCAATTGAAACCATCGCGCCGCTTCAACATAATCCTGCGGCACCCCGTGGCCATCTTTGTGTAAATGGCCGAGATTGTACACAGCGGCAATGAGGCCCTGCATGGCGGACAGATACCACCACCGCCTCGCTTCAGCATAATTCTGCGGCACCCCTGAGCCATCGTTATACATCACGCCGACATTATGCTGAGCGCGAGGGTCGCCCTGTTCTGCGGCCAATTGATACCAGTGCATCGCCTCGGCATAATCCTGCGGCACTCCTCGACCATTGCTATACATAAAGCCAAGATTGATCTGAGCCTCAACATCACCCTGTTCGGCAGCCAAACGATACCATCGCACCGCTTCAGCATAATCCTGCGGTACCCCGTCACCAGCCACATACATATTGCCCAGCGTAAACTGAGCATCAGCGTTGCCCCGCTCGGCCGCCGGATGAAACCGGGTCTGAGCACAGGAAACGAACAACACAAGAACAGCGACTAGTGCAAACAAACGAATAATCATAAGAAACTCCTTAGCAAGACCGCGTGGCCTCAAGTCGACTATCAGCCTCTTTCTGTGCGGCAACCAATTGAGCGTAATGCAGAAGGGAGCCAGTCATATCCAGCGCAGTCATGGCAGCATCAGCAGTCTCAGCATCATCAAAACCGTTTGCCACAGCCAATAAAAGCCAGATATAAGCTTCAACATAATCTTGCTGCAGCCCAAAGCCAAATCTATACATTCTGGCGAGGTTGAACTGAGCATAAGCGTTGCCCTGTTCAGCAGACAGACGATACCACTTCACCGCTTCAACATAATCCTGCGGTAGCCCTTCGCCAAATTCATACATCTGGCCGAGATTGTTCTGAGCGTGAGCGTTGCCCTGTTCAACGGCAAGGCGAACCCAGCGCACCGCTTCAGCACTATCCTGCGGCACCCCTCTGCCAAATTGATACATATAGCTGAGATTGGACTGAGCCGCCGCATCTCCCTGCTCTGCGGCCAGATGATACCAGTGCACCGCTTCAGCATCATCTTGCGGCACTCCCTTGCCGTGGTAATACATTCTGCCGAGGTTGAGCTGAGCTCTATCGTAGTCCTGCTCGGCGGCCAATTGATACCACCTTATCGCTTCAGCATAATCCTGCGACCCCCCTTCGCCAAACTCATACATCCAGCCGAGATTAGTCTGAGAGACAGCGTAGCCTAACTCGGCAGCCGGAAGATACCACCGCCTCGCTTCAGTATAATCCTGAGGCATCCCCTTGCCACAGTAATACATCACGCCGAGGCTATTCTGAGCTATATAGTTGTCCTGCTCGGCGGCTAATTGATACCATCTTGCCGCTTCAGCATAATCTTGCGGCACCCCTGTACCATTGTCATACATTGAGCCGAGATTGGATTGAGCGGCAGCGTTGCCCTGCTCGGCAGCCAATTGATACCACCGCGCTGCTTCAACATTGTCTTGCGGCACCCCTTCGCCATTTCTATACCTTGCGCCGAGATTGTTCTGAGCGCTGGCATGTCCTTGTTCAGCGGCCAGACGATACCAGTACACTGCTACAGCATAATCCTGTGGCACTCCTTCGCCTCTTCTATGCATCTGGCCGAGATTGTACTGAGCACGAGCATGGCCCTGCTCGGCGGCCAACTGATACCAGCGCACCGCCTCAGCATAATCCTGCGCCACCCCCTCGCCGGCATAATACATCCTGCCGAGGGTATACTGAGCGTCAGCATCATCTTGCTCGATGGTCTCAAGGCGGCGAGTGACTTCTTGTTGCGCGGCAGCTAACTCATCGGGGGACAGGGCACGGCCAATCCAGTCTCGCTCATACGTGCCACCGCGGGGGGTATAACCATTTGCTATAGCCAATGAAAACCAGATATAGGCCTGAGCAAGATTTTGCGGTACTCCTTTGCTGTGGCTATACACCAAGCCGAGACTGTGTTGGGCGAGAGCGTGGCCCTGTTCAGCGGCCAGCTGATACCATCGTCTCGCTTCAGTGTAATCCTGCGCCACCCCTTCGCCCATATCATACATCACGCCAAGATGGGACTGAGCGTCAGCGTTGCCCTGCTCGGCGGCCAGACGGAACCATCGCACCGCTTCAACATCATCCAGCGGCACCCCATAGCCACCACTGTCATACATCCTGCCGATGTTGACCTGAGCGTAAGGGTCGCCCTGTTCGGCGGCCAGACGATGCCATCGTGCCGCTTCAACATAATCCTGCGACACCCCCTGGCCTCTGGCATACATGAAGCCAAGGTTGTCCTGGGCGCGAACATTGCCCTGCTCGGCGGCCAGAAGGAACCACCGTGCCGCTTCGGCATAATCCTGTGGCACTCCCTGGGCAAGGGCATACATCTGGCCAAGCCAGAACTGAGCGCCGACGAAGCCTTGTTCGGCGGCCGGACGCAACCACCGTACCGCTTCAGCACCATCCTGCGCCACCCCTTCGCCAACGCTATACATTACGCCGAGATTGGTCTGAGCGATGGCATTACCCTGCTCGGCAGCCAGACGCAACCAGCGCACTGCTTCAGCATAATCCTGCGCCACCCCTTGTCCCGCTCTAAACATCACGCCCAGATTGCATTGAGCGAGAACGTAGCCCTGCTCGGCAGCCAGACGATACCATCGCGCCGCTTCAGCATAATCCTGTGGCACCCCCTCGCCATGGTGATACCTGTAGCCGAGAGTGTACTGGGCGTGCGAGTCGCCTTGCTCGGCGTCCAGACGAATTTGCTCCGCCTCAGCAGAATCCTGAGCAACAGCAGGGGAAACGAACAACACAAGAATAGTGATTAATGCAAACGAGCGAATGATCATAAGAAACCCCTTACAACCAGCGTATAAAGAACGCCGCACCCGGAGCCACCAGCGGCACCGCAAATGAACTGACAGCAGGATAGCAAACCACCGCAAACAGGGTCAAGTAGCCTATTATTACCGCCGCCAACCGCTTGCACCTGCAACAATCATATTACATAATGGCAAACCCCAAACAGAGATAACACTAGTTATTAGTCATTACATATAGAGAGGCATAATCATGAAATTCAATTTGAAACCAAGTGCGTTCAGCACACTGCTACTCGCCAGCAGCCTGTTATTCGCCGCCATCCCGGGCCAGGCTCAGGAAATCACCCGCCACAACGAAGGGCGTTACTTCTATACTTCCATTCACATTCCGGCAGGTGCTGAAACTTTGTATCTGTCAGGTTCCGGCGCGCGTCCGATGGAGGATGGCAGCTGGGGTGATATGAAACAGCAAACCATTGATACCTTTGCTCGCTTCAAGGAAACTCTTGAGTCTCAAGGTTGGAGCATGGGCGATATCGTGCAGGTGCGGGCATTTGCGCTGGCCGGTGAAGATGGCAATCTTGATTTCGCCGGGTTCAATGCGGGTTATGCCGAGTTCTTCGGTACTGGGGAAAACCCCAACAAGCCAGTGCGTTCTTTTGTGCAGATTGCCGGCCTTGTGGTTCCCGGCTGGCTGATTGAAATTGAGATTCGTGCGGCGCGGATGCCGGACTAAGCCCGGCGGCTCGCGGCTTGCATCACGCCATGGATTATCTTCCGGCCATTGAGAAGGAAGCCCCGCAGGACAGGGCGGTGGATGCGGCCATTGTCTGGCTGCACGGCCTCGGCGCCAGCGGTGATGATTTTGCGGCCATTGTGCCTGAATTGGAACTGGCACAGGAGTATGGCATCCGCTTCGTTTTCCCGCATGCGCCATCCATACCGGTAACTATTAACAGCGGCATGGTTATGCCAGCCTGGTATGACATCAGGGAACTGGATGTGGGGCGGCATGGGGATGAGACGCAGTTGCGCCAATCGGCAGGCAGGGTTCACGACCTCATCAAGCGGGAAATTGCCCGCGGCATTGCCCCGGCGCGGATTATCGTGGCCGGGTTTTCTCAGGGCGGGGCGGTGGCACTTGAGGCGGGGCTTACCTTTCCCCAGAGGCTCGGTGGTATCATGTCCCTGTCCGGCTATTTCGCCACAGTGCATAGCATTGCCATCAATCCGGCGCAGCAGCATATACCCATTCTGGTATGCCACGGCACTGAAGACCCCATGGTAGCCGAGGCGCTGGGGCGCAAGAGCGCAGAGCGCCTGCAGGAACTGGGTTTCGTACCTGAATACCACAGCTACCCCATGGCTCATGCCGTGTGTATTGAGGAAATTCGGGATTTGGCGGGCTGGATTCGGCGTACTCTCACTGGATAGACCAAATGCGCTATATCGTTGTATTTCTTGTAATTTTCAATGTGGCCTACCTGGGCTGGAGCTACTTTTCAGCCCCACCCGAGCCCCAGCAGCCACCAGACCCGGCGCGGCCCTTGCTAAACACGGGATTGATGCTGGTCAGCGAGTATCAGGCCGAACAGGAAAATTTTCGTTAAGTTATTGCACAAGCGATTATTTTCCCGTAGAATGCCGCCTCTTGACCCGAGGGCCGGGAGATTTGCGGGCTGAGCGGCCTGTGAGCCCTGTGGAGATGTATAAGGTTCCTTATGGGAGGGGTTCCCGAGTGGCCAAAGGGATCAGACTGTAAATCTGACGCGAAAGCTTCGGTGGTTCAAATCCACCCCCCTCCACCATCTGGAAGTGAAGCGTTGGTAGCAGGCATAGCGGTAGCGGGTATAGTTCAGCGGTAGAACCTCAGCCTTCCAAGCTGGTGACGCGGGTTCGATTCCCGCTACCCGCTCCAGTTTTAGGCTGGCGACCAGTGGCAACGAATTGGCTCGCATAGCTCAGGCGGTAGAGCACTTCATTGGTAATGAAGAGGTCCCCGGTTCAACTCCGGGTGTGAGCACCATACTGCAAGGCATACGGCACATACAGCGCGTAGAGACATAGAGATACACAGACACCAACTCAACATAAACCAGACACGAACCATCAAGAGGCAGCTAAAATGTCAAAGGAAAAGTTTGAAAGAACCAAAGTACACGTCAACGTAGGCACCATAGGCCACGTTGACCACGGCAAAACCACGCTGACGGCAGCGCTGACCAAGGTCTGCGCGGAAGCCCATGGCGGCGAGGTGCGTAACTTCGACCAAATTGACAACGCACCGGAAGAGAAAGAGCGAGGCATCACCATCGCCACCTCTCATGTGGAATACGATTCACCAAACCGCCACTACGCCCACGTGGACTGCCCCGGCCACGCAGACTATGTAAAGAACATGATTACCGGCGCAGCACAAATGGACGGCGCGATTCTGGTAGTAAGCGCATCCGACGGCCCGATGCCACAAACCCGCGAACACATTCTGCTATCACGCCAGGTTGGTGTGCCCTACATCGTAGTGTTCGTCAACAAAGCCGACATGGTGGACGACAAGGAGCTACTGGAACTGGTAGAGATGGAAATCCGCGAACTGCTGGACCAATACGAATTCCCGGGCGAGAAAACCCCCATCATCGTCGGCTCCGCACTGAAAGCACTGGAAGGCGACACCTCCGAAATTGGCGTACCGGCAATAGAGAAGCTGGTGCAAACCCTGGATGAATACATCCCCGAACCCAAGCGTGATGTTGAGAAGCCATTCCTCATGCCCATTGAAGATGTGTTCTCAATTTCAGGTCGCGGCACGGTAGTAACCGGCCGAGTGGACCGCGGCATAGTTAAAGTAGGTGAAGACATAGAGATTGTAGGCATCAAAGACACCCAGAAAACCACCTGCACCGGCGTCGAAATGTTCAGAAAGCTACTGGACGAAGGCCGTGCCGGCGAGAATGTAGGCGTACTACTACGCGGCACCAAGCGCGAAGAAGTAGAGCGTGGCCAAGTGCTCGCAGCCCCCGGCTCAATAACGCCACACACCAAGTTTGAAGCTGAAGTATACATCCTGAGCAAAGAAGAAGGCGGCCGCCACACCCCATTCTTCAAAGGATACCGCCCCCAATTCTATTTCCGCACCACGGATGTAACCGGCAATGTGGAATTACCCGACGGTACCGAAATGGTAATGCCGGGTGACAATGTGAAGATGACAGTTGAACTGATAGCCCCAATCGCCATGGATGATGGTCTGCACTTCGCAATCCGCGAAGGCGGCCGCACCGTAGGCGCCGGCGTGGTCTCCAAAGTCATTGAGTAAGTCGTAAGTCGCAGGCCGGTAAGCCAAACCAGCGTTAAGCCACAAAACGTAAACCACAGGCCAGTAGCTCAATTGGCAGAGCAGCGGTCTCCAAAACCGCAGGTTGGGGGTTCGATGCCCTCCTGGCCTGCCACTAATGTTGCGAACCAATGTCGGAAAACACAGAGCAGCAAAATAATCTGGACTGGCTGAAATGGACTATCGTGGCGGCTATCGTCGTCGGCGCCGTATATGCCAACTCCTATTATTCAACCGAATCCGTCCTGGTGCGCACCATTGGCCTGTTGGTGGCGGCAAGTATTGCCGGCTGGATTGGCGCACAAACCGAAAGAGGCCGCGCATTCGTAAATCTTTGTCTGGACGCACGGCTTGAGATTCGCAAGGTAGTGTGGCCCGGCAGGCAGGAAACAACTCAGACAACTATTATAGTGCTGATTGTTATTTTCATCGTGGCTTTAATCCTCTGGCTGCTGGATTGGGGATTAACGAGTGTTGTCTCCGGCATCATAGGTTAAGGGAGTGAGTGATGATTACCGAGAGCAAGGCAAACAGCCACGAAGAGAGCAAGCAGATAGGGAAACGCTGGTATGTAGTCCACGCTTATTCGGGCTATGAAAAGAAGGTCATGCATGCCCTGCGCGAGCGCATTGCCCTATCCAGCATGGAGAACTACTTTGACGAAGTGCTGGTGCCCACCGAGGAAGTGGTTGAGATGCGCGCCGGTCAAAAGCGCAAGAGTGAAAGAAAGTTTTTCCCGGGTTATGTGCTGGTGCACATGGAACTGAATGATGACACCTGGCATCTGGTAAAAAACACCCCGCGGGTTATGGGGTTCATCGGTGGTACGGCGGAGAAGCCGGCACCTATCACCGACAGTGAAGCGGTAAAGATTCTTCAACGCATGGAAGACAGCGAAGAAACACCGGCGCACAAAACCATCTACGAACCGGGCGAAATGGTTCGTGTTACCGATGGCCCGTTTAACGACTTCACCGGCACAGTGGAAGAGGTGAATTACGAAAAGAGTCGTTTACGGGTGGCAGTGCTTATTTTTGGTCGCTCAACTCCTGTTGAACTGGAGTTCGGCCAGGTAGAAAAAAGTTAAGGGCAAAACATTAAGGGCAAGCGGCAATGGCAAAGAAAGTACTCACATATATCAAGCTACAGGTTGCTGCCGGGCAAGCCAACCCCAGCCCGCCCGTGGGCCCCGCGCTCGGTCAACACGGCGTGAACATTATGGAATTTTGCAAGGCGTTTAACGCAGAAACCCAGAATGTTGAACCCGGCCTGCCCATCCCCGTGGTAATAACAGTCTACGCCGACAGAAGTTTTACATTCATCGTTAAAACCCCGCCCGCCTCGGTATTAATACGCAAGGCCGCGGGCATAGAGAAAGGCAGCGGCCGCCCCAACACTGAAAAAGTGGGCAAGGTAACGCGGGCACAACTGGAAGATATCGCCAACCAGAAAATGCCCGACCTGAACGCCGCCAACATGGATGCCGCAGTACGCACCCTGGCCGGTAGCGCCCGCAGCGCAGGCATTGAAGTGGAAGGTATGCAAGATGGCTAAACTCACCAAAAGACGCAAAGCATTCGCCGAAAAAATGCCGCCGGACAAAACCTGTTCGGTGGAAGATGCGGTTGCGCTCATCAGCGAGTTCGCCTCGCCCCGCTTCAAGGAATCAATTGATGTGGCGGTAAGGCTGGGCGTTGACACCCGCAAGTCCGACCAGGTTGTGCGCGGCGCAACCGTGCTGCCAAACGGCACCGGCAAGGAAACACGAGTAGCCGTGTTCGCCCAGGGCGACAACGCCGACAAGGCCAAAGCCGCAGGAGCCGACACAGTGGGCTTTGAAGACCTGGCCGAATCAGTGCAAAAGGGCAAGCTGGATTTTGATGTGGTCATCGCCACCCCCGATGCCATGCGCGTAGTCGGCAAGCTCGGTCAGGTGCTCGGTCCCCGCGGCCTGATGCCCAACCCCAAGGTCGGCACGGTAACCGCCGATGTTGAAACCGCGGTAAAGAACGCCAAGAGCGGCCAGGTACGTTTCCGCACGGACAAGAACGGCATCATTCACAGCGGCGTCGGGCGCGTCGGTTTCAGCGGCGAAGCCGTCAAGGCCAACCTTGAAGCCCTGCTAACAGACATCAGGAAAGCAAAACCGGCCGCATCAAAAGGTGTGTACATAAAGAAGGTAGTACTTTCATCCAGCATGGGACCCGGCATATACATTGATCAAGCAACTTTGGGAGGCGCCCAGAGCTAATGCCTATTAGACTGGAAGACAAGCAACAAATCGTATCCGAGGTCAACGAGGTTGCCCGCGGTGCGTTGTCTGCCGTGCTCGCCGATTACCGCGGCGTAACAGTGGGCGACATGACAATGCTGCGCAAGACCGCGCGCGACAACAAGGTTTACCTGAAAGTAGTTCGCAACACCCTGCTCAAGCGCGCGGTGGCGGACACCGAGTTTGAATGCATCACAGATGTGCTGGCCGGCCCGATTATTCTGGCGCTCTCCCGGGAAGATCCGGGTGCCGCCGCCCGTGTGCTCAAAGACTTCGCCGAAGAGAATGAAAACTTTGAGATTAAGGCCTTGTCGGTGGGCGGCAAGCTGCTTGAAGCCAAAGATGTTGATGTGCTGGCCAAGTTGCCAAGCCATGAACAGGCATTGTCTCTGCTGATGAGTGTCATGCTGGCACCCGTCACCAAGTTGGCACGCACACTGAACGAAATTCCAGCCAAGGCTGCACGCACTGTAGCCGCAATTCGGGATAAGAAGCAGGAATCAAACTGATTCCGCGCTGCAATGACTAGCACTAACAGACCACTAACCACTATCACCACTATAGTTAAGACAGGAGAGAAAAGATGTCCTTATCAACACAAGAAGTAATTGATGCTATTGCTGATATGTCAGTAATGGACGTAGTCCAGCTGGTTGAAGCAATGGAAGAGAAGTTCGGCGTATCCGCAGCAGCCGCTGTGGCAGCGGCTCCGGCAGCCGCCGCTACCGGTGGTGAGGCGGAAGCCGTCGCCGAGAAGGAAGAGTTTGATATCGTATTGAACGCTTCCGGTGACAAGAAAGTGAATGTCATCAAGGCGGTTCGCGCAATAACCGGCCTGGGTTTGAAAGAAGCCAAAGACATGGTTGACGGTGCACCTGCCACCGTCAAGGCGGCCGTACCCAAGGCGGATGCGGAACAAGCCAAAAAGGATTTGGAAGAAGCCGGCGCCACAGTCGAGCTCAAGTAAGAATGGTTTACTCTTACACAGAGAAGAAGCGCATCCGCAAAAACTTCGGCAAACTGCCGAGTGCAATGGATATTCCATACCTGCTGTCCATACAGGTAGATTCCTATGGACAGTTCACCCAAGCCAATACCCCGCTGGAAGCACGACAGGAGCAGGGGCTACACGCCGCTTTCAAGTCTGTGTTCCCCATTGAAAGTTATTCGGGCAAGGCGGTGCTGGATTATGTTAGCTACCAGCTTGGCAAGCCGGCGTTTGATGTTAAAGAATGCCAACTGCGCGGTTCCACTTATTCAGTGCCGCTACGGGTAAAGACGCGCCTGATTCTTTATGACAAGGAATCCTCCACCAAAACCATCAAGGACATCAAGGAACAGGAAGTCTATATGGGAGAAATCCCGCTGATGACCGAGTCCGGCACCTTCGTAATCAACGGCACCGAGCGCGTGGTGGTGTCCCAGTTGCACCGCTCGCCGGGCGTTTTCTTTGACCACGACCGCGGCAAGACCCACAGTTCCGGCAAGCTACTGTATTCGGCACGGGTAATTCCCTACCGCGGCTCCTGGCTGGATTTTGAGTTTGACCCCAAAGATATGGTGTATGTGCGCATTGACCGCCGCCGCAAACTGCCGGCCACGGTGCTGTTGCGCGCGCTCGGTTTCACCACCGAAGAAATCCTGCAAATGTTTTATGAGAACGACACCTACACCGTTGCCAAAGGCAAGAAAGGTGCGGAGCCCGTCATCTCATTGAAACTGGTGCCATCCCGTCTGCGTGGTGATGTGCTCACATTCCCAATCAAAGACAAGAAAGGCAAGGTTATTGCCGAAGAAGGACGGCGTATCACCTCCCGTCACATTCGCGAGATGGAAACCGCCAAACTCACCGAACTGAAAGTAAGCAACGACTTCATTCTCGGCTCAGCCTTGGGCAAAGACATCGTTGACGAGGAAACCGGCGAGATACTATTCCCCTGCAACACGGAAATCACCGAGGAAGTGCTGCAGCAGTTCGCTGAAAAAGGCATCAAAGAGTTCCAGACCATTTACACCAACGACCTGGACTGCGGTCCGTTCATTTCAGATACGCTACGCATTGACAGCACCACATCCCCACTGGAAGCGATGGTGGAAATTTATCGCATGATGCGCCCCGGTGAACCCCCCACCAAAGAGTCGGCGGAAAACCTGTTCCACAATCTGTTCTCCGCGCCCGAACGCTATGACCTGTCTGCGGTGGGGCGGATGAAGTTCAACCGCCGTCTCGGTCGGCCGGACGCGGAAGGCGACAACATACTCAGCACCAAAGACATCACCGATGTGCTCAAAACCCTGGTGGGAATTCGCAACGGCTTCGGTTCAGTGGATGACATTGACCACCTGGGCAACCGCCGCATTCGCAGTGTCGGTGAGATGGCCGAGAACCAGTTCCGCATCGGCTTGGTGCGCGTGGAGCGAGCAGTCAAGGAACGCCTGAGCATGGCCGATTCCGAAGGCCTGATGCCCCAGGATATGATTAACTCCAAGCCGGTGGCGGCGGCAATCAAGGAGTTTTTCGGCTCCTCGCAACTGTCTCAATTCATGGATCAAAACAACCCGCTGTCTGAAGTTACGCACAAGCGCCGGGTGTCGGCACTTGGTCCCGGCGGTCTCACCCGCGAGCGAGCCGGGTTTGAGGTACGCGATGTGCATCCAACTCACTATGGCCGCGTATGCCCCATTGAAACCCCGGAAGGACCAAACATCGGTCTTATCAATTCCCTCGCCACTTACGCCCGCACCAATCATCACGGTTTTCTTGAAAGCCCCTATCGCCGCGTGGTCAAGAACAAGGCCACCGACGAGATTGATTATCTGTCAGCAATAGACGAGAGCAAATATGTCATCGCCCAGGCATCGGCACCGCTGGACCGGCGCGGCGGCCTGGAAGATAACCTGGTTACAGTGCGCCATCAGGGCGAAAGCACACTGAAGCCCCGCGAAGAAGTGGACTACATGGATGTTGCACCGCAACAAATGGTATCGGTAGCCGCAGCACTCATCCCCTTTCTGGAACATGACGACGCCAACCGCGCCCTCATGGGTTCCAACATGCAACGTCAGGCGGTGCCCACCCTGAAAACCGAGAAGCCGCTGGTTGGCACCGGCATGGAGCGCAATGTGGCGCGCGATTCCGGAGTCTGCGTGGTGGCACTGCGCGGCGGAGTAATTGAGAGTGTGGACGCCGCCCGCATCATCGTCCGCGTACACGACGACGAGACCGATGCCGGCGAAGCGGGCGTGGACATCTACAACCTCACCAAATACACCCGCTCCAATCAAAACACCTGCATCAGCCAGAGGTCGCTGGTGCACGAAGGCGACACAGTAGCCCAGGGCGACATTCTGGCCGACGGTCCCTCCGTTGACATGGGCGAACTGGCACTGGGCCAAAATATGCGCATCGCCTTCATGCCCTGGAACGGCTACAACTTTGAAGACTCCGTGCTGATTTCCGAACGCGTAGTAAAGGAAGACCGCTTCACCACCATTCACATTCAGGAACTCACCTGTGTGTCCCGCGACACCAAACTGGGCCCGGAAGAAATTACCGCCGACATTCCCAATGTGGGCGAGGGCGCTCTCGGCAAACTGGATGATTCCGGCATTGTCTATGTGGGCGCCGAAGTCAAAGCCGGCGATATTCTGGTAGGCAAGGTAACCCCCAAGGGCGAGACCCCACTCACGCCGGAAGAAAAATTGCTGCGGGCAATTTTTGGCGAGAAAGCCTCGGATGTAAAAGACTCTTCACTGCGCGTACCAACCAGCGCCACCGGCACGGTAATAGATGTGCAGGTATTCACCCGCGATGGCCTGGAAAAAGACGAACGGGCATTGCAGATTCAGGAAATGCAACTGGCCAAGGTGCGCAAGGACATTGACGACGAGTTCCGCATCATTGAAGGCGCCACCTACGAACGTCTGCACAAGGCCTTGCTCGGCAAGGTGGTTGTCGGCGGCCCCAAAATCAAAAAAGGACAAAAGGTAACACTTGATTACCTCTCCAAAACACCGCGGGAAGACTGGTTCAAACTGCGCATGACCAACGATGCAATGAACAAGCAACTTGAACGTGCCAAAGAACAACTGAAAGAACGCCGCAAAGAACTGGACGAACGTTTCAAAGACAAGAAAACCAAACTCACCCAGGGTGATGACCTCGCCCCCGGCGTGCTGAAAATCGTTAAAGTCTATCTCGCCATCAAACGCCGCGTTCAACCGGGCGACAAGATAGCCGGACGCCACGGCAACAAGGGCGTGATTTCAGTGGTAATGCCGGAAGAAGATATGCCCTACGACAGCGAAGGCGAACCGGTTGACATCATACTCAACCCACTGGGAGTACCATCACGCATGAATGTGGGGCAGATTCTTGAAACCCACCTCGGCGCCGCCGCCCAAGGGCTGGGCGAACGCATAGAAAAGCTGCTGGAAACCCGAGCAAAAGCCCCGGGCATCAAGAAGCTGCTCAATGAAATCTACAACAGCACCGACGAAGAAGGCACCATTGACAAGGAACGAAAAGTGGAACTAAACAAACTCAGCGACGAGGAAGTTCTGGAACTGGCTGAAAATCTCAAACAGGGCGTGCCCATGGCAACCCCGGTGTTTGACGGCGCCGCCGAGGCCGAAATTAAGAACATGTTAACCATGGCCGGCATGGATGAAAGCGGTCAGGTAACGCTGTATGACGGCCGCACCGGCGATGCCTTTGATACGCCGGTAACAGTCGGCATTATGTATATGCTCAAACTGAACCATCTGATTGACGACAAGATGCACGCCCGCTCCACCGGCTCCTACAGCCTGGTCACCCAGCAACCGCTGGGCGGCAAGGCACAGTTCGGCGGCCAGCGTTTCGGCGAAATGGAAGTCTGGGCGCTGGAAGCTTACGGCGCCGCCTACACCCTGCAGGAAATGCTAACCGTCAAATCAGACGATGTACGTGGTCGCACCACAATGTACAAGAACATTGTGCTTGGCGATTACCAGATGGAACCTGCAATGCCCGAATCATTCAATGTGCTGGTCAAGGAGATTCGTTCACTTGGCCTGAACATGGAATTGGAAATTAGCAAATAAACTCAGCGAGGATACAGAATGAAAGACCTGTTAGGGTTGCTTCGATCCCAGTCAGAAACCGAAGAGTTCGATTCCATTCGGATAGGGCTGGCATCCCCGGAACTGATTAAGTCCTGGTCTTACGGTGAAGTAAAGAAGCCTGAGACAATTAACTATCGCACCTTCAAACCGGAACGCGATGGCCTCTTCTGCGCCAAAATATTTGGCCCGGTGAAGGATTTTGAGTGCCTGTGCGGCAAGTACAAGCGCCTGAAACACCGCGGCGTAATATGCGAGAAGTGCGGCGTGGAAGTGGCCGAGTCCAAGGTGCGCCGCGAGCGCATGGGCCACATTGACCTGGCCAGCCCGGTCGCCCATATCTGGTTCCTGAAATCACTGCCTTCACGCATCGGCCTGCTGCTGGATATGCCGCTGCGCGATATTGAAAGAGTCCTTTACTTTGAATCCTTCGTGGTAACCGACCCGGGCATGACCGAGTTGGAAAAAGGCCAACTGCTAAACGATGAGCAATATTACGAAGCCATGGAAGAATGGCACGATGACTTTGAAGCCAAGATGGGCGCCGAAGCAGTTCAGATATTAATGAAAGATTTGGATTTGGAAGCCGAGGTTGCCACGCTGCGCGAAGAAATTCCGCTAACCAACGCGGAAACCAAACTCAAGAAACTCTCCAAACGCCTGAAGCTGCTGGAAGCCTTCGTGGAGTCCGGCAACAAACCGGAATGGATGGTAATGAATGTGCTGCCGGTGCTGCCGCCTGAACTGCGCCCGCTGGTGCCACTGGAAGGAGGGCGCTTTGCCACCTCCGACCTGAATGACCTGTATCGCCGGGTAATCAACCGCAACAACCGACTCAAGCGCCTGCTTGACCTCAAAGCGCCGGACATCATCGTGCGCAACGAAAAACGCATGTTGCAGGAAGCAGTGGACGGATTGCTGGATAACGGCCGCCGCGGACGCGCCATCACCGGTTCCAACAAGCGCCCGCTAAAATCCCTGGCCGACATGATAAAAGGCAAGCAAGGCCGCTTCCGACAAAACCTGCTGGGCAAGCGCGTGGACTATTCCGGCCGTTCCGTCATCGTGGTCGGCCCCACCCTCAAACTGCACCAGTGCGGCCTGCCCAAAAAGATGGCGCTGGAATTGTTCAAGCCGTTTATCTTCGGCAAACTGGAACGCCGCGGCCTGGCCACCACCATCAAGGCCGCCAAGAAAATGGTGGAAAAGGAAACCGCCGAAGTCTGGGACATTCTTGCCGAAGTGATTCGCGAACACCCGGTGCTACTGAACCGCGCACCCACCCTGCACCGCCTCGGCATCCAGGCCTTTGAGCCGGTGCTGATTGAAGGCAAGGCCATTCAACTGCACCCGCTGGTGTGCGCCGCCTACAACGCCGACTTTGACGGCGACCAAATGGCAGTGCACGTGCCACTCACCTTGGAAGCCCAGCTTGAAGCGCGCACCCTGATGATGTCCACCAACAACATTCTGGCACCGGCCAACGGCGAACCCATCATCGTGCCATCACAAGATGTGGTGCTGGGCTTGTATTACATGACCCGCGAAAAAATCAACGTCAAAGGCGAAGGCATGATTTTCGCCGATGAGAAAGAAGTACAGCGTGCCTACGAATCCGGCAATGTGGATTTGCACGCCCGCATCAAGGCGCGCATCACCGAGACCGTGCCCGACGAAGAGAAGGAAGGCAAGATGCTAAGCCGCACCGAACTGGTGGACACCACCGTAGGCCGGGTGTTGCTGTTCAACATCGTGCCGCCCGGCCTGCCCTTCGTCATGGTGAATCAGAACATGGCGAAGAAGCCCATCTCGCTGATTATCAACGCCTGCTATCGCAATGTCGGTTTGAAAGAGACGGTTATCTTCGCCGACCAGCTAATGTACACCGGCTACGAATATTCCACCCGCTCCGGCTCATCCATCGGGGTGAATGACTTTGTCATCCCGGAAGAGAAGGCGCGCATCATTGAACAGGTTAACGCCGAAGTGGAAGAGATTGAAAGCCAGTTCGCCTCCGGCCTGGTTACCCAGGGCGAGAAGTACAACAAGGTGGTTGACATCTGGACTCACGCCAACGACATCGTAACCGAATCCATGATGGAAGGGCTGTCCACCGAAACCGTGATTAACAAAAAAGGCGAGGAAGAAAAACAGGAATCGTTCAACTCGGTTTATGTTTATGCCGACTCCGGCGCCCGCGGTTCACCGGCGCAGATTAGACAACTGGCCGGCATGCGCGGCCTGATGGCGCGCCCCGACGGCTCCATCATTGAAACACCAATCACCGCCAATTTCCGTGAGGGGCTGAGCGTGGCGCAATATTTCATCTCCACCCACGGCGCCCGCAAGGGTCTGGCGGACACCGCTCTGAAAACCGCAGGCTCCGGTTATCTCACCCGGCGTCTGGTGGACATCTCCCAGGATTTGGTAATTACCGAACAAGACTGCGGCACCCGCAACGGCCTGACCATGGCACCAATCATTGAAGGCGGCGACATCATTGCACCGCTGGGCGACCGGGTGCTTGGCCGCGTGCTGTCGGCCAATGCGGTTAATGAAACCAGCGGCGAGGTGCTGGCCAAGGCCGGCACCCTGCTGGATGAAAAACTGGTGGACAAACTGGAAATCGGCGGTGTGGACCAGGTGTATGTGCGCTCACCCATCACTTGCGAGACCCGTTTCGGAATATGCAGCCTGTGCTACGGACGCGATCTGGCCCGCGGCCATCTGGCCAATGTGGGCGAAGCGGTGGGCGTAATCGCCGCCCAGTCCATCGGCGAGCCGGGCACCCAGCTCACCATGCGCACCTTCCACATCGGCGGTGCCGCCTCACGCTCCGCAGCCAGCGACAGTGTGCAAGTGCAAGACAGCGGCACCATCCATCTCAGCAATATGAAGACAGTGGAAAACAGCAAGGGCGAACTGGTAGTGGTTTCCCGTTCCGGCGAACTGATTGTGAACGACACCATTGGCCGCATACAGGAACGCTACAAGCTGCCTTACGGCGCCGTTATCAAGGTGGGCAAGGATATGAATGTGGAAGCCGGTCAGGTGGTGGCCTCCTGGGATCCTCACACCCACCCGATTATCGTTGAAGTACAAGGCAAGGTGAAGTTCAATGATATGGAAGAGAGCCTGACAGTGCGGGAAGAAACCAACGAATTAACCGGCCTCACCGAACTGGAAGTAATAGACAGCAACGAACGACCCGCCGTGGCGAAACAACTGCGCCCGGCACTCAGGGTGGTGGACAGCGAAGGCAAGGAAGTTTGTTTGCCGGGCACCAATGTGCCGGCTCAATATCTGCTACCCGCCAAAGCCATTATCGGCCTGAAAGACGGCGCCGCCCTGAACATCGGCGATGTGATTGCCAGAGTGCCGCAGGAAGGTTCCAAAACCCGCGACATCACCGGCGGCCTGCCCCGCGTAGCCGACCTGTTTGAAGCGCGCCGCCCGAAGGAACCGGCCATCCTCGCCGAAATTTCCGGCACCATCAGCTTCGGCAAGGAGACCAAGGGCAAGCGCCGACTGGTCATCACGCCTACGGACGGCAGCAAGCTCGCAGACGGCTCCGACCACCACGAAACCCTGATTCCCAAGTGGCGCACCATGGCAGTCTTTGAAGGGGAATACATTGAAAAAGGTGAAGTAGTCTCCGAAGGCCCGCTGGCCGCCCACGATATTCTGCGACTGAAAGGCGTGGAAGCCCTCGCCCAATACATCGTCAACGAGGTGCAAGATGTATATCGTCTGCAAGGCGTACGCATTAACGACAAACACATTGAAGTCATCGTGCGACAAATGTTACGCAAGATTGAAATCACTAACCCGGGCGACTCCAACCTGATTAAAGGTGAACAACTAACCTACACCCGCATCCTTGAAATTAACGAAGCACTGGCGGAGGAAAAGAAAGAGCCCGCCCAATTTGACCGCGTGCTGCTGGGCATCACCAAGGCATCGCTGGCCACCGAGTCATTCATCTCGGCCGCCTCCTTCCAGGAAACCACCCGGGTGCTAACCGAAGCAGCCGTAACCGGCAAACGCGACTTCCTGCGCGGCTTGAAAGAGAATGTGGTAGTGGGCCGCCTGATTCCCGCCGGCACCGGCCTGGCCCACCACGAATCACGTCGCAAGGGCTATGCCGAAGATGAAGACACCGATGCGGTAAGCGCCCGCGATGTGGAAGCCGCACTCAGCGAAGCCTTGCAAGAGGAGACAGAAAGTTAATCAAGGCTTGACTAAATCGTCCCGCAGCATTAAACTGCCCGGCTTTTTATGCCTGTTGTAATAGTGATAGTAATAGTAGCAATAGCAATACAGTTACAAGAGCGGATAGCAAGCAAAGCAAAGAGATAGAGACACAGGACACAAGAGACACAACGAATATGGCAACAATTAACCAGCTGGTTCGCAAGCCACGCCGTAGCCGGGCCGTAAAAAGCGACGTCCCCGCCCTGCAAGGCTCGCCACAAAAGCGCGGCGTATGCACCCGCGTGTACACCACCACGCCCAAGAAGCCGAACTCGGCACTGCGCAAGGTATGTCGTGTACGTCTGGTTAATGGCTACGAGGTAACTTCCTACATCGGCGGCGAAGGCCACAATTTGCAGGAACACTCCGTGGTGCTAATTCGCGGCGGACGAGTGAAAGACTTGCCCGGCGTGCGCTACCACACCGTGCGCGGCAGCCTGGATACTTCCGGCGTTGCCGACCGCAAACAAGGCCGCTCCAAATACGGCGCCAAACGCCCCAAATAAACCGCCACGGAATCGCCCCAAAGCGAGAAAGCGAGCAAAAGAGAAACCAACCATGCCCAGAAGAAGAGTAGTAGCAAAACGAGAAGTGCTGCCCGACCCCAAATTCGGCAGCAAAACCCTCGCCAAATTTATGAACCATGTGATGGTTGACGGCAAAAAGTCTGTTGCCGAAAAAATCGTCTATGGCGCGCTTGATAATGTGGGTGGAAAATCCGGCCAGAATCCGCTGGAGATATTTGAGAAAGCACTGGAAAGCATCGCACCAATGGTAGAAGTAAAATCACGCCGGGTGGGCGGCGCCACCTATCAGGTGCCGGTTGAAGTACGCGCCGAACGCCGCAACGCCCTTGCCATGCGCTGGCTGGTGGAACATTCCAGAGCCCGCAACGAAAAATCCATGGCCTTGCGTCTGGCGGGAGAAATTGCCGATGCCGCCGAAGGCAGGGGCAGCGCAGTACGCAAGCGCGAAGAAGTACATCGCATGGCCGAGGCCAACCGCGCATTCTCCCACTACCGTTTTTAGAGGTATAAGCCGTGGCCAGAAAACACCCATTATCCCAATACCGCAACATCGGCATAGCCGCCCATGTGGATGCGGGCAAAACCACCACCACCGAGCGCGTGCTCTTTTACACCGGCGTCTCCCACAAAATCGGCGAGGTTCACGACGGCGCCGCCGTCATGGACTGGATGGAACAGGAGCAGGAACGCGGCATCACCATCACCTCCGCCGCCACCACCTGTTTCTGGACAGGCATGGACAAGCAGTACGACGAACACCGCATCAACATCATTGACACCCCCGGCCACGTAGATTTCACCATTGAGGTGGAACGCTCCCTGCGCGTGCTGGACGGCGCCATTGTAGTGCTGTGCGCCTCATCCGGCGTGCAACCGCAAACCGAAACAGTATGGCGCCAGGCCAACCGCTACGAAGTGCCGCGCATGGTATTCGTCAACAAGATGGACCGCGCCGGCGCCGACTTCCTCAAAGTAGTCGCCCAGATGAAAGAACGCCTGGGCGCAAACCCCGTGCCACTACAACTTGCCATCGGCGCGGAAGATGAGTTCAAGGGCGTGGTTGATTTGGTAAAAATGAAATCCATTATATGGAGCGAAGGAGATCAGGGCACCTCCTTTGAATACCAGGACATACCCGCCGAGATGCAAGCCGAATGCGACAAGTGGCGCGAAAATATGGTGGAAGCCGCCGCCGAGGCCAACGAAGAGGTAATGGAAAAATATCTGGAAGGCAGCAGCCTGTCCGAAGAGGAAATCATGTCCGCCATCCGCCAACGCACCCTGGCCAACGAAATCGTGCCAGTGCTATGCGGCTCGGCCTTCAAGAACAAGGGCGTGCAAGCAGTGCTGGACGCAGTGATAGATTACATGCCGGCACCCACCGAAGTAAAAGCCATTGACGGCATAACAGAAGACGGCTCACCCACCACCTGCAAGGCGGATGACGGTGCCCCGTTCGGCGCCCTGGCATTCAAGATTGCCACCGACCCATACGTGGGCACACTCACTTTCTTCCGCGTTTATTCCGGCACACTCAGCTCAGGCGACACGGTGTATAACCCGCTCAAGTCAAAAAAAGAACGCGTCGGTCGCATGGTGCAAATGCACTCCAACTCCCGCGAGGAAATAAAAGAAGTGCTGGCCGGCGACATCGCCGCAGCCATCGGCCTGAAAGATGTCACCACCGGCGAAACCCTGTGCGCCCCGGACCACATTGTCACCCTGGAAAAAATGGATTTCCCCGAACCGGTTATCTCGGTGGCGGTGGAACCCAAGAGCAAGGCAGACCAGGAAAAGATGGGCATCGCACTGGGCAAACTGGCGCAGGAGGATCCTTCTTTCCGCGTTGAAACCGACGAAGAGTCCGGCCAAACCATCATCTCCGGCATGGGCGAGCTACACCTTGATGTGCTGGTTGACCGGATGCGCCGCGAGTTCAGCGTGGAAGCAAACATTGGCAAGCCGCAAGTGGCCTATCGGGAAACCATTCGCAAGGCGGTGGAAGTGGAAGGCAAACACGTCAAGCAAACCGGCGGCCGCGGCCAATATGGTCATGTATGGCTGCGCCTTGAACCGCTGGACCCGGATGCGGAATATGAATTTGTAAATGAAATCGTCGGCGGCGTGGTGCCAAAAGAATACATTCCCGCCGTGGACAAGGGCGTACGCGAACAGATGGGCAACGGCTGCCTGGCGGGCTATCCGCTGCTGGCCATGAAAGTAACCCTCTACGACGGCTCATTCCACGATGTGGATTCCAGCGAGATGGCATTCAAGGTCGCCGGTTCAATAGCACTCAGGCAAGGAGCCCTGCAAGCCGACCCGGCCCTGCTGGAACCCATCATGTCCGTTGAAGTGGTAACGCCGGAGGACTACATGGGCGATGTAATGGGCGACCTGAACCGCCGCCGCGGCATAGTACACGGCATGGAAGACAGCCCAAGCGGCAAGGTTATTGACGCCGATGTGCCACTGGCGGAAATGTTCGGCTACGCCACCGACCTGCGCTCCATGTCCCAGGGCCGCGCCACCTACACCATGGAGTTCAAGAAATACGCCGAAGTGCCGGCAAGCATCGCAGAATCCATCGTCGACAAGCAATAGTGGCCCGCACACCAATCCCTTGTTTGACAAGGGTAAAAATGGCCTGTAAAATGCTGTCTCTTTTTTCCGGTCAAATCACAGGGCTGGGAAGATAACAGTAACTTATTGAGTTTAATAGAGTTTTAGGGTATCAGGCAGATGGAAGGTCAACGAATCAGAATCCGCCTGAAGGCATTTGATCATCGGCTGATTGATCAATCTACTCAGGAGATAGTGGAGACCGCCAGACGCACCGGGGCACAGGTCAAAGGCCCTATCCCGTTGCCGACGAACAAGGAACGGTTCACAGTGTTGATTTCACCCCACGTCAATAAAGACGCACGGGATCAGTATGAAATCCGCACCCACAAGCGTCTGCTTGACATCGTTGAGCCAACAGACAAGACGGTGGACGCACTAATGAAGCTGGATCTCGCCGCAGGCGTGGATGTGCAAATCAGCCTCAGCTGAGCGAGCGGGAATGAGCAGGAAGCCGTGCCCCGAGTAGGCGCGGCACCTCAACGGAGCGGCGCACGGACAGGCGCTACCCTACACACAAACCAGGCACCGGGTAATCAGTCCCCGGCGCCCTTGTTGCGATAAATGTTGCAGATGTTGCAACGAATGTTGCGAGTTTTGGCGCACTGACATTTCCCACTGCCCGGCTTCGGCAAGGACAGGCGGCAGAGTCAAAGCGTCAACAGCAAACATAGCGCATCGGCAACCAGACATGCTGCGCCGCAGTGTGTCGCCAGTTGTATGTGATAGACAGATGTATGTAGTAGCAAATGTAGTAAATAGTAGTACAAAGACGCAAGCAATAGAAGCAAACGATAGACCCGAGGCCACACAAATGTCAATTGGATTAGTCGGTCGGAAAAGCGGAATGACCCGCGTGTTTACCGAACAAGGCAACGCCATCCCGGTTACCGTGGTGGAAGTACAGCCTAATCGTATCACCCAGGTAAAAACGCCCGAGACCGATGGCTACAGCGCCATTCAAGTTACCGCTGGCAGCAAAAAAAGCGCCCGCGTGAACAAGTCTATGGCTGGTCACTTTTCCAAAGCGGGAAGTGAAGCCGGCGTCGGCCTGTGGGAGTTCCGCGCCGACGATCTGGAAGCCCTGCAACCGGGCAACGAACTCAAGGTAAATCGTTTTGTAGAAGGACAAAAAGTAGATGTAACCGGCACATCCAAAGGCAAGGGCTTCCAGGGCGTAGTAAAACGGCACAACTTTCACATGCAAGACGCAACCCACGGCAACTCCCTCTCACACCGCGCCCCCGGCTCCATTGGCCAGTGTCAAACCCCCGGCAAGGTATGGAAAGGCAAAAAAATGGCAGGCCAAATGGGAAATGTAAAGAAAACCGCTCAATCACTGGAAATAATTAAAATTGATATGGACAACAACCTACTACTAATTAAAGGCGCTCTCCCAGGAGCCACAGGTTCAAATGTAATAATTCACCCCGCCGCCAAACACGAAGACCTCAGCAACAAACACAGCATTGACACAGACACCCCCGCAGAAACAGATTCCCAAGAAGCCGTAGCCACCCCGACAGGCACAGACAACAAAGAAACCAAAGCCAGTAAGCCGGACGCAGACAACAAAGAAACTGCTGATAGCCCAACAGACAAGGACAGCAAAGAAGAAGCCGCAGCCGCCCCGGCAGACACAGACGGCAAAGAAAAAGAAGAGGCCGCTGATACTAAAGAAGCCACAGATACCAAAGAATCCGCAGTAGAAGAAACCAACGAAGAAACCACCAACAAAGAAGAAAAGGGTAAGTAAGCGATGAAACTCAGCCTTACATTGCCCGGCAACAAAACGGGCAAAGAAACAGTCTCTCTCTCCGACGAGTCATTCAGCCGCGACTTCAACGAGTCGCTGGTACACCAGACCGTGGTGACTTACCTTGCCGGCGCCCGTCAGGGCACAGCCAAGCAAAAGACCCGCTCGGAGGCACACGGCGGCGGTCGCAAACCCTGGCGTCAGAAAGGCACCGGTCGTTCCCGCGCAGGCACTATTCGCAGCCCGATATGGCGCGGCGGTGGCGTAACATTCGCCGCCCGCCCCAAAGACCACAGCAAGAAACTCAACCGCAAAATGTATCGCGGTGCCATGCGTTGCATCCTGTCTGAACTCATCCGTCAGGAACGCTTGCTGGCAGTTGGTGAGTTCGCAGTTGAATCACACAAGACCGGCGAACTGGTTAACAAGCTAAACGATTTTGACCTGGGCAACGTACTAATCGTCACCGAAGAAGTGGACAAGAACCTCTACCTGGCCGCCCGCAACCTGCACGGTGTTGATGTGCTGGACGCAACAGGACTGGACCCGGTCAGCCTCATCGGTTTTGAAAAGATACTGATAACAGTGCCCGCCCTGAAAAAAGTTGAGGAGCTACTAACATGACCCCCGAACGTATGTATTCCATCATCCTGGGCCCTCATGTATCCGAGAAGTCAACTCTTCTCAGTGAGGAGCACAAACAGTACACATTCAAGGTTGCCGCCAACGCCACCAAGCCGCAAATCCGCGAGGCGATTGAAACCCTGTTTGAAGTGGATGTTGAAGAACTGCAAGTGCTGAAAGTGAAAGGCAAGACCAAGCGCACCGCCCGCCAAAAACTGCGCAAGCGTTCCGACTGGAAGAAGGCCTATGTCCGGCTGTCGGCAGGTCAGGAAATTGATTTTGCGGATGCCGGTTAACAGGGAATCAGAGGAGAACAATCATGCCAGTAGTTAAATGCAAACCAACCTCCCCGGGCCGCCGCTTCGTAGTCAAGGTAGTACACCCCGACCTTCACAAGGGCGCACCCTACGAACCACTAACCGCGCCCAAGACAAAAACCGGAGGCCGCAACCACAAGGGACGCATCACCAACCGTCACATGGGCGGCGGCCACAAACAGCGCTATCGCGTCATTGATTTTCGCCGCAACAAGGATGGCATTGAAGCAAAGGTTGAGCGTCTGGAGTATGACCCCAACCGCTCCGCCAACATCGCCTTGTTGCTTTACGCCGATGGTGAACGGCGTTACATCGTCGCGCCCGCCAAAGTAAAGGCCGGCGATGTATTAATGTCCGGCCAGGACGCAGCCATCAAGCAGGGCAACTGCTTGCCGCTACGCAACATCCCGCTGGGCAGCACCGTACATTGCGTGGAAATGAAACCGGGCAAGGGCGCCCAAATGGCACGCAGCGCCGGCACTTCGGTGCAACTGGTTGCGCGCGAGGGCGGTTACGCCACCCTGCGTTTACGCTCCGGCGAGATGCGCAAGGTGCTAAGCGATTGCCGCGCCACGCTGGGCGAAGTATCAAACTCCGAACACTCCCTGCGCTCGCTGGGCAAGGCCGGCGCCAAACGCTGGCGAGGTGTGCGTCCCACCGTGCGCGGCGTGGCCATGAATCCGGTGGACCACCCCCACGGCGGCGGCGAAGGGCGCTCATCAGGCGGTCGTCATCCGGTTTCACCCTGGGGCGTGCCCACCAAAGGTTACAAGACACGCACCAACAAGCGCACCAACAAAATGATTGTCCGCGGCCGCAAGTCAGGCCGCTCCGGCAGGAAGTAACAGAGTAGTAGCAGACAGAGAGAATGAGAGGAACAAACTAGTGCCACGTTCACTGAGAAAAGGTCCGTTTATTGATCTCCACCTGATGAAAAAGGTGCAGACATCCGTCGAGAACAAGGACAAACGCCCCATCAAAACATGGTCACGCCGCTCCATGGTCTCGCCGGACATGATAGGCCTGACCATCGCAGTACACAACGGTCGGCAACACGTGCCAGTATTTGTTAACGAGGACATGGTAGGACACAAACTGGGTGAATTTGCAGTAACCCGCACCTATCGCGGACACGTAGCCGACAAGAAGGTTCGTTGAGGATTATGAGATGCAAGTAAGTGCGAAATTAAAAGGTGCGCCACTGTCAGCCCAAAAGGCTCGTCTGATTGTTAATCAGATACGAGGCAAGGGAGCGGAGGAAGCGCTTAAAATTCTGAGTTTTAGCCCGAAGAAAGGCGCCGCCATTATAAAGAAGGTGCTGGATTCGGCCATCGCCAACGCCGAACACAACGAGGGTGCCGATGTGGATGAACTGAAAATATCAACAGCCTATGTTGATGAAGGTATGACAATGAAACGCTTGATGCCGCGTGCCAAAGGCCGCGCCGACCGCATCCTCAAACGTTCCTGTCATATAACCATTACGATTGCCGATGATGAGGCCGGAGAGTAACGAATGGGTCAAAAAGTACATCCAACCGGCATTCGGCTCGGGATTATCAAGAAGCATACCTCAACCTGGTTTGCCAGTGGTCCCCGCTATGCAAACAATCTCCTCGCCGACCTTGAGGTAAGAGCTTTCATACGCAAGAAGCTGGCCGCCGCTTCGGTGTCCAGAGTGGAAATTGAAAGACCCGCCGACACCGCCAAGATTACAATTTTCACCGCACGACCCGGCATCGTGATTGGCAAGAAAGGCGAAGATGTGGCAGCACTGCGCGCCGCACTGGCCGCGAAAATGGGCGTTGACACCGAGTCTGTGCATGTCAACATCGAGGAGGTACGCAAACCCGACCTTGACGCCCAGCTGGTAGCAGACAGTGTCGCCCAGCAGCTGGAACGCAGGGTTATGTTCCGCCGCGCCATGAAGCGCGCCGTGCAAAACGCCATGCGAATGAATGCGGAAGGCATCAAGATACAGGTGTCAGGCCGTCTTGGTGGTGCGGAAATCGCCCGCAGCGAATGGTATCGCGAAGGCCGCGTGCCGCTACACACCCTGCGTGCCGACATTGACTACGCAACCGCCGAAGCCAGCACCACCTACGGCATCATCGGTGTGAAAGTATGGATATTCAAGGGCGAGATTCTGGACCTGGACGAGGCCTTCGCACTCGAACAGAACCCGGCTCCCGATGCCACCGGTTCCGACCAAAGTTAAAGAGGTTAAAGTAAAGTGCTACAACCCAAAAAGACAAAGTATCGCAAGATGATGAAAGGCCGCAACCGTGGCCTGTCCCATCGCGGTAGCAATGTGGACTTCGGCGAATACGGCCTGAAGGCGGTATCGCGTGGCCGCCTCACCGCACGACAAATTGAGGCGGCGCGGCGAGCCATGACCCGCCATGTCAAGCGCGGCGGAAAAATCTGGATTCGCGTATTCCCGGACAAACCAATTACGCAAAAGCCGCTGGAAGTTCGCCAGGGCAAAGGCAAGGGCAACGTTGAATACTGGGTTGCCCAGATTCAACCGGGTCGAATCATGTTTGAAATTGAAGGCGTGCCTGAAGAGTTGGCTCGCGAAGCGTTCAGGCTGGCATCATCCAAGCTACCGTTTGCAACCACTTTCGTTAAACGAACGGTGATGTAATGAATACCGAAGAGCTACGTGAAAAGTCTGTTGATGAGTTGCAGCAGCAACTCACCGAACTGTATCGGGACAAGTTCAACTGCCGCATGCAACACACATCCGGGCAGCTGGGCCAGTCCCACCTGCTGGGTTTCGTGCGCAAGGACATCGCCCGGGTAAAAACCATCATCAACGAAAAGCAAAAGAGCGGTGATTAACCATGTTTGGTCTGGGAAAATCAAGGAAAAAGAAAGCGCAAGCTGCCGAAGAGGCGAAGCAGGCCGCTGAGCAGGCGCAAGCCGCTGCTATTGCTGCTGAAGAAGCGCAGCAAGCACAGATTGCCGAGGCCGATGCCACTGCCGACACTGGTATTGCTGATGCCACCGGGGAGGCAATCGGGGATACGCAGCAGGCACAGACTGCTGAGGCCGATGCCGCTGATACGGGTGCTATTGCTGACACTACTATTGCTGATACCACTGGGGAGGCAATTCAGGATACGCAGCAAGCACAGACTGCTGAGGCCGATGCCACTGGCGTCGCTGATGCCGCCGAGGATACGCAGCAAACACAAACTGCCGAGGCCGCTGATACGGATGCCACCGATACCAGCACCAGCGTCACTGACACTACTAAGGAGGCGAGCGGGGATACGGATACCACCGATGCCATTGCTAACGCTGGTGCCACTGACACCACTGAGGAGGCGACCCAGGAGCAAGCACAAACTGCCGAGGTCGCTGATATGGATGCTATTGCTGACACTAGCGCCACTGACGCCACCGGAGAGGATGCGCAGGCCACGCAAACCGCCCAGCAAGCGCAACCGATACAACAGCCCCGGGTCGTCAAACAAAAGCGTGAACGCACCGTGCGCATGGCATCCGGCAGGGTCGTCAGCAACAAGATGGAAAAGTCCATCGTGGTGCTAATTGAACGCCGGGTAAAGCACCCGGTGTATGGCAAGATTATGAAGCGTTCCACAAAGATTCACGCACACGATGCCAACAACGAATGCCAACTGGGAGACGCAGTAACAATCAAGGAAGTGCGCCCGGTTTCCAAAACCAAGTCTTGGGCTCTGGTTTCAGTTGATGAACGGGCACCAGCGGAGTAAACCGATGATTCAGGCACAATCATATCTGGATGTTGCAGATAACAGCGGAGCAAGGCGCGTTATGTGTATCAAGGTGTTGGGAGGTTCCCACCGCCGCTATGCCCGCATCGGCGACATCATCAAGGTAACCGTGAAGGAAGCAATTCCGCGCGGCAAAGTGAAGAAAGGCCAGGTGCTCACCGCACTTGTGGTGCGCACCAGAAAGGGAGTGCGACGCGGCGACGGCTCACTGATTCGCTTTGATGACAACGCGGCCATCCTGCTAAACAATCAGGAAGTGCCAATCGGTACCAGAGTATTCGGCCCGGTAACACGCGAACTGCGCACTGAAAAGTTCATGCGCATTATTTCGCTGGCACCGGAAGTTTTGTAAACCACTACTTTATAAGTTAATGATTAACCCAGGCCAACACGAAACAAGCTACGAGCTCAGAAGAGAAAAGACGACCATGCGTAAACTGAAACTGGAAGACGAAGTGATTGTTATCACAGGCAAGGACAAAGGCAAACGCGGCACCATTTCCCAATTAATGGGAAATAAAGTGCTCGTTGGCGGCGTGAATATGGTTACCCATCACACCAAGCCAAACCCCAACCTGGGGCAGCCGGGCGGAAGAATTGAAAAGGAAGCGGCGATTCATATCTCCAACATCGCCATCTTCAACCCCACCACCAACAGCGCCGACCGGGTGGGAATAGCAGTAACAGAGGATGGCATGAAGAAGCGAGTTTTCAAATCAGACGGCGAAGACATAGATTAAGGCATCAGAGAAACGGCAACAGGTAATTTAACATGGCACTTAAGCAATACTACAGAAACGAAGTGGTGCCCGCGCTGGTAAAACAGTTCGGTTACAACAATGCCATGCGCGTGCCGCGCGTAAGCAAGGTTGTGCTGAACATGGGTCTGGGAGAAGCCGTGGCGGACAAAAAGATTCTTGAAACCGCCGCCAATGACCTTGAGCTAATAAGCGGACAGAAAGTGGTAGTTACAAACACACGCAAAAGCATCGCCGGATTCAAGATACGCGAAGGCTGGCCCATCGGCTGCAAGGTAACCCTGCGCGGCGAGCGCATGTATGAGTTCCTGGAAAGACTGGTAGGCATCGCCATCCCGCGTATTCGCGATTTCCGCGGGCTAAGCCCCAAGTCCTTTGACGGCCACGGCAATTTCTCCATGGGCGTTAGCGAACAAATCATCTTCCCGGAAATTGACTACGACAAAATAGACAAACTGCGCGGCCTGGACATCACCATCGCCACAACCGCCGCCAACGACGACGAGGGCAGAGCCCTGCTAACCCAATTAAGGTTCCCGTTCCGCAGCATGCCGCAACAGGAAGCCGACGATGCCGCCAGCAGCAAAAAACCACCCGTTGCTCCGCCTGAACCAGACACAAGCGAAGGAGAGGAAACAGCCCCCGCCGCTGGCGCAGATGCAGCCCCGGCTGAACAAGCAGCCCCCGCCGTCGATGCAGCCCCGACCGAACAAGCAACACCCGCTCCCGCCGATGCAGCCCCGGCTGAGCAAACCACATCCACCGCCGCCGACGCAGCTCCGGCCGAGCAAAAAGAGGACTCCTGACATGGCCAAAGCCTCACTAATAGCAAGAGAACACAAGCGAGCCAGAATCGTGGCGCGCTATGCCGAGAAACGTGCGAAGCTGAAAGCAATCCTGAAAGATGCAAACAGCAGCGACGATGAAAAGTGGGATGCACAAATCAAGTTGCAAAAACTGCCGCGTGACGCCAGTCCGGTACGCCAACAGAATCGTTGTCGTTTAACCGGTCGTTCGCGTGGTGTTTATCGGAAATTTGGTTTATGCCGCAACAAGCTGCGCGAAGCAGCCATGCGCGGTGATGTGCCCGGACTAGTCAAGGCCAGTTGGTAATCAGGAATAGTTATGAGTATGTCAGACCCCATTGCAGATTTCCTGACCCGCGTCCGCAACGCCCAGATGGCAAAGATGGAAGTTGTGGATTGCCCGTCATCCAAAACCAAGGTTGCCATCTGCAAAGTGCTTGAAGGTGAAGGCTACATTGCCGGCTATTCCGTTAGCGAAAAGGAAAGCAAGCCGGTGTTAAGCGTGAACCTGAAATACTACGAAGGCGCGCCGGTAATTGAGGAAATCAAACGCGTGAGCCGCCCCGGGCTGCGCAACTACACGGGCAAGGAAGACATTCCTGAAAACCGTGCCGGGCTGGGAGTTGCAATTCTGTCCACCAGCAAGGGGCTGATGACTGACAAACAGGCCCGCGCGGCCGGCATCGGCGGAGAAGTACTCTGCACCGTGTTCTAAAGATGGAAACATCCCAGGCACATTAAACGAGTTAAACAGTTTAGAGACAAACGCACACATACAGGTTAAGAAACAGGTTTCAGTTATGTCACGAATATCAAAAGCCACAATGGAGATTCCTCAAGGCGTTGAAGCCAACTTGAGCGGCTCCCAGGTTGCAGTCAAGGGCAGCAAGGGAACGTTGCAACTGGAACTGCACAATCTGGTTGGCGTCGCTCAGGACGGCGCCGTGCTAAATGTCGCCGCCAAAGACGAGTCGCGCGAGGCACACACGCTGGCCAACACCTTTCGGGCACTAATCAACAATATGTTGATTGGTGTCAGTCAGGGATTTGAAAAGAAACTTGAGTTGCAGGGTGTGGGTTACCGCGCCAAGGCGCAGGGCAAGAAGCTCAACATCAATGTGGGTTATTCACACCCCATTGATTACAAGCTGCCGGAAGGAATAACCGCCGAGACACCCTCGCAAACGGAAATTGTTATCACCGGCGCCGACAAGCAACTGGTCGGCCAAGTGGCGGCCGAAATCAGAGGATTCCGCCCGCCCGAACCCTACAAGGGCAAAGGCATTCGTTATGTGGACGAACATGTGTATCGAAAGGAAGCCAAAAAGAAGTAAGAGTTGAACCAAGGGTTTATGAAATGAGCGTGAAGAAGACAGCAAGGTTACGCCGGGCAAAACGGGCAAGAGCGAAGATTACCAGTCTGCGCATGCACCGCCTGTGCGTGTTTCGCTCGCCGCGTCACATCTATGCCCAGGTTCTCTCACCGGAGGGAGACAAGGTGCTGGTTAGCGCCTCAACCGTTGAGAAAAAAACACGGGCCAGTGCAAGCGGCAATGTCAAGGCGGCTGAAAAGATTGGCAAACTAATCGCCGAGCGGGCGAAAGCGGCGGGAATTGAAAAAGTAGCCTTTGACCGCTCAGGCTACGCCTACCACGGCAGAATCAAGGCATTGGCCGAAGCGGCCCGCGCCGGTGGACTGAAGTTTTAATTATCCGACCAACGAGCAAAGGCTAAACATTCCCGAAAGGGACACATAAGGTATCACCAACAGGTTTAAAGACATGGCATTTAAAGAAGAAGCGAAAAAGAACGAAGAAGGCCTGCAGGAAAAACTGATTCAGGTCAATCGCGTCGCCAAGGTAGTAAAAGGTGGCCGTATCTTCGGATTCACAGCGCTGACCGCTGTCGGTGATGGCAATGGTCGTGTGGGCTTCGGCCGCGGCAAGGCTCGCGAAGTGCCGCTGGCCATTCAAAAAGCCATGGAAGCCGCCCGCCGCAACATGATTTTCGTAGAACTGGATGGCACCACCCTGCAATACCCAATCAAGGCCAGGCACGGTGCCTCCAAAGTGTATATGCAGCCGGCATCCGAAGGCACCGGCGTTATTGCCGGCGGCGCCATGCGCGCAATTCTGGAACTGGCCGGAGTGCAAAATGTATTAGCCAAATGCTACGGCTCCACCAATCCGGTAAATGTAGTGCGAGCAACCTTCAAAGGCCTCCGCGACATGAGGTCGCCAACTGAAATAGCACTCAGGCGCGACAAGCCCGTTGAAGAAATCAGATGAGCCGAGTGAGCTGAATGAGCCAGATGAACCAGATGAGTAAATGCGTTAGATGAGTGAATGAATCAAATGAGCCAGACAAAGAAAACAGTCAAGGTTACTTTAGTGCGTAGCCCGATAGGCAAACTTCCCCGGCACCGCCAGTGCGTGCAGGGACTTGGCCTGCGCCGCATGCATCAAACCGTGGAACTGGAAGACACACCCTCGGTTCGCGGCATGATTAACAAAGTGAACTATATGGTGGTCTTTGAGGAAAGTAGCAAAACAGTCAGCAAGGCGGACGACAAAGCGACTAGCAAGACAGATGACAAAGCGACTAGCAAGACAGATGACAAAGCGGTTGGTAAGGCAGATAGCAAAGCAACTGGCAAGGCAGGCGACAAAGCGACCAGCAAGGCAGATAGCACAGGAACTGGCAAGGCAGGCGACAAAGCGGCCAGCAAGGCAGGTAGCACAGCAGCTGGCAAGACAGACAGCAAAGCAATCAGCAAGGCAGGCGGCAGAACGACCAGCAAGAAAGCCACAGGTAAAAAGACAGCGGTTAAAAAGACATCCAGTAAAAAGGCAGTTAGCAAGAAAACGCCTGGCAAGAAGACAGCTAGCAAAAAGACAGCCGGTAAGAAAACGGCTAGCAAGGCAAAGAAATGAACATGAAACTGAATCAACTGGCTCCCGCGCAAGGTAGCACAAAAGCCCCCAAGCGCGTTGGCCGCGGAATCGGCAGCGGTCGCGGCAAGACCAGCGGTCGCGGCCACAAGGGACAGAAGTCCCGCAGTGGAGGAAAGATAGCGCCCGGCTTTGAAGGCGGGCAGATGCCCTTGCAGATGCGCCTGCCCAAGTTCGGCTTCACCTCACGGGTGGGCCGCGTTACCGCACAGGTACGCACCGCCGAATTGAACCGAATTGACGCCGAAGTGATTGACCTCACCGCCCTGCGAAGTGCCAACTTGATTAAGGCGGACACTCAAAGAGTCAAGGTCATGCTGTCAGGCGAAGTAACTAAGGCAGTAACACTGAAAGGCATCGCCGTTACCAAGGGCGCCCGCGCAGCTATTGAGGCAGCTGGTGGCAAAGTTGACGCACAGCCGACGAAACAGCAAGAGAAACAAAAGAAGCAGCAGAGCCAGCAAAAGCAAAAGTTGCAAGAGCAGCAAAGGCGGCAAAAACAGCAAGAGAGCCAAGAAGCAGAGGAAGCACAGGAGGCACAGCAAGAGAGCCAAAAGGCAGAGGAAGCACAAGAGGCACAGGAAGAGAGCCAGAAGGCGCAGCAAGGGCAGCAAGAGAACCAGCAAGCGCAAGAGGCACAGGAAGAAGGGCAACAGGAGAGCCAGAAAGCGCAGGATGCACAGCAAGAGAGCGAGCAAAACCAGCAACAGAATCAGCAAGACGACAAACAAGACAACGAGCAACAGAGCTAGGGCAACAAACAGGCAAAGAAAATGGCAAATCAACCCGCATTAAATCCGGAAAACATAGGCGCCGGCCTCGGTGAGCTCAAGTCTCGCCTGTTGTTCCTGCTGCTCGCCCTGCTGGTCTATCGCATCGGCACTCATATCCCTGTGCCGGGCATTGACCCCTTGCAGTTCGCCGCCTTCTTCAACCAGAACGAGGGCACTTTCGCCGGCATGTTCAATATGTTCACCGGCGGCGCTCTGGAGCGCATGAGTATCGTAGCCCTCGGCATCATGCCTTACATTTCCGCCTCCATCATCATGCAACTGCTCACCGCGGTAACGCCGCAACTGGACCAACTGAAAAAAGAAGGCGAGTCCGGCCGCCGCAAGATAAGCCAATACACACGCTACGGCACTCTGGTTCTGGCTCTGATTCAAGCCACCGGCATGACAGTCGGCCTGTTGCAGCCGATGGCTTACGCCCCCGGCCTGGCGTTCAATGTTACTGCGATTATTTCTCTGGTAACCGGTGCCATGTTCCTGATGTGGCTCGGCGAACAGATTACAGAAAAGGGCGTTGGCAACGGCATCTCCATGTTGATTTTTGCCGGCATCGTGGCGGGCTTCCCCGCAGCCATCGGCACCTCGCTCACCCAGGCTTATGAAGGACAAATCAGCGCCGTGCTGCTGCTGGTGGTAGGGATGCTTGCGATTCTGATAGTGGCCTGCATTGTTTATGTGGAGCGCGCTCAGCGACGAATTACCGTCAACTACGCCAAGCGCCAGCAGGGTCGCAAAATGTATCAAGCCCAGTCCAGCCATTTACCCCTGAAGATTAATATGGCAGGTGTGATTCCGGCCATTTTCGCCAGCAGCATCCTGCTGTTCCCGGCCTCGCTGGGTCAGTGGTTCGGCCAGTCAGAAGGAGCCGAGTGGCTGCAAGACCTGGCACTGCTAATCGGGCCAGGGCAGCCACTATACATAATCATTTTCAGCGCCATGATTGTATTCTTCTGCTTCTTCTATACCGCGCTGGTGTTCAATCCGCGCGATGTGGCGGATAACCTGCGTCGTTCAGGCGCGTTTGTTCCGGGAATTCGTCCGGGCGAGCAAACCGCGAAATACATTGACGGCGTTATCACGCGGCTGACCATGTTCGGTGCCATCTACATCACGCTGGTCTGCCTGTTGCCGGACCTTACACAGATGGTTGCCAGCGTACCTTTCAACTTGGGCGGCACCGCCTTGCTTATCTCGGTGGTGGTTACCATGGACTTCTGGTCGCAAGTGCAGTCACATTTGATGTCACATCAATATGATTCATTAATGAAGAAATCCAAACTGGGCAACTATGGCCGTAGCGGCATATAGTTAACGGAGACTATTGCGAAAGCCAGCGCAAGAGACAGTAGAAACGATTAAGAGAAACAGTTGAGAGAATACGAGAGACAGTTACAGGAGAAAGCCATGAAAGTCAGAGCATCAGTAAAGAAGATTTGCCGGAATTGCAAAGTGATTCGTCGCAATGGCGCCGTTCGTGTTATTTGCAGCGCGGAACCACGCCATAAGCAACGACAGGGCTAACGGTAGCCAACCCAGCGAGCAACACAGAGATACACAGGGCAACGCACAGTAACACACGCAGAGCAGCACACACAGAGCAACACAGCAGAGAAACGAAAGCGGAGTAACACCATGGCACGTATTGCCGGAGTAAACATACCAGACAACAAACACATCGCAATCTCATTGCGACATGTTTATGGCGTCGGCTCAAGCCGGGCACAGGCCATTTGTGAGATAGCCGGAATCAAACCCGCCACTCGCACCGGAGAACTGAGCCCCGAGCAGCTGGACAGAGTCCGCGCCGAAGTCGCCAAACTGCTTATTGAAGGCGACCTGCGCCGGGAAATCTCAATGAACATCAAGCGATTGATGGACCTGGGTTGCAATCGCGGCATCCGCCACCGTCGTTCCATGCCGGTGCGCGGCCAGCGTACCAAAACCAATGCACGCACCCGCAAGGGCCCGCGCAAACCGATAAGGAAGTAAACAGTTTATGGCAAAGCCAGCAACAAAATCAGCGAAGAAGAAAGTGCGCAACACCGTCGTAGACGGCATCGCGTTCATTCACGCTTCGTTCAACAACACGATTATCACCATCACAGACCGCCAGGGTAATGCCCTGAGTTGGGCAACAGCCGGTGGTTCGGGATTTCGTGGTTCGCGCAAAAGCACGCCGTTCGCCGCTCAGATTGCTGCGGAACGCGCCGGCAAAAACGCGATGGAGCTATATGGGCTGCAAACTCTGGATGTAAGAGTGAACGGTCCCGGGCCAGGCCGCGAGTCAGCGGTGCGTGCCCTGAACAACTGCGGCATCAGGGTGAGCAACATATCCGATATAACCCCGATACCGCACAACGGCTGCCGCCCACCCAAAAGGCGGCGTGTGTAATGAACAAAGCAGGAGATGAAACATGGCCCGTTATCTAGGCCCAAAATGTAAACTTTCCCGACGCGAAGGAACAGACCTGTTCCTGAAGAGCGGCGTTCGTCCCATTGACAGCAAGTGCAAAACCGAGGCCATCCCCGGTCAGCACGGACAACGGCGCGGTCGTCTATCCGATTACGGTGTGCAACTTCGTGAAAAACAGAAGGTGCGGCGCACTTACGGTGTGCTTGAGAGACAGTTTCGCGGGTATTACAAGGAAGCCGCACGCCGAAAAGGAGCCACCGGCGAAAATCTGCTGCAATTGCTTGAGTGTCGGCTTGATAATGTGGTCTATCGCATGGGCTTTGGTTCCACCCGGGCCGAAGCACGACAGCTGGTATCACACAAGGCAATTACAGTGAACGGCGAGCCGGTAAACATTCCCTCCTATCAGTTGCAGGAAGGGGATGTGGTTGCCGTGCGGCAAAAGGCCAGAGAACAGCTACGCATCAAGGCTGCTCTGGAACTGGCCGCACAACGTAGTCCCAGCGAATGGGTTTCTGTTGATCAAACAAAACTGGAAGGGCAATTCACGCGCAAGCCCGGTCGTGAAGACCTGCCTCCGGAGATTAACGAAAACCTGATTGTGGAACTGTATTCCAAGTAATAATTTGTTTAACTAAGGTGGATTGCATGCAAATTTCTTTATCAGATTTCTTAACACCACAAGTGATACAGGTTGAAGAGTTCGACAAGTATCATTCAAAAGTTGTGCTTGAGCCGCTGGAGCGTGGTTTCGGCCACACTCTGGGTAATGCCCTGCGCCGTATTCTACTTTCCTCCATGCCCGGAGCCGCTGTTGAGGAAGTGGAGATTGAAGGGGTTGTGCATGAATACAGCACCATTGAGGGTGTGCGCGAGGATGTTATTGAAATCCTGCTCAACCTCAAGGGTGTTGCGATTATTCTGCACAATAACAATGAAGCCACGCTAACCCTGAATAAAAAGGGAGCAGGCGCGGTAACTGCCGGAGATATTGAAGTTGGGCACGATGTGGAGATTATTAATCCCGACCATGTTATCGCCAATCTGAGTGGTAACGGCGAGATAAAGATGCACATGACGGTGCGCAAAGGGCGCGGCTATGCACCCGTTGACAGCCGCGCGAGTGATGATGAAGAAACCCGTGCGGTGGGTAAGCTGTTGCTGGATGCATCCTATAGCCCGGTTACAAGGGTATCCTATTCGGTGGAAAACGCCCGTGTTGAACAGCGCACCGACCTTGACAAGTTAATTCTTGAACTGGAGACCAATGGCACCATTGAGCCGGAAGAGGCTATCCGCCGTGCCGCCACCATTCTTCAGCACCAGCTGGGCGTGTTTGTTGACCTGCAGAACGAAATTCTGGCCGAGCCCGAAAAGCGTGAAGATGAGATTGACCCGATTCTGTTGCGCCCGGTGGATGATTTGGAATTAACCGTGCGTTCGGCCAACTGCCTCAAGGCCGAGGATATTTACTATATTGGAGACCTTATCCAGCGCACCGAAACTGAATTGTTGAAAACACCCAATCTGGGCAAGAAATCACTTACCGAGATTAAGGATGTTTTGGCAACCCGCGGCTTGTCGCTTGGCGTACGGCTGGAAAATTGGCCGCCGCCCAGTGTCAAACTACCCGGCGACACAAGGTAGGGCGCGGGACAGAGTGAAAAGCAGAACGAGAGACAGACCGAAACAGAACACAAGACAGGTAACCAGCTATGCGTCACAGACAAAGCGGCCGTAAACTAAACCGCAACAGTGCACACCGAACCGCCATGTTTCGCAACATGACTGCGTCGCTGGTGGAGCATGAACTCATCAAGACAACACTGGTGAAAGCCAAAGAGCTACGCACCGTTGCCGAGCCGCTCATCACCCTGGCGAAACAAGACAGCGTGGCCAACCGCCGCCTGGCGTTCAACCGTATTCGCAACAAGGCCACGGTGGGCAAACTGTTCACCGAACTGGGTCCCCGCTATGCCGACCGTCCCGGTGGCTACATCCGCATTCTCAAGTGCGGCGAGCGGCCGGGAGACAATGCGCCCATGGCTTATGTGGAACTGGTGGAACGCGAAGTCCGCGGCGCAGATGACTACGCTGAAGCGGTGGATACCGAAGAAGCCGCAGAAGAAGAAAACTCAGTACCCGGCACCTGATTCTGAATCATCCGGCAAAGCCATGGCAGTGAGTGAGGCCCCGGTTTGCAGAATGATGTACTGACGCCCCTCGTGCACCCAGCTACTCATGCCATAGCGGCTACGCTCAGGCACCTCAATGCTCACCAACTCCTCACCGGTAGCCTTGTCCACCGCATACAACAGGGCAGTTGCACCATCACTGGCAGTATCACTATAAATCAGCATATTGGGCGTGGCCACCATGGGCACAAGATTGCCGGTACCGGTATCACCAATATCAATTCCCTCAAGCACCGGATTGTTACGAACCCTGTCCTGAGTTTCACCACTGGCAATCCACCACAGGTGCTCACCCGTGTTCATATCAATAGCGGTAATGCGGCTATAGGGCGGCTTGAACAACGGCAGCCCGGACTCCAGCCGGGGCACCGGCGTTCCACGGGCACCGCGGCTGGCCGCATAACGGGCGATGGTTGTTCCGGTGGGCTCAGGAAATTGCGGGTCAGCCTCCTCACCCGGAATGATGCCGAGCGTGCCACAACCCTTGTGCGAAGACACAAAGAGCACACCACTGCCCGGGTCAGCCACCGCCGGTCCGGTGATGTTGGCACCCCCGCTACCAGCGGGGCAGATATAGGCGCCGAGTTTGCCCAGCTCATTATCAGGATGCAGCGGCGGTGTGAACAGCGGCCCGTATTCATAATTGGCCAACACCTGCAAGGCTTCACGCCGCAACGCCGGTGTGAAATCAATAATCTCGTCGGCAGGCAAACCTTGCATATCGTAAGGCGCAGGTCGGGTAGGGAAGGGCTGAGTGGTAGCAAGCACTTCGCCCGGCACATGAGAGCGCGGCACCTCACGATATTCCATTGGCCACAGCGGCTCGCCGGTCAGGCGATTGAAAGCATACACAAACGCCTGCTTGGTAATCTGCGCCACCGCCGGAACCCTGCCGCGCCCCGGGATATTCACATCCAGCAACACCGGCGCGGTGGGCGTGTCGTAGTTCCAGATGTCGTGCTTAACCATCTGAAAATGCCATTCCCGTTCACCAGTGCCGGCATTCAAAGCAATGAGGCTGGTGCCAAACAGGTTATCACCGGGGCGAAAGCCGCCATAGTAATCAATGGTGGCACCATTGGTGGGGATATACACCAGATTATTTTCCAAATCCGCCGACAGCGGCGCCCAGGAAGACACATCGCCGGTCCATTCCCAGGCATCGTTCTCCCAGGTTTCATGTCCGTATTCACCAGGCCGTGGAATAACATTGAACTTCCATTTAAACTCGCCGGTGCGCGCATCGTAGCCCAGAATATCACCGGGAACATTTTCAATACGCGCCTGAAGATAACCCTGCTCGGCCGAGTTGCCCACTACCACAGTGTCGTTCACCACGATGGGCGGTGAAGAGGCGGTAATGTATCCCCGTTCCAGCGGGATGCCCTCGTAGGCATCATAAGGATGGCCCAGGTCGCCCAGCAGGTCCACCACGCCGCTTTGCGGGAAGCCATCAATGGGCACCGGCTCGCCGAAATTCGGCAACGGGATGCCGGTTTCCGCATCCAGCGCCACCAGGAAGAAGCCCGGCGTGATGATATAGATAACACCCTTACCGTCAATCTCCGCATAGCCCACTCCCTTGCCATAATCGGCGCGCATGGAGTAATCCCAGCGCTCGGTGTGGGGCAGACGGAAAGACCATATTGTCTCACCAGTAGCCGGATCAATGGCCACCACAAAGCGGCGGTAGCCCGCCACCGTGTAGAGCTTGCCATTGATGTAACTGGGCGTGGAACGACCACTCACCGCGCCGAAACTGGCACCATCCCAAACCCAGGCCTCCTCCAGTTCGGAGAAATTCTCCACCGTAATCTGCTCAGCCGGGGTGTAGCGGGTGTGGGCAAAATCGTTGCCCAGCGTGGTCCATTCAATGGTGTCCTGCGTGGTGTCCTGCGCCGACAGGCCTGTGCTGCAGGACAGGGCCGCATCACCAACGAATTCACCTGTGCATTCAGTGGTGTCCTGCGCCAGCAGGCTTGTGCCACCGCTCATGGTCGCGCACAACAGCACTACGCTGAGCAGCGTCTTTTGTGTATATTCAAAGAGTTGTCTGATTTTCATAAGTTGCCTCTCCTGGTCATGGTTCAGCCAGCGCAGGCCAGCCATTGTATTTGCCGCTTCGTACGCCGATTCAGGGCGCCCCGAGCAACATACAGGACTCAAAGGCTACCGGAAGCCTGTGTGCTTGTCTATACTTTGTAGCTGGTCAGCACATTTGAGATAAATCACAGGGAATCCCCCCATCCGGTGGCCTGCGCCACCGACTCCTCTCACCATTGGTTAATTATCCGCCACATACTTTAAGTGAGGGCGGGCATCTGGAACCCGGCTTTGCCCAGAGCCTGCCGCAAGGCTTGTCGCTGCTCGGAGTTCAGTGCCACCAGCGGCGGCCGCAGCCGCGCCCAATGTTCATCGCCGCTGTAATCGGCGGTGGCGGCCTTGAGCGCCGGGATTATGGGCAGGCTCTGGAATATCTGCCGTATGACATCAAGCTGCGCCTGTTGAGAATCCGCGTCAGCATCGTCATCAGCCCAGGTCTTGTGCAGCCGGGCAATGGCGGCCGGGTTCACATTGGCAGTCGCCGAAATGCAGCCCGCGCCGCCGCTACGCAGGGTTTGCAGCAGCAGGCTTTCCGAGCCGCAGAACACCCGAAAATCCGGCCAGTTCCGATTCAGCATAGCCTGAATGTTATCCCAGTCGCCGGAACTGTCTTTAACGCCGGCCACGGCATCGGGGTAGGCCTGCACCAGCCGGTCAATCAGCGCAACCGATAGCGGCACCTGAGACATCAGGGGAAAGTTATAAAGATACAGCTTCACCCCCGCCAACCCTGCATCCCCCACCCGCTCAATCACTTCCGCATAAAAACGAAACAGGCCATCATCGCTAACCCCCTTGTAATAGAAAGGCGGCAACATCAACACCCCGCGGCAGCCCGCCGCCACCGCATGACGGGTGAGTTCCACCGCATCAATAAGCGAGCAGTTGCCAGTACCGGGCATCAGCTGCGCCGGGCTTACTCCGGCTTTCAGCAAACCATCCAGCAAGCCGCGTTTTTCCTGCAAGCCAAGAGAGTTCGCCTCACTGTTGGTGCCAAACACCGCCAGATTCACCCCCTGACCGAGCAGCCACTGGCAGTGCCGGTTAAACTTATCCTGATCCGGACTCAGGTCTTCCCGAAAAGGTGTAATGACCGGTGCCAGCACGCCACTGAAACGCTCCGCACCGGAAGTTGTATCGGAAGTTGTAGCCAAAGTAGTCACTCCTGATTTAGTTATGTACAAGTATGTGTCGTTCTCGCACACCAACGCTTTGCTTCAATCATACCCGCTTTCGTTCGTGCAATATGCTCAACAGCAGCAACGGCCATATACCCAGATGCACCATTACATCCGCTACGTTGAACACATAATGCCACCAGGGGATGTGCTGGATATCAATGTAATCAATAACACTGCCATAAACCAGACGATCCAGAATATTACTTGCCCCGCCGCCCACGATGAAACCAAAACAGATATATTCATAATGCCGCACCGTGCGACCCAGCGCCAAATAAACAATGATGCCGCCCAGCAGCATGGCACTGATTAGCGCAAACAACCAGCCGCTACCCTGCAACAAACCAAACACGCCGCCAAAATTACGAATATGGGTGAGATGAATCAAACTATTCAGTTCCACTGTGCTGTATTGGGGAATTGCGATATTCACCCAATAGCCAATGGCCTGCGCCAATGCCAGCGACAGCGATGCAACCAGCGCGAAGTATATTAGCCTCACTGCTCTGGGTGTCATCGTGGCTCACCTGCGGTTGGGCTATTCGCCGTATCCATCGCATTCGCCGCCACATCAGCAATCTGCAGTACCTTACCATTCCCACCGCCATGCAGATGAATGATGCTATGTGCACAGTTGTGCAAATGCGGAGGAGTCCACAACTCACTCATATCCAGCGCCTGAAAGTGAGCCAGCACAGTTTTAATCCACGCCCCGTGGCTAACCAGCGCCACCGTCTGCCCCGCACACTCACTATAAATATCACCCACCGCCGCCACAGCCCGTTTCTGCAAATCATAAAATGACTCCGCCCCCAACACATTAAACAAATGAGGCTGATGCCAAAAGTGATGAAAAGAATCCGGCTCATGACTTTTCACATCCTCATACAACCGCCCCTCCCAGGGACCAAGAAATATCTCCCGCAAAGCATCCCGATAACAAATCTCCTCAGCCTCCCCACCAAACATATACCTCGCCGTCTGCCGAGTTCGCTGGCTACTACTGCAATACACCCTATCAAACCCAATAGCCTTCACCCGCCGCCCCAGTTCCCTGGCCTGCTCAACACCAGCATCAGTAAGCCGGGATTCACTATGCCCCTGCACCCGCCTGGATACATTCCAGCCACTTTGACCATGCCGAAAAAGATGCAGTTCCATAAGAGAATCAAACCCCAAGTTCAATGTTAAACATTATCACACGCTATCCCGAACTTTTGTTTTAGATCGTTCATCTGGGAGTGCTTGACCAGAGATTCGTGCTGTAACCGTCCAACGATAATGCCGGGGTGTACATTGATTTGCTTGGCAAAGCTTCTTATTGATTGCTTACTGCGTAGCGTAGGGAGAGTATATTTACATTTGGGTGGAATCAACCAATTGGCCGCCCATTCATTTGCCTCGCGTTCTCGTTGGTTATTGACATTGCTGGAGTTGAGGTCGTCCAGATAGATAGATTTCTTTTCTTTGCTGCTATTTGAATGCAGTAGAATGTGTGCCGCCTCATGGAAAAAGTTAAACCAGAACTTGTCGTTAGTCTTGCCGTAAAGAGATAACTGAATTAGTGGTTGAGTTGGCCTCAGCCAGCGCGCAACGCCGCTCACATGGGCGCGAGGAATGGATGGCACCAGTACAAGAAGAATGCCAGCCTCTTGCAGTAATTTACGCATTCTGGGCTCAAATACTTTTGGCTGTTCACAAGTGAGCTTGCGAATAGCACGCAATGCCTTTTCAAAGTTGGTTTTGCTGTACTTACGACAAACAATATTCTCTGCCTGTAACTCACCCAAGCGCAGCCAGGCGGAAATAGCGCCCATATCAGATTGTTCACTATGGCTGCGGCGAAAGGCTAGTTGCATGTGCTTATAGTGAGCACGCCAATCTTCTGGCGAAGCTACACCAAAAAAGCGCAGGCATGCCTCAACCAAGTCAGGCTTGGTTCGTGCGTCAATGCGCCTTTTGGCGATTGCGCCACTGTCCATCAACGCCTTAAGCGGGAGTTCATCCAACCAGGAAACCCACCCGGCATATTTGTCCGCTTCTTCCAGGCGAGCCTTGTGCTTTTGGTAATTAGCTTCCCGCAACAGCCAGAAATCTACTGTACTGCCTAGTACGCGTTGCAAGCGTTGTGCGGCATCAACACTTAGTGGCACCTTGCCATTTATAACTTGGCTAATGTGTTTTTCGGTGTAACCCAGGCGGCGAGATAATTCCGCTTGGGTCCAGCCACGCTCCTCAGCAATGTCAAGAATAGTTTCACCCGGCGGCGAAGCGTAGTCCGGCGCGAAGGGTGTAGTTAACTCAGTCATGGTAGTCTCCTATGTATTCAATACGGATGGCAGTAACTTCGGCCCAGTCTATGCTGCCATCGCACTTTCTGGTCCTTGTACTGGATTTCCAAGATAACTCCATTCTACACATCTTTACCAATCAGGTAAACCATTTTATGAGGTGATTTCATCTTCACCGGAAGCCTTTTGGCGCAACACACCAAAGCCCAGCAACGTCATGGCAACCGCCAGCGGGCCATTAAGATAGTTGAAGAAAGCATAAGGCAGGTAATCCAGCACCGGCACCCCAAGTGTTGCCGCATAGAACGCACCGGCGGTGGTCCATGGAATAAGGCTGGTAGTGAGGGTTGAACCCTCTTCCACCGAGCGGGATAGCATGGCTTTGTCCAGCCCTTGTTGCTGATATTTCTGGCGGAAAAGCTGGCAATTAAGAAGGATGGAGATATAAGCCTCGCCCATGGCGAGATTGCCGATTAGCCCTGAACCCATAGTGGTCGCCAGCAGCGCGGCGGTGCCTCGCACCCGTTCAATGATGCCGGCAAGCAACACCTTCAGAAATCCGGCACGATGCAGGATGCCACCCAGTGCCAGCGCCATGATAGCCAGCAACAGCGTCCCACTCATGCTACTGATGCCGCCTCGCCCCAGCAATTCATCGAGGCTTTCCACTTCGGTGTCGCCCGGGCTGTTGGCCCACAGCGCGTTCAACACCTCAACCGCACCATGACCCTGCCACAACACGGCAACCGCAACCGCCAGCAGGATGCCCGCCGCCATAGTTAATTCAGCCGCCACCCGACGCAGGCTCAGTGCCAACATCAGCAATAGTGGCAACAGGGTAACAACCGGCTGCAAATCATAATTCTCAGCCAATGCAGTTCGTATGATATCCAGTTCAGCCTGGGGCAAACTGGCCGCACTGTAACTCAAGCCAAGCACAAAAAACAATACCAGCACCAGCAAAAAAGTGGGCAATGTGGTGAACAACATGGCATAGATGTGGCGATAAAGATTAGTCTCCGCACTCATGGCCGCCAAATTGGTAGTGTCAGAAACCGGCGACATCTTGTCACCAAAAGTAGCACCACACACCACCATACCAGCCACCAGCGGCGGATGAATTTGCATGGCCATACCCATACCAACAAACACCACACCCAGAGTACCCACCGTCCCCCAACTGGTACCCGTAGCCACCGACATCAGAGCACACAACACCAAACCCAGCGGCAGAAACCATGCCGGACTCAACCAGCCCAGCCCGTAATACATCAACGCCGCAATGGTGCCGCTTTGCATAAAACTAGCAATCACCATGCCAATCAAAATAAATATGTAGATGGCCTGCAACGCCCGCCCGATAGCATCCCCCATAAACTCACGTAATTGCCCATAACCATACCCAAGCCACCGCGCCAACACACCCGCATAAAGCAAACACAAAAACATCAAAACACGCAAATCAACCCCAAACCCAAACAACCCCACCGCAATAATCAACAACACCCCAAAAAAACAACAACAAGCCAACAACAACCCCGGCTGCCGCCCGGCAACTTCCGCACCACCCCCCACATCCGCCCCCGCAGTAGCCGGTGGCACATTGTCTTCCGGCAGACTTGCTGATTCGTCACTCATAACAGAGATTAAGGACTAACCGGCAACAAAAGAACCGGCAAGTTCCGCCGCCGGGTGGCCTGCTGTTGGGGATAGTTGGTGGCGAGATAGTCCAGAATGCGGTTTTCCAGTGTTACACCCAGCTCGTCCATGCCTTGTGTTTCTCGCATCCACAGCAGTCGGCTTTCCCATACGGCGCGGCTGCCGGAGTTTTGGGTGATTAGCAGGGCACTGTGGCATTCCGTGCAGTTGGCTTGCACATCCTGCCAGCCCTCGGCGATGATGAGGCCGGTGGCCTGGTCAAGATTGCCCGCATCTTCTTCCGCAGCCTGCACGGGTATTATCAGGCAACAAACCAGCACCAGCAACGCGGGTTGTGGAATCAACTTGTTCACACCACCTGCACAGCCACCCGATGACAGGTATTGTTCAAATAACCCCGCGGATTCCAGCCCGGCACCACCATGGGCTGCGAGTTGCCCTGGTCGTCAACAGCCCGCGCCCAAACTTCGTAATACCCCGTTTGCCGGAACTCCACCCAGGTTCGCCAGTCCTGCCAGGCCAGGCGATTGGCTGCGGGATTAAGCGCACTCGGTAGCCAGGTGACACCAAAGTCGGTGGATACAAACACCGCACTCACCTGATTATCACCGGCCCAGGCATGGCCTCGTATAGTCAGCCTGCTCCGTCGGTCATGGCTGATGCCGGATTGCGGAAAAGTTACCAGCGATTTCACCGGCATGGATTCAATGATGCGCATATCACGATCAGCCACCACCGTGCCCGGCGCCACCGGTCTCACGGGAACCGTATAAGAGGGCGGCGACATCTTCTCGCCATCATGCACCCGATCGCGCACCACCAGACGATTCAGCCACTTGCCGGAAACCGAACCAGGCCAGCCAGCGCAAACCATGCGCAACGGATAACCGTTTTGCAATGGAATATCAGCACCGTTCATCTGAAAAGCAATCAGGGATTCCGCCTCCAGCGCCTTCTCAATGGGCACCCCGCGCGAGATAGGGTCGCGCTCAGGGTCGCCGCTGGTGTGAGTATCCGCCCCGTAGTAACCCACATACACGGCATCCTCACTCACGCCGCAAGCGTTCAACACATCACGCAGACGCACACCGGTGAAGCGCGGGCAACCCACCGCGCCGGTAGTCCACTGGTTGCCACTGGCCGCAGGCACAAACTCGCTACGGCCATTGCCGCCACATTCCAGTTGCAGTTGCAGCGTAACCGTTTCAAAACGACTACGCAGATCAGCAATAGTAAAAGTCGTTGGCTGCACACAGGCCTCACCTTCAACCCGCAACTCCCAAGTGTCCACATTGATATTTTCCGGCGGCAAGCCGTTGTTGCGAACAAACAGACGATCGTTTGACGTAACCGAATCATCCAGCAAGTGCGCAGGAGTCTCGGCATTAATCGGACGGTCATTGAGAATAATCAACCCGTCCTTACCCGGCAAAACCTCCGGCGCATTCTCGGCAGCAAACGCCGCCGGTATCAACCCGGCCGGCATATTCCGCGCCAACGGAATCTGCATACCCAACGCAGTCGTCAGCGATAACAGGCCAGCCTTATGCAAAAAGCCACGGCGGCCAAGCAGGTCAACTTTTCGCCCCTCTCGCCCCCACAACGCCATATCAGCTTGCAGAGGGTCAGTGGCATAAGCTTGATGCAAATTAACAGTTTTCTTATCGTTCATGATGAGGCTCCTGATAGGGTCATATAGTGCAGATTTCAGCGTATGCTAGCAGTCCGCCCCCCTTAATACCAGCCCCCCAACCCAGAGATGGCTCCGGACGGCACCACCCACAACAAACCCACAACACTCGTGCCAATCCCCACAATAGCCACAAAAATCCGCAAAATTTGTGACAATTCTCACAATAGCCACAAAAATCCACGAAATTTGTGACAATCCTTGCTGATTGTCACAAAAAATTGCTTTTTTTGTGACAATAACTCAGAATCAGCAACCTGTTTACGATGGAACACATATAAACCATGCACAATACATTACCCCAGCTATGGCCTGGCACCTTTCCGGCGGTGCGGCGGCGGCGGTTGACTACTTTGCAGGTCAATATTGGCCTGCGCTGTAATCAGGCCTGTTTGCATTGTCATGTTAATTCCAGCCCTTATCGCACGGAGAAGATGGATGGGGAGTTGATTGATTTGATTATTCGGGTGTTGAAAGAGCGGGGGCTTGAGACGCTGGATATTACGGGTGGGGCACCGGAGATGCATCCTGAGTTTAGGCGGTTGGTTGTGGCGGCGCGGGAGTTGGGGGTGCGGGTGATAGATAGGTGTAATTTGACTATATTGGAGGAGCCGGGCTATGAAGGTTTGGCGGAGTTTCTGGCGCAGTATGAGGTTGAGATTATTGCTTCCTTGCCTTGTTATAGTGCGGAGAATGTGGACCAGCAGCGTGGTAAGGGTGTGTTTGAGAGCAGCATTGCCGCGCTGCAGCGCTTGAATCGTTTGGGGTATGGGCAGGCGGGGAGCGGTTTGGGTTTGAATCTGGTTTATAACCCGTTGGGACCGTCTTTGCCGCCGCGGCAGGATGAGTTGCAGGATAAATATAAGCAGGAATTATATGAGGCGTATGGCATTGTGTTTGACAGGTTGTTCACGTTGGCCAATATGCCTATCAATCGGTTTGGTAGTACGCTGATTTCTCACAAGCAGTTTGATGGTTATATGACGCTACTTAAAGATTCACATAATGATGACAACTTGCAGGAAGTGATGTGCCGTGATTTGGTGAGTGTTGATTGGCAGGGTTACTTGTATGATTGTGATTTTAATCAGATGTTGGGGCTGCATATTCGTGGCGGGGGGAAGCAGGGAAATGGGGGAGGCGAGGAAGATAAGAGAGGCAGGCTACACCTGCGCGACTTGCTGGAATACGAACTGGCAGAGCACCCCGTTACTGTTTGCGACCATTGTTTTGCTTGCACCGCAGGGCAGGGCAGTAGTTGTGGTGGGGCACTGACTACGTGAGATTAAGGCGTGGACATAATCATACTATGCTGCATATCCATCATCGCGCGTGAGCGGTTGCGTTCTGATTGCATTAGTTCGCCCACCGCCGGACCACCCTGGTTGTAGATGCCGCCACGCAAGGCGAACAGCAGGTAGTTCATGGAATCATCCAGATTCTCCGCCTTGTTGGTGAAGTCGGCGACCAGTTCGTCAATGCGGTCTTCCCGGTTGTTCATGTTTGGATAGGCGAGTGTGTCTGCAATCAGCGTCTCCAGCACATTCAGATTGTCCAGAATGATGGCCGCCTCCGGCGACTGGCTGTAGAGGTTCGGCGCGATGGTTGGTGCCATGGGCAGTTCAACCGGCGCCGGGAACATGGACATACCGCCGTCTGAACCAATCTTGTTCCAGAAACGTTCCAGCGCAGTGGCCACGCCGCCGGCGAAGTTCTCGTCCAGATGTTCCAGAATTACCGCTTCCAGTGCTGCCAGTTGCAGCCACTGCTGCGTCCACAAAAATCCGCTGAGGCCGGGGAAGGAGGTTTGAAACGCGGTGCCTTGTGGATGGCTGAGCAGGTAGCTGCTGTCTTTGGGCGAGCTTGCCACTGCGTTGCGGTCGTCTTCCAGATAGTCGGCCACCGCCTCGGCCACGGCGGCTTGCTTGTCGCTGATGTCGCCATCCACATAGATGGCAAACAAACGATTCTCAAATGCGCGGCCATGGCGCAACACTCTGGCTGTGCGCCGGTTGATGGCATCGCTGTCGGCCCAGGCACCGGCGGCATCGTTATCGCTGTGTTGTTCGCGCATACTTTCCAGCAGGCGCACCCGCGCCGCTATTTCAAGGTCGCCGTATGGCATATCCATTGACATGCCCATATTCATATTGCTCATCATGTCGCTCATGCTCATGTTTTGCATCATGCGAAAGTGCATGGCCAGTTCGTTGCGAGCCTCGGTGGTGGAAGGGTTGGCGAGGATTGCGGCAATCTCGTCATAAGCACTCGCGTGGGTAACATCAAAGGCATTGAACAGGGCTGCCAGTTGCGGATTCTCGCGGCGTATATCACGACCCGCCTGAGCGAAAACCAGGGTGGATGCAAAGAGCGCCAGAACACCTGCTGCAAAAACCGGCGCAAGAATTTTATTTTGTTTGCTAGATAAGTGCATGAACATAGTCCTCCTGATACAAATAATACTACCGCTGGAACAAATAAGAAAATTTAACAAAGAACTGATTACCATCACGCCGCAAATCATCCGCCACAACCAGTTCCCGTTCGCCTTCCCTCTCCACAATGTCAAAGTTGCTACGGTTGGTATTATAGCCCGCATAAAACGCCGACCACGGATTTATCACATAGCGCAACAACAAGTCAAAGTTCAGGTTTTCATTATCCGCCAGCCGTGTGGCCGGACCGGCGTCGGTTTTTTCATACTGGGCGATGAAGCGCAGCGACCATTCACGGGTGAACTGGTAGTTCCAGTTGCTACGCACAATCTCGTTGCTGAAAACTTTCTCACCACCGCTCATTTCAAGTTTGGTATTAAGATAAGTATTAACAACTCGCAAACGGTCAATAGGCCGCCATAACATATCGGCATCAACGCGAGTGGTGTCGGCCACCGTAGGCAGGGTGCCCCTCGGCGGCACCAGATTGAGCGTGGTGCCCCAGCGATAACTAACACCAAACTCCAGCGAACTGAATGAACTGTCATCAAAACTCAGCTGCCAGTTATCATAGTCATAATTCTGGGTGCTTGTTAAACCGGCGAAATCTCCCGGCAGCAATACTTCGTTATAATCAGTCCAGGACACGCCGAAGCTGGTAGTATCAAACTCAATGTCAAAGCCGGGCCCGTTCTGGTGATAGATTTTGGTGCCGGCCATATCTTCCATATAAACGCTGAACAGGCTGGTGCTCCAGCGGCTAACGCTGGAATCTTCCGGAAAGAAATTCAGCGCCACGCGGTTATGAAGCCCGGAAGTATCACTACGGAAGAAACGTTGCTGGAAACCCAACTCGGCACGAAAGTCCGGCGTAGTTTCAATAAAGTGGGTGTGCGTATTCACCGTGCGGCCAACCCGGTTCACCTGAATGTTGCGTTGATAACCGGTGCTACTCACGCCGCCACCAACCGGCTCACTGTCAGTGCCAACAACTTGCATTTGCGTCGTCCAATTATCGCCAAGACGAAAGCGGCCATCAATGCTACCCACCAGATTATGCCCGTCCGCAAGAATCCTGTCTGACAACAGAAAGCCCACCCGATCCTGCTCGGAAATATCACGAAAACCGCGAATGATGCCGATGTTGGCCTTCTCGCCATGCAGCGGATGGTCAACATCGCGGTTCAGACCGGGCGCCTCGTCGTTAATGAGGATGGCACCGAAACCATAATCGCCGCTACGGCCGGTAAAGCGCAGCCCGGCTTCCGGGTCAACAATGCGCCGGGTGAAGATAAGCGTTGAGTCGGTGGCAAAGAAGTCGGCATTTTCCACAAAGAACGGACGCCGCTCGGGAAACTGCACTTCAAATCGTTCATTCACAGTTACCTGGGGTTCATCCGATTCCACCTGGCTGAAATCCGGGTTGATGGTTACATCCAGCACCATGCTGTCATTAAAGACGAACTTGGCATCCACCCCCACATCGGTTTCCGAGGTGCGGTCTAACATGGGACCGCCGCTGGCGCGCATATCAATCGCTTCAACATCACGGGCAAAGATGAAAGGAATAATCTGATAATTGTTGCCGGGGGATACATTGCTAACGCCAGTCATCAATGCAGTCTGGTTCAAACGGCCATCCACATTGATGGAGTAAGACGGCCAGTAATTCCATTCACTGGCACGGGGGATATGACGACCAAACTGCACCCGCCAGGTTTGCTCTTCCTCATCGGGAAAGCGCAGGCTGCGCAGGGGGATGGCCATCTTCACCATATAGCCCCGGTCGGTGGGTTGCCCTTCGCTGTCCCACACCGCTTCAAGTGTGGTGTCAAAACCGGCGCGGAGGGATGAGCCTTCAGTCCAGCGGGCATCCCACTGAATGCCGAGCGGGGTAACGCGGAATGAGAACGCCGTCCGCTGGTCGTTGAAGGTATCAATAGTCATCTCCACCACATCATCGCCGTCAATGTTTTCCCGCGAGGACATATTGGCGCGAATTTGTTCAGGGTCATCATCAAAGGCGAGGAAGATGGCGTGCAACTTGGTTTCATCGTAACCGATGTAAACCTCGGTGCGCTGCGAAGCGGGGTCGCCATCGTTGGTCTCGCGCTGGGTGAAGCCTTCAATCTTGGCCATGGAACGGGCGAGGGCGGTGCCGAGGCTCATGTTGGCAAAATCGGTGAAGTCGGGCTCGCCGGCAATGCGGGGGATGGTGAGGTTGCCTTGAATGCCGATGTCAGTATCAATGCCAGCCTCATCAGCGTCACTTTCAGCAACGGCACCATTGTTTTCAGCCTGAGCCGCCTGCAAGGAATAAGGGGCATAAAACGCACAAAACAAAAAGGCACAACAGGCAACCGCCGCACCGCGCAAGTGTAATCGTAACTTAAATAACATACTTCACTCTCTCTATTTCAGCGCTCTTGCTTCAATGAATAGTGCTGCGGTCAATAAAGCCATCGGCGTTGGGCAGTTCAATTTCAAGCAGGCTCTCGGCATCAATCACCGTGTCTTCCTCTATTATATCGTTCAGATAGAGCAGGAAGGCAGTTACCTGATACACCTCATCATCGCTGAGAGATTTGGGAGCATCTGCCGGCATGGCGCGGCGTACAAAATCAAACAGGGTAGTGGTATGAGGCCAGAAGCTGCCAACAGTGCGAATCGGCGTCTCGGTGGATTGCATATCGCCCCCTGCCACACGGGTGTTGTTAATAGTCCCCTCGCCCTCAACCCCGTGGCAGGCCTGACACCTTTGCCGATATATCTGCTCACCCTGAACCGGCGTGCCACTGCCAGCGGGCAAAGTGTCGCCACTCTGGTCAACAATTAAATCAAAATGCTGCAAGTCCACTTCGCTGACGGGAATGCCAAGCGCCGGTGTTGATTCCTGCGCTGACTCCTGCGCGAACCCTTCGGATTCAGGTTGACAGGCACTTATGGAAACGAGGACGAGCGCACTAAGCATCCACTTATAACCAGACGAGACAAATGCGCCAGACACACGCCACACCCATTTACAATCAGACGAGACAAATGTGTTAAACATTCGACTATTACAACAATCATCCTGGCCTGATGAGTCACTAGGCATAAACATTACTCACCTCCCCACCCGAAGCCGCCACCGCCCAGCTTTGAATACCATGGTAATGATAAAAATTAATGGTGCCACGCTCAGCAATAATGTCATCGCGGGTGGGCTGCACATTGCCGGCACTGTCGGTGGCGCGGCTTTGTAGCACGGCGGCTCCGCCCGTCCATTGCCAGGGAATATGAAACCGCGCCAGCGCACGTTCGTTATGTTGCGGTTCCAGCAAAGCATCAGCCCAGCTGTTGCCGCCATCGGCGCTCACTTCCACGCGGGCAATGCGCCCGTGGCCGGACCAGGCAATGCCGGTTAGTTGATAAATGCCCCGCCGGTCAAGCGTCATCTCCCCGGACGGGGAAGTGATGACCGACTTGCAACCCATCGGAAAAGTAAATTGCAGCGTGCTGCGGTCAGGAAGCGTGTCGGTATATTTGGAAGTCTCATCGCGGAACTGGCCTGGAGTAGTGCTCAGTTTAAGTTGCGTCAGCCACTTCACATTGATATTGCCTTCCCAACCCGGCACCAGCAAACGCATGGGATAACCCTGCTCGGGGCGCACCGGCTCGCCATTTTGATACAGCGCCACCAGCACATCATCCAGCGCCTTGTCCAACGGTATTGAACGACCCATGCTCGCCGCATCAGCGCCCACCGCATTAACCCAGCGGGCATCCGCTTCAACACCGGCTTCATCCAGCAGCACCGACAGTGGTATGCCAGTCCACTCGGCACAAGACACCAGGCCATGAATAGATTGCGCCGAACCTTCCGGCGGCTCATCGCGCAACAGGATGCCACTGTTGCCGGAACATTCAATGAAGTGCACACGGCTGACCATTGGGTAACGCAACAAATCCTCATAACGGAACAGCAGCGGCTGCCGCACCAGACCATTAATTACCAACTGATGCTGCGCCGGATCAATAGCCGGAATACCGGCGTGATGACGCTCAAAGTGCAAGGCGTTAGGCGTGATAGTGCCGCGCAAATGTTGCAAGGGAGAACGGGAAGCACCGCCGCCGGGATAAAGTGGATTGGGCGTGTTCGCTATGCGCTGCATATCGGCAGTGAAAGGTGAGCGCTCGCCGTAGCCGCTGCTACCAGGCCCCGGCTGCTTCGACCAGGCCGGAATTTCCAGCGACAACCCCGCATCCGCCCCCAACACCGCCGTGCCCGCCGCACCGCCAAGGCCGGCCAAACCCAGCCCCAGCAAATGCCGCCTGCTCAACAAGCCGTTGCCGGCAACATTTTCAAGCGAGCCGTGCCGGATGTGCTTTGTATCTTTCATGTAATAACTCCTGCGTGAATTCCTGCACTGATGAGGCGGAGTTCCGGTTTCAAACTTGCCAGCACTCATCATGCTCCCTGACTAACCACCACTGGAAGCCAGATATTCCCTGGCCTCTTGCACCTCAGCACGGCTGTCATCATCCCAGTTGGACAACACGGCCTGATACATGGCTCTGGCCTTCGCCGTATTATCAAGCTTGGCGTAACTCCGCGCCGCACCCAGCAGCGACCATGGCCGGTTGGGTGTGCGCAACAATGAAGTTTCAAAATAAGCCACCGCTTCCTCAGCATCGCCGTGCCGCAGCAGAAGCTCACCGGTAAACTCATGCACCGGCTTCAACGGGTTGGCCGCGCCGTTGGGCAAGCGTTGTCGCTCAGTGAGTGCCACCGCCTCTTCCAGCACGGCAACGGCTTTGGCAAACAGCCGATCAGCCTCGGGAGCGCTTGAATGAATGATCTGACCCATCATATCCAGAGCCGAGACTTCCGCATAACTCACATTAAGCGACACATTGTCGGAATCCTCATCAACCATCTTGCCAAGCCGCTCGTTCACCCTGTACACCACACCCCACTCTCCCAAATGAGCGGCACCGATACCCAAAGCCAGCAATTCGCTCGCAATCAAGTCATCACTCACCGGCCGCGTTTCCCACTGCTGGGATTCAATAATGTGACGCGCCCGCATAGTGCGCAAGGTAGTATGGGAACGTCGGTCATCCGAATTTTTTTGCAACACTTCCTCAGCCCGCGCTATCCACATCTTGGAGCGCTCCAAATCACCCATTTGCAAATCGCCATACTGCCCCCAATCCGCAGAGTGATTCTGGTCGTTAGGCCGGTCGCCGGGCTCCCACAAGGCCGCCGCCGCATCAAAAGCCGACTCGTTCCACTTGGCCACTTCCTCCCACATCCCATGCTGAATAAAGATATGCGTAGGCATGTGCCGCGCATGAGAAACAGCCGGCGCAATGGTGGCATACTTGAATGCCGCCGCAAGCGCGATAGGAGCATGAATAGGATCATCAAAAGCGTGTATCACATAATGCGCCGCGCCCGGATGATTGGGATTCTCCCGAAACAGTTCCAGCGCCAGCGCCCCCGCCCTCATATTAAGACGCTGACGCTGATCCCCGGCAGCAGTAGCGCCGGACAAAGTGGACACCGCATAAAACGCCGCCACCTCACGGTCATCGGGAAACTGCTCATACAAATCCCCCATCGCCTCCATCCAGGCGGTGCGTTGGTGACCCACCGGTCCCGGCGTCAGCGCAAAAGCCTCGGCGGCGCGCAGAAAACCTTTCTCCCGTTCGGTGGGCGCTTTGGCCATGCGCTCCTCCGAAGTTTTACCCAGGCGCCGCATCACCGCGCCCGGCGACTCGCCATCCCAAACCATGGGAATAAACGGGTGGTTATAAGTGAAAACCTCACCCCAATATGCCATCGCAAAATCCGGGTCAAGTTCCTGAGCAAGACGAAACTCCCGCTGCGCCTGAATGAAACCAAAACTGTGCAAGTAGCCAACGCCCAGTGTGAAATGCTCATGGGCTTCGGGCGAACCGGAGGTGGGAAAATCAAAACTGCCAATGCGATCAAGCTCAGCGGCCTGACTGCCCGGCGCGAAAAGTGCAACTGCCATTATCAACGCCAGGGCAGCGGGAATGAGCTGCTTGGCGAGGGGTGCTGGAATGAGTGCTGATATGGGGGCTGACATGAGTATTACCTCGCTGGGGGGACTAATTATAGGCGTATCGCGCACAGGGTGCCAAGATTCGCGCCATTTTGCAATAGCCTCATTCCGGGCAGTTAGCAGGCGGATTTGTCTGAGACGCCCAGCCCAGCGGCAAAAATCCCACCAGCGGCTACTGGCTGGCCTCAACCCGCACCGTTTCCACCGGCCCCATGCCACGGATTTCCACCACCACCGCCCCGCCCCGCGAGCCATCGTAATGCACGGCACCAGCCGGATGCATCATAAAGCCGCCGGCCGGAATGGGCGTGGTTCTGCTCATATCGTGGCTGGCGTCGGTGCCCGCGTGCCAGGTGCCTTCAATCACAGTGATGAAGCGGTCTTGAGTGTGATAGTGGGGGCTACTGCTGCCGCCATCAGGAAACCGCACCCGCATAATATAAAGCCCTTCCTCAGACGGATTGCCATGAAGAATATGCGATTGCACCCGGTCGCTGGATTCATCCCACTGCATATCATCCAACTGCATGATAACAAAGCCCGGGTCTGGCTCAGCCGCAAAGTACACGGGTAACAGCAGGATTACGGTGCCCAGTAAAAGAGTTGATTTGAGTTTCGTCATGATTTACCTCCAGAGTGAAGTAGCCTGATTATATATGAGTTCGTAGTCATTTATTTGTTTAATGTGTGTTGATGTTCTACTATGGTGGCATGATGAACTTTCAGAATAAAACTGTACTGGTAACTGGTGGCTCGCGGGGGATAGGGCGGGCGATTGCTTTGGCTTTTGCTCGGCGGGGTGCTCGTGTGGCGATAGTTTATCGTGCCAACAAGAAGGCGGCGACGGAGACTCTGGCGTTGCTCAATGATGTTGAAAAGCAGCAAACTGCTCCGGCCAATGTAAAAGGCAATAGTCAACACATTGCTCTGGCTGGTGATATGGCTGATGGGAAGGAAGTGAAGCGTTTGTTTGATGAGGTGATAGGGCAGTTTGGCAAGCTTGATATTTTGGTGAACAATGCTGGCATTGGTATTTATCATCCTGTTAATAGTAGTAGTTATGAAGAGTGGCAGGGTGCCTGGCATAAGACTTTGGGTGCTAACTTGTTGGGTCCGGCTAATGCCTGTTTTTGTGCTGCGCGGCACATGATGGCCAACGGTGGTGGGCGGATTGTGAATATTACTTCGCGTGGGGCTTTTCGTGGTGAGCCGATTAAGCCTGCTTATGGTGCCAGCAAGGCGGGGTTGAATGCGTTGAGTCAATCGTTGGCGGTGGCGTTGGCGCCGCATAATATCTTTGTTGGTGCTGTGGCGCCGGGTTTTGTTAATACTGATTTGACGGCTGAGCGTTTGGCGGGGTCGGAAGGGGGTGAGATTCGGGCGCAGAGTCCGTTTAATCGTGTTGCTGAACCGGAGGAGGTGGCTCATGCGGTGTTGTTTCTTGCTTCGGAGGGTGCTGAGTTCAGCACCGGCACTATTATTGATGTTAATGGTGCGTCTTATTTGCGAAGTTGATGTATTACAACTGTATCAAGTCGGGCGCAGGATGCGTTGCGGGCTTATTGGGCAAGGCATAAGCAATGAACGCCATCGTAACTGTTGAACAGGCATTGTGTCGGGTTAATCGTCACTGCTTGCTGGAGGTGGAGCGGTTTGTGTTGGCTGCTGGTGAGCATTGGACTGTGTTGGGTGGTAATGGTGCGGGCAAATCTACGTTGGGCAGATTGCTTGCTGGTTTGCGCCGTGAGTCAGCAAGTTATGTGTGTTATGCCGATGGTTTTGATCCGCGGCGGGATGTGTGTCAGGTTTCGTTTGAAGAGCAACAACATCTTTGGCAATACGATGCACAACATGACATCAGTGAATTCAACGCATCAGCCGCCGACAGGGGTACAGTGGTTGAGCAGTGTGTACGCAGTCGGCGCTCTCCGGCTGAGCAGGATGAGCAGTTTTTCGCCTCTCTCTCTGATGCGCTCAAGTTGCATGAACTAAGCGGCAAGGGCATCCGTTATTTGTCCTCCGGTGAATTGCGGCGCGTGATGCTTGCCCGCGCCCTCTATAGCCAGTTGCCGGGGCAAGTGAAGCTGCTGATTTTTGATGACCCGCTGGAAAGCCTTGACCGCCAATCCCGCGAACCTATCGCCAATAGCATAGAGCAATTTTTGCTGCCCGATACCATCAGTCTGCGCCTGATGCGCCGCGTGAGCGATATACTCCCCGGCAGCACTCACCTTGCTTTCATGCAAGCGGGCGGCAAGCACCAAAGTCAAGGTAGCGGGAAACGCAAGGGGCAGGGCGGTGAGGAACATGAGGAACGGGGCAGCGAGGAGCGTAAGAGGCAAGGTAATGAGGAGCGTCTGAGGATTGTAGCCGAGGGCGACTTTGCTGCTATGCTGGACAGCAAACTTGTAACGCAATTCCGCCAACGCCGGGCAAAAGTGCCACGCTGGCCTGACGAGTTGGCATCCGCACCCACCCAGCCAAACCAAAATCAACAAACCCCCACCCCACTCATCGAACTACGCGAAGTATCAGCCAGCTACGGCGAACATCTGGTGCTCGATAAACTAAACTGGCGCGTCAACCCCGGCGACCATGTGTTAATTGAAGGCCCCAACGGCTGCGGCAAATCCACCCTGCTCAGCCTCATAGATGGTGAAAACCACAAAGGCTACGGCCAGGAACTCTACCTGTTCGGCCAGCGCAAAGGCAGCGGCGAATCAGTTTGGGAAGTGAAAGCCCGCTTCGGCCTGGTATCCAACGAATTGCACAACCGCTACCTCAAAGGCTGGCAAGTGCTTGAAGTCGTGCTGTCGGGCTTTTATGATTCGGTGGGGCTGTATGACAACAGCAGCGCCGCCGAAGCCACGCAGGCGGGGCACTGGCTGTCGCTGATTGGCCTTGACCACAAAGCCCGGCACCATTACCATGAACTGTCTTTCGGCGAACAACGGCTAACCCTGCTGGCACGCGCCATGGTCAAACAACCGCGCATACTGGTGCTGGACGAACCCTGTGTCGGCCTGGATGACTACCACCGCCGCCTCATCCTGAACCTGCTGGATTTAATCACCGCCCACTGCAACACCCAACTCATCTATGTAAGCCACACCCAGGGCGAACACCCCAACTGCATAAACAGACGCATGACCTTCCGCCCGGAAACAAGCCCGGCACCAACCATCTCACAAACGAGGATGAAGTAATGACAGATTTAATTTTCTATTCCAACCCACAATCCCGCGGCCAAATCGCCCACTGGATGCTGGAAGAATTAGGCGAACCCTACGACACCCGCTGGATTGCCTACGGCGAAGAAATGAAAAGCGCAGAATATCTGGCAATCAACCCAATGGGCAAGGTACCCGCACTCAAACACAAGGGCGCAGTAATAACAGAAGCCGCAGCAATATGCACTTATCTCGCCATGACATTCCCCGCCAAAGGCCTGGCACCCGCCCCCGGCAGCCCCGCCCTGGCCGACTTCTGGCGCTGGCTGTTCTTCGCCGCCGGTCCACTGGAGATGGCAGTAACCGAACGCTCCATGAAATGGGAAACCACCCCCGAACAATCGCGAATGCTGGGCTATGGCAGCTACAAAACCACAATGGATGCGCTTGACCAACACCTCAACGGCAGAGAATACATCTGCGACAGCGGCTTCTCCGCCGCCGATGTATGCCTGGGCAGCCACATTGTATGGGGATTACAATTCAAAACCATAGAATCACGCCCGGCATTTGAAACCTACGCCGCCAAACTCGCCGAACGCGACGCCTACAAACGCGCCGTTGAGCTCGGCCAGAAACAAACCAGTAACGAAAACCAAACAGGAGCCACCAATGGATAAGTTTGATAAAGACGGAACCCGTCTCCCCGTAAAGATAGACAGCACCTCCAACGGCGAGTATGAACCCATACCCATCCCGCCCGTGAACGAGCAAGCCAATAAACTGGCGCTGGAACAAGCCGGGCACAACGCACAAAAGCTGGGCAAAACCCGCCGCCAGTTCCTCATCTCAAGTTGCGGCGCGGCCAGCACCTTGCTGGCTTTCAACACAGTTAATGCCCACCACAATCGCCGCGGCGGTTTCTTCCAGCTGGATGCGGATGCGGCGCTGGACACCCACACCGCCACCGCCCAAATTGACGGCGGCGAATTCATCTTTGATGTGCAAGGCCATTATGTGAACCCGGAAGGCGATTGGCTCAGCCGCGTGCCGCCGGATGCACGACCCTACGCCGGCATGGAAAAGGCAGCCTGCGAAGCCGCCAACACCGGCGGCAACCGCGGCTATCTCGGCTGCCTGGGGCAGAATGAATTCATCAAGGATGTATTCCTTGATAGCGACACCGACATCATGGTGCTGTCCTTCGTACCATCCACCCGCGAAAACGAACCGGTTACCATTGAAGATGCCGACCACACCCGCCGCATTGTCGCCGAACTTGAAGGCAGCAAACGTTTGATGCTGCATGGCCGCGTCAACCCCAATCAGGACGGCGACCTGGAAGCCATGGATGAACTGGTGGCAAACTGGAACATCTCCGCCTTCAAAACCTACACCCAATACGGCCCCGGCGGCATCGGCTTTTTCCTCAGCGACGATGTTGGCCGCGCCATGATTGAACGAGCGCGGCGTCTGGGCGTGCACAACATCTGCATCCACAAGGGCTTGCCCTTCGGACCGCGCTCATACCAGCACAGTCAATGCTCCGACATCGGCGTGGTGGCCAAAGATTATCCCGACATGAACTTCCTCATCTATCACTCCGGTTTCGTCGCCAGCAATCAGGAACAGGAATTCGTCAACGGCGCAGGCCGCGATGGCATAGACACCCTCATCCAATCCCTGGTTGATAACGAAGTGGCACCCAACTCCAATGTCTATGCCGAGTTGGGCAGCACCTGGCGCTTCCTGATGCGCGACCCGGACAACGCCGCCCACGCCCTGGGCAAACTGTTCAAATACGTAGGCGAAGACAACGTGCTATGGGGCACCGATTCAATATGGTACGGCTCACCACAAGACCAGATTCAGGCATTCCGCACCTTCCAGATTTCAGAAGAGTTCCAGCAACGCTACGGCTACACACACATCACCCCGGAACTGCGCCGCAAAGTATTCGGCCTCAACGCAGCCGTGCCCTACGGCATCGACCAAAACGAAATCCAGCGCCTTACGGCAACAGATTTCGTCAACACCGAAAAACTAGCCTATCAGGAAAACCCGCAACCAACTTTTCTAACCTACGGTCCAAAAAACCGCCGCGAGTTTCTAAACTTCTTAAAATGGGGAGGCTAACAATGAAACAATTACTCATACTTATTATGACTTCGCTCCTGTCTTACACCGCAAACGCCGCAGAAGAAACCACTTCGGCACTGGCAGACATCGTCAACCTCCGCCAATACACCAACACCTTCGCCAGCTCCGGCCAACCAACCCGCGAACAATTCCAAACCCTGGCTGACAACGGCTTCAAACGAGTCGTTTACATAGCCTTCACCAACAACCCCGGCGCAGTAGCTGATGAAGATCAGGTAGTAAAAGGACTAGGCATGGAATACATGCACATCCCCGTAGATTTCGACAACCCCCTACCCGACGACTTCTACGCCTTCGCCGACTCCATGCGCCTCAACACCACCAAAAAAACCCTCCTCCACTGCCAAGTCAACTACCGCGCTACTGCTTTTAGTTTCCTCTACCGAGTAATCTACGAAGCAGTCCCGGTAGCCACAGCAAAAGCCGACATGAACACCGTATGGCAACCCAACGAAGCATGGCGCAACTTCATCTTCAGGGTAATGGCCGAAAACAACAAAGACCCCAACTGCTCAGGCTGCGACTGGACTCCGCCGCCGCCGAGGTAGTAAGCTTTGCCCGCTGTTTGAGTTAAGCTCACAAAATATCCTTAGGAAAGATTAGTAATGAAGAAATATTTTTACACTGACGGAAAAGATAAACATGGACCATTCTCTCTTGAGGAACTAGAAAAAGAGAACATAAGCGGGGATACCCTTGTTTGGTTTGAGGGTCTTGAAGATTGGACAGCAGCCAGCCAAATTCGAGAAGTTGTTGCAATTCTTGAGTTAAAGCCACCACCAATTGGAGATGGAGGTTCAGGTGTGGCTGCATCAATACCGGAGGAACCTTCTGCTAAATTAGTTTCCAAGCAAAGACTATTCTCCAGGGCGTTTTCATTTGATGGAAGAATAAGAAGGATTGAATATGGTCTCAGCTGGATAATTATGTGGGTAGTGCATACTATTTATCTTTTGATACAAGCATCCGCAGTTTCATTAGCCCTTTTTTGGGTTTATTTTATTGTATTTTGCTGGTTCTTGTTTGCACAAAGCGTGAAAAGAGCTCATGATATTGGATGGAATGGTTGGATTCAGATATACCCTGTATTAATTTTTATAAGAGGTAACAAAGGAACAAACAAATACGGACCTGACCCAAGAGGTGAATAGTTATGCGTATTATATCTTTCTTGCTAGTAGTTGTTTTGAGTTCAGGTGCTTTATGTCAAACATGGACAGAAGACGACATAAAAGAATTTGCCGAGGGTGTAAGTAAAGAGATTAAGGATGTTGATCTTGGGGGGGATGTTATTTTTAGAGATTTCATTGCGATTGGAAGAATGCTCATTTATCAATATGATGTGCCTGATGATTGGGATTTGTCTGATAATGCCAAAGATGCGCTGATATCCAATCTAAAAATGAATGGTAATACTAGAACTTATTTCGAGCAAAACATTAGTGTTGGGTATTGGTATTATAAGGGGAATACGATATTTAAAATGGTGAGTATTAGTTCAGATGAATTGTCTCCGTTCAACTTCAAGTTGGGCGAACGTTTGAGCATTAAAAACCATCCCAAAGCCAAAGAAGTAAATTTGGAGATAAGTCCTCCTGTTGGCTGGGATGTGGAGGAAGGCAGACGGCCAAATATTGTAAAAAGATTTACTTATGAAGGGAATATATTCACGATTATGATAAAAGAAAATACAACATTTTTTTCAAGACGCGAAAGTATGGAATTATTATCTTTCGATGAGTTCTTGCTAGATGCGGTGGAAGGTTATGCCTCGTCTTTAGATGACTCAGTGATTTTGAGTCATGAAATTGTAACTATTGACACATACCCGGCAATAGAAGCAAAGGTTAAAGGAATGGCGGAACAGATGGGGATTAATATGAATATTACAATGAAATTTTGGCAGGTATTGTATGAGGATAAGATAGTTTTTTTCCAGGCAATGGGAGCAAATGATACAGAGTTCTCAGAGCTGGAGAAGTTATATGATTCTATTGTGAGTTCGGTTGTTTTTCCTGAGCAGTATCTCTAGCAATGCCTAAGATTTTCTACACTGATGGAGTAAAAGAGTATGGCCCTTTTTCAAAGGACCAGCTGAAGAATCAGAATATAACCAGAGATACAAAAATATGGTTTTACGGGCTAGATAAGTGGACGGAAATAAGTAATGTTCCAGAGTTAAATGACATCGCAGGCTCAATTCCCCCCGCAATAAGGCCTGCCAACTCTGTAATAAAACAAGAAGAATCTGATACCGTTACTCCAAGCCATGAGAACAAAACATTGGAACATGATAGGGCAAAAATTTCAGGGTCTGCAAAATGGCTTATCGGAATCATTGCATTATTAATTATCCTAGTCAGCATAGATATATTAATACCAAACTCTGGCGATAACATCGTCTACAATGAAATCGCATCAAATGCATACTCAGCCGATGAAAACTTTGAAATGTATGTAGAGAAATTCTATCGAGATGCTGAATATTTTGGGATTTATCTTAGGCGACCCAAGCAAACTATAATCATGCTTTCAAAGCTGGATCAAATGGCTGATACGACTCATATACATGGATTATCTTTCGGGTCAGATGACGATGAAATAATTGAGATTTACGTAAACCAGACTTCGTGGGATGCATTTGATAAACCTATGAGATACTACTTGATGTATCACGAATTAGCACATGATGTACTCAATTTAGACCATGTGGCAGAAATACCAGCTAATGAGGGGAGAATAATGTACCCCGGCATTTCCAGTTATGAAAACAAAAACATGGACGATTTCATAGAAAATTCAACAGCCATGTTCTTAGAGTTTTCAGAAAATAATAGATAAAATTTTAAAACACTGGGTCTTCGCTTAATTTAGAATGCATTACTTCAAAGCTATAGCCGTATTTAGTAACTACTGATGAAACCAAATCAGCAAACCATGGTGATGCGTTTGGTGCCACATAAATTCGTTCGACAAGTGTTTCTATATCTACTTTAATTTGTAATCCATGTTTTATAGTTTCCTCGCCTAAATTTTTTGTTGGCCATTTCATCACTAGTGCGCGAACTTCTTGTTCGTATGAAAAACTCTTTCTTTTATGAACAAAGGGATCAAGGACGTTACCTGTGCCTACTATGATTTCCTGATCGTAGTCAATATATTTTATAACACCTAATAACACTGCTTCATCATCGATTAGGCTTTTCTTTAGTTTTGAATATGTTGATTGTATAGCTATCGCCTCGTCACTTTTTACGTATAATTTCCACATTGCTGCAGATTCGTGCTCATTCATGTGCCAACAATTTATAGCCTTATATTTTGGAAAATGTCTAGTTGCGCTCCCGAGAGTTTGCATACTTTTAAGATACCCTTCACTTGCTTCTGGAGGGATATCTTTAGGAACAATTTTTCGAGCGAGAATATTTAATTTTGGCCAAGAACCTTCAAAAGGATCTCCAAATTTGTCAGCTCGAGTAAAATAGAGCGTACAAGAATCCATTAAAGATACAAGTTTGGTAAAATCTATATATCTCCAGACCTTTATATTTTCATCTTTCGGTTGAATAAATGTTGGGTGTTCTTCGTACATGATTTCCCCCTGTGTTTCTAATTACTATGTTTGGATTCGTGATATTAATCTTATGTTTATAAAAATAAAAAGTTACTCTGCCATCACACATTAAACCTGAAATGCACAACATCCCCGTCCTGCACCACATATTCCTTGCCTTCCAGCCGCCACTTGCCTGCTTCTTTGGCTCCCACCTCGCCCTGGTGGGCGGTGTAGTCGTCGTAGGATACCACTTCGGCGCGGATGAAGCCTTTGGCGAAGTCGGTGTGGATTGTGGCGGCGGCTTCGGGGGCGGTGGCGCCGGTTTTTACTGTCCAGGCGCGGACTTCTTTTTCGCCGGCGGTGAAGAAGGTTTGCAGGCCGAGTAAGTTGTAGCCGGCGCGGATTACTCGGTCCAGGCCGGGTTCGGTCATGCCTAGTTCTTGCAGGAACTCCAGTTTGTCGGCGTCTTCCAGTTCGGCGATTTCGGCTTCCAGTTTGTTGCAGATGGCTACCAGTTCGGCGTTTTCGGCGGTGGCGATTTTTTGTGTGGCGTCCAGGTGGGGGTTGTTGGTGAAGCCGTCTTCGGCTACGTTGGCGATGTACATTACTGGTTTGGCGGTGAGCAGGTGCAGGTCGTGGAGGGCGGCTTGTTCTTCCTTGTAGAGTTTTAGGGTGCGCACGGGGTTGGCTTCATTCAAGTGTGCTTTTACTTTTTCCAGCAGGGTGGCCAGGTGTTGTGCGTCCTTGTCGCCGCTTTTAGCGATGCGGGTGATGCGTTCAAAAGATTTGGTTACGGTTTCCAGGTCGGCCAGTGCCAGTTCGGTGTTGATGGTTTCTATATCTGCGGGTGGATTTATTTTTTCGCTTACATGGGTAACGTTGCTGTCTTCAAAACAGCGCACTACATGGGCGATGGCATCGGTTTCGCGGATGTTGGCGAGGAACTGGTTGCCCAGGCCTTCGCCTTTTGAAGCACCGGCGACGAGGCCGGCGATGTCGGTGAACTCCACGGTGGTGGGCACGACCTTTTGCGGCTTTGCGATGGCGGCTAATGCATCCAGGCGCGCATCGGGGATGGATACCACGCCCGAGTTGGGTTCAATGGTGCAGAAGGGAAAGTTCTCCGCCGCGATGCCCGCTTTGGTGAGCGCGTTGAACAAGGTGGATTTGCCCACATTGGGCAGGCCGACGATTCCGCATTTAACTGACATGACTGGTTATTCCGTGGTGTGAAGTTCTTTCATGGCTGCTTCCCACTGGCCGGTGGCGGCTTGGGGCATAACGCGAATGGCCTCTTCAATGTTGGCCATGATGATATCCGCTTCGCTGCGGGAAGGGTTGGACAGCACATAGTCGGTTACCATGGACTTGTGGCCGGGATGACCAACGCCGATGCGCAGCCGGGCGAAATCATTCTGGCCGCCCAGGGCATTGATGATGTCGCGCAGGCCGTTATGCCCGCCGTGTCCGCCGCCTTGTTTGAAGCGGGTAACCCCAATCTCAAAATCTATTTCATCATAAGCGACCAGCATGGCTGCCGGGTCAATCTTGAAGAAGTTGCACACGGCGGCAACCGCTTTGCCGCTGTGGTTCATAAAAGTAGTGGGAAACAACAGTTTGATGTCTTGCCCGTTGATGTTGGCGGTGCCGTATTCGCCGAAGAACTTGCGCTCCGCACGCAACGCGCCGCCATAATGTTTGCACAGGTGGTGCAGAAAGATAACACCGGCGTTATGGCGGTTGGCATCATGCTCCGGGCCCGGATTGCCCAGGCCGACGATAAGCTGCAAAGGCACGGCTTGCCCGCCGCCGACATCAGCCCCGCCGGTGATTTTTGCCGGACTAGTCAGCAGACTTTCCTTCCTTGCCACCTTTGTCATCCTTGCCGCCCTTATCATCCTTGCCTTCCTGCTCATCCTTGCCCTCTTCGGCCTGGCCTTCTTCACCCTCAACCGCTTCGGCACCTTCCTCAAGTTCCTCTTCCACTTCTTCAACTTCTTCCGCACGGCGGGCATGCACGGCGACCACGCTGAGGTCGTTGGCTTCGCCGTGAGAGAGCGCCACGCTGGTGAGTTTTTCGGGCAGGGTAATATCAGACAGGTGGATGGATTCGCCAAGTTTCAGGTCCACCAAATCCACCTCAATGTATTCAGGCAAATCGGCGGGCAAGCAACTCACCTCAATTTCATTAAGAATTTTTGAGATGATGCCGCCTTCCAAACGCGCGCCCACACACTTTTCTTCATTGAGGAAGCGGATGGGCACCTGCACGGTGATGGCATGGTCGGCACGGATGCGTAAAAAATCGGCATGCAGAATGAAAGGCTTGGCGGGATGCCGTTGCAAGCCTTTGATGACAGCCTGCTCCTGCTGGCCGTCAATGTTCAGGGTGAGGATGGTGGAGAAGAAAGTCTCGTTGGCGACGGCGTGGAAAATGTCGTCGTGGGAGATAGACAGGGAGACCGGATCCTTGCCACCGCCGTATAGCACGGCGGGGATTCTGTTCTTATCCCGGCGCAGGCTGCGGTTTGTGCCTTTCCCGCCCGTGTCGGTTCTAGTCTCGCAGTCCAATTTAAATTCAGTTGACATCGTAATCTCCCGTGTATCAGGTTCTGTGTGTATCAGTTTTGCTCAGTGGCGGCGAATGTATCTATTTCAACGGAAGAATCAAACATCTCGCTGATGGATTCTTCGTTGCTCACCCGACGAATTGACTTGGCCAGCAACTCGGCCATTGACAACTGACGGATGCGTTTGCATGCTTTGGCATCCTCGCGCAGTGGAATGGTGTCGGTAACCACCACCGCATCCAGTTCCGAGCCATCAATGTTTTCTATGGCCGGGCCCGACAGCACCGGGTGCGTGCAATAAGCCATAACTTTGGAAGCCCCGTTGTCTTTCAGTGCTTCGGCGGCCTTGCACAGTGTGCCGGCGGTATCAACCATGTCGTCCACAATTAAACAGGTGCGGCCATTCACATCGCCGATGATGTGCATTATCTGCGCCTCGTTGGCCGATGGCCGCCGCTTGTCAATAATCGCCAGGTCAACATTCAGGTGTTTGGCAACGGCTCTTGCTCTCACCACACCGCCGATGTCCGGCGAGACTACAATCAGGTTGTCATACCTTTGTTGCTCTATGTCTTCAACCAGCACCGGCGAGGCATAGACATTGTCCACCGGGATGCTGAAGAAGCCCTGGATTTGTTCGGCGTGCAAATCCACGGTGAGCACGCGGTTTATGCCCACGGCGCCAATCATGTCGGCCACCACCTTGGCGCTGATTGCCACTCGGGCGGAGCGCACGCGGCGGTCTTGACGGGCGTAGCCGAAATAGGGAATCACCGCTGTAATCCGGTTGGCGGAAGCCCGGTGCAGGGCGTCTGCCGTGAGTAGCAATTCCATGATGCTGTCGTTGGTGGGCGCGCAGGTGGATTGAATGATGAAAGTATCCTTGCCGCGCACATTCTCTTTCAGCTCAACCGACACTTCGCCATCGCTGAACCGGCTTATGTTAGCGAGACCCATGGGCACATCAATATACCTGGTAATGTCCCGTGCCAGGCTTGGATTGGCATTGCCGGAAAAAATCTTTAAGTTGTTTGCCACGCTGGTATTCCCGTGTTGGCTCGGATGTTTTCATCCGGGTTTCGCAGTTCAGAGATTGGGGATTGGCTGGGGTGGCTGGATTCGAACCAACGAATGCAGGGATCAAAACCCTGTGCCTTACCACTTGGCGACACCCCAATAGTCATCATTTCCCCGGCCAGCTCGCTGGCCTTGCCGTCTCTCACTCACAAAGGGGCGCTATTCTACCCTGTAATCGGGTGTCCGGTCTATGCCACGAGCCACGAAACCCTGCCAGCCATCCGGCATCTGAGCCAGCACCCCCCGCGCCGCCTCCCGACTGGCAAAGGCCGCAAACACACTACCACCGGTGCCGGACATCCTTGCAACGCCATGCTGATTCAACCAATTCAGGGCGGCATCAACCTCCGCAAACAGCGATCGGGTAACAGGCTCACAATCATTCCGGCACCGCCCCGCCAGAAAGTCGGCCATTGTGATACCTGGCGAGTCCCGTGTCAATTCCCCGGCGGAAAAAATATCCGCCGTGGAGACGCGGCAATCCGGCGTAATCACCAAATACCAGGCAGGCGGAACAGCCACCGCCTCCAGCCGCTCACCAATCCCCGAAGCCCATGCGGAATGCCCTCTAACAAACACCGGCACATCCGCCCCCAGCCCCAGCCCAATGGCGGCCAGCTCCTCATCATCAATAGCCAACTGCCAGAGCTGACGCAAGCCCAACAAACAGGCCGCCGCATCCGAACTGCCACCGCCAAGGCCAGCGCCGCTTGGCAGGCGTTTGTGCAAATGTATGGCAACCCCGGCCACGCCCGGCTTCGCACGGGCTGCCAGCAGGCGGGCGGCTTTCATCACTAGGTTATCTGCCAGGGGCAATATCTGGTTTGGATATTCAGGTTCAACAGTGAGGGCGAGTTGTCGGGGCTCGGCTGGGCGGAAAGTTAATTCGTCTCCATAATCCAGCAGTTGGAATAGAGTTTGTAATTCATGATAGCCATCAGCGCGGCGTCCGGTAACATGAAGGAACAAATTGAGCTTGGCCGGAGCCAGCATGGTAAGGCTGGGATTACTAAAGGTCATTCGTTAATGTCATCAAGGTCATCAAGATTCCACGCAAGCCCAATGAACCGCAGCCGAATTTCCCGCTCGGGATACGATACCTCCACCCGCCGCGGCAGATTAACCTCACCATACTGACGCAAGTCCTCATAACTCACAATCCAACCCTCTTGCGTAAACCCAACAAGCTGGTTCAGCGAATTAAATTGCAATTCCGCCGCCGAATCAGCCACCGGCAACCCCCTAACCCAATATCGCAAATAAGACACCGGCAACTCATAACCCAGATATTCCAGAATCAAATCTTCCGGACTGCTGGCCGTATGCACATCACCTTTCTGTTCCAGCGTTACCCGATGCGCCCCGCCACTTATACGCGTGTTACCCGCATTAAAAGTCCCCCACAACCGAATAAGATATTCCTCCCCCTGCTGCTGCCACTGAATACGAGGCGTATGCGATTCATTCTCATAACGCACATTCACCCGCCCCCGCAACTGCCAGCCTTGCAGATATTCAAGCTGCTGCCGCTGCTGTGCCCAGTTGCTATTACCCTCCGCTGGCGGCGGCTGAGTGCGGCAACCAACGAGGCCGGTTAATACCAGCAACACCCAACCCAAGCGGAACAGTGAATTTAAAGATTTCATTTTCAGAATTGTAACAAAAGAAGCATAGTAGCGCGATTTTTAGTAACATACCCGGTCTTCTGCGGTCTTAATACGGCGGTAATTCAATGGCTCTGCTACTGGTAGGGATAAGTCATAACACGGCACACATCGCCTTGCGAGAGAAAGTTGCTTTCCCGCCGGAGGTTGTCGGCGATGCGTTGCGCCATATACATGGCCGCACCGAGGTAGAGGAGGTAGTCATCGTCTCTACCTGCAACCGCACCGAATTATATCTTGATATAAGCGAGACGACCGACGCGGCGGATAAAGCAAACGCGAAAGAAATTATCAACTGGCTGGCTGCCCATCATTCGCTGGACAGTGATGAGTTACATAAGAGTAGTTATTGCCTGAGCGATGAAGAAGTAGTGGGGCACCTGATGCGAGTTGCTTGCGGGCTTGACTCCATGGTCTTGGGCGAGCCGCAGATTTTAGGTCAAATCAAATCCGCCTACGCTGTTTCAAAAGACATTGGCGTGGTGGGCACCCGTTTGAACCACGCCTTTCAGGCTGCCTTTGCCATTGCCAAGGAAGTGCGCACCGACACGGCCATCGGCGAGAATCCGGTGTCGGTGGCTTACGCGGCGGTTACCCTGGCCGAACGTTTGTTCTCTCATCTGGACAGGCTTCATGTGTTACTAATCGGTGCCGGACAAACTATTGAACTGGCGGCCACCCATCTTATCGCCAAAGGCGTTAAGCATCTGGTAGTAGCCAACCGCACACTGGACAACGCACTTGAAATAGCCAACCGCGTGAACGGACATGGTGTGCTGCTGTCAGATATTCCCGAGCAACTGACAACGGCCGATATAGTAATTTCGTCAACCAACAGCCAGTTGCCCCTGCTTGGCAAGGGCGCAGTGGAGAAAGCGTTAAAGCAACGCAAACACAAACCCATGCTGCTGATTGACCTGGCCGTGCCGCGAGACATTGAACCGGAAGCAGGCGAACTGGATGATGCCTACCTGTATAGTGTTGATGACATCAGCAGCGTCATTGAAGACAGCGTCAAGAGCCGCGCCCAGGCTGCTGCCCAGGCCAGCTCAATCATTGACCGGGGCGTGGCCGATTACAGCAAACAACTCCGCTCCCTCAGCGCGGTGGACACACTCACCGCATTCCGCCGCAAGGCCGAAACAATTCAGGCACAGGAACTGGCACGGGCACACAAAGCACTGGAGCAGGGCGAAGACCCTCAAGCCATACTGGAAACGCTGGCTCGCGGCATCACCCGCAAGCTGCTGCACAGCCCCAGCGTCCAGCTGAAACAAGCCAGTGCTGAAGGCCGGGATGATATTGTGCAACTGGCGCAGGAGTTGTATGAATTGGAGAAACATCTGGGGCAGCAGCAGGAACAACAGCCGGAGAAACAGTTGGAACAGAAGTTGAAACAGAAATTGGAATAACAGTCGGATGACACGAATAAGTTATACCAAGACAATTAACCGAAAAAATTTCTAATCAATTCGCTCGGTGATAAGTTCAACAGAGGTTCTTATTGCTGGTTATTCGTTCAGGATATATGGTAAGAAAATATGAAAGAGTCCATCAAATTAAAACTGGAAAGCCTTAGAGATCGTTCCGGCGAACTGGAAGCTCTGTTAAGCGATGCACAAGTCATTGCAGATCAGAATAAGTTCCGCGAACTGTCAAAGGAATATGCCGGGCTTGAAGAAGTAGTCAAAAGCTTTGACGCCTTCATCATCGCCACCGCAAACCTCACCGAAGCGCTTGCCATGAAGAAAGATGCCGACCCGGAAATCCGCACCCTGGCGGAAGACGAGGTGGCGCGCAGCAACGCCGAACTGCAACAACTGGAACTCACCTTGCAGAAGCTGCTGCTGCCCAAAGATTCCAGAGACGACTGCAATGCGTTCCTGGAAATCCGCGCTGGCACCGGCGGCGATGAAGCGGCTATTTTCTCCGGCGACCTGTTCCGCATGTACAGCCGCTACTGCGAACAGCGGCGCTGGAAAATGGAAATCATCAGCGAACGCCCCGGCGAACACGGCGGCTACAAGGAAATCATCGGCCGCATTGAAGGCGACAAGGTGTATGAGAAACTGAAATTTGAATCCGGCGCCCACCGCGTGCAGCGCGTCCCCGAAACCGAAACCCAGGGCCGCATCCACACCTCCGCCTGCACCGTGGCCATCATGCCGGAGCTGGAAGAAGTAGATGAGATAAGCATTGACAAAGCCGACCTGCGCGTTGATACCTTTCGTGCCAGCGGCGCCGGCGGTCAACATGTGAACAAAACCGATTCCGCCATCCGCATCACCCACATCCCCACCGGCCTCGTGGTTGAATGCCAGGACGAACGCTCACAACACAAAAACCGCGCCCGCGCCATGTCCCTGCTGCAAGCCAGATTGCTTGACCAGGCACAACAGGCAAAACGACAGGAAGAATCCGCCACCCGCCGACAACTGGTAGGCAGCGGCGACCGCTCGGAAAAAATCAGAACCTACAACTACCCTCAAGCCCGCGTAACCGACCACCGCATCAAACTAACCCTGTATAACCTGCCCGAAATCATGGCTGGCGATTTGGATGCAATAATTCAACCCCTGAGCAATGAACATCAAGCAGACCTGCTGGCTGGCTTGGCCGGAGAGGACAATTAAAAATGAATCAACAGTTACATAATCACCCCACTATTACAATGCAGCACCCCTGCACAGTTGCCGATGCTCTGGCCGCTGCCAAATTATTATCAGCATCCGACACCGGACAACTTGACGGCGAGTTGCTGTTAAGCACTGTGCTGGGTCTTGACCGCGTCGCCTTGCGAGCGAGGCCAGAGCGTTCTTTAAGCGCAGAACAAACAAACAAGTATGAAACATTACTCCACCGCCGGGCAACCGGCGAACCAGTAGCATACTTAACAGGCCGCAAAGCATTCTGGAACTTTGAACTGGAGGTTACCCCCGCCGTGCTGATTCCCCGACCCGAAACAGAGTTGCTGGTAGAACAGGCACTCGCATATTTACAGGGCAGGGAAGAAGAACCCTTGCTCATCGCCGACCTGGGCACAGGTAGCGGTGCCATTGCCCTCGCACTGGCAGCGCACAGCCCCCATTGGCAAATCATCGCACTGGACATCAGCACAGCCTCGCTGGAAATAACACAACGCAATGCACAACACCTGAACCTCAACAATGTTAAATTCATGCAAGCCACCTGGTGTGATAGCCTGCCCGCCGCTGGCCTGGACCTGATTGTCAGCAACCCCCCTTATGTGGCGGCAAACGACCCACACTTGCAAGCCAATGGCCTGATGTTTGAACCCCAACAGGCACTGGTAGCCGCAGACGAAGGATTGGCAGATTTGCAAACCATAATCACCCAAGCCGGACGCTGCCTCAAAAGCAACGCCGATAACGCACATAACACACGCAACACACGTAACCCTCGCCTTATTCTGGAACACGGCATGAGCCAAGCCGCCGCCGTCACCAACCTGCTTGAACAACACGGCTACCACAACATCACCACCCACACCGACCTGGCCGGACACGAACGAGTTACCAGCGGTTGCTGGCAATCCTGATGATATTTTTACTGAAACGCCAACGAAGTTATACGGAAGGCAAGCAGTTCAATTGGAACGCCAATGAAGTTATATGAAAGACAAACAGTTTGATTGGAGCGCCAACGAAGTTATATGAAAACCAAACAGCCTGATTGAAACGCCAACAAAGCGATATGAAAGACGAACAATTACTCAGATTTTCACGCCAGATTATGTTGCCGGAGTTAGATGTAGCCGGGCAACAAAAGCTACTGGATGCCCGTGTGCTAATTATTGGCATGGGCGGGCTTGGTTGTCCCGCGGCCATGTATCTTGCAGCAGCCGGAGTAGGGCAACTCGTCATCGCCGATGATGACCATGTGGAAATCACCAACCTGCAACGGCAAATCGCCCATAGTCAGGTGGACCTCGGTCTGGCAAAAGTAACCTCGGCAACAGCCACCCTGCACGGCATTAATCCCGATGTCACCATCACTCCGATTGAACAACGGCTCACCGAACAAAACCTCACCGAACAAGTAAGCAAAGTTGATGTAGTAGTAGATGCCTGCGATAACTTCACCACCCGCTTCGCCGTGAACCGCGCCTGTCTGGCAGCAGGCAAGCCGCTGGTATCCGGCGCGGCAATTCGCATGGAAGGCCAGGTGGCCGTGTTTGACAGCCGCACGCCCGACAGCCCTTGCTATCAATGTCTCTATCAGGAAGGTGATGATGACGATGCCAGCTGCGCCCGCAACGGAGTAATGGCGCCACTGGTAGGAATCATCGGCTCGGTGCAAGCCATGGAAACCATCAAACTACTCACCGGAATCGGCAACTCCCTGAGTGGCCGCCTGCTATTACTGGATGCAACCACAATGCAATGGCGCGAACTACGCCTGCCCCGCGACCCGGCTTGCAAGGCCTGCCGCAATCGCAGGCCATAATCGTATTGACTGCTTGTTATATATCCATCAACCGATTAATTTCCGGATTAAGCACCGGCTTCGGCGTAAGCAAAGACACGCCAATAAACACCGCAATAGAAGTAACAAATGAAAACAGTCCGCCACTAACACCATAAGGCAGGGCATAACCGGCCAACTGCACAACAAGATTAATCACCAGCGCCGTAACAATAGCAGTAACCGCCCCGCCCACTGTCGCACCCCTCCAGTTCAAACCAATTGCCAACACCGGAAAGATGGATGCAGCGAAAGTGCTCCAGCCAAACGCGCCAAGAATGGCCACCAAAGTAGCATCCCGATAATGAGAATACAGCGCAAAGCTTGCCGCCACCACCGCCAGCAACACGGTTACGATGCGTGCCCATAACAGTTCATTGCGAATGCTGTGGCCGCGTATCGCTTTGGGAATGTCGTGAATTATGGCAGCGGTGCCGATGTTGAGAAAGGCATCGGAGGTGGACATGATGGCGGAAAACAATCCGGCGAATACAATGCCGGCCAGCAAGGGATTGGCAAACACCGACAGGAATACCGAGGCAGCATCATCGGGTGAATTCAGTGGTGGAATTACGCCGTCAATCGCCGCCGCCCGCATCACCACCCCGATTGAAACCCACAACAGCGCGGCCAGCACATAACCGAATATGGACATGGGTAGGATGCTGCGGTTGTCACCGACGCGTTTGTTCATCATCATCTTGGTTACCAGATGAGGTTGTCCGGCAAGGCCCAGCCCGAATACGAAAAACCAGCCCAGTGAAGTCATCACACCGGCGGCTCCGAAGGGCATTATCGCTTCACTGTCATCAGCCAGAATGACTGCGCTGGCTCCGCTCATGCCGCCATCAAACACATTCACTGCGGTTATCAGAATTAGCAAGCCGGCAACCATCATCATCAATCCCTGCACCACATCGGTATAAACCGAAGCGATGATGCCGCCGGTAACGCAATAAAAAACCAGCACCGCCGAGGCGATAACCACACAACTAACCAGCCCGATGTTGGCAAAAGTTTCAGTGCCGGACAACAAGGCTTGCATCACCACGGCCATGGCGAGAATTTGGGTGGCAAGATAACCCATCACCCCAAGCACGATTGTTATGGCGAGCAGCAGGCGCACTGCTTCGCTGTTGTAACGGGCTGCCACAACATCGGGCAGCGACAGGCAATTGCGTAGTTCCGCAATGAGCCTGATGCGTTTGGCAACGAGGAAAAATCCCAGCGCGTAGCCGGTGGTTGAAATGATAATCATCCAGAAGGAACTGACGCCGATGGAATATACCAGGCCGGGGCCGCCGACAAAGCCAAAGCCACTGAGCGTGGAAGAAAGCAGAGCCAGGGCAACCACGATAGGGCCAAGCCCGCGGCTGGCGATGAAGAAGTCGCTGGGGTTCTTTGTGCGGCGCATCGCCCACAAGCCGGTGGCAACGCAAAACGTCATGTATAAAAACACCGCGCCGATTACAATTTCCTGTCTGAATGCTTCCATGCTAATTGGTTTCCCCGGAGTGTGGTGATGTTGGTTGCGTGGTTGGCTGCACTTGTGCCTGCGCAAGAGTTTCGTCGGATTCCTGCTCGCCAGCCTGCGCCATCAATTCAGCAAAGGCCTGTTCATCCTCGGCACTATAAACATAGCGCTTGAAGCCCCAGCAATACAACACCGCCAGCGGCAAAGCACTAGCCCAGACTCCATACACCATCCACGCCGTCGTCAGCGGGAATCCCATAACATAAATCGTCTCACCCGTTTCCATAAACTGCTGATGACTAGCCCACATCTGCCAGCAAACAAACAGCTGCAATAGAAAAGTGCCCAACACACTAAACAGAAACAACCCATCCCGATGCCTCTCACGCACACCCAGCGCAACGAACACCGCAACCAGCACCAATATCAAACAGTGAAAAACAAAAGCCAGTGGCCCAATAGCCGCCAACCGCGCCGCGCCATCACCACCAATCCGCATTCCGGCAATCTCAGGATGAGGAAGCCCCACAGCATTAACCGCCGGCTCCGCCAGAAAGATAGCCACCAGAATAGCCAGCATAACGCTGGAACAGGCAAAGAGAATGCCAACGAGCACACGCTGCGTAAGCCATCCAGGCTTCGCGGACAGTACAGATTGTGTGGATTGACTGGTTTGCATAATGATGTTGGTTCCCGTTCGGGTCAAAGTCGGCAAGCATAGCCGTTTGGCGCACCTGAGTCCAGCACAAACACACCTGTTTTGTGGTAGCCTGTAATCAACAGCCAGCCGGAGGACAGCGCCATGCAAACAACCATGCGGACAATCAGGGCTCTTCTTATTGCCTTGGTTCTTGCCGTCATCGCCACCATCGTCACTTCGCCCGTGGTAGCGCAGGATGGGGCGGAGGCGTACAGATATGGCCAGGATGCCTACAACAACGGCAACCACACCGAAGCCGTGGAGTGGTACCGCATGGCCGCCGAGCAAGGGAGTGTTGGTGCTCAAGCCGCTCTCGTCGAGATGTATTACAAAGGTGAAGGAATACCCGAGAATGCCATTGAAACTGTGAAATGGTTAACCACGGCCGCCGAGCAGGGGGATACTCAAATGGAACTCTTGCTGGGCATGATGCACTACGTCGGCATAGGCATACCGCAGAACCATACCGAAGCTGAGAAGTGGGTACGCATAGCTGCCGAGAAAGGAGAACCCCGCGCTCAAACTCTCCTGGGTTTGATGTATTACAAGGGCGAAGGTGTGCCCAAAGACGATTATGAAGCCTATGTCTGGTATTCCATGGGCATTGAGCAGGGAGTTAAAGAGGCGAGGGTATCACGCAAGAATGTTGAACCGAATCTTTCCGCCGCCGAACGTTCCGCCGCCGAGCAGGAAGCCACCCGGCGCACTAATGAGATTCAAATGCGTTCACATCCCCGCCCGTGAAGCATCCCGCACTGAACGGAACTCGTTACCCTCAAACCAGTTGGGGAAACTGTCTTCGTTGGCCAGGCGGTTGGCGATGTGGAAATACAGAAACACATCCTGCGCCGCGCCACTGAAATCCCAATCGGGATTATATTCATCAGATGGTGCGTGATAGCGGTTCGCGATGTAGTCTTCGGCTTGTTGTGCGCCCCATTCGCGGCCATGTTCCACATTATCCTCGCCCGATTCCGCATACAGCGCCGGCACACCCACCTTGGCGAAGTTGAAGTGGTCTGAGCGGTAGTAGTAGCCCCGCTCAGGTGTCGGCTCCGGTGCCAGATAACGATCCTGCGTTGCCGCCGCCTCTTGCAAATAGTTTTCCAGTTCGCTACTGTTGTAGCCCACTACCACTACATCGTGCGTCTTGCCAAAGGTATTCATGTTGTCCATATTAATGTTGGCAACAGTCTGCGCGATGGGATAAACAGGATTCTCGGCATACCATTTTGAACCAAGCAAACCAGATTCCTCGGCAGTTACCGCCAGAAACACAATGCTACGCTGCGGCGCCGGTTGCTGCGAATGAATGTAAGCAAGGGCGAGCAAGGCGGCTGTGCCACTGGCATTATCGGCAGCACCGTTGTAGATATTGTCACCTTCCCCTTCAGGATTAGTTCCCAAATGATCCCAGTGCGCAGTATAAATAATCGTTTCATCCGGCCGCTCACTGCCAGGAATGCGCGCAATCACATTTCGTGAAGTAGAAGTGCGCACCGAGTTAGTAATACTAACACTGGCCTGCAAACTACCCATCGGCACCGCAGTAAAACCAGGCCGCGCAGCCGCAACTTTCAACTCCTGATAATCCAAACCAGCACCCGCAAACAACGCCTCGGCAACATCAAGCGTAACCCAACCCTCTATGGCAGCCCGCCCCGCATTCCTGTCAGCAGCAGTCAACGAAATTTGCGGCCCCGACCAACTGCCACTCACCACATCCCAGCCATAACCCGCCGGTCCGGTTTCATGAACAATCAACGCCGCCGCCGCCCCCTGCCGAGCAGCCTCTTCATACTTATAAACCCAACGCCCATAATAAGTCATAGCATTACCATTAAACAATGCCGGGTCCTGAGTAGCATAACCGGGGTCATTAACCAAAATCACCACAGTCTTCCCATTCACATCCAACCCATCATAGTCATTCCAGTTACGCTCCGGTGCCACAACACCATACCCCACAAACACCATCTCACTATCACTAACATCCACCCCCGACACCTGACGCAAACTACCAACCATCATCTCAGTGCCATACTCAAAGCTCGCCTCATACCCATCCCCCCGCACTTGCAACACCGCATCACTCCCTGTCGTCATCTCCGTAACCTGCACCTCCTGAAAATAAGAATCCCCATTACCCGGCCCAACCCCCAACGCCTCAAACTGCTCCCTAAGATAATTAATAGTAAGCTCCTCCCCCTCCGTAGCCGGTGCCCGCCCCCCAAACTCATCCGCCGACAACACAGCAGTATGCTCATGCAACAAGCCCTCAATAACAGCCGACCCCCGCACATCGCCACCCCCCGCCGACTCCCCACACCCCGCCAACAAAGCAGCAGCCAGCAACAGACAATAAAATCTAATCATATTCATGGTTAACACCTCATATTGATTGTCAGAATCAGGAAATCCCCACCAGGGACTCCCAAAGCCAGCCGATTCTACCCGATTTTTACCCCGGAAGTCTCAAAAACTAATAGGCATTGCATCATTGGGCAAACAACGCCACTTGGTGTGGTATCAGGGGTTGCACATACGGGCTGAATTTGGGATACTCGGCACTTCTTGCTACGAGAGACCCATATGAAAGCACATGATGATATTGGCGTTTTTCGTGGCTGGCTCAAGGGTTTGCCAACGAAATGGGATGGCAAGGAATCCATGATGAGAATCGTAGTTTTCAGAAATGGCACACTGAACTTAAAGGAGGTTTATCCCAATATGAGATAGGCAGGATAAATCGCACCGCAAATTTAACTATGAAAAACTGGAGTTCTGACATGAGCTATCGTTTCTACAACGAAGATTGCATCGCTGGGGCAAGGAAGCATCTTCTTGATGCGAGTGTTGACCTGATTATTTGCGACCCACCTTATGGCATTGGTGGGGATAGGCTTGACAAACATTATAATAGAAATGAAAAATTCGTCCTTGATGGATACGCTGAAGTTCCCCCTGCCGAATACCCTGACTTTTCCAATCAATGGATTAAGGAGGCCGAAAGGGTCTTGAAACCTGGTGGGTCAATGTATATCGTGTCAGGATATACCAATCTAATTCATATTCTTAATGCACTACAGAAAACAGACTTAATAGAAGTTAATCACATTATCTGGAAATATAACTTTGGCGTATATACCAAAACAAAATATATTTCTTCGCACTACCATATCCTTTTTTACAGAAAAGGTAACACTAAACATGCCTTCAATACATTTTGCCGTTTCGCCGATAGTGAAAAATCCGAGTTTGGTGGGTCTGCAAATTATAAGGATCGTGAAGATGTTTGGGCTATTAACCGCGAATACAAGCCGGGGAAAGTAAAAAATAAAAATGAATTGCCCACAGAATTGCTGACAAAAATGATTCAATATTCAAGCAATGAAAATGATGTCGTATGCGACTTTTTCCTTGGCAGCTTCTCAACCGCGAAAGTTGCGAAGGGACTTAATCGAAATGCTGTGGGATTTGAGGTAAGCAAAACAGCATTTGACTACCAGATTGAAACCATTGATTCTTTGAAAAAAGGCTATTTACTTAGCCAAATTAGAAAGCCACCCCAAAATGTATATTTCAGTCAGGGCAAACCTCTTGCTGACAGTGAGAAACAAGCCATTCTTGATGGATACCGCCAATTACGCATAGAGGGCAAAAATAAAAAAGGTTCTATTGATACGCTGTCTACGAAATTCGGACGAGGCCATTGGTCAATCCTGAGGCTCATAGATGGTACAACCAACAAGAGCGTGGACGCTACCCAGGACATGGCACAAACAGACTGGATTAGAGTCAAAGGCCATAGTAAATCTGCCAATCTCTAATCAATTAGATTATGGCCATGTAAGGGTATACTCGCTTATACCTCTCAAAAATCACCGCGTTCAGGGAATGCCGCAAGTAGCCGCTTTAAACCTTGGTCGGACATGACTTGCTTGGCGACAGCTGCGCTAGCCTTGTGGCTAAAACCCGTCATTTCACCTGATGGCTTTTGGGGTATATTTAGTGGTAGGACATTGTTTGAATCGTCCATAAGTTCCTGCAAGCCGCGGCGCTTTAGAACGACTCCATCCGAGACTTGTTTGATGTGGGTGTCTGTCACCATTGTTGGGTCGCCGTAGACAAGCCCGACCTCGGAGACAACGAAAATCGTGGCAGTACTCCATGGCCTTGAGCCCTCGCCTAGTTGGTTCACTAACTTGATGTTTGACGCGCCACCAGTAAAGGTTCCTTTGACAGAGATTTGCCGACCACCAGGCAAGAGCAAATCACCTGACCGCTCTTGAGATGCATAAAGTGTACATTCTAGACCGACACTCCTGAGCAAAGCGCAGGTGAATATTTCCACGGCCCCGCCGGTCACAAAACGATTTTCATAGATAGTCGTGTTGTAACGTTCCAAGACAGTCCCAACTGCCAGAATATACTCCTCGGCAACTTCCTGCTCATAATTGTCTCGCAGATGGTCAAAAGCCTTACGCTCTTTTGTGAATTTCATTGAATAGCCACCTTCTCAAATTTGGGAAATAGTCTGGTGATGTCTCGCAGGGATAACCCTTGTCGGTAATGCTTTCCAGGCGCATTTTGGAGCATAAATGCTTCTCCTGTTTGTGCTGGAGCTAAAGGTCTATTTTACGGAGGGTATTGACCATGTCAACCACAAACTGACACTTTTAGGCACTTTCGTATATAATCCCCCCACCCTCTAAAGACGCTATTAAAGATGTGGCAAGAGGAGTCCATTTATGAAAGAAGAGACTGGAAAGAACAATACTGAAATGGTTGAGGCAGGTGCGACTGATGGCATTGCAGATGTCATTGGTGATGTTATCGGTGGAGTTCCAGCTCCGATAAGAAAAAATGCGTGGAGGGCATTCACGCAATTATGTGCAGCGGCAATCGAAATACCAGCATCTCACCTAGAAGGAATAGTGAAAGAAAAAAGGGCTGAGACAAGAGCGCGTGTAAAAATAATTGAAACAGGAGCAAATCAGATTGCAGATCAAATGAAGGTGGATCCAGAGTATGCTCGATTAGCAGTTAAGAAATATGGCCAAAAAATTGTGAGAGAACAAGTGAATCTTGATGCTATATCTAGTATTGCAGCAGAGGAATTGAATAATAACGATCAAGTAAAAAGTGATAGCGGCAAGCCAGTGCCTGATATAAGCGAAGATTGGCTTAATATATTTGAGAAAGAGGCATGCAATAAAAGTTCTGATGAAATGAGACTGCTGTTTGGAAAAATTTTGGCTGGTGAAATACATAGACCATCTACGTACTCAATAAGAACAATTAGGCTACTGTCTCAGCTAGATAATCAGGCAGCTATTCTATTCCGTACTCTATGTTCTTTAGCATCAACGTTAAGAAATAGACCCCACTCCGTAATTGATTCCAGAGCAATATCAATAGGAGGAAATGCTGCGCTTGGTTCGCTTAGTAAGTATGGGCTAGACTACGCTCATTTAAATATTCTTCAGGAGCATGGATTGATAATTCCAGAGTATAACTCTTGGATAAATTATGGACCGTGTGTTCTTGATGAGAATAATGTAGCGTCTTCTGTGTTTCAGATTCAAGGGAAATTATTCTGGTTGAGGAGGAAGAATATCAGCGGGCAAATATCAGATCTTAAAATGAGTGGTGTAGCACTGACAAAAGCAGGTGTAGAGTTGCTAGACATTGTAGATGCAGAAATGAATAAACAATATATGGATGATCTTTTTGTATTTTTTGCCGCTAAAGGGTTTGAGTGTGAAGAAATACCTCGCTCCGTATAAGGTGACGAGTTTTTGCATTATATGGAAAATGTAAGCATGTGCAGACTAATACTTTTACAGATGTGAATAACAAGTAAAGACTAATCTTCTTGTAGTGTAAATAATTGCGTGTCGCCGCCTCTGGCGGTTGCGTTGTCGGTGCGGGTTTTTTCGGTGGCGAAGCGGGGCAGGTAGTGGGGGCCTCCGGCTTTGGGACCGGTGCCGGACAGGCCTTGTCCGCCGAATGGGTTGACTCCTACTACTGCGCCTACCATGTTGCGATTGATGTAGGTGTTGCCTACGCGGGTGCGGTTGAATACATCTTGGGCGAAGCCGTCAATGCGGCTGTGTATGCCCAGGGTGAGGCCGTAGCCGGATGCGTTTATTTCATCTATTACGGTGGATAGGTCCGTTGTTGGGTAACGGATTATGTGGAGAATTGGACCGAATACTTCTTCCGGTAGTTGAGACAGGCGCTGGATTTCGTAAACTTTGGGGGCGAAGAAGTAACCGGCGGTGGTATCTGCTGGCAGTTCGCAGCTTGCTAGCAGTTTTGCTTCTTTTTGCATGTGTGTTGCATGGTGTTCCAGTTTTTTTCGGGCGGTTTCGTCTATTACCGGGCCGATGTCGGTGGATAGTTCGGCAGGGTTGCCGATTTTTAGTTCTTGCATGGCGCCGGTGAGCATGGTGATTACATCGTTGGCGATATCTTCTTGCAGATATAACACCCGACAGGCGGAACAACGTTGGCCGGCACTCAGGAAGGCGGAGGCGATGACATCATCCACTACCTGTTCGGGTAGTGCGGTGCCATCTACTATCATTGCGTTCAAGCCTCCGGTTTCGGCGATGAGTGTGGCGATGGGGGTGGCAATGGAAGGGGTAGGGGTGGCGGGAGCGGCAGAAGGAATAGCAGAAGCATCGCGTGCGGCCAGTGTGCGGTTGATATGTTGTGCCGTTGCCGTGCTGCCAGTGAATGCTACGCCGCTTACCCGTGCGTCATTTACCAGAGTATTGCCAACATTGGCGCCGTCGCCTGGCAAAAAGTGCAATACTTTTTTTGGCACACCGGCCTCATGTAGAAGTTGCACAGTTCTGGCAGCGATGAGCGGTGTTTGTTCCGCTGGCTTGGCAATAACGCTGTTCCCCATCACCAGTGCGGCAGTAACCTGTCCGACAAAAATTGCCAACGGGAAATTCCACGGGCTAATGCACACAAACACACCGCGACCATGTAGCGACAACTCATTAACCTCTCCAGTAGGACCGGGCAGGCTTTGCACGGCACATTGTTGTCGGGCTTGCTGGGCATAGTAGCGGCAAAACTCCACAGCCTCACACACTTCCGACATTGCATCAACAACAGTACGCCCCGCTTCGGCAACAATAAGTGCCATAAGTTCCTCGTGATTCGCTTCCAGCAAATCCGCCATTTTTTCCAGCCGCACAGCGCGGCGCTCCACGCCAGCCCGGTTCCACTTGTCTTGCACCGCAGCAGCCTGGGCCAGCGCTTGCTCAATGGCCATCGCATTGGCATGAACAACTTCGCCCAGAACCAGCCTGGTATTAGCCGGGCTGACAACTGCTTGAGCCTTATCACCCATAGCCGAATCCGGCATCGCCCGTCGCGGCTGCTTCATACATTGCGCCATTCGCTCAAGCAGAGGCGTTGTGATGAGCGGGTCAGTCAAATCAACGCCGCTGGCCTTGAGCCAGGGTTGCGGGTTATCGCGGTAAATTTCCCGCGGTGGTGGAATTCGGGGATGACGATGTTGCGGCTGGGCGCTGGTGAGAGCCATGGGATCTTGCACCAGAGTGGCCGCAGGAATTTCAGCATCCAGAAAACGATTGACGAAAGAACTGTTGGCACCATTTTCCAGCAGACGCCGAACCAGATAGGGCAACAAATCCCGATGATTACCAATGGGCGCATACACCCGCACACGGGTTTCCGGGCTGCTACGCTGAATCTCATCAAACAGCAACACACCCATGCCATGCAGACGCTGGAACTCAAACTGCTTGTCGTTGCCAACCAGTTCCTGCACCAGCGCCACAGCATGAGCATTGTGCGTGGCAAACTGGGGATAGATAACATCCTGCGCCGCCAGCAATCGCTCGGCGCAAAGTTGATAACTGAAATCGGTGTGGCACTTGCGAGTCCACACCGGATAATCCGGCAGCCCCAATTCCTGCGCACGTTTAATTTCCCCGTCCCAATACGCACCCTTCACCAGCCGCACCATAAAGCGCTGACCAGTCTCCCGCCCCAGCGCAACAAGCCAATCGGCAGTGGCCAGGCCACGCTTCTGATACGCCTGCAACACAAAACCCAGCCCGCCCCAATCGTGCAGGCCAGGGTCTCGTGCCAGCGTCTCAAACAGGTCAAGCGAAATATCCAGCCGCTCACATTCCTCGGCATCAATGTTAAACCCCATGCCCGCCTGTTTACATTCCAGCGCCAGAGCATGCACCCGCGGCAACAGTTCATCCATCACCCGTTGACTTTGGCGAAACTCATAACGGGGATGCAAGGCCGACAGTTTTACCGATATGCCATTGGCGTGTTCCACCGGCTCATCTTTCACAGTGCGAGCGATAGCACGAATGGCATCCCGATAATGAATGAAGTAACGCTCGGCATCCGCCCCGGTGCGCGCACCCTCGCCGAGCATATCAAAAGAAAAGCGCGTGTCAGGCCGGTTGCCTGCGGGACCGTTACGCAAACCTTCCTCAATGTTACGCCCCAGCACAAACTGGCCGCCCATAATACGCATCGCTTGCAACATCGCCTGGCGCACAACCGGCTCGCCAAGAGAACTCACCAGCCGCTTCACCCAAGGGTCGGTGCGCTCGGTAATATCATGTTCCAGCCGCACAATGCGACCGGTGAGCATCAAGCCCCAAACCGTGGCATTAACAAAACCGGAGCGGGAGTGGCCTTTGTGCGTGCCCCAATCTCCGGCATGAATTTTTTCGGCGATAAGACGGTCGGCAGTATCTTCATCGGTTACCCGCAGCAAGGCCTCCGCCAAACACATCAATGCCACCCCCTCGCGGCTGGACAGGCCGAACTCTTGCAGAAAGGCATCCAGCATATCAGCCTTATGGCTTTTGCTACGGCAACGTTCCACCAGGCCGCGCGCCTGTTTCAGGATGCGCTTGCGAGAAGCATCCGCAAGCCGACTTTGGGACAGCAGTGATTCAACCAGCGTAGCCTCGTCAGCGCAGTTTGCCGCTCGCACGCTCAGGCGCAAATCTTTCAGGGTATTGCTCAATGGAACCTCTAACTCATTCGCGACCAGGGTGGGAAATAGTCGGCACTGTGGTGTGTTGTAATATCAAGTATAGCAGAGCCCGCCCCCCGGCTTGACACGCCGCCATCAAGGTGGTTATATCCACACCTCAACCGGATGGCGAGGCTGCGCATCAGGCGCACCTTGGCACTGCAATCGGTTCAGAGTTGAACAGCAAACAACGCAGACATATAGAGGACAGCAATATGAAAACCCGCTATTGGCTATTATTGATTGCCGGCCTGTTTCTGGCGAGTGCGCTGGGAATCTATCTGTCGGGCGGTTCAGTTCGTATGGAGTATTCACTGAGCGGTGGCGACATTCCACGCACACCGAATGGCAAGCCGGATATGAATGGCATCTGGCAAGCATTGATGAATGCCAATGACAATCTGGAAGCCGCGCCGCCGAAAGCCGCCTATCAATCAGTGCCCGGTGATTTCATACCCATTCCCCACCCCGGTGTGGTGGCACTGGGAGCCGTTGGCGCAGTGCCGGCCAGCCTCGGTGTGGTGGAGGGCGGCACCATTCCCTACAAGCCCGAAGCGTTGGCCAAACGCAATGAAAACCGCGACAACTGGCTCACCGCCGACCCGGAAATCAAATGCTATATGCCCGGTGTTCCCCGCGCCAACTATCTGCCACATCCGTTTCAGATTTTTCAGAGCGAGAGCGCTTTCTTCATCGCCTATTCTTTCGCCGGTGCGGTGCGCAATGTGTTTCTGCAAGACCCCGGTCCGGCACCACTTGATTCCTGGATGGGGCAGTCTTATGGCTATTGGGATGGCGACACCTGGGTGGTGGAAGTAACCGGCCAGAACGACAGCACCTGGTTTGACCGCGCCGGCAACCATCATACCAATCAACTCAAGGTAACCGAGCGTTATGAGATGATTGACAGAAATGTCATCATGTATTCGGCCACGATGGAAGACGCGGAAGTTTTTGAGCAGCCGTGGAGCATTAGCATGCCGTTGTATCGCCGCCTTGAGGAAGGCTTTGAACTGCCCCAGTTCAAGTGTGTGGAGTTTGTGGAAGAACTGATGTATGGTCGCTACCGCAAGGGCGGCGAGTTTGAGCAGCAACTGCGTGAGGATTTGCAGGGGCAGTAGCGATTTGGCAATTCGCAAGGTTTCAGATAGAATACCCACCAGTAAAGACAACAGCGAGGTACACCCGATGAAAATGAAGATTCTGGCACTAGCAGCGGTAGCCGTGGTGGGTGCGATTGCACTCAAGCCCCCGGCCACCACCGCACACCATGCTTTCTCAGCCGAGTTTGACGCCAACCTGCCGGTCCGCCTTGGCGGCCCGATTACCCGGGTTGAATGGATTAACCCCCACACCTGGATTCATCTGGAGAACAACGACCCTGAATCCTCACGCGACTCCGGTCCGTGGATGGTGGAGGGCGGCACGCCTAACACATTGTTGCGCCGCGGTATCAATCGTAACTCTCTGGTGCTCGGCACCGAGATTATAGTTACCGGCTATCAGAGCAAGGATCAGCTTTGCGACCCAACCTGTCGGGCAAACGGGCGTGATATAACTTTTCCGGATGGCCGCAAGTTGTTCATGGGTTCTTCCGGCACCGGCGCGCCGCGTGATGGATCGGATCCCACCGAAGAAACCAACAGGCAGAACGATTAGCGCAGGGAAGGGTTCCGCCGGTTTACTCAGCAAGCGGATTAATAGCGCGCTCATAAGCACCGCCATCGCGAAACACGGTGGCGGTTTGGTAGAAGCCAGCGGTATAAAGGCGCAGGGTTAGCGTGTCGGAGCCGCGGTTCTCCCAGAACCAGCCGTGAATGCCGGTGAATGGTGCATAATAAGAACCGGTGCGCCGCATCTCATTACCTTGTTCAAAACTCTCGGCATAGTCCTCACCCAGCCCCGCCGGTTCGGCGTGCATATCAAAATACAACTCCCCGTCAGCCAGCCAGCTGAATACCAACGGCGTGTCCCTGTCCATCAGATATTTATATTCCACCGACTGGAATGGTCCCAACTCAAACTCCCGATAGTCCTGCCGGTGCACCTCAAACTGCTCCTCAAGCGGATTGGCCGTTCTGGACAGCGCCGTCAAACCAGTCAACTCACCCGTGCCCAGCGGGTCGCGGCCAAACTCGGCTGGCAGGATTACTGTTAGTAACAGTAGCAAAGCAACAGCGAGGGAGATTCCCGTCGCCAGCAGAATGGTGCGGGAGGATGGTGAATTAGCAGTGTTATTAATCATAGTGAAACTCCTTGCTTGTGAACTTGTGGTCAATATGGAGCCTGTAACAGAAAGGCGCTGAATTGATAACTGGCAAGTATAAAGCCGCCGGTCATCAGCACGGTGTTGGCGGCGAATGCGTGGCGCAGGAAACCGGCATGGGTGCGCCACACGCTCAGAGCGATGAACACCACCGACAGGGCTAGCACCTGACCAATTTCCACACCGATATTAAAGCTGATTATGTTGGTAACCAACCCCTCGGAGGCGAGGTTAAACTCTTGCAAGCGGGTGGCCAGACCCAGGCCGTGAAACAACCCGAAGATAAACACCGCCACTCTGGTATTCGGGTTGCGACCAAACAGGCGCTTGAAGCCATCCATATTCTCAAAAGCCTTGTACACAATAGACAGGCCGATTACCGCATCAATGAAATAAGGATTAACCCGCAAGTCGGCCAACACACCGAGCAACAGGGTAATGCTGTGGCCGATGGCGAACAGGGTTACATATTGCACCACATGACGGGGGCGATACAAAAAGAAAATAACGCCAGCCAGAAATAACAGATGGTCGTAGCCGGTAACCATGTGCTTGGCGCCGAGATACATAAACGGAAACACCGCCGGACCGCGAGTGGCTTCCACGAAACTGGCATCCTGTCCGGCAATGGTGTGTGCTACGGCCAGCACGGGAAAGAGCAGAAGGGCTACACAGGTAAGAGCAGTAAGCGGGGTGAGGGAGTTGCGAGAGTTGAGAGAGTTGAAGAGGCTACGAGAGTTGAAAGAGATTTTCATGGCGCAAGATGCCTATTCCGAAACAAAGCGTGAATTAATTTCCGGGTTATAAGCCTGATGACAGGCGGTGCAAACGCTATACAACTGGGCACCGGCCTGAAAAAACTCTTCGTTGTCCTGATTGGCCGCGGCTTCCATAGCGCGCAGTCCGGCCTGACTCAAACCTTTGCTGTAAATTAACCAGGCATCATTGTCCACGGCACGACTTGGCAGAGCCAGCATATTGCCCGTCTCCACAATTATCGCCGCCCGATTCCGCACATATTCCCAGCCTTCATCGTCGGTGGGGTAGAGTTCCCGATAACCTTCATTAATATCCAGTATCCAACCAGCAGAGTCCCACAGGGTATCCGAAGTGGGTTCCAGCACCAGCGCCATGAGTTGTTGCATATCAAGTGTCATATCAAATCTGTCAATATCATCCGCCGTGATGTCGGTGCTTTCGTCATCCGGACCGGAACAAGTTGTCAGGCCAAGTGCAAGGATAAGTGAAAAGATAAGTGCAAGGGAGTAGTAGCGCATCTTGTTTACCTGTTATCAATTTGTTGTCGAATCAGTTCAAGCTCAAGGTCATCCATAAGCTCATCGGTTTCATCCACCACCCGCGATTGGGTTTGGCGCATTTGCCTCATTTGAAGCTGCCGTTCCCGCGCTTCCATAAATTCAAATGTTGACTGCGCCGCCTGTTGCCGTAACAGAGTCAACTCCCGGCTCTCGCCAGCCCCGGCCAGGCGCTGTTCGCGCAACCGGCCAAATGCCGGAATAACGGCGGTTGTGCGCTTCTCCATCACATCAGCCGTACACGCATATTCCACAGCAACCAGCAATTGCAGATATTGCTGGCTGTCCAAATTGCTTGACGGCTGCTCGTTATTGCGCGTTACAAACTCGTCGCGCCAAGCGGTCAAGGTTTGACAATCATCCAGATAGCCGATCAAGGCAGCGCCATCAAGCAACGCCATGAAGCTGTCACATTCGGCGGTGGCGGACTGCTCATCAGTTGCGGCAGATTGTTCATCAAGACAGGATTGTGCGGTGGCATCAAGGTCGGTAAGGAACTGCGCAGCGTTTTGTGCAAGCGTCATAAGTTCATCAGTACTTTGCCCCGCATCCTGCGCCGCCAGTGGCGAGGCTGCGAACAAGCCCAGCAGAGCACACAGTGCTGCGCTGTGTAACACGCCGGGCAAGTTGAGTAGTCTATTCATAGTCTTCAAACCGGCGCTTCCATCGCTTGAAGCGCTTCTTGCAGTATTTCTCCAGCTGTTCGTAGGTGTAGAAATACTTCTCGCTGGCTTCTGGAATGCTCTCGTCAAATTCGCAGAAGTCATTGCTGTATTCCCGGCAAACCCAGGGACGTTGCTCGTAAATGTTACACACACCGCCGGGCAAAAGATGCTCGCAACGTGTGGCAATGTGCAGAAACCAGCCATCCGCATCCTTGAAGACGCTAATGTTGTCGTGTGCAATCTGCCAGAGCAAATGGTCAAAATCTTCTCTGGTTTTGGGTTTGGGTATTTTTTGATTGATGGAGTTGCAACAAATTGACTGGGTGCACTTGCGGCACTTCGCGTCAATCTCAACTGCACCTGCATCACTCACTTCCTGCAACTGGATAGTATCTTTGGCGTTCATTGGCTTACTCGGTCTCCTGTTATTCTGATGTCTTGTGCAGCATTCTATCACTACTTTGTGCATTTTTCTGTGCTATCCTGAAAGCCTGTCAGGGCAAAGAAAAGCGGCACAAGGGCGAGCGTATGAAAGCTTTGAACATATTGTTTTTATTGACGATTATCGGCTTCAGCAATGCCGCGGCGGGCACTCAAGATACTGCCACAGGCAATGCTGCGACGAGCACTCAGGATGCTATCGCAGGCGATGTTACAGCAGGTGCTGGGGATGTTGCCGCAGATGATTCGGCAGCAACTGTTACAGATGCCACCGAGCTTATGCGCGAGAGGGCACTGTATGAAGAACAGTTGACGGCGCTTGAATCCCGATATGGGCCTTATCACAACAGTTTGCTGGAGCCTTTGGAAAAGCTGGTGGAGTTGGCTCGTGCCAGCAGTGATTTTGAGCAGGCCGGGAAATTGCTGAATCAGCGGTTGCAGGTAACACGCACCGAGCTTGGCTTTCAACACCCGGACATCATACCCCTGCTCAGGCAACTGGCCGAGATTGAGTTTCACCGGGGCGACTGGGAGGCTGTTGCCGACCAGTTGGGTCATATCCGCACGCTGGTGGCAGCCAACAGTGGCGCACCCAGCGCAGCTTTGCTTGAAGCGATTAATGAACAACTGCACTGGCGTTTGACGCAGATTTTGCTGGACGATGACAAGCGTCGCAGCCGTCACTTCATGGCGGCCCGCGAACTGTCTGATGACATCCTTGATATGGCGGAAGATTTGTATGGTGAGGATGATCCGGAGATGATTCCCTGGCTATATGAGAGTGCACTAAACAATTATCGTCTGGTGGAGTTGCTGAATGCCGGCGGCGGGTTGGGTTCAGACACCATTGAACGAGTGGTGCGTGAGGAGGGCGTATCCCGTCTGAACTCTTATGGCAGGAGTGCGCTGTCCAGCGGAATCGGTTTTGGTTCGTCCCATTCCCGTATCCCGGTGGTTGAGAAAGGCGATATGATTGGAGAGTTTTATCTGCGCGATGGCCTGAGCGCGATAAAGGACATTGTTAAAATTGCCGAGCAACAGGGGGATGTGGAGATGCAGGCTATGGCGCTTATTTATCAGGGGGATTATCAGTTACTGATGGGTCGCGGCGCGCTCAGCAATTACCGTGAGGCTAGCGAATTGTTGCAGAACAATGCACAAGACAGCGCGGAAGACAGCGAGCAAGATAGTGCACAAGACAGTGTGCAAGATAACGCGCAGGATAGCAGCATTACCGAAGCTGACATTGCGCACTTTTTTAGCCGCCCGGTTCTGATTCCGCTAGCCACTTTTTATGCCCGTTTCGCTGATGCCTTGGTCGCGCAAGAGGCTATGTGGCAATCTGTGTCGCAACAGTCGCAACATAAACCGCAACAACAGGATGTGCAGGAAACCGGAACGGGGCAGGCATTGGTTTCGTCTGCCGCGCAGGAAACCGGGGCAGGGCTTTCATCTGCCGTTGTGCAGGAAACAGAGTCAACGCTCTATCTGGGCACATTCACGGCTTGGGAAAATGATCTTTCCGCTACTGCCTTGCCTCCGGTGTTACAAGCGGGCGTGGCTGAAAGTTTGCAATTCAGCCGTGTTGAACTCAGCCTTACCGTGAGTCAGCGTGGTGGAGTTTCCAGTGTTAAAGTGCTGGAGTCAGACCCCGATGAATCCCGGGCAGCGAGCAAGGCCAGACGGGCGGCACGGGCGCTGGACTTTCGTCCGGCACTGAACGACAGGTGGCGGGGTGAGCGAATGGTGAATGCGCGGCTGAGTTATCGTTATCCGCCTGATTAAACTGCGAGTCATTTCCACTCGGCGGCAGCTTGTTGCGGGTCGGAGCGCAGGAAGCGAATCAGGTCGGTATGAAATTGCTCCGGGATTTCAATCTGGGGCGCATGACCAATGTCGGGATACAGCAATAGCGCAGAGTTCTGCAATTCATTGGCCACGTTGCGTGCCAGCGTCGGATAATCCTCCACCAGACCATCTATCTCACCGCCAATAACCAGCGCTTTGGTGGCAATGTGCTGCCAGTCATACACCACCGGGTCCTGTCGAATGCTCTGGCCTATCAGTGTTCGCACCAGAGAGAAACGCGGCCAGTCGCCACTGAGAGTTTGTCCGTATTGACGGCGGACGAATTCCAGATGTTGCGGCGGCCAATCATAAGGGAAGTACCGTTGATGACCGCGCAGGATGGATTGATAACTGCGCGAATTATCACCGGCGTAAGGGTCGCGCCAGGCACGGCCAGGGCGGGAATCGGTCAGGCCAATCTGGTTCACCATGGCAATGTGCGTGGCGTGTTCCGGATGTAACAAGGCAAACCGCGACACCACCATGCCACCCATGGAATGACCAACGGCAGCGACTTCTTCAATGTCGAGTTCATCCAGCAAGGCTTTCATATTGGCGGCGACAAAGCTGAAGTTATAAGGAATGAGAGGCTTCGATGATTTGCCAAAACCAATGCGGTCCACCGCCAGCACACGAAACCCGGCATCGGCCAGTGCATTCAGTGTGGGAGTATATGCCTCTGAATAAAAGTTCATACCATGCTGCCACAACACCGTGCGGCCATTAGCCCGCCCCCGTGGCGGAATATCCATATAGGCCATGAGCATATCTTCCCCGTAACGGTTCAATTCCAGATAATGCACCGGATAAGGATAGGGGATTTCTTCAAAACTGATAGACACCGGTCCCCAATCAGCAGGCGGCTCACTCGGCGGCTCAGCTGGCCATTCTTGTTGAGCAAAGGTGATGGAAGAGGCGAGCAACGCGACCGATGCTAACAGGGCGGTGCAAAGTAAGGTGTTGAAGCGGTGAAGATATCGGGAGATTATGTGCATGGTGTGCTCCTCTGTGCATTGTGGCTTTTGTTGCGGTGTCGTAATGTTTGTTACGCGAATTTATTAATTTACTTCATCAGAATTGGTAGCTATGGGTGGACTTGAACCACCGACCCCAGCATTATGAATGCTGTGCTCTAACCGGCTGAGCTACATAGCCACTGAGAAAGGTGTGAATTGTCTGCGTTTGAGCAACAAATGTCAAGCCAGTGTAGCGAATCAGCGCATTTGAGACCAATCACGGAGTCCCCCCACCGGCACTACTGCTCGTCTGCTGTCCCGCTTTCCACCGTGCCCAGACGGCGTGGGTCGGCGGCACCTTCCAAGGTATCATCTCTTGCCACGATAACATGGATGCCGGAGTTTTCGCCCTGGCTCTCTTGCACTTCGTAGCCATATTCCCTGAGGCCAACAGCGATAGCGGGCCCCGGCTCTACGCCAGTTTCCACTCGCACTGCCTGACCGCGGGCTATGATGTTGGGGAATTGCACCGCATCCGCCGCCGAATACTGCCAGTCAACAATAGCAAGCAACGTCTTGGCCGTATATGCGGGAATGGAATTGCCGCCGGGCGAGCCGGTTACCATGAACAAGTCGCCGGCACTGTTCAACACAATAGTTGGCGACATGGATGAACGGGGCCGCGCACCGGGCCGCACCATATTGGCAGGTTCCGGTTCATCAGGGTTATACCGGCGCGCGAAATCGGTCATTTCATTATTAAGCACAAAGCCGGCAGCCCAGCGCTTGGAACCGAAGGCGGATTCCACTGTCATGGTGGCGGACACGGCATTGCCATCGGCATCAACAATGGAGAGATGACTGGTGCCAGCAGGCTCAAAGGTGCTGTCATCGCTGAACACGGCGCCAGTTTCCTCGCCCAGCACTTCGGCCGGGTTACCATGCGCAGGCATCGCGCCCGGCGAAACGGGATTGTTCGCCCGATAATCCAGATAGCGTGAGTTCAGAAGTTGTGCAACGGGCACATCAACAAAGTCCGGGTCGCCGAAGTAGTGGTCGCGGTCTGCGTAAGCAAGACGCTGGGCATCCACAAAAGCCCGAATACGTTGATTGCGATTGGCATCATCCGGCAGCAAGCGGTCGTATAAATTAACCACCATGATTTGCATTGCACCGGAAGAGGGCGGGGTGGCGGTGCACACACTCATCTCGCGCCAGGCGCCGCACAGTGCCGGGCGTTCAATCACACTGTAGCTGGCCATGTCGGCCATGGTTAGCGTGCCGCCATCTTCTCCGGCTCGGGCTGCCGCCACAATCTCTTCGGCTATTGCGCCGGTATAAAAAACAGTTGGACCTTGCGTCGCAATCTGGCGCAAGGTTTCCGCGTAATCCGGGTTGCGAATAATTTCACCGGCGATTAGCGGCTCACCATCGGGATAAAAGTAATCGGCGGTGCCCTCATTTTCATCCAGTGTAGTCATTCGCGCCATGCCCGGCAGATAACCGGCGAGCTTGCTTGGCACTGCAAAGCCATCAGCGGCCAAACGGATAGCGGGCTCAAACAGATCAGCCCAGGGCAACTTGCCATATTCATCGTGAACATGTTTATACAACGCTACGGCACCTGGCACACCCACTGCATTGCCGTTTTGCGTGGCTTCAAAGTAGCCCTTCGGCTGGTCGCCATTCATGAACATATCGGCGCGCGCACCGGCGGGGGCTGCCTCGCGGCCATCAAAGAATCGGGTTTCCCGGTCGGCGCGTTGGAACACCAGCATGAAGCCGCCGCCGCCGAGGCCGGAACTCTCCGGTTCCAGCAAGCCAAGCACGGCATGAGCGGCAATGGCCGCATCAACCGCATGGCCGCCACGGGCCAGCATTTCAGCAGCCGCTTCGGTGGCAAGGGGGTTGGCAACGGCGGCCATATATCCATGGGGCCAGGCATCGGAATCCTGAGAATAACCCGCGGCGGGATATCCCCATAAGCAAACCAGCAACAACGCGCCCAAAAGCCGACTATTGAGACCAAGGAAAAAATTCACAGGCTCATCAATCCTGACCGCTTGATTAAGACGGAAGAAAAATGTCATAACCGTTATCAATCTTGCCCGCCGCTATCCTGCTGCTGCTGGTTCAGTTCCTTCCAGGTGTAGAAGCCCATAAACATTTCATCCCAACTCTGCTCACCCCAATTCACTTCAATATTCGGGTCGGGGTTGAACGAGTTCTGTGAGGAATTATCAAATGCGCCGTGGGCAAGAATTTTTGTTCCGGCGGGCACGCGCAGTGGCTCCTGCAAAACATGAGACAGCTGCCAGTTGAACGAATAGGCCGGCACAGACAGCAGCAACTCTTCACTGCCATCCGGGTAGCGGGCGGTGAACTGCATACGCTTGCCGCGGAAGTGCATGTGCGGCATCAGGTCATAGATTTCCACATCGGCGTTGATGTGCGTAATCAGTTGCATTTCGTGGTCTTTGGCCTGGGGCGGGATGGCAATGCTGAATGCGTTGGCCACGCCGCCTGCCATGCGCTCTTCCGGCACCATATCTTGCGGGTAGAAGTAGATGGCCAGTTCGGTGGCATCGGTGGTTTCCTTGCCGTAAGTGGTGTAGTGCATTTGCAGGTTAAGTTGCGAACCGGCTCGCAGCAGGCCGCCAACGCCATCCGGGTTCAGGGAGAAACTGTTGCCCGGTGCAAAGCCGGCAACGGAAGCCTGATTGGGGTCGCCGCCGCCGAGGACAACGCCCAAATCAATGTCGGGATTCTCGGCGAAGATGCGATCAATGTCCGGCGGCTCGCCCGCGGCCATGGCTGCGAATAACTCGGCGCGGATGGCTGCGGCACGCTCTTCCGGCAGGCTGTTGATGGCCGCCATGAACACGGTTTGCGGGTCGGCGGCACCTTCCGGCGGCACCACATTGGTGATGATGTGGTGTAGCACCTCGGCCTTGTCCGGCGCCACTTCGCTGGCGCGTACCCAGCGGTCTTCGGTGAGACCCAGGTCAATGGGGATATTCATGTAATCCACCACGCCGGTGGCGGGGATGGTTTGGGGTGGAATTTTTACTATCAAATCGGGCTCGCCCAGCAGTTCGGCCAGTTTCCATTTGGTGTCGGGCCAGCTTAGTTCGGTTAGCGGGTCTTTGTCGCCCTGCACCTGGGAACCGGCGTTAATCCAGCTGATGAGTGTAAGCATTTCCTCATCGGACAGGTTCATCTCGTTTTCCATCTTGTAGCCGACCTTGTTGTCAATCTGGCCGGGTGGCATACGTTTGGTTATCACCGCTTCGCGAATCATCTTTGACCAGCCGCGCACGGCCAGATTACTGTCCATGGCAAATGGCGCAATGCCGCCTTCGCGATGGCATTCAGCGCAGTTTTCCGCGATGAGTGGTGCGATGTCGTCAGCGTAAGAGGGTGAAGCGAAGTGTTCAAGGTTGCTGTAGTCAATGGCCGCGCCGGTGGCGGTTACTTCGGTGAACTCCGGCGTTGTGTCGGCCAACACCTGTTGCAGGCTGGACTCCAGTTGTTCATTCACCGGGCCGCGGTAAAGCACTTCAAATGACTCGGGGTCATACACCACCGCCTGGCCGTAATGGCTCAGGCCGAGGCGTTCGGCTACCAGCTGGGTGTCATCCATCAGCACCGGTAGTTCCACATTGGCGGCGGCCATGGCAGTGCGCACGGCTTCACGGTCTTTCTGCCCCGGGTTGAGCAGGAAAAACGCCACGCCCTGTTTCTCGTAACGGGCGTTAAGATCAAGCAGATTTGCCAGCGACTCTGCATCAGTGGTCCCGGTGTGCTGGGGCAGGATTACCACTGCAGGATGGTCGTCATACCAAGTCATGTGATGAAACGCACCATCGGCGTCAATCAATGCGAAATCGCCCGCAGGCTCATTCGCAGAAGCGTTGGCAGAAACGCTACCAACAGCCAGCGCGAGTAGGGATGTGGTTAAATAGGCAAGAAAGTTCTTCATGTCGTAGTCCTCGTAGTTAAATAACTGCTTGTTTAATATGCCATTTCCGGTATTCTACGCTAATCAGCAGCAATTGTTACAGATTCAACCCTCATATTCAACCTTTACAGGTAAGCCCATGCAAAGCGAAAATTTCCTTGTTAATGCCCTCTATTACCTTTTGGCGGCAGTCATTCTGGTGCCTTTATTCAAACGTCTCGGCCTCGGCTCCATCCTCGGCTATTTATGCGCCGGCTTGTTGCTGGGGCCTTATGCGCTGGGCATCGTGGAAGACCCGGAAGAGGTGCTGCACTTCGCCGAATATGGCGTCATGCTGTTGCTGTTCGTGATTGGCCTGGAGCTGGCGCCGGATAAACTCTGGGCCATGCGCGGGCAGATTGGTGTGCTGGGAAGCAGCCAACTATTACTAACCGCCGCAGTGCTGGCGGTGGTCGTTACGTTGCTGGTCGGCAGCACGCTGAATATCACGCTACCCCAGGCCATTGTCATTGGCCTGACGCTGGCTCTGTCATCCACCGCCTTCGCGATTCAACTAATGAACGAGGAACATGTGCTGGCCTCGCCGCTGGGTCGCAACGGGCTGGCCATTCTGTTGCTACAGGATTTGGCGGTGATTCCCATTCTCATTCTGCTGGATGTTCTGGCGCAAGCGGGCGGGGAAGACACGGCGATGCCCTGGTATTGGGGCGTGATTGCCATGCTCGGCGTGCTGGTGCTTGGCCGCTTCGGGCTGAACCGGCTGCTGGCGCTGGTGGCACGAACCAACATCCGCGAACTGATGACGGGGGCGAGCCTGCTCATTGTTATCGGTGTGGCTTTGTTGATGAACTTTATGGGGCTGTCAATGGGTCTCGGTGCGTTCATCGCCGGCATTCTGCTGGCCAATTCCAATTACCGGCACCAGGTGGAGTCGGACATTGAACCATTCAAGGGCATCCTGCTCGGGCTGTTCTTCATTGCCATTGGTATGACCATCAATCTGGATTTGCTGCTTGAACAACCGCTGCTTCTGCTGGCGGCCGCCGCCGCGCTGGTGGTGATAAAGACGCTGCTGATTTTGGGTTTGCTGTATTGCTACAAGGTGCCGCTCAGGGAGGGCTTGCGGCTTGGTCTTATGTTGTCGCAAGGGGGCGAGTTTGCTTTCGTGGTGTTCACCCACGCCAGCGAGTCTTTGTTTCTGTCGCCGGAAGTAATTGAGCCGTTGACTTTGGTGGTCGGCCTGTCCATGGCCATGACCTCACCGCTGGTGGCGCTACACAAGAGACTGTTGCTCGACCCCGGCGCGGTGAGACCCGGCACCGACTCCCGATTGCCGCGCGGCCTGTCACAAATGGAACCGGAAGTCATTATCGCCGGCTTCGGGCGCTTCGGGCAGGTGGTGGGTCGTATGCTGTCCGCCCGCAAGGTGCCATTTGCCGCGATGGACAAGAACCCCACCCATGTGGAGTTCGTGCAGCAATTCGGCAACCGGCTGTTCTACGGCGACCTGACCCGGCTTGACCTGCTAAAAGCCGCCGGCATCAACCAGGCCAAAGTGCTGGTGGTGGCGGTGAACGATATCAGCGAATCACTGCAAATTATTGACAAGGCCAAAATACAAAATCCCGCGGTGCATATTGTAGTCAGAGCAATTGATCGCTTCCACGCCTACGAATTACACAAGCGCCAGGTGGACAGCGTAATCAGGGAAACTTTTGCCAGCAGCATTGAGGCCGCCGTTGATACCCTTAAATCACTGGGCTACACCGAAGGCCAGGCACTGGTGATTGCCGATATGTTCCGCAAACATGATGAGTCGCTGCTATTAAAGTCAGTGGAACACAAGGATGACATTGAAAAACTACTGAAAATGGCGCGCAAGGGCAGACAGGAACTTGAAGCGTTGTTTGAAGAAGACAGCAAAAACCCGGTGTCTGCGTGATGGCCAAAGCCGTATTATTACTGAATCTTGGTACTCCGGCGGAACCGACGGCCAAAGGGTTGCGGGAGTTTTATCGTTACTTCTTCGCGGACCCTTTCGTGTTTGATATAAACCCGCTGGGTCGTTGGCTGTTGCGTAATCTGATAATCCTGCCACTACGGGCACCAAAGACTGCGCGCCAGTATGCGGCTATCTGGACGGACGAGGGTTCGCCATTAAAGGTGTACACCGACCGCCTGCAACAAGCCATGCAGGCCGCGTTTGATGAGGGAGTACATGTACGAATAGGGATGGCGTATAGCGAGCCGTTAATCAAGCAGGCATTAGATGAGCTGGAGCAACTGGGTTGCAGGGAAATTCTTTTGTTGCCACTGTTTCCTCAATACTCCACAGCTACCACAGCATCCGTATTCCATGCCGTGCGACAGGCAACTGGCAAATGGCGTGAGGCACCCACACTAAAGTTTGTTGAAGACCTGTATGCGGAACCGGCGTTCATTCGTGCATGGACAATGCTTATTAACAAGCACTTGATACCAGATAGCGGCGATCATCTGATTTTCAGTTACCACGGCCTGCCGGAATCAAACATATTGAAAGCGGATGATAAGGGGTGTTGCTCTTTTGGTGATTGTTGTGATGCGGTGGGTGAGGATAATCGGCTTTGCTATCGTGCCCAGTGCTTCGCCACTACGCGAGCGGTTGTTGATGCTTTGAACTGGCCGCAGGAGCGCTACTCCATCGCCTTCCAGTCCCGCTTTGGGCGGCAGGCGTGGATTCAGCCTTATCTTGATGAGCACTTGTCCGACTTGCTGGCTAAGGGTGTTCGCCGAGTGGCGGTGGTTACCCCGTCATTCGTCTCCGACTGTCTGGAGACTATTCACGAAATAGGCATTGAATATAAAGAACAATTTATGGGGGAGGGGGGAGAGTCTTTCACTCTTGTGCCTAATCTGAATGACGAACTGTTCTGGCACACGGCCTTAACTGAAATTGCCAGGAAGCATCTCTAATTTTTGGCTTCAGAGAATCAAGCCGCTATAGCCCGCTTAACCAAATTCTGCAACAAGGGAATCTTGAAGCCATTGTGGGCTAACGCACGGGCACCGTTGGTGGCTAGTTCGGCAACGGATTCGGCGGTGTTGGCGTTTTTGGTTTGGCCGCGAATGGCGTTTTCTACCCGGTTTAGCCGCCGTGGTGTGGTTTGCACGGCACCGGCTACGATGCGTGAATCTTCAATAACGCCACCGCTTACCTTGAAGGCGGCGGCGAGGTTTACTAAGGGAAAATCCCACACATTGCGGTCGGCTACTTTCTCCCAATAGAAAGTGGCACCGGCCCAGGTGTTGGGAATGCGCACTGCAACCAGAATGTCGCCGGGGCGGAGGATGGTGGTGTGAAGAATATCCCGAGCCGGACCAACGAAGTAATCCTCGGCATCCACCACGCGTTCCCCGTTCATGTTGCGAATGACCATGCGGGCATCAAGCGCCACCAGCGCGGTGGCCGTGTCGGAAGCACCGGCGGCCACGCAACGGCTGGAATCAAACAGGGCGTGTTCGCGGTTCATGCTTTGGGGCGTGTCGGCGTAACATATATTGCCACCGGCGCGGTAACAGCTCAGCCCGCGGCGGTAATACCAGCAGCGTACATCCTGGGAAACATTGCCGCCCAGCGTGCCAATGTTGCGAATCTGCGGGCTGGCAACAACGGCGGCGGCATCGGTGAGCACACTGAAGCGCGTTTGCAACAACTCGCTGTTAGCCACTTCGGTTAATGTGGTAAGCGCACCAATTTCAACTGCGCTTTCAGAACCATCAGCAATCTCACGAATACCACGCAACGATTCAATGGCACTCAAATCAATCAACGCATCGGCTTGCTTCGCCCGGTCTTTCAACCAGCCGTAAGTATCCTGACCACCGCCCACCAGCCAACCGCGTTCCGCATAGCGGTCGGCAATGGCCAGCGCATATTCCACTTGCACCGGCTGGTGCAGTTCCATATTCGGCATTACATCATGAGAAGGCATAGCACACCTCAGAAAGTATTGGTTTTCATGTTAATGGTGGGAGAGAGCCCGGCCACATAATCAATAATCATGTCGGTTGTTACCGGGGCGCGGTTGAACATATAACCCTGCAAGGCATCACGCAGTGCGCTGGCAAGTGCCGCCGCCGCTGCGCCCTGGGTTGGCTCGCCGATGCCGCGCGCACCCACCGGGCTTTGCGGGTCGGCGATGCCCACCGCGCCGGTTTGGGTTTCGGGCGCGATGTCCAGATAAGTGGGCGGTTTGCTTTGATACAAACCCACATTGGCCGGCAGGCCATTCTGCGGGTCATACACATGGCGTTCCAGGCCGGTGAGGCCGAAGCCCCACACCGCACCGCCGCGCATGGAGTTATCAAAGTTCTTCGGATGAACCACCACGCCGCAATCGGCAACTGCCGTGTAATCGGTGATGTCGTATTTGCCGGTGTCCATATCCAGTTCAATCTCGCAGAAGCCTGCCAGGATGCCGGGCGGCTGGCCTTCGCCGGGGATGTTATCTTTCGCCACGCCAATCAGCCCGCTGCCGGCCAAACCTTGCACCGCCCGCTGGGTGATGGGGTTGATGTCGTCCGGGTATTCCTCGCCGCTGAACTTGCCGCCCACGGCAATGGCGCGTTGCGCGGCTTCGCCGTAGCTCATGCCCACGCTGCTGTTGTTGGTGCGGAATACGCGCTGGCCATCGTGGGTGTAGTCATCCGCCGTGCCGCCCAAATCTGCCGCGGCGATTTCCTTCATCTTGTTCAGCGCATCTTCGGCGGCCAGCCAGTTGGTTTTGGTGTGGGTGAACACGGTGTTGCTGCCGCCCTGGCCTGAACTGTAAGGCAGATGGCGGTCGGTGCGGGCGCGAACAATTTCGCAATTCTCCCAGGGTATTTGCAACATTTCAGCGGCGGCGCGGCAGGAGGCCGCATAAGAATAAGTGCCCAGGTTGCCCACGCCGCTGTGGATGTAAAGTTTGCCGTCGGTGCCGATGCGCACCAGGCCATCGTAACCGCGCCCGCCGGCGCCGTGATAGCCGATGCCGAAACCAACACCGCGCACCTTGCTGGGATTGTCCGCGCTGATTTGTCGTGGCCGGTTAATGCGTTGTTGCCAGCCGAACAGTTCGGCGCCCTGATCTATGGCTTCGCGCATATAGGCGGAAGTAACCGGGCCGGATTGATTGCCATACCAGCCCTCGTTGTTCACCGCATTCACGCGGCGGAACTCCACCCGGTCCATATCAAGCTGGTCGGCCACCTTGTCCATGATGGGGGCGAGCACGGCGGCCATCTCATTCTGCCCGGGGCCGCGCTGGGCACCACGGGGGGTGGTGTTGGTGTAAACCGATATGCCCCGATAACGCATGGCCTCCGGCTGATAACAAATAGACACATGGCCGGCGGACGAGTTGCCGCTGCCGCGACCGGTGGCACCGCCGTCATTAACGATAACCAAATCCACCGCCGACACTTTGCCATCGGCTTTGGCACCCACCTTAATCCAGCCTTGCATGCCGGAGCGGGCGGAACCGATGTAGAACTCCTGCTCGCGGGTGATGCGCAGTTGCACAGGCCGGTTCAGGTTGCGGGAGAAATGGCCGGTGATGGCCATGAAAGGGTAGGGACCAATCTTGGAACCGAAACCGCCGCCGGTGGCCTCGTTAATAAACACCAGGTTGCCCGGTTCAATGCCCAGGATGCGCGCCAGTGCATTGTCGTTGGCGCTCTGGCTTTGGGATGAGCCATGGAAGTAACACTTGCCGTTTTCCCAATAGGCCATGGCAGTGCGCGCTTCCAGCGAATGGTGGGGATAGCCGATGGTGACGAAAGGTTCTTCAACGATGACATCGGCGGCTTCAAAGCCCGCTTCCACATCGCCGAAGCTCCAGTTCTGGGTGAAGTGCTCATCGCCGGCGCCGCTTGGTCCGGTGCCGCTGTTCATCCCGTCAATGGCGGATTGCGGCCACTTGATGTCGCGGATTGCGGCGCTTCTGATGGGGGTGCCATCGGGGCCTGCTTCTTCCGTGCGCACCAGCACATTGCCTTCCGGGTATGCGGTGCTGCCGCCGGGGGTGAGGCTTTCAAGCGGGTCGGTGACGAAGTCGCGCCGTTCAAAGTCAATGCGGATGGCATCAATGGCGGACTCGGCGATTTCCTCGGTTACCGCGGCCACTGCCAGAATTGGCTGGCCTACATAAGTAACATAGTCGGAAGCCAGTGCCGGATTGCCGGGGGGCGGCACCGGCGGCAGGTCGGCGGCGGTGAATATGCCGACCACGCCATCCATACGCAATGCGGCGGAGGCATCAATGTTCACCACCCGGCCGCTTGGCAGCGGGCTGGTTAGCAAACGGGCGAAGACCATGCCTTCGCGCTTGTAGTCTTCGGCATATTTAATCTCGCCGGACACTTTGCCTTCCACATCGGGCGGGATGAAATCAAAACCTATGTGTGTGCTCATGTTAGTTGCCCCGAGGCGCGCATCACGCCTCTCAGATAATGTTCATAAGCGCCACAGCGACACAGGTTGCCGGACAGGGCGTGGCGCGTCTCGTTCAGTGTGGGTCGCGGATTGCTGTTCAGCAGGGCTACCGCCGACATCACCTGACCCGGAGTACAGAAACCGCACTGGGGCGCGTTTTCCGTGATAAATGCCTGTTGCACCGCGTGCAGCGTGCCGTCGGCGGCTCGCAGGCCTTCAACAGACAGCACCGCCTTGCCTTTGACATTGTGAGTGAGAACCGAGCAGGAGTAGTTGGCAACGCCGTCAATCAACACCGTACACGCCCCGCACTCGCCCCGGTTGCAACCGATTTTGGTGCCGGTGAGGTCAAGTTTATAGCGGAGGGTGTAGGCGAGGGTTTCGGTTGGCATTACATCAACGGGTCTGCTGCGGCCGTTTATGTTCAGCGTTATCAGGCGTTCGGCGGAAACACCGCCGCTCTGGGCTTTCGCCAGGTAAAACCCGGTGCCGGTGCTAACCGCGGCGCCGGAGAAGATTACCCCCTTGATAAAGCGTCTGCGTGTGAGTTTAGGGTTCACTGGCGTGGCTCCGTTGTGGGTGTTGAGGTGGCGGCGTTTCGGGCTGTTGGCCTGATGCTGCTTGGCTGTGGGGTCGCCGGGAACGCCATCGGGGTTGAGACTAGTAGGTTTTTGGGGGGAATGCAACAGAAAATTTGCCCTGTAAATAAGGCAAAGAAAAAGGGCTCTACACCCTGCGGCGTACAGCCCTTAGTTGGTACTGCAACCTCCCAGACAGTCAATTGTTAGAGTTTGGCCGAGAGGGGTGCTACCCGAAGGTAGTCTTCCAGCCCAATCCATAGGCATCCAACCCAATCCATTGGAAACGCCATTATTATGGACCCTGAATATCAATGAGTCAAGCCCCAGTTAGGTTACTCAATCCGAGAGCGGCCATTACACCCATCTGAATCGCCTCAAGGTCATGGGATGTCACTGAAACAGCCATATACCCAGGCCTCACCCCGGACCTTTTTTTGTGATATGGCCGATTCATGCGGTTTATTGAGACAGTGGCCACCGTATCACACTTCGCCCATGTTTCTTTCTGTGCAAGATTCCACGGAAAGGGGGATAAGTCTATGCGGTGGTGGTACGGTTCCACAGGGTACGGAATTTTGGTACTCAGTGGCACGACGGTACACAACCCGTGCAAATATCCCCTGCGTGAGTGTCCGCGCCAAGGTGAAATCACTACCACAGGCCGCTTTTTCGTCATTTCCGGGACCTTGAAGCCAGCAAAATCACATACCAACACCATGCCAGGCTTGGGATGAAAATTCTTCAGTAGCACTTGATACCTCGCCTTCCTCTTATCTATTGCTCTGATTCAATGTATATGATCGGGCCAGTATATCTGCTACGCATCAAAAATACAATAACTGGATTTCTGTAAAATTTACTTGACTTACTGGAAAGCTTGATTATACTAGGGGTAATGGCTTCAAGAGATCCCAAATGACTGTCAGATTGAGGAATATAGCAACCGTGTCAGGCGGTGCCAGTTTTCGCTCCCGCATCCCGGCCTCGCCCTCGGGAAATATGCGAGTCATCCAGATGAGAGACCTTGGAGACGATAATCTGGTTCACCTGGACGAGGCGGCGCGTATAGAGTTGTCAGACCCCAAATCAGGCTATCTGGTACGAGCGGGAGATATTATTTTCCGCTCCCGAGGGCAAACTTACACTGCAGCCTTGTTGCGCGAGAATGTCAGCGACACCATTGTGGCAGCACCGCTGTTTCTGGTGCGTGCAAATACGAACAAAGTGCTACCCGAATACTTGCTTTGGTGGATTAATCAGGCATCCTCCCAGAGTTATCTGGCATCGGCAGCAAGAGGCACGGCATTAAAGATGATTAGCAAGCAGGTCTTGGAAGATCTTGAGGTTAGCTTGCCATCTCTGGAAGAGCAATCCAGAGTCGTTAGAATTTTCAGCTTGTCCAGCGATGAGCAACAGTTGCTGGAGGAACTGAAAGAACTAAGGGCGCTATATGTACACGGAATTTTGATGCAAATGGCATCTAGACCGGGGCAAATTCTACCTAAATAGAGGAGTTACAGACGATGAATAAAATGATGGAACTACTTAAGCTTTACGGGTTTGAAGGGCCTTATCCGGACTTTTCGAAATTGAAAGACGAGTCTGGTTTGTATGTCGTTCTGGGAAGGAACGATAATGACTCGGACTGGAATATGATTGATGTTGGTAAATCTAAAGCCCTCAAGTCAAGGCTCGAAGGTCATAACAGAAAGTCATGTTGGAAAGATCAAGGATTCAATAAGTTGGCCTATTCTGTGTGTTATATCTTCCTTGAGGTTGATTATGAGCCCATAGAGAAAATGATCAGGGATGAATTTAATCCTCCGTGTGGCGAAGAGTGAGAATCACATGACAACCAAAACGATTAAGCAACAAGACATCAACACCGCAGCTTGGGCTGCCTGCGATACCTTTCGTGGCGTGATGGACGCGGCGGGATACAAGGACTACATCTTGGTGATGCTGTTCGTGAAGTACATCTCGGATGTCTGGCAAGACCACTACGAAGAATACCAAAAGAAGTACGGTAAGGATAAAACCCGCATCAGCCGCAGGCTGAAACGTGAGCGGTTTGTTTTGCCTAAGGGTGCCGATTTCTACGCCCTTTACGACAAACGCAACGAGACCAATATCGGTGAGATTATCAATATATCTCTGGACGCGATTGAGAAGGACAACAAAGCCAAACTGGAAGGCGTGTTTCGCAACATTGACTTCAACTCAGAAGCCAACCTGGGCAAAACCAAAGATCGTAACCGCCGCTTGAAAACGCTGTTGGAGGATTTTAATAAGCCCCAGCTTGATATGCGACCTTCCCGTATTTCCGGGGATATTATTGGCAATACCTACATCTACCTTATCGGGCGCTTCGCATCGGATGCTGGCAAGAAAGCTGGTGAGTTCTATACTCCACACAAGGTGTCGGAACTGGTAGCCAAACTTTGCAACCCCAAGAAGGGCGCGCGTATCTGCGACCCGGCCTGTGGTTCCAGCGGTTTACTATTAGAGGCAGCGCAAGCAGTAGGAGACCGCAACTACTCCCTCTATGGTATGGAGGTCAACGGCAGCACCTGGGCGCTGTGCCGCATGAACATGTTCTTGCATGGAGCCGACTCTGCCCGCATTGAATGGTGCGACACGCTAACATCGCCGGCACTGGTGGAAAAAGATCGCTTGATGAAGTTTGACAACATCGTGGCCAACCCGCCATTTTCACTAAAAAAATGGGGCGCTGATGAAGCTCAATCCGATCCCTGGCATCGCTTTTGGCGCGGTGTCCCGCCAAAATCAAAAGGCGACTATGCCTTCATTAGCCACATGATTGAAGCGGCTGTTGCGAAAAAGGGTCGCATTGCAACAGTGGTGCCGCACGGCGTGCTGTTCCGTGGCGGTGCCGAAGGGCGCATCAGAGAAAAATTGCTTGAGGAAAACCTGCTAGATGCCGTCATCGGCCTGCCCAACAACCTTTTCCCAACCACCACCATCCCCGTAGCCATTCTGGTGTTTGATAGGTCCCGTGAGAAGGGCGGCACTAGAGCAAGACAGAAAGATGTCCTGTTTATTGATGCCAGCCGTGAATACGAGTCAGGCAAGAATCAGAACAGCTTGCTGGACAAGCATGTTGCCAAAATTCTGAAAGCCTATCGGGCGCGCAAAAACATTGAACGCTATGCCCACAAGGCTAGCTATAAGGAGTTGAAAGAGAATGACTTCAACCTGAACATCCCCCGCTATGTGGACACCTTTGAGGAGGAAGAGGAGATTGATATTAAGGCTGTGCAGAAAGAGATTGACACGCTTGAAAAGGAGTTGGTCAAAGTGCGCGGGCAAATGGCGAAACTGCTGAAAGAGGTGATGCCATGAATGAGAAAGCTGATAAAAGCCAGCGAGCACTTACCCCTCAGGACCAAGTAACCGAGTTCTTGCTTTATACCGCACCCAGCGGTGGTGTAAAGGTTGAAGTTATTCCCAACAATGAAACCATCTGGCTGACACAGCAACGCATGGCCGACCTATTTGGGGTTCAACGCCCCGCCATCACCAAACATCTAAAAAACATTTTTGATTCCAATGAGTTACAAGAAGAAGTGGTATGTTCCATTTTGGAACATACCACTCAGCATGGGGCGATTACAGGGAAAAATCAGGCCCATGCCGTAAAATACTACAACCTTGATGCCGTCATCTCCGTCGGCTACCGCGTCAATTCTAGCCAGGCAACCCAGTTCCGTATTTGGGCTACCCAGCTTCTCCGGGAGTACATCATCAAAGGCTATACCTTGGATGATGACCGTCTTAAAAACGGCCGCTACTTCGGCAAGGACTATTTTGAGGATCTTATGGAACTGGTTCGCTCCATCCGTGCCAGCGAGCGTCGCTTTTACCAGAAGATTACCGACATTTACATTACCAGCGTAGATTACAACAAGGATGACCCAACTACCCGTGAGTTTTTTGCCAAGGTGAAAAACAAATTGCATTACGCCATTCACGGCCATACAGCAGTAGAGGTCATCAAAAAACGAGCTGATAGCACTAAATCCAACATGGGTTTAAGTACTTGGGGGAATAGCCCGAAGGGAAAAATTCGCGCATCCGATGTCGCTGTGGCAGAAAACTACCTGTCGGCAGATGAGCTGCGTTTGCTGGGTCGCATCGTCAACGCATACCTAGACTTGGCTGAAGATCGCGCCAAGCGACGAATACCCATGACCATGGAAGACTGGGCAAGCAATCTTGACAAGTTCTTGGTGGCCGACGGTCGAGATGTGCTACAAGAAGCGGGGTCTATTAGCACTGAGGTGGCCAATGACCATGCGATGAGCGAATTTGAGAAATATCGCGTCATCCAAGATCGTCTGTTTGAATCCGATTTTGATATGGAAGTCAAAGCCATCAAGAAAAAACTAACAAAACATGGTGGGAGCAATAGATGAATAAATCAGTCCTGCCATCCGCTTGGCTTCAAGCTAGCCTTGGAGATATTTGCACTTTTGAATATGGGAAAACCTTGAAATCTGATGATAGGGTTGCTGAGGGGCAATATCCTGTGTTTGGCTCAAACGGAGTTATAGATTATCACAATCAATATTTTGTGGAAGCTCCTTTTATAATTGTAGGAAGAAAGGGCAGCGCGGGAAAAATAACCCTATCAATGGATAATGGATTTCCTATAGATACTACTTTCTATATCAAGTGTGATGAAAAGAAAATTTGTACTAGATTTCTATATGAACTTTTAGTTGTACTAAAACTTGAAAATATTGTGGTAGCCGCAGGGGTACCCGGCCTAAATAGAAATATTGCATACCAAGAAAAAGTTATATTACCGCCACTTCCAGAACAAAAAGCCATCGCCAAAACCCTTCAAACATGGGACACGGCCATTGAAAAAACCGAGGCACTGATTGCCGCAAAAGAAAGGCAGTTTGATTGGCTGTGCCAGCAATACTTTACTCCTAACAGTGCTATAGCATCTTCGTGGGAGCATCATAGAATTGGTGATTTTGTAAAACAACGAAAAGAAAAAACCATTCCGTCAAAAAATGTTCCTCTATACTCACTTACGATTGAAGATGGTGTAACAGAAAAAACGGACCGTTACAACAGAGAGTTTCTTGTTAAAGACAAGGGTAATAAGACATATAAAGTGGTTCACCCCAAAGATATTGTTTTCAACCCAGCCAACCTGAGATGGGGTGCCATCGCTCGGTCAGAGAAGTCGCATAAAGTCGCAATATCACCAATCTATGAGGTATTTGAAGTTCTAGAAGGCGAAATAGATGGGGACTTTCTAACTTTTGCTTTGACATGCAAGCGGCAAATTGGAGTTTTTGCAACTAAAACAGAGGGAACTCTGATTGAAAGAATGGCTGTAAAAGCTGATATTTTTGAACTGTGTGAAATCATCGCCCCCCCTTCAAGAGAAGAACAAAAACGCATCGCAGAAACCCTCAATGCCACCAAGAAAGAAATTGATCTGCTAAAATCTCTTGTCGGACACTATCGCACTCAAAAACGTAGCCTGATGCAAACATTATTAACAGGAAAGCAAAAGGTGAAGTCAAATGATTGATAACAAATGGCGTGGCAGGTCAACTGACACTATAATGCTACTACCACCGCTACCGCCTTACCCTCAAGGCTATACGGGTTGCATGTTTCAAACCTTGACGCTAGACCCTGCAGTAGGCGACGAGGTGTGCCTTCTCTTGCTGGAGGAATCTGAGTATGCACACGAAATTAGCAATAACGCTGGCATGCTACGTGTAGCAAATAGGATTGTTAGTACAAGTGCTGGAGATATTGCCGTTTTATTGTGGCACCTTCAAGTGATAGGAGCAGATAGTTCGCATTACGAACATCCTCTCAATATATTCCATGATGATACGCTAAAGATGTTAGAAAAAATTGCGCAGCAGCGTTATCTTAAACTATTGGTTATTGATAGCGATAGCGTCGAAGCGGGGTCCATGGTCAAAGTCGCATCTCTAAAGGATATTAAGAACGTCTTTGAGATGGGAGATCTCGCAGCTATGCTTCGCGAACTAGTGCCCCATTTAGACGTAGCTGATTTTTCAGCAACGCAAGCAGCTCTCAACCAAGAGTTTTCCATTGAAGATTTGATAATATCGACTACGCAGCCAGAGGATTAAACACAGCCATGGAATCACTCACCTTCAACGAACAACACCTATCCCAAATCCCAGCCTTGCAAATGCTGATGGGGTTGGGCTACAAAGTCCTATCCCCGGAGGATGTGCTGCGGGAGCGGGTTTAGCCGCCTTTGTTGTGTTTGTCTTTGATGAATATAGCTTCGCCACTGCCGGATTTTCTTTGTTTAACATCAAACAACCCGGTGGCCTTGATTAACTCTCCCAATTTTGCAAAGCCATAAGTCCTTGTGTCAAAATCAGGATTCTGACGTTTAATTAAACTCCCGCATCTTGCAAGTAGCGCCCAGCCGTCATCATCATCGTCAGAATTCTCCTGCACGGCATTTTTCAAAATACTCACAAGGCGCTTGGTTTCGGGTAATTCTTTTTCTAGCTGCTGTACGCTTGCGCTTTGCGATGCACTTGCGCCGTTCTTTTCCATGTCCCCAACTTCCTTGGCGACCGAATCTTTCAAGACCTCTACGGAAATAAAATCATCACAGGCGTTGACCAGTGCTGGCGGTGTTCTTTGCTCGCCTATGACAAACACATATTTCTCGTTTTCTCTCAGCCATGAAGCCAGCTTCGTAAAGTCGCTGTCGCTTGATACAAGCGCAAACGCATCACACCTTCCCGCATACAGCAGGTCCATAGCATCTATAACCAGTGCCATATCCGAGGAATTTTTACCTTGCGTATATGAGAATTGTTGCATCGGCGTTATTGCCATCTCGTTTAACGGCTCTTTCCAGTTTTTTAAGCGCTCGGAGCTCCAATCCCCATAAGCCCTCTTGACAAGAATATGCCCGTGCTTGGACAGTTCCGCAAGGGTTGCGCCAAGCACGGCACGTTGTGCGTTTTCCGCATCAATCAAAACCGCTATCTTTCTTTCCTGGTCCCAGTCTTTCATCACGACTCTCTTTTATTGACAACTAGTTATGCCATTTATAACACACCCGTCAAAAAACCTCAAAGCAATACCCCAAAACCGTGAATCGCGCCTATTCACGGAATACCAACCATGGTCTTGCATACTAACATTGATGCTGTTAGTATGCGTCTCATTGTTAGTGTCTCGCGTATTGAGAGGAAGTGCGAAATGTCGGAATCACAGCTAGCTACAGCATTGGAGCGGTATATCGGCCATACGCTCCATGACCACACTAAAGTGGCGGAGGTTGGCGCAGTGCCAAACCTTCCTGTTTTCATGAATCGGATGTACGAGTTCTACGAAGGCCAAATTGCTGGCAGAAGGTGCGTCTTTCTCGCCAGTCTGAGTGATGCGTCCACGCCTGCGCGGGTTGCCAAACACATTGGTCTGGTTCGGGCCGTTGAGGATGCCACTGTCATCTTTGTGGCACGGTCGCTTAGTGCACACAACCGGGCTCGCCTCATTAAGCATGGCATTCCGTTCGTGGTGCTGGAGAACCAGATATACCTTCCTGAACTGGCGATGGATTTGCGGGAACATTTTCGCGCCCCCAAGCAGAATCGCACTGACAGCTTGTCACCGACGGCTCAAGCGGTGCTGTTCCATTATTTGTTGCGGCTTGACAGTGCAGCCACTACTCCCTCGCTATTGGCTGCGCAGTTGCATTACTCGGCTATGTCAATCGGGCGGGCTTTCAACGATCTGGCTGCAACCGACTTCGCACATATTGAACAGCGTGGCAAAGAAAAACATATTCAATTTGATGCCGAAGGGCAGGAACTGCTTGATGCCATGCGTAACTTCTTGCGGAGCCCGGTGCGTAGTGAGAAGTTTGTTCGCGGTAGCATTACCAAGGGGGCATTAAAGTTGGCTGGCGAAAGTGCACTGTCGGAACGCACTGAGCTGTCCGCGCCACCCGTTACCACCTTTGCTGTTGTCGCAAGCGATTGGAAGAAAATCGCTCAAGCCCATGATCTTGTAGAGACTGGCCAGTACGAGGCGGACTGCATTGTAGAGACTTGGGCCTACAACCCTGCTGCTCTATCAGACGCACCCATTGTTGACCCGCTGTCGCTTCATGCACAGTTTCACGACCACCAAGATGAAAGGGTGTCCATAGCTGCTGATGCATTACTGGAGGACATGGCATGGTAGCCGGGATAGAGAAATTTCGTGAGTATTTTGCAGGGCATGAAGACCAGTATGTGCTTATCGGTGGTGCCGCCTGTCATCTGCTGTTTGACGAGGCCGACCTCCAATTCAGGGTATCAAAGGACATTGATATGGTGCTTTGCGTTGAGGTGGTTGATGCCGCTTTCGGAAGTGCTTTCCGGGCTTTTCTTGATGAGGGCGGGTATCAGGCCCGTGAGCGAAGCAGCGGGCACAAAGAGTTCTATCGTTTCCATCGGCCTACTGACCCGAGATTTCCTTTTATGCTTGAGCTTTTCTCTCGCGGTGCCGAGGTAATTAATATGTCGAAAAGTGCAGAACTTACACCTGTTCCCGTTGAAGGTGATGTAATTAGCTTGTCAGCCATCCTTCTTAATGAAGATTACTACGAAGCAATCCAGGTTGCAAAGAAGCAAGTTGACGGCGTTACAATTATTGATGAAACGCTGCTGATACCATTCAAAGCCCGTGCATTCCTTGACTTGACTGCTCGCCGCGAAGCTGGGGAGAAGGTGAGTGGTAGCGATATCAAGAAACATCGTAATGATGTGTTTCGGTTAGTGGAACTCTTGCTGGAATCAACATCGGTTGAAGTATCCGACCTCTTGCGCGAAGACATCAAACGCTTTGTTGAGTTAGTGAAAGATGATGATACTCTGGACCCACAGGCATTCGGCGTGACGATTGACCGTGACGAAGCCATTTCCATTATCCGCAATACCTATGGGCTTACTTGATGACTTCATTCGCCTCCAACGAACAACACCTATCCCAAATCCCGGCGTTGCAAATGCTGATGGAGTTGGGTTATGAGTATCTTTCTCCCGAAGTGGCTTTGTCCATGCGTGGCGGTAAGGTTGCTAATGTGCTACTGGAAAGTGTTCTGCAAAAGCAGCTGGAGAAACTCAACCGCATTCACTACAGGGGCAATGACTGCCCGTTTTCCGAGGCCAACATTCAGGAGGGTATTCAGAAACTGAAGCATATTCAGTATGACGGGTTGCAGAAAACCAATGAGGCGGTTTATGACCTCATTACTTTGGGCACCGCACTGGAACAGTCGGTTGAGGGTAGTTTGAAGAGTTTCACTTTCCAATATATTGACTGGAAGAACCCTGATAACAATGTATTTCATGTGGTGCCGGAGTTTGCAGTGGAACGCACTCGCTCGGCAGAAACGGCCAGACCGGATATTGTGTTGTTTGTGAATGGCATTCCGTTCTGCGTTATTGAGTGCAAGTCGCCGCATACAAAGATTGAACAAGCAATTTCGCAAACTATCCGTAATCAGGATGATGAGTATATTCCGAAATTATTTATTTATGCCCAGCTTGTAATGGGAATGAATAAGAACGAGGCGCGTTATGGCACCGCTGGCACAGCAGAGAATTTCTGGAGCGTATGGAATGAACTGGAAGATAAGGATGAGCAGGTTGCCCAGGTTGTGAATAGTCCGCTTTCTGATGCACAGAAAGCAGTACTGTTTTCTGGCGAGTTTGCACCGGCCAGAAAGCACTTTGATAATCTTGAAAACGAGGGTAATCGTGTTGTAACAGAGCAGGATAAGGCGATTTACAGCCTGTGCCGTCCAGCGCGGCTGCTGGATTTGGCTTGGCGTTTTGTCCTGTATGAAAGTGGGATTAAGAAAATTGCCCGTTATCAGCAGTATTTTGTTGTTCGCTCTGCCTTGTCTAAAATTAAGCAGCGTAATGCAGATACCAACAGAACCGGAGGCATCGTGTGGCACTCTCAGGGTTCGGGTAAATCGTTAACCATGGTGATGCTTGTTCGCAGCCTTGTTTTAGATGCAGGCATTACCAACCCTCGTATCATTCTGGTTACGGACAGGGATGATTTGGACAAACAACTCGGCAACACCTTTGCCTCTTGTGGTCTGAGCCGGGAGCGGGCGACCACCGGGCGCAATCTGGTGAAGCATCTCAAAAATAAGGTTGGAATCATTACCACCCTCATACACAAGTTTGACAAAGGCTGGGGAGCTGAGAAATTTGTTGATGAATCACCCAATATCTTTGTTCTGGTGGATGAGAGTCATCGCACTAATTTCGGTGAACTGGCTGGTAAGATGCGACGTATGCTACCCAATGCCTGTTATCTGGGCTTTACGGGTACGCCTTTGCTGAAAAAGGAGAAAAGCAGCTTTGCCAAATTCGGCGGGCTGATTGAACCGCATTACTCCATCCGGCAGGCAGTTAAGGATGAGGCGGTGTTACCTCTGCTGTATGAGGGCAGACATGTTGAGATGGAGCAAAACAAGGCTGCCATTGATCTCTGGTTTGAACGTCATACTGCTGACCTCACACCGGCGCAGCAGGCAGACCTGAAGAAGAAATATGCCCATGCTCAAACGCTCAACAGTGCTGACCAGGTAATCTACATGAGAGCCTTTGACATCAATGAACATTACCGTGCTAACTGGCAGGGAACCGGCTTCAAGGCACAACTTGTTGCACCCAAGAAGGCGGCTGCTCTGAAGTATCACGAATATCTGCGGGGGTTCGGTCAGGTAATATCTGAAGTTATCATCTCGGCACCGGATAACCGCGAGGGTCATGAGGAAGTTGGTGAGGGGTCAACCAATGAGGTCAATAAGTTCTGGGAAAAAATGATGAAGCGTTTCGGTTCCGAGAATAAATACACCGAGCTGATTATCAACCAGTTCAAGAATGGAGAGGAGCCGGAAATTTTGATAGTGGTAGATAAACTGCTGACGGGTTTTGATGCGCCCAGAAACACGGTGCTCTATCTATGCCGCCCCTTGAAGGAACACACCTTATTACAAGCCATCGCTCGCGTGAACCGGCTACACGAAGGCAAGGACTTCGGCTACATCGTAGATTATGTCAGTGTCCTGGGCGAACTTGATAAGGCTCTCACAATGTATGACGCGCTGGGAGGATTTGATGAAGGCGACATCGCCGAAGCATTGGCATCGGTTAATGAGCAGGTTCAACAACTGCCACAGTTATATTCCGACCTCTGGGGTATTTTTAAGGAAGTTAAGAACAAGCATGACGAAGAGGAATTTGAAGTGCTGCTGGCAGATAAGGCACTACGCGATAATTTCTACGGATGCTTGACTGCTTATAGCAAGGCTTTGGCGATTGCCTTGTCAACCGCCAGATTCCTGATGGAAACAGATGAGGCAACACTAAAAAGATACAAGAATGACCTCAAGCGTTTTCAAAACCTCAGAACATCGGTGGAGATGAGATATGCTGAAACAGTTGATTATCGGTTGTATGAACGAAGAATAAAAAAGCTGCTGGATACCCATATTCAGGCTAATGAGGTGTTACAAATAAATGAACCAGTGAATATCTTTGATGAACACGGCTTCAACGAGATTAAAGACGGGCAGGGCATTTATGCGACCAAGTCTGACGCTGCGAAGGCCGATATTATTGCCCACGCCACCAAGCGGGTAATTAACGAGAAAATGGATGAAGACCCGGCTCTTTATGAGAGGTTCTCAAAACTCATCCAACAAGCCATTGACGATTTCAGGAACAAACGAATTTCCGACCTGGTGTATCTAAGCAAGGTTGGTGAAATCAGGGACGAGGTAGTATCAGGCAAGCGTGCGGATGTTCCTGCCAGCATCAAAGATGATGAAGAAGCTTGTGCCTATTATGGCGTGATTTATCCGTATCTTATGCAGACTGAAGAAACAAAACCAGGTCAGACCGAAAAGAAGTCAAGCCGGGCTGGAACAGAGTCAGGTCAAACAACATCTGCTTCAGAAAAACAATTATCGCCTGCTGCAATGGAACAAGCATCTAACATCGCTGCGGACACTGCCAAGGCCATAAAGGAAATCATCAATAAACATTGGAAGGTTGATTTTTGGGCAGACTACGATGCACAGAAATTGGCCATAGGCGATATAGATGATTACCTGTACGATGAAGTGAATCCCAAGCTGGCAACCTCTCTGAGCTTTGAGCAAATGGACGAAATAATTGCCAAGACCATGCAAGTTGCCAGAAATCGGAGGCATAGCTAATGAAAAGCATAGCCTGCACCGTGAACTACGGCAAAACCGCAATAAGCTATGAGTTGTTCAGAACAAACAGGAAATCCCTTGAAATTGCCGTGAACCCGGACGGGAGCGTCGTTGTCAAGGCACCATCCTCCGCCAGCCTTGAGGCCATTGAGGCGAAGATAAAAAACCGGGCGCGATGGATAAAAAGGCAAATAACATGGTTCAGCCAGTTTGACCCGAGAACCCCTGCAAGGCGTTATGTTGGTGGCGAGAGCCATCTCTACCTGGGCCGAAGTTACAGGCTTAAAATTGTGCCATCAGCAAATAACAGAGTTTTATTAAAGGACGGCTTTTTTTACATTGAGTGCAAGAGCAGAGATCCTGCCCGCATTAAAAGTCTTATGGACAACTGGTATCGCAACAAAGCCAATGATTATATGACAGAGGCATTCAACGAATGCTGGAAGAGTTTTAAAATCAGCCGTAAGAAAAAGCCCGTCTTGAAATTACAGAAGCTAGAAAAAAGATGGGGTAGCCTGTCATCCAAAGGCCAACTAACACTTAATTTACGTCTGATTCAAGCACCAAGAGAATGTATTGAATATGTAATCACTCATGAACTATGCCATCTCATACATCGCAACCATGACTCCGATTTCTACGAACTGCTTGACCGCACTATGCCTGATTGGATTAAGCGCAAGCATAAACTTGAAATGTCTCTAGCATAGTGGCTATTAGGTAGCAGGGGCACTGAGGATGCCGCCAGAATTGAAGCTGGGAGGTCTTTAGGGAAGTTGCCACGTAGGGGGAAATTGTTGTATAAATAGCCGCTCAATCACAAACCAGAGGAGAGTTAAATGGAACAGCGTAATATAGTTATTCGCATACTGGCCGCAGTGGGCTGGTTCATCTTGATTTATTTTGGTTCAAATATGCTAATTAGTGGTGTTGTTGGCGGTATTGCCGGAGCAGGTGTTGGTGGTGCTGGTGACTTTGAGGAGATTATGGCTGCCACTCAACAAGCTACCAATGAATTTTTCGCAAGGTATCTGCTGATTATTCTAGCTGGCCAAGTTGGCCTCTTTGCGCTCTTGGCGTATGCGAGAATGTTGCCGGGTACTACCAAGTACAAGAAGAATAAGGATTTATCGGGCTGATTAGGGACGAACTCGGCCTAAAGAAAAGGGCTCTACGCCTTGTGGTGTAGGGCTCTTTTTAAGGTAATTGTTGACAACGGGAAGGCGAGTTCAGTAAATTGGATTTGGAGGATAGGCCTATGCCGGAACAAAACACTACTGATGAGTTATTGGCGCAGATGGATGAGAAACTACGCAGTGCTGACCTATTGTTGGCGGAAATGCAAGCACGACAAGGCACAGCCCATGACGTGCTTATTGCCGGACAAGAATCCATAAATAAAAAAAAGAAAAAAATGGAAGATCTTTTGCGAAAGATAAAAAGCCTGCTCCCTGATGAATCATCACAAGCAAGGGATAATTAATCGGAGGATAGATACATGTCGGACGAAAATATTGCCGATGATAAGTTGGCGGACATGCGAGCGAAACTAAAAACTGCCAATGAGTTGTTGGAGGATGTGCGTAACCGATGGCACGGAGCTAATGATGTGGTCGCTACCGCACGAGAATCCATAAATGAAAAACAGAAAGAAATGGAAGATCTTTCACAGGAAATAGAAAGATTGCTCCCCGGGGCAACTGCCGCAGGATTAGCATCAAACTTTCTTCAAGCACAAAAAAAGAATACAATCCGTATCTGGCTTTCTGGGTTTGGTTTCGTTTTGGCTCTTGTTGCTGTAACGGCAATATATGCCCTCCCGTTGTTAGGCATAGAGTCTATATTAGGCATAGAGTTTATGGAAATAGGGTCTATGGAAGTTCAGTATGTGATAATCCGAATGAGTATTGGGATACCGCTATTGTGGATTGCATGGTATTGCCAAAGATCTCTTTCACAAAGCTATCGTGTTAAGGAGGAATACCATCATAAAGAAAGAGTCGTGAGGATGTACGTGGGATTTGCAAGAGAGATTGAGGCAGTGGGAGGTGCAGGTGAGTTGAGGCTTAAACTTATGGAAGAAGTGGTAGATGCCATAGCCAAGAATCCTGCTGAAGTCTTGGATCCATCTGCCACAATGCTGGACTCTGTTTTACGCAGAAAAAATAAAGAAGCAAAATAATTAGATAGGTACTGGTAAATTCATGCAGACATGGTGTAATGAGAGATGAAGGTCAATACCAATTGGAGACTGAATGAAGATTGATAGGGTTATCCGGAAATTCCGAATAACTTCAACTGCCGAGGAATCCTCGGTAATTCAAAAAGAGGGGGAGCCTCTAATATGGAAACCAAAAATACCAAGCGAGCAAGAGAACTTCTGACCGAAGTTTTAGGCATTTACAGTAGCGGTAATTTCGGACGAGTGGGCGAGTTACTGGTTGAGGCAACGGCTCAGCTTGTTCTTCCTTGTGACGACTACCACTTAATGTCGAATGTCATCCTACCAGCGGGAGAGAAAAAGATAGAGATTGATTTACTTGTACTCTCTCAATTCGGCGTGTTCGTCATCGAGGTCAAGACCAAGCTAGGATTGATAGGCGGAAAGGCCAATACGAAGACTTGGTCGAAGGTTGCTCTCAACGGTACGAGATCGAGATTCCCAAATCCGTGTTGCCAGAACAAGAGGCAAATCGGGGTCATTAGAAAACTGTTGGATATTCCTGCAAACGAGATACACCCACTAGTTGTCTTCGCGGGACAGGTAGAACTTAAGGATGGCATACCAGAAAACGTCATCTACGCAAACGACCTCGTTCAGCGAATCAAGTTATCGAAGCAGAGGGTCATCAAGAAGAAGACAATAAAGGATGCCGTGAAGACCATTGAGGATACCAGGCTTTAGTAGTGCCGCCATTTTGTCTATTTATCAAGTCTATTCCTGTTAGGCAGCTGTCCGCTTAATCACCGACTTGAAAATATTGCCATCCCTGTCGTCAACAAACTCAATATCGGGATACACCTGCAAGGCTCGCAATATCCCACTGCCTAGACCCCTGTAAGGTAAAATGCTTGGAGCGAAAGAGGCAATTGTCGGGTTCCTGAGATTTGAGTTGCCTCGTTTGATGTCTTCTACTGTCAGATTATTGGGGAGGTGGCCGGGGCTTATAATTTCAACTCTGTCCACAAACACCAGAATTCTGATGGGGGCTGATACAAAATAGTCTCTGTGTATCAGTGCATTGGCAATCAGTTCTTCAAGCACGATTCTTGGGATTTCCGGTATGCCTATTGAATTAATGCTCTGCCCGTTTTGTCTGTAATGGATATTGGAAAGCACGAATCTCATTGTTTCACTAAAGATGTCTGACATTTTGCCATTAATGTCTTTGCTATCAATATAGTGTGTATCTGTTATATCTTTGCCCGGGAAGGATACAGCCTTAACGATGAACGCAGGCAGTCGGTATTGCGGTTCTTTAGTTAACAGCAGGGTGCCCGCGATAGTAAGCTGCCCGTTCTTCATCAGCTTTATGTTTTCTAATATATTCTCTAGTGGAACTTCCTGAGCGGTCAGGGGTTTGCCTGTGTACCGTTCAAAGAAAGGCTCAAAATACTCCTGATTAATATCTGTTGTAGATGTTCCTTCCACGGGGATTTCATCGCCATGCAGGAGACCCGACTGCTGAAACATACGTTGCAGTTCTTCCCTTGCTGTTACGCGTCTCTTGTCAGCACCGGATTTAGACCACACCTGCCCTTTGGCATCCTGATAGGGCTTGCTTACACCTGGTTCAATGGTTACAGCAATGACCACACCTTCAGGTAGAGAGATATTTTCTGTAGCAGGGGAAACAGGTGGTCTGACATTTTCGGTGGCGGCATTTGAGATTAGCTGGTTAATGCGCACAACATCTTTTGCATCCAAACCGGAAGGGCTGCCATCGTCGTTAACCCCTATCAATATCAAGCCGCCGCTGGCATTGCTCAACGCAACCATTTCAGCACCAAGCGACTCAGCGTTCTTGATGTCGCTCTTGAACTGATGTTTGCTGTCTTCGCCCTTGGCGATAACGCTTAATAATTCTTTGTCTTTCATGGCCTGGGTGTCTGTCTGTGTTTTCAGCTTGGTTTATGTCAATAATACAACGGCATTCAGTGCTGAACACCAATCGTGAGTTCGCATATTAGCATAAATCAAGTTAGTAGTGGAGCGAGGTGCAAGGCCAACACCAAAAATTACTTCAACACCTTCTTCAAATAAGCCCCGGTGTGTGAATCCTTCTTCTTCGCCAGTTGCTCCGGGCTGCCCTCGGCTATTATTTTGCCGCCGCCGTTGCCGCCTTCGGGGCCGAGGTCTATTATCCAGTCGGCGGTTTTGATTACATCCAGGTTGTGTTCTATTACTACTATGGTGTTGCCCTGGTTGCGGAGGTGGTGCAGGACTTTCAGGAGTTGTTTGATGTCGTGGAAGTGGAGGCCGGTGGTGGGTTCGTCGAGGATGTAGAGGGTTTTGCCGGTGTCGCGTTTGGAGAGTTCGCGGGATAGTTTTACGCGTTGTGCTTCGCCGCCTGAGAGGGTGGTGGCGGCTTGGCCCAGTGAGATGTAGGACAGGCCCACATCAAGCAGGGTTTGCAGTTTGCGGGCGATGGCGGGGACTGCATCAAAGAACTCTCTGGCTTCTTCCACGGTCATGTCCAGCACTTCGTTTATGTTTTTTTCTTTGTATCTTACTTCCAGAGTTTCGCGGTTGTAGCGTTTGCCGCGGCACACATCGCAGGCCACATACACATCGGGCAGGAAGTGCATCTCCACTTTCACCACGCCGTCTCCCTGACAGGCTTCGCAGCGGCCGCCTTTCACATTGAAGCTGAAGCGGCCCGGTTTATAGCCGCGGGCGCGGGATTCCTGGGTGCCGGCGAAGAGGTCGCGCACCGGGGTGAAGATGCCGGTGTAGGTGGCGGGGTTTGAGCGCGGGGTGCGGCCGATGGGGCTTTGGTCAATGTCCACTACTTTGTCCAAATGTTCCATGCCTTTTATTTCGTCGTAAGGGGCGGCGTTCAGGGTGGTGGCGTGATTCAGTTGGGTGGCTGTTATCGGATATAAAGTGTGGTTGATGAGGGTGGATTTGCCCGAACCGGATACGCCGGTGACGCAAGTGAACAAACCGAGCGGAAGATTAAGTTTTATATTTTGTAAATTGTTGCCGCAGGCGCCTGTTAGTTGCAGCATTTTTTTCTTGTCCATTGCTTGCCGGTCGGACGGCACCGCGATGGCTTCCTTGCCGGACAGATAGCGGCCGGTGATTGACTTGGCGGCGCCGGTAATTTTGCTTACCGAACCTTCGGCGACAATTTCGCCGCCATGTACGCCGGCGCCGGGGCCGATGTCAATGATGTGGTCGGCGCTGCGGATGGCTTCTTCGTCGTGTTCCACCACGATGACGCAGTTGCCGAGGTCGCGCAGGTGGAACAGGGTGTTGAGCAGGCGGGCGTTGTCGCGCTGATGCAGGCCGATGGATGGTTCATCAAGAATATACATCACGCCCACCAGGCCGGCGCCGATTTGGCTGGCCAGACGGATGCGCTGAGCCTCGCCGCCGGACAGGGTTTCGGCGCTGCGGCTAAGGGTGAGATAGTTGAGGCCCACATCCACCAGAAACTTCAATCGTGCGCGCAACTCTTGCAACACTTTTTCGGCGATGCGGGCGCGCTTGCCGTCAAGTTTGAGTTTGCTGAAATAGTCGTGGGATTGCGCCACGGTCATGTTGGTGATTGCGGGCAGGTTTAATTCGTTTATCAACACATGGCGGGCGTCTTGTGTGAGGCGTGTGCCTTCACATTCGGGGCAGGCCTGGGACGACAGGTATTTGGCCAGTTCCTCGCGCACCATGTTGGATTCGGTTTCGCGATAGCGGCGTTCCATGTTGGGCAGGATGCCTTCAAAGGAGTGGCTGCGGGTGCGGGTGTCGCCGCGTTCGTTCATGTAGCGGAAGTCAACTTTTTCGCCATCGCTGCCGTAGAGAATTGTGTTGCGGTGTTTTTTGGTGAGTTTGTTGAAGGGTTTGTCAAGAGCGAAGCCGAAGTGTTTGGCCAGGGAGCTTAGCATTTGGAAATAGTAGAAGTTGCGGCGGTCCCAGCCGCGAATGGCGCCTTCGGCCAGGGACAGGGTGGGGTCAATGACTATGCGGGATTCGTCAAAGAATTGTCTCAGGCCGAGGCCATCGCAACTGGGGCAGGCGCCGGCGGGGTTGTTGAAGGAGAAGAGGCGGGGTTCAAGTTCGGTGATGCTGTGGCCGCATTGGGGGCAGGCGAATAGGGCGGAGAAGATGAGGTCTTCGGTGGGTGTTTTGTTTGATGTGGATTTGCTTGTGCCGGACCTGGCTCTGCTCGGTGCAGATTTGCTTGTGCCGGATTTGGCCTCGCCACTATCATCCATAAAACTAACTACCGCTAAACCATCAGCAAGGTTGATGGCAGTTTCAAAACTCTCCGCCAAACGTTGCTCAAGCCCCGCTTTGACTTTGAGCCGGTCTATTACTACTTCAATACTGTGCTTCTTGTTCTTGTCCAGAGTGGGCGGATATTCCAGTTCGCACACCAGCCCATCTACCCGTGCGCGAATGAAGCCGCCGGTTTGCAACTCGCTGAACACATGAATGTGCTCGCCCTTACGCTCGCGCACCACCGGCGCCAGCACCATGATGCGGCTGCCTTCCGGCAAGGCCATTACCTGATCAACCATCTGGCTCACAGTCTGGGCTTGCAGTTTGATGTTGTGAGTGGGGCAATGGGGTTCGCCAACGCGGGCATACAGCAGCCGCAGGTAATCATAAATTTCGGTGATGGTGCCAACAGTGGAGCGCGGGTTGTGCGAGGTTGATTTTTGCTCAATGGAGATGGCGGGCGACAATCCCTCAATGTGGTCAATGTCCGGCTTCTCCATCATGGACAGGAACTGCCGCGCATAAGCGGACAGGGATTCCACATAGCGGCGTTGCCCTTCGGCGTAGAGCGTGTCAAAGGCCAGCGATGACTTGCCGGAACCGGACAGGCCGGTGATGACGACCAGCTTGTCGCGGGGGATGGTGAGTTGAATATTCTTGAGGTTGTGGGTGCGGGCACCCCGTACTACTATCTTGTCCATCTTGTCTTGTCCATGCTGCTACCCGGGTCTGTGGCGGAACAGGCCATTATCCCTAATTTAAGCCAAGCGTGCAAAGGAAAAATAGTGTAACTTATCTTGTTATGACTGCTTCTGAGATTATTAATAGTAGCGAAATTCAATTTAGTGCCGTTCGTTCGAGTGGGCCTGGGGGGCAGCATGTGAACAAGGTGGCTACGGCGGTGCAGTTGCGGTTTGATATTCGTGCTTCTTCGTTGTCGTCTTATGCCAAGCAGCGGTTGCTGGATTATCCGGATAGGCGCATTAGTAGTGATGGCATTGTAGTGATTAAGGCGCAAAGCTTTCGTAGTCAGGATAAGAATCGTGCTGATGCTGAGCGGCGGCTTACTGAGTTGGTGGCAGAGGCGCTGGCTGAGGATAAGCCGCGGGTTGCCACCAAGCCAGGTCCGGCGGCCAGAGAGCGGCGTCTGCGTGATAAGCGGGAGCAGGGTGAGAAGAAGTTGCGCCGTGTGAGCATCCGCCATGTGGATGACGAATGAGTTATTGTGCCAGCATCTGATGTGTTTGGCTTGTGTCTTATATTACTGCCGGGTTTCGGATGCGGTTTGGCAAATCAGTGCTGTTACTTCGCCGAATGCCTGTTGTGCCAGTTGTGTCATTTCCTCATCGGTGCGGTTTTGGATGGGGTGTGGCACGAATACGCTGGCCGGGTGTATGCCTAGGGATTTGCCCTGGGCGTTGGCTGCTTCGGTGAATTCGCAGGAGGCGACGAATCCGGCGGGGAGGCCGTGGCTTTCCAGGTTCATGATGTCATGCAAACTGCACGAGGTACATGAACCTCAGTCGGCAAGGCCTTCAACTACTGCATCGCATTCCAGTGTAATTTGTTGAATCAGTTCTGCCGGTGCGGTGCGGGCGAAGGTGGGTTTGCTGTATCGCTTTACTGTGGCGCCCAATTCACTTAGCTGGGTTTCAATTTGATCGAGAAACTCCTTGCCGCGTGGTTTGGAAATATCCAGCAGGCCGATGGTTTGGCCTTGTAAATCTTTCAGGCGGGGTAGCAGTTGCTTTTCCGCTGGTGCCAGTTCGGCTGTGGGGTCCAGAAGTGTTGTGCTAGTCATGGTGTGCTCCGTGTAGTTATGAGGGTTATGAGGGTTATGAGGGTTGCGAGAGTTGTGATGGTTGTGATGGCTGGTTGTGATTCGTAGTTTGCGTCAGTTGTGCGTGGTTTGTCAATGCCGTATGTGTAAAGCCGGGATTAGAAAAACGAGGATGCACCGGCATTGCCCGGCCTTGCTACCGCCCGGACTCTAATTTGCGAGTTACCATTTGGCTGCCGCGTTCGCCGGAGGCTACCCAGCCGCCTATTATGGCGGAGAATAATCCGGCGGTTCCACCGGCGCTGACTATGTGCAATCCGCCATCGCGGAACTTGTTGAGTTCCTTGTCTTTCAGTGTTGCGGGCATGCCTTCATGGATGCCGCCTGCGCCGCGTACGAGTTCGGTGCCCGGGGCTTTTAGTTCATCGGCTAATGCTTGGCGTAGTGTTTGTTTGTTCCAGCCGTTGTCCAGAAACACGCGGCGATGTTCGGGGGATACTACCAGAATGGCATCGGCTAGGCCGTATAGTTTGGTGTGGGCTACTGCGCGCAGGCTGGCGGCGATGCTGCGGGTGAGGGACTCCGGGTTGCGCGATTGCTGGTCCATGATGCCTTGCAAGCCTTCGCCGGCGAACAGGCTAACGGTGGAATCGTTGCGGTTGAAGCCCTGGTCTTGGGCCAGGTTGTCCCAGTTGCTGTCGGATTCGTCTTCCGCGAAACAATAAGTGTATTTGCCAGGGTTGCCGAGTGTTGCGCGATCAATGCCACCGGGTATGCCGCCGCCCACATTGCGGATGAGCAACTGTAAGGCGCGGCCGATGCAGGCGTTGGCGCGATTGCCCTGGCCGAGTGCGTTGACGCCGGAGTTCATGCCCAGTTGTTGGCTTATTGGTCCGTTCACAATTACCACCGGAGATGAAAAATAAGTGGTGCACAACAGCCCGTGCATACAAAACTTGTCTTCCAGAGCGGCTTCCACCATGCACAACACCAGTGGGAAATGTTCGGGCTTGCAACCGGCCAGCACGGCATTCACGGCAACTTTTTCTACGGTGCAAGCCACATTATCCGGCGGCACCTTGCCGATGATTTCCGCCGGGTCGCGCTGGCTTGCTTGCAGCATACGGATTACCCGTAGCGGGGTAGGGGGCACCACCGGCAGGCCATCGCTCCAGCCTCGTTCAAAGCAGGCTTCCATGCTGTCTTCGGCCTCGGCCAGTTCAACCTCGCGCGACTGCAAGCTGCCGCCGGTGTATTTCAGTGCCAGCTGCTCGGCCATGCCTGGGTCGCAAGTTTTTGAGCCGCAGCCCGGTTTGAAATCTTCCAGTGCGGCGCCGAGGTCGGTGATGTCGGTGAATGTTTGCCACTCCTTCTTGTCCCAGCCGAACACACGCTCGGTTTCCTGCTGCGCCGCATCACAGCGAATCAAGGTGGGCACGATTTCTATGTTTTGTTTGAAGGAATATTCAAGTGCGGTGTCATCAATAACGGGGGTGAGATGGCTGAGAAACTTGGGGTCGTCCTGCACATAGACTTGCAGCCGCTCGCCGCAATGTTTGGCAAGTGCGGCTACCACTGGTTCCAGCAGGGAGCAGGTGGGGCAGTCTTTCTTGACTATTAGTGCGAAGTGAGCAGTGTTGTTTGTGCTATTCAAGATAAGTTCTCAATATACAAAGCCGAGGGTGCAAATGCCCACCAAGATATTAACAATCATGAAAACTGACGAGGTGCGGGACATTACTTTCCAGAGTTGCGGTCCCTTATAGGTGGCGCGAACGCCGATAATCAGCATCACAGTATACACCAGCATAGCCACAACCATTATCAGATAAAACAACCATTCATCTCTATTCACCGCCCGACTGCCAAACGCGAAGAATAATCCTGCGCCGAGAAAATATAATATCCAAAAGGTGACAGCCAGCCCGTATTCACCTGCCAACAGGCGAGTTATGAAAGAGCGATGTCCCCCCACCGCATCAGGCTTCGCCTTCTGCGACTCCCCCTCAAGGGGGGAGTGAGGCTTACTCGTAGCGTAGCGCATCAATGGGGTTCAGGTTGGCGGCTTTGGCGGCGGGGAGGATGCCGAAGAGGATGCCGACGAAGGCGGAGCAGCCGACGGCCAGGAATATTGACCAGAGGGGGATGGCGGCGGGGGGGAAGCCGGGGATGTTGGCGGCGATGAGTGAGCCGAGGCCGAAGCCGATGATTAGGCCCATCAGGCCGCCCAGAACCGACAGGAGTACGGCTTCAATGAGGAACTGTAGCAGGATGTGGTAGCGCTTGGCGCCGATTGCCTTGCAGATGCCAATCTCGCGGGTGCGTTCGGTTACCGATACCAGCATGATGTTCATGATGCCGATGCCGCCCACCAGTAACGAGATGCCGACGATGCCGCCCACTACTATGGTTACCATGTTCAGCACCTGTTCAAACGATGCCATGAGTTGCTCCGGCGTTTGAATGGTGAAGTCATCATCGGCTCGGCCGCGCAGGTTGTGGGCTTCGCGTAGCAGCGCGGTGATTTGTTGGGTGGCTGCTTCAACATCGGTATTTTCCGACAGGCTTAGTTGAATTTGAATGTCGACGCGATTGCGGTTGCCCAGCATGCTGCGCATCGTGGCGTAGGGAAGGAGCACAATGTCATCCTGACTGAAGCCCATGATTTCACCTCTTTCCTGTAGCAGGCCGACTACCTTGAACCACTCGCCGCCTAATTCCACATATTCGTTGAGCGGGTCTTCCGGCATGTTCAGGTTTTCCCGCACTTTCTCGCCGAGCACCACAACCCGGCGTCGGGTTGCGTTGTCGCTTGGAGTCAGGAAGCGGCCATATTTCATGTAGCTTTGGGCCACATCCCGATAGGCGTAGGTGGTGCCCATAATTTGGCTGTAGGCCAACTGGGTGCCGAACTTGATTTGCGAGGCGCGGTTGGCAAACAGAATTGGTGTGATGGAGGCGATGCCATCCACACGGCGTTCAATGAGTTCCAGGTCATCCGGGGTAAGGCGGGCGCGGCGGCCTTTTAATTGTTCCTCAAATGGGGTGTATGACTGAATGGTGAGGCTGTTGGAGCCGAGTGAGGAAAAAGTGTCGTCAATAAAACTGTTCATGCCCTGGGTTACGGAAACCACGGCGATAACACTGCCCACACCGATGATGATTCCCAGTGTGGTGAGGAAGCTGCGCAGCCCGTGTGCATAGATGGACAGCATGGCGGAGCGGGCACTTTCTATGATGGCGAAAAACATTAGTTGTTGACCTGTGTTGTTGGTGTGTCAGCTGTATCAATTCCCGCCCCAACTTTCTCGCCAGTCTGTGCGCTATCCTTATGGATGCACCCATCTTTCAACTCCACCACACGTTGACAATGGCGAGCAATCTCATCCTCATGAGTAACCACAATAAGTGTTTGCCCCTCGTTGTGAAGCTGGTCGAACAAATCCATAATCTCCACCGTGGTGCGCGAGTCCAGGTTGCCGGTGGGCTCGTCCGCGAGCAGGATGGCGGGGCGGGTTACCAGGGCGCGGGCAATGGCCACCCGTTGCCGCTGACCGCCGGATAACTGGTTGGGCAAATGGTGAGTGCGGTCGCCGAGGCCAACCCGTTCCAGCGCGTCCGTGGCCATCGCCCGGCGTTTGCGCAGGTTTATGTTGCGATAGATTAGCGGCTGCATCACATTGCTGAGCGCGTTCGCCCGGGGCAACAGATTAAAACTTTGGAAAATGAAACCGATTTCGCGGTTGCGCACTTCGGCGAGTTGGTCCTTGTTCAGCATCTCCACATCGGTGCCGTTCAGGTAATAGCTGCCGGCAGTGGGTTGGTCAAGGCAGCCGAGGATGTTCAACATGGTGGACTTGCCGGAACCGGATGAGCCGATGAAGGCGAGGTAGTCGTTCTTGAGCACTTCAATATCAATGCCGTCCAGCGCGCGCACCAGTTGCGAGCCCATCTCGTAATGTCGGGTAATGCCTTGCAGTCGTATAACAGACATTGCAGCGCCTCCCGAATTATAACTCCACTCGCACGGCACCAGGCCGGTTGCGGCGGGCATTAGGCCGTCCATTTCCGCTATCAGGCTCAACGTGCTGGACATCAAGTCGGTCGCCGTCAAGCAGGTGGCGTAACTCCTGGTCGGGGCCCACCACTATTTCTATTTCCCCATCAATCTCGCTGGTCAGTTCCTGATATTCATCATCGGATAGGCCCACTTGCACCTGGGTTTTGCGTGCCACGCCGTTGTCATTGATAAACACAAAGTGTTCCCGGCGTTGCTGGGAGCGGTCTTCCTCAAAGATGACAGCGTGAATGGGCACGGCATCAACTTGCTGGTCTTGTCGCGTGAATATCTCGGCGCGGCATGACATGCCAGGGCGCAGCACAACATCGCCGGGGTTGATGATGTCAATCTTCACGGTAAAGCTCAGGCTTTGTTGCCCTACGGCCTGTTTGGCCGTGTTGGCGATGTAACGCACAACGCCTTGCATGGGCTGGTCGGGATAGGCGATGGCAACAATCTCGGCGCGCTGGCCAACTTCTATGTTGGCCACATCGGCTTCATCCACCAGCACTTCGGTGTAGATGCTGGCCGGGTCGGCAATGGTCATTAGCGACGAGCCGGGGATGTTGGTGGAACTGGCGATTGCGGTTTCGCCGGTTTTGATATCAAGGCTGGTAATCACGCCGTCAATGGGCGACAGGATTCGGGTTTTGCTCAATTGCTCATCCACCTGTTCCAGTTGCGCGCGAGCCTGGGCCAAACGTTCGCGGGAGGATTTTAAATCTACCAGCGCCAGGTCAAGTTGGTTTTGCATGGCTTCAAACTCATCATCGCCAATCATGTCCCGTTCGTGCAAACTCTTGCTGCGTTCAACCTGACGTTCAAGTGTGGCGATACGAATTTCCTGCCGCTCAATATCAATGCTGTTCAGCCGCACCGATGCTTCCGCCTGTTCGTGGCTGGCTACGAAGTTTTTATCATCCACTTGCAGCAGCAGTTGCTCATGTTCAACCTCGTCGCCTTCTTCCACATACAGTGCCGACACCTTGCCAATCACTTCGCTGGACAGCATGACTTCCACCTCATGGGCAAGAAACCCGGAGGCGAGAATGGAGGGGCTGATAACCCGCTGGGTTATGGTGGAGACATTGACGGTCTTGATATCGGTGTTGAACACCAGCCGATTGATGAGCGGCAATGACACGGCCACCAGGACGATGGCGCCTATGATAAGCAGTTTTTTTCTGTTCATGCGGAATTATAACGGCAGTGGTTGTGAAAAGTTACAGGGTTTACGGGGTACGGGGCTTGTGAGAGCCAGCCTAGATTAGCACAATCAACAAGAGGCTTCCGTTAAATACCAATGGCGGCGAGGCAGCCACGATAATAGCACGCGTCCAGGTGGCACCAAGCCATTGCCGATAGGCTATAACCATCAGGCCAAGCCCCCAAATTACAGTGAGGTCGTTTTCAAGCAACATTTGCATTGCAGTGCCGTTTGACTGTATGCCGAGAAGATTGCCGAAGCTCAGCGGATTAAGCGATGTAGGGGCCAGTTGTCCGTCGGAAGTTAGCAACATCACTGCCATGCCGATAGCCGCAAACAGTGTCACGATGCTGGTCCAGGTCGCAAGCGAGAACCAGTGAGAGAATCGGTATTCGTCGCCAAGCAGATTTGATGCCAGTGTGAGACAACCGGCATACAAGGCCAATCTAATCGGCAGTATGATAACGGCACTAAGCACATAGGTCATCAGATTGCCATAGCGCCCTGCGAGTTCCATGAACTCCCGGGTAGCATCCGCCGCTTCACGGTTGGGAATGCGACTTACTTCATGTTCAACATACCAGTTAAAGTCAACAGTCATGAAATACCAAACAAACATCAGCACGAAAGCGCCAATCATTGTTAGCAAGGGAAACAGCTTGGTCGGCCTGCGCTCAATCTCTCGAAACGCTTCGGCGGGTGAGGTGATGATGTTCAGCGCGATGCTAATCGGGCTGGCAGATGCCGCCGCGGCTGGTGAGAACTCTGAACCTGTTCCCGATGAAGCATCCGGTGCGGTTTCAGATGGCGTCTCTTGCTCTGGCGTGTTGTGGTCGTTCTGGTCGTTGGGGTTAGTCATAAGTTCTCTCGCCATTTCGGTTAATTAACCGCTGGATTAATGAAGCATTTCTGAATGTGTTACCGGGCGCACTACCGATAAGTATTCACTGGCGGCAAGCGTGAGCCGGTGCCGCCGGGTGGTTCGGGTTCGGCTTCCACTTCAATTACCATGGTGCCGATGCCGTCAATGCTGGCCTCAATTACTTCGCCTGATTGCAGGAAGCGCTGGCCGCTGTCCCGCCGTCCGCCGGTGCCGCCGGAAGTGCCGTTGTTTACTACATCGGCAGGGTAAAGGGTGATGATAGACGAGGCGTATTCAATGATTTCATACAGGGAATGAATCATGTCGCCGGCCTGGGCATCCTGAATCACCTCGCCGTTTACGCTGAGGGTTTGACGCAGGTTGGCCATGGGGTCGCCGTAGAACTCTTTGGGCACAATCCACGGGCCCATCGGCGCGAAGGTGTCGTGCCCCTTGCCCACAAACCAGTCGGAACTGGTGGCGTTGCCACCGGGCGGGCGACCACCGCGGTCGGAGATGTCCAGTGTGACGATGTAACCGAAGATGTAATCTTGCGCGTTGGTGGCATCCACATACTTGGCGGGGCGGCCAATTACTGCGCCGAGTTCCACTTCCCAGTCGGTCATGGTGCGACCCCAGGGGATGATGACCGTGTCGTCGGCACCAATCACTGCGCCGCGGGCAGGTTTCAGAAACAGATAGGGTACGCCCCGTTCTTCACGGCGGCGGCGTTGTTCAGCCGCGCGTTGTTCAGGCGTGCCGCCCTCATTAACATGGCTGTAAAAATTCACTGCCGCGTTAAGAATCTTGCCGGGGTATTGAATGGGTGCCATAACATGCACATCGTCACGCTCGTGCACATAATCCGGCCGGTTGCGGCGGTCAAGTTGGCCTTCTGCCACGACCCAGTCGGCCAATTCGTAAAGCCGGTATTTCAGGCCATACTCATAGCGGCCAATCAGGTCCACCATATCGTCGGGCATGGGAACAGACGAGTAGGCCGGGTTCACTTCAAGCGCCCGGTTGGCCGCCTCAAGCTCAACGATGAGATCATCATCGCCCATCACCAGCCCAACCACGGGCAGGCCATCAATCTTGAAAGTGCCCACCGCAAAATGCTCGCCCGGCTGGGGCATAACGCCGGTTTGTGCAAAGCCCGCCAGCGGGCTGATAAGCAGGGTTATTGCTACTAACGCTGATAATCTTTTCATTTGGGGCCTCCGTACAAGGGGGATATAGAGTATAGGGAAGCGGCAACAGGATTGGAAGCACTTTATGAGGCTTAATATATTAGGCAAATCAGGAGGATATCCCCCACCGGAGAATCGGTGGGGGTGATGTGGCGTTATGAGGTAGCAGCAGTAGCAGCGCGGCGCTCGGTGTAGCGGCGGATATCCGGGGCGAGGATTTCCAGTGCAGTCTTATCGCAGGGGGGCAGCTCGGCATCGCTCTGGCGTAGCGGCTTCACCCGCTTGCCCCACTTGACCAGCCCCGCGCCCCAGGTGAGCCCGGCGCCGAAGGATGCGGCGAGAATATAATCGCCGGGCTTGATTCTGCCTTCTTCCAGCGCCTCAACCAGCGCCACCGGAATGGTGCCCGCCGAGGTGTTGCCATACTTGTGCACATTGACGAACACCTTGTCCCCGGCGATGCCAACCCGCTTTGCCATGGCATCAATAATCCGCTTGTTGGCCTGATGGGGGATGACCAGGCTGATATCGTCCAGCCCAAGCCCCTGCTGCTCCAGCACATCGGCGCAGGCCTGCGACATGGTGCGAACCGCGCGCTTGAACACTTCCTGCCCTTCAAACACCCAGCCCTGATAAAGGAAGTCATCCGACAGACGCTTGTAGGCCGAGCCTATGTTGGTAATCTGTATGGCACCTTTGGCCTCCGACTCGCAGCCGAGGCTGGCAGTGAGCAGGCCAGTTTCCTCCTCGCCGGCCTCCAGCACCACCGCGCCGCAAGCATCGCCAAACAGCACCGCCACATCGCGGCGGCTCCAATCCATATAATGGGTGATGAACTCGCCGCCAAGCACCAGCACCTTGCGGTGGGCACCGCTGCGAATGAGATTGCTGCCAAAGTGCAGGCTATAAAGGAAGCCGGTGCAAGCGGTGTTGATATCAACCGCCGCGGCCTTGTGCGCGCCCAGAATGTCGGCCACGATGGAGGCGGTGTTGGGGCACATACTATCGCTGGTGAGGCTACCGAGGAGGATGAGGTCAATATCCTGCGCCTCCAGGTCGGCAGCGGCGAGGGCGTGGCGGGCGGCAACCACGGCCATATCGGAAAAATTACAGTGGCAAATGCGCCGCTCCTTGATGCCGGTGCGGGAGGTAATCCACTCATCGGTGGTGTCCAGAAAGCTGGCAAGGTCTTCGTTGCTGAGCACCGCTGGTGGCACGCATTTCCCCCAGCCGGTAATTTCCGCATATTGCATGGTTGCTCTCCGCTTGCCCGCTCTCTTTATTGTCTGCCTGTGAAAAGAATACTTGATTTTCAGGAAGTTGCAAGCCCTCTGGCGATTTTATTTCGGGCCGGAATCGGGCTGTGCTAGACTTCGCCTCGGAAGAGTATCACTCCCGGTGGAGTGCCCGGACTTCAAACCCGGTGAAGTCTGCTAATGACAGGCTTGGTGGGTTCGACTCCTGCCTCTTCCGCCAATTTTTTAGAGATTTTCCTCGCCTAACGGATCGGTTAGATAGAATAAACAATCCTTGCGCGCTATTTCCGGATTGGTGGTTACCATAAACAACTTTAAACGCTGGCGCGGATAGAGCGCATCGTTACGCAAGTGAAAGAACTCATCAATCCGTTCTTTGCCATTGACGGGATCTTTAACGGTGAGATTGGCGTGCAAGGGACCGGACACGAATCCGAGTTGGTTGTCGGGTGTTACATGGTCAAAGTTAAACTGTTCCACATCCGTTAGCAAGGTAACGCCGTCTGTTAGCAGCGCGTGGGAGCCGAAGGCGATGTCGCTGCCTTCCGCCAGTTCCATGCGTAGCGGGTGGTGGAAGAAATCCAGCGCCATATCCGAGCCATTGCCGCTGAGAACATCGGCCTCGGTACAAAAGCGTTTGAGGCCGGTGAGTGCTCTTTCGTGTGATTCCAGTTCGGTGCCGCCGCCGCATTCAATGGTTACCACTGGCATGGCATCGCTGCTGTGTTCCATGAGTGCGCCCAGGCGAATGTCGGTAACTACCATGCGATGAGTGAACAGGGATACCAGCGCATCATGGCGCGCATCGTTAAATGTAACCACGCCGAAGGAGGGGCTGTTGCCGGAGGTGTTATGAATATCTATGCAGCATTCGGGGTGCAATTCGCGTAACAGGCGTAATAGCTCGGCGGCGAGTAAATCCTGCTCGGTAGATTCGTCGGTAAGCGGGGGAGCATCCAGCGGGTTCTGCACACTGGCTGCCTTTGCCTGGGCTTCGGTGAGCGGGTGTCGGGCGGAGTCGGGGATGCCGAAGCAACGGTTGAGATCCTTGTTGTGGGGCAGCATCCGGTAGATGAAGCCCGGTTCCTGTTTGGCGGCATCCACGCTGGCAATGAACAGTTCAATATCAACGAGAGGTTGTATTTGCTGCTTCAGTAGTTCAAACACCCCGTGCAGGCCGGAAGGTTCGTTGCCGTGCATCAGTGTAGTCACGGCACGGCAATGGCCACTTTGTTTGCCCGTTAAATGAATATGCGTGGGGCCGGGCAGGCTGTGGAGAAACTCCATGCAGGTATCACCAATGTCGGCTGGCGCGGGGTTCTTCCAATAGTGAAACTGCCCGGGTTTGAGTGCGCTATCGTTACCCATTAGATACTTCCATTGTGGGCTTTTTCCAGTAGTGGAACTGCGCTGGCTGAAATGTTTTGTTAGTCATTAGTTGTTTTTACTATTTCCACTGTGCGACGGGGATGTTGGCGGTGCTATTAGTTCCATACTGTTTCAACATTTCCTGCAGGGCGTCGCGCTTGTGCATATCCTTGCGTAGTTCGGTGAGTTTATCCAGCTGCCACTTGGAACCGGTTTGACGGCTCGCCAGACGCTCCTCAATAACACGGAACAAGGGCATAAAATCATCCTCCAGAAAACCCAATTCAATAAGCTTCTCGGGAATTTGCGGCACCAGTTTTTCAAGAATTTCATGAGCCGCATAATATTCAGGTTGACTCTGCCCCAGCGATGGCCAAAACAATTCCGCATCCAGCCCCTTCTCCGCCGCCCGATAAAAATTGGCGATGCCATATTGGAAAGGAATGGCAGGCAACAACTCGCGTATATTCGGTTGCATCACCCGGGCCAGACCAATGGCCAGCACCGCATTGGCCAGCATATCAACAATGCTGGGACCAGCGGGGAAGGCGCGCAGTTCAATGCGCAGATGGCCGCCATCAATGGGGTCATACACGGGGCGGTTCCACAGCCAGATGGTGCCCTGATGCAAGCGCAGTTCATCCAGCTGTGGCGTGCCGCCTTTGCTCAGCACTTTCAGCGCGTCTTCATCGCTGCATATTGGCAGCAGCGGGCGGTATAACAACACCGCCTCGGTGAACAGGTCGCCGGCATCACGAATCCAGTAGTTGCCAAAATTAACTCGCGCCGGGCTGGGATGCATGGAGCCCAGCGGTCGGCAATCAATGGATTGCTTGAACAGGGGAATGCGAGTTTCCTGCCACAAGCGATGGCCAAACAGGGTGGGGGAGTTGGCCGCCATCGCCACCGCCAATGGCGTTACCAGTTGCACCGCGTTGTAGGCATCGCCGTATTCGGCGGGCGGCACGCGCAGATGAACCTGGAACGAGGTGTTGGCACCTTCCAGTGTTACATCGTCCATGGCGAGTTGTATGGAGTCTTCACCGGAAATGGCAATGGAGAACGGACCGCCGCGCAGTTCGGTTAGTTCACGGGTGAGGGCATTGAAGCGCGGTAGTGGCGTCATGGCGTGATAGCCAGTGTCGGGCTGTTGCAGGGTGGGCAGAATGCCGACCGGAATTACCCAGCCATTCCATTCACTGGCGGCCTCGTTGATTCTTTTCATCGCCTGCTCGGCTTCCCGTTGTGTGGCGGCGAGGCAGCCATCCTTTAACAGCACCGGACTAAAGTTGTATTCCAGATTGTAGCGGTTCAGTTCCAGCGTTAGCTGCGGGTCATTCATCTTGTTAATGATTTCCTGATTGATATGCAACGGGCTACCGCTACCATCAACAATATACAACTCCAGCTCGGCGCCAAAGGAAAGTTCGCCGACACCAAAGTCCGGCCGCGCGAGTATGGTTTTCAGCGCATCAAGATTATCCCGCAACTTGTCGCGGAAACGCGTGAAGTCCTCCGGCTTGAAAGTGAGTTCTTCTACTTGTTTGCCCATGAGATGTACCCCTCTGGTTCCTGCCCTGATTTGTTGTGCCTGTTGTGTCTATCGTGCCTGCCCGTGAAAAATCGGCCTTTTGTGCTACTACGCTCCAGCGTGGTGCGAGAGTATCAGTTTTGCCCTCTATCGGTAAAGTGCTACGCAGAAGGCGAAGCCTGATGCGGTGGGGGGTCTTGGCTGAACACATTGGCGCTGTCGGTGCGCAGGAAGCGGTTGTTGCCATCGCGGCGGGTGTAGCCTACCCGGTCAAAATATTCCAGAATTTCAATGCACAGGTTGCGGCCTATGCCAGAGGCATCGCGGAACTGGATGACGGTGAAGCCACCGGTCTCGGCTTGTGCTGTGAGGGTTTCGGTGAAGGCGGCCAGTTCCATAATAGTCTCGGGTAGATAGTGACGATTATCGGCCACTTGAATCAGGCTGCCAGCCCGGGTGGTTTGACGCAGAATGTGTTGCAACTGGTTTAGCGGGATGTTTGTGAGTGCAACCAGTTCGCGGGTGCGCGGGGCAACTTTGCCCGCTTCCAGCAGAATGGGGCGGATGCGCGCCAGGAACTGTTTCTGCTCTGCGCTCAGTTGTGCCTTGTGTTCCGGCAGGTGATAGAGCGTGCCAGTTTTGCTCACGCTACTATCTTCCAGCAGCGCGGCGAGGATTGCCTGGAACAAAGTATGCGAGCCCTTGAATGCCGTCGCCCTGCCCAGCGCCGGTTCGCTCAGGCCTTGCTGGTCGGGCTGGCTGATGTGGGTGGCTTCCAGTTGCGTCAGTATTTGCTTGCGGTAGCTGTTGAACACGCGTTCATGCAGCAGTTGCGGCAGGGTTTGGTGGGGCATCGGCAGTAGCCGGTGTGGTTGATAAGCCTTCTCTTTTTGCACCACATCCAGCAGGCTGGCCGGGCTCAGGTTGCGGCATAAGGCAAATTCGTTAAGGTTCACGCCGTAGTCACGCAGTTCCAGTAGTTTGCCCAGTGCTGTGTTGTGCTCATTATCAAGCGCTTCCAACTCGGCAAGCCGGGCTTCGGTAGCGCGCCCGCGTCGAGGCACGAAGACATCAATCACCCTGCCGCCACCGAGAGTATGTTGCGAGGACGGATCGCGGATGATAAAGCGGTCGCCATAACAGGCGAACAGGGGTTCCGTGCTGATGAGTTGATGATAAGGCCCGTTGCCGAGCGGACGAACATGCACCAGCCGATGACTCGCCCCGATGTGCAAATGATATTCAGCAGCAGGGCGCAGCTTGCTGTCAGAATCAATAAGGCGCAATTGAACATCAAGGCGGCTTACAGGCCAGTGAAGTATTTCATCCATTAACCAGTCGCCCCGGTGCAGTTTGTCGTGAGGCAAGTTAATGTTCAGCGCCACGCGGCTACCGGCAGTGGCTTCCGAGACTTCTTGTTGGTCAAGGCGCAAACCTTTTACCCGGGCGGCTTGACCGGCTTGGGTGGTCCGAGTTGCCTGACTAGTGCGAATGATTCGGCTGGACTGGCTAGAGCGTCCAATCGGCTGGCAACTGCCGTGCACAAGTTTTGACTCGCGCGTGATGCGGCCATTGCGAACGCCGCCGGTAACCACAGTGCCAACGCCTTTGACTACAAAGCTGCGATCAACAAGATAACGAATGTTAGGCTGAAACGGCGCAAAGTCATCGTGCTGTTCACGCGCAAATAAATTTGCCAGACAAGCGCGCACCTCATCGATGCCAACACCATCCGTATTAGAAACAGAAAATACCGGAATACTCGCCAGCGCAGTAGAGGCCAATAAAGTTTTTAACTCACTGCTAACCTCATCCACCCGCCCCGCATCCACCCGATCAATCTTGCTCACCACCGCCAGCCCGCAGTTCAAACCCAGCAAGTCAAGAATGGCAAGATGCTCTCTGGTCTGCGGCATAATGCCATCATCCGCCGCCACTACCAGCATCGCCCCATCAACCGCCGCACTCCCCGCCAGCATGTTGTTAATAAAGTCAGTATGCCCCGGCAAATCCACAATCCCCAACACCCGGTCTTCCCCATCCGGAAAACGATAGTAAGCAAAGCCAGGGCTAATAGTAAGCCCCCGCGATTTTTCTTCGGCAAGAGTATCGGTATCCACGCCCGTAATTTGTTTGACCAAAGCGGTCTTGCCATGATCAACATGGCCGGCGCTGGCAATAACCAAAGTTTGCATATTGTGTCAACTGATTATCGTTGTACCCGCCCGGAGGCCTGCCCGCTCATCAGGAGTTCCACCTCGGCCACGGACACCCTGTTGAAGTCTCCTGGTATAGAATGCTTCAAACAGCTCGCCGCCGCCGCAAACTCCAGGGCCTGTTGATGGTCAGAATAAGTATTCAGGGCATAGATTAGTGCTGATGCGAGACTGTCTCCGCCACCCACCCTATCAACGATGTCTTTAATCTCGTAGCGGCGTGATAAATGAAAACCGTTGCGGTCGCGCAGGCAGGCTGACCAGTTGTTTTGGTCGGCGCTGAACGATTCTCGCAGTGTAATTGCGATGACCGACATATCTGGAAAAGTTTCTAATACTTTCTCGCTGATAAGCTCGTATTTTTTAATATCTAACTCACCACCTTCAACACCTTCGGTACTGGCACCAATGTTTATTCCTAATGACTTCTGGCAATCCTCTTCGTTTGCAATACCAACATCAACGAACTTTACCAATTCATTCATAACTTCCGGTGCTGATTTGCCATATTTCCAGAGCTTGCTACGATAATTAAAATCACACGATACAGTAACGCCCTTTTTTTTGGCTATGGAAACAGCTTCTATGCTGGCTTCTGCAGCACTGGCACTGAGGGCTGGTGTAATGCCCGTGATGTGCAGCCACCTGACGTCAGTGAAAATTGCGTCCCAGTCAAAATCGTCCGATTTTGTTTCAGCAATAGATGAACCAGCCCGGTCATATATCACTTTTGATGGGCGCTGGTTCGCACCAGTTTCCAGGTAATAGATGCCCACCCGACTTCCGGTTCGTTTGATGTTGGTGGTGTCAACACCGAATTTGCGTAATTCTTTTATCGCCGATTCGCCAATATCATTGTCCGGCAACGCACTAACAAACCCTGCATTAAGACCATAGTTAGCCAGCGCAACAGCCACGTTGGCCTCCCCACCTCCAAATGTTGCTTCAAACAGGGGAGATTGGAAAAAGCGCTCATGCTCCGGTGTCTTGAGCCGCAACATGATTTCACCGAAACACAGAAAATCTGACATTGATTAGCCCCTCACTTTATTTGCAAGTGCTAACGCTTCGCGGGCGAGTTTTGTAATGCCCCCAAAATCATCGTCCGCAATTAATTTTGCAGGTGTCAGCCAGCTGCCGCCGCAGGCCAGCACAGCCGGCAAGCTAAGATATTCCTCTAAATTGGATGTGGAAATCCCGCCAGTGGGTACAAAAAGAACATCACGAAACACTGCCGCCAGTGCCTTGATTGTTGCTACGCCCCCCGCTTGCTCGGCGGGGAAGAATTTCAACAACCGCAATCCATGGTTCCATGCCTGTTGTGCCTCGGTTGCGGTCGCAATACCAGGGATGACCGGTACCGACAACTTTTCTGCGGTCGCTACAACATCCTCATGAAACCCGGGAGATACGATGAATTTTGCACCGGCTTTAACGATGGCCTCAGCCTGTTTCGGGCTCAATACTGTTCCCGCGCCCACCACTGCCTCCGGCACTTGTTCAACAATGGCCGCAATAGATTCGGCAGCCGCGCTGGTACGCATTGTCACCTCTATGGTGGGGATACCACCGGCAACCAGTGCTTTGGCAACAGGCACGGCGTCATTTGGATTGTCTATTACGACAACAGGAACAACAGGGGCTTTTTTAAGTATTGGTTTTAAGGTGTCATGGCTTGTCATGAGAAGTACAAGCCTCCATTAATATCCAGGCTGGCACCTGTTATGAAGCTGGACTCGTTTGATGCGAGATACACAATGAGGTCTGCTACTTCACCAGCTTCACCTTCACGTTTGAGCGGTGTTGCACCGGCGACATTCTTTCTAACCTCGTCTTTTGTAAAGGTGTCGTGGAATGTTGTGCTTATCATTCCCGGACAAACACAATTAACACGGATATTACTCGGGCCAAGCTCCTTTGCCATTGCTCGGGTAAAGCTCATTACCGCTCCTTTTGATGATGCATAGGCGGTCGCTCCGGGGCCACCGCCATCTCGCCCTGCCTGTGAAGCGAGATTAATAATTGAACTGCCGCTACTCATCAGTGGAACCACGGCCTGCGTTGCGAGAAATGTGCTGGTCACATTGAGCTTCATTACTCCTTCCAAAAAAGCCTCATCCATTTCCTGTAAGGTTTTACGCGCTACAAGACCACCGGCCACATTAACAAGAATATCTATTGACTGCCCGAACGCTTTTTGTGATTCCGCAATGAGCTTATTCACATCAGACTGTTTGGTTACATCAGCGGCAACAGCTATTGCAGTGCCTCCTGCTGCTTCAATGGCTTTTATAGTCTCCTCGCCATTTTTACTGTTGTTCAGGTAGTTAACTACCACTTTCGCGCCTGCTGCTGCCAGCTTTTCCGAAACGGCCCTGCCAATATCTCGCGAACCGCCTGTAACAATAGCCACTTTGTCTTTAATACTCATTTGAAGTCTCCTCGGTTTTGGCCGCTTGGCCTTTTGAACTAACTTGTTGAATTTGTCCGCCAAAAATCCAGACTGACAGCACCGCCAGAGGGACAAGCAGTGCGCCTAGCATAAAAAAGGGCACATACGATTCCTGTGTAAGTGTGGGAACAGTCAAAGTTATCACGGCTGTACTGGCAATTGCTGCCGTACCTCCTACGCCCGCGAGCGAACCAACAGATTTGCCGGAGAAGAAATCACTCGGCAGGGTTTGAATGCTGCCTATGGATATCTGGAAACCAAACAGGATGACAGCCATCAGCAGCACAGCGAGCAGAGGCGTAGCAGCAAAGGCCGTCGCTATCAGCGTCGGCAGCATAAATGCCGCGCCCAAAATGATGGTGAACTTGCGCGTCGCATTTACCGTCCAACCCTTCCTTATCAGGGTGCCGGCCAGCCAGCCACCGAACAGCGCGCCTATCATTGCGCCAACATAAGGCACCCAGCCATAAAGCCCAACCTCCCTGATATTAAATCCAAACTCGTTGACAAGGTAAATTGGCAACCAGGTAACAAACAGCCACCAGATAGGGTCCAGAAAAAAGCGCGATGCAATGACAGACCAACTCTGCTTATAGCGCATCATCTCTATCCAGCCCGGTGCCAGGGCTTCTTCATCCGCGGTCTCTTCAACTTTTTGGCCGGACAGAATGTATTCACGCTCTTCAGCTGACAGCCACGGGTGTCTTTCCGGCGGGGCCTTGTATATCCACAGCCAGGGCACCAGCCAGATGAACCCCAAAAGACCAATCAAAACAAACGTGCCTTGCCAGCCAAACTGCGAATACAGCCAGGCAATCAACGGCAACGAGATAACGGCACCAAGCGAAGCACCGGAATTGAATATCCCCTGGGCAAGCGCCCGTTCTTTTATGGGGAACCACTCAGCGTTGTTTTTTGTGGCACCCGGCCAGTTGCCCGCCTCGCCTATGCCCAAGCCAAATCTGGCAAGACCCAAACCGGCGACGCTTCTGGTCACGGCGTGCAGCATAATTGAAATTGACCAGACAACAACCGCCAGCACAAACCCCAACCTTGTGCCAATCATGTCAAAAATCTTGCCGAACATCGTTTGGCCAATGCCGTAGCCCACTGTGAAGATTACCACAATCCGAGCGTAGTCATTTTCGTCCATGTTAAGGTCTTGGGATATCTCCGACCACATAACTGCCAGGGCATTACGGTCAACATAGTTGATTACCGTTATCGTGGCGACGAGGCCGATAACCACCCATCTAAGCCCTCTAATTTTCATTTTGGAACTCCGGTTGTGTCAAAAAGTTTGTAGTAGCCTTGCCATTCAAAGTCACGGCCATCCACCGTGACGGAATGCGATTCATCCGGGCGGGGGTCATAGGAAAGACCTATCAAAAGCTCATTGCCGCTTTTGGTACCAATGCGAATGATGTCTGAACCATCCTCATTGTATCTCTCAAGAACACTAATACTACCATCACTTTGTATCGTGTATTCTTCCGACCCGTTGTACTCGCCGTGCGCTTCAAGCACAGAGATATACGAGTGAGCTCCGCTCCCTCTGGTCCGAAATATCAGGGCTGATTGCTTGCGCAGATTAAGTTCCGGGTCATTTGCACCGAGCTCGGTAAATAAGACATCCATTTCGTCCGCTGCCAATGTGGAATAAGTATAGAAGCGGTCTTTGTTCAGCCAGGTGAACGAGAAAACTTCGTTAGGCTCAGCTTGTGTTTTCGCCCGTAACCACAAATGCTGATAGCCGTTTTGCGGGCCAAGTGTTGTGAGTTCGGTTGTTTCGCTTTGCATCTCCTTGCTTGAGGCAATGAATTGTCCGTTGTAATGCAAGGGCAAATCGTATTGATGGTTGTTCCGGCTGTCAACATTCACAACATCAACAACAATGTGGCGGTCGGGTACGACTCCATTGAGGAGCATCATGGTGCGGTTATAGGCAACATCATCGTATGCGTTATCCATAGTTGCGGCAACGATTTCAATCTGCCCGGTGCTCTCAAAAAAGACGGGTGTTGGATGGTGCTGCTCCGCAACAGACAGTTCGGCACCAAAATGGCTTTCCTCATCAACAACAAGCGTGTTATGTGCAATTGTTTGTTTGGCCCAGGTGGTGTTTTCCGGAAGATAGCGACCACCGAATTTTTGCACCACATTCAGGAAGCGAGCGGCACCGTAATCGGTGATGATTTCCTGACCATTATCGTAATAAAGCCAGTTCAATTTATCAAAATGCCCATGCCCCATACCCTGCGCGGATGCCTTGAATACCAGTGCCTGATGCCCCGGTTCACTGCCGTCCCTTAACACCGCAAGAGCACCATTCTCCCCGGTCTCTCCATCACGCAAAAATACAGACTGATATTCGTAGGGCTTGGCCATGCCTTTGTCAATTGCTTGTGCAAGTTCAAAGCCATCAGGGGTTAGCACATACGACTTTTGTTGCTCTGCAATAGAGAGCAGTGTGGCATCCTGGGTAAGTGCATAGGCTATTGCTATGCCATATCGGAGTTCAATGGTGTCTAGCCCTTTGTCCTTAATCGCGTCATTAATCGGGAAGAAAAGCCCTGCATAAGATAAATCAATGCATGCATAGATGGCCTTGAGTAACACACTGTCGCGATATTTAAATATCCCAAGGTCCGGGTTATTTTGCTCTATTGAGCGAGCAAACAGTACATAAGGCATTAACGCATAGCGTTGATAATACGGGCCTTCGGAATAGTAGCCGTCGGGAGAGAACAGTACATCCATTTGTTTGATAAAACCCGATTCACCATCTTCGCTGAGTCCATATAATGCCTTGTTAACATAGTCTTCATCGTTAAGTACATATCCGGTCATTCCAACCGCAGCCACCGCCCATGTGCCATGGTTGTGGAGCCTGTCAAAGGTCTGTGGCGATTCAACAGACAGGAAATCCGCCATCGTCCTCAAGAGTCTCTGTTCAATTTTTTCCTGCTCTGGTTCTGATAGTGTTTCAATAATCGCGTCATAGCCCTGAATGGCATATACAAGCCAGACGGCTTCATTCAGGCTTTGCCAAAACAACCTGCCGGGCGACTGGCCTCCTCTCGCCGGATGTTCTCCGAGACCGGGGTACATGTCGGCGTAAGCCAATAACAGTTGTTTTGCGTGAGTGGCATATTTCTCTTCGCCAGTTAGTTGATAAAGCGCTCCCGCATCATGAATGGCAATACCGTTTCTTTTGTGTTGCTCATGTGTGTATCCCCCTCCCGCATCTGTCGGAGTTGGGACATCCGGCGTTTGCGCAAAATACTCATCAACTTTGGACTTTACGGCGGCCAGAGATGTTGAAAATCCGGGAGATGAATCAACAGGGGCTCCGGTTGACACATACTCATTGTCCCTGACTGTTACGATGGGATCACCGACCGTGTCCACAATCCGAATCGGTTGGCTGTCATTAAATCTATTGTCGTAGATATTGCTGTTTTGAACACCCAACAGACTAACGGAAGCTTCGGATTTGTTGCGCCTGCCCCCACCCACATTGCTTATTTTTGAAGCGCTGAGTTCAAAGTGGGGGCCAAATGTGCTTTCATCCGTGCCGCCGCGGTAAATTATAGCTAACGCACCTTCAATGTTCTCAAATTCAGAGTTATGAATATAGATATATTCACCATTGTAGATGCCCAAATCTTCAACTTCCTTGTCCATGGCGAGTATATGCCCGGTAATGTTGCGAAAAATTGAGTTCCGGATTGCAATTCGGTTCGCAAAAGTATGTTTTGTTGGGGCAAGGAAGTTAAATGAATGGTTGATGTCAAGATCGCTAATCGTTGAATCTTCAACAATCAGCGTATAGTTGTCCAGCATGGAATAGCGGCTGGTGCGGATGACAGAATTGCCGGCCATATCGGGCGCTGACCTTCCCGATATATTCAGGTTTGATAACTTGAGGCTGCCACCGTCCACAATCTCAAACAGCGCAGTGCGTTCAAATTCAATCACCGGCTGTTCATTGTCATTATAGGATTTGATTGTGAGCGGTTGTTCAATAATCAGTGTTCGGTCCACCAGATACCTTCCGCCTCTGAGGGCAATAATATCTCCAGAGTCGGCGGCATTGACCGCTACAGACAGCGGCTCCCCCTCTGCTACAACTATGGTTTCACCGGTGTCAAAAAGTGCTGTCTGGTCCGGTTTTTCATACCAGCCCACCCCTGTGCTATCCCGGTCCAACACTTCCAAATCCCGGCTTACCCCAACATCAGCAAACTCCGCCGATGCGGGGTAGTAGAGGCCATTTGGTGCCTCTTCCAGTTCTATGTTGTGTGAGGCAAATCCCCCGTCAATGGCCTTGTCTTCAACATTGTTCAGCAGGTTGTCGCTGAACGCTATGCCGCTAACATCGTCGTGTACGGCAATAATCTGTTTTCCATCCTCGTTGTGGATGAGATTGTTGCTGAATGTGGTGCTAATGGGCGGTGCCGAACGTTCCTCATCGCTACCTGCGCCGAGCTCAACATGGGCACTGGCAATGATTGAGTTATTTTCAATAACACTGTCTTCAACCTGATGGTATCTGTTAATTGGAGAGTTAGGCACGGCGTTCATAACAACAAAAGCTCCGCCAAAACGATGGCCTGTTAAACCATACATATAATTGTTGCGTACAGTCTGGCGCTTGTTGATTACGCGTATGCCCCCCGTGTGATCAACGCCATTGCCCAAAAACACGTTGTTTTCAACAAGGCTGTTATTGCCATGCCGAAGGGTTAAAGTTCCCCTGGACTCATAAAACAGGTTGCCGCGAAAGGTGTTGTTGCCTGATTTGTTTGAGATGATTTCCAGTTCACCATTACAGCGGTCAAAATAATTATTTTCTACGGTTGTGTATGAATCGGTAAGGGAATAATGACTTGTGCCAATTCGCAGTGTCTCTCCGCCGTTGGAGCCAAGTATGGGCCTGGGGCCGAAGTAGTTGTGGTCAATGCGATGGTAGTTTTCCTGGCTTTCTTCACTGTCCAGCCGCACCGCCATGGTAACGCCGGAATTGCTTTTGCCGATTAGATGATTGTGGTCAAATCGATTGTGTTTACCATACATCATCACCCAAAAATCCGTTTCATACCTCTCAGGGTTGTTGTAATGGTCAATAACAACTTCAGTGATTCTGGAGTGGTAGGCCAAATCCCCTCTGATGCGTCTGAAGGCAATGACCGTATTGGTGGGCGAATGCCCATCCCGAAAAACAAGGCCGGATACCACCAGATGTTGTCCGGCCAAACGAAGATTGGAGCGGCCGGACAATATGACTTCGCCTTTGGTTTCGGCTGTTAGTGTTATTGGTTGGTCGGCTTCTCCCGAGCCGGTGAATAGTATTTCAAAATCACGCCACTCACCGTTTTTCAGGATTATGGTGTCGCCCGGCCGGAGGTCCTCCACAGCATTGCGATATTCCGATTGGGAAGCGACAAGAATGGTTTCAGCCGCAGAGACAATTGAGGTGCTTTGAACAAGCAGGCACAACGCAAGACAGAGGGCTTTCATTCCAAGACATTTCATCTGCTGTTTTCCCTTCTCACCACCGTGATGGGTATCCGAGGTGTGTGGCAAGTCATTGCCGCCTAGAAGCGGTAGCTAGCGCCAAAAGTGATTCTTCTGTCAGGGAGTCCCACGAAACATAGAGGTCCGGTTTCACTAACACAATGTTGAGAAATCTCTTCTTCGGTTAGGTTCACAACTTCAACACCAAGGGTCAAACCCTCAAACGTCCCAAATGCAGGTACAGCGTAAGTTATACTGGCATTTAGCTGGCCTCTGTCTAATGTATTAACAGGGAAGCTGAATGTACTACTGCCGCTTGCACCACCAGCGTAGTCCTGCGTACGGAACCCTTCACGCCATGTGTAACGCATTCTTGCAGACAAACCATACTTCTCGTAGTACACAGTAAAGTTGTAAGCAGTTTCAGAGAAATCAAGCAGACCTCTCGGTATGCTGATATCTTCACCAAGGACATTCTCTCCCCGACCCGAAGTGGTATCAACAATTGAACCACCACTGAAGTCTTGTGTGGTGTAGTTAGCTATCATACCGAAGCCGGATGCCCAACCGATGCTATCTTCAAATCTTGACAGGTCGTACTGGAGGGCAAGCTCTATACCTGACTGCGTAGTGGTAGCGGAGTCATTTCCAGGTCGTGAGAAGTCAACACATAGCCCCAGACGATTTGGATCGCCCAATTGATTAGGTACAACAATTGGGTTGTAGATACCGCCGCCCGGGCATGATGGATCCGTCTCACGGGCAAAACCGCCTGTAGTAGTCATGCTGGTAAGAAGCGCAGCGCCCTCGAAATCCTGACCAAAAATGTTTGTGCGATCCTTCGTGAAGTAAGTGGCACTCGCTACCGATCCAGGTGCAAAGTACCATTCAATCGCTACATCAATTGATTCCACCTCCTCAGGCTCCAGGCCGGGGTTACCTAATGCAACCTGAGCATTTTCGTTGGGATCAAGCGTATATGCGGTGTTTAGCTCATCAAAGTCGGGACGCCTGATATCTGCGCCGTAGCCAAGACGAAGAACAACGTCATCATTCGGAGTGGCTACTATATTCAAACGTGGTAGCAGGAAGTTATATTCACCCTTTGTGGACTGTAGTGATCTCGTTCCATTAGTCGCAGGGCCAAACGCGACTGAATCAATTTCTGTTTTTAGATAGCGCAGACCGAAGTTCCCACGAAAAATACCAGACTCAAAATTTGCTTGCGCATATAAGGCAGTGGTTTCTTCACTAACATCGTAGAAGGCGTTCTGATCTGATGAAAGGTTTGCAACAAGATCACCATCCGCTTGAGGTTCGTTTAGCCTGTGCGCTGCAAGAGCAGCTTCCAGTACACGTATCACGCCATCCGCGTCTGAAAAGGAGCGATCTGGATCGATGAGAAGGAAGTTTCTAATGAACAGGCTCCTGCCGTCGGCATCACCATAGTTGGTAGGGCCTCTAACAAGAAGCTCCTCGAACAGAGTACCACGAGGGCTATCTTCCAATCTGCTGAAGCCACCAACACGATCACCAATATCTTCAAATCTACTTGATGATTCATTGTAACGATAACCAAAATCGACCGAACTAAGGAAGTTACCGACCATACCACTGTCAGAAAAATCGTACGAAATGTCTGCACGGTATGCATTTTCTTCGTTATTCGTCGTGTTGCGGCCTACATCCACCTGATCCAACACAACATTGGCTGGATTCGTTAGATCCGCAACTGATGGAGCAAATGGTGAATCAAAATTGATGCCGAATGATAGTGAGCCACCGCTCAAATCATAGATGAACGGCACACAGTTATCGTTACTCGTGCTGGGATCACCAGTGGCCTCGCCATCAAGCGGGCAGTTAGGGTTAATAAAGTTAAGAGTCGTGTTTAAGGTGGGGTTAGTCGTATCTGAACTTGTCGACGCATATTCAGCACCCACAGTCCAATTATCAAGTTGCCACTCACCACCTAGTGCAAGTACTTGACTATCTGTAACACGAGAACCTGTCTCACTTGAGAAACGCAAGTTTGGGTCGTCATCGTCATTAGCCAGGTCTGGCTCAAGTGTGCCTCTAAGTGCCGCAGGGAAACTGCCTGGACCCACACCGAAATTTACTGTTTCAAATGCAGTAGGGATACTAATCTGTCTTAACGAACTCACACCCGATGCCTGGAGCCTGTATTGGTCTCGACTTCGCTCCTGCTCATTTATAATGGCATCGAAATAAAACTTCAGGTTGTCATCAGGTGCCCACTCAAAGGTTGTAGCAATATTGGTGGTTTCATAGTCATCATTCTCTTGTTCCTGGAGCAGGAACTGAATACCGAGAAATCGATCCGGGTTAGCGCCAGGAGGCGAAGCGATGTTATCGCGGTCGGTACGAGGACGGAAAGACACAGCTTCTTGTTCGGTATAGCTGCCACTGATAACGAAGCCAAAACTACCTGCGTCAGAATCCCAATTATTTCCAAAGGCACCTGAGATTCTTGGCGTGGTGCCTTCAGTGCTCAGGCTGTTGTCTTCTCCCTGAATACGAATAGCGCCCAAGGCTTCCGTCAATTCCAGCGGACGTACGGTTCTCAGGTTAATTGTGCCACCCACAGAACCCTCAATGGTCTTGGCTTCAGGTGCCTTGATAACTTCAACAGCTGAAATAATTGACGCATTAACATCTTCAAAATCAATACCGCTACGACCAGAGCCGGAGCCCACGGTGGACACACCATTAATCTCAACCCGGTTTGCGCCAGTGCCACGGATTTGAACGCCGGTACCGACACCCGCAGTACGCGTAATCTGGATACCGGTAATGTTCTCAAGAACCTCTGCCAGGTTTTGATCAGGCAACTTGCCTATGTCCTCAGCCTGAATGACTTCCATCAGATTGTCTGCGTTGCGCTTCTGATTGATTGCACTTTGAAGCGAACCGCGGATGCCGCGGACATTAACTTGTTCAATGACCTGCTCCTGAGCCAGTGCTGAACCGGCAAAGGGCAACAATGACAGTGAAATTACGGCACAGAGGATGCCGTGCTTGTGTGGGGGGGGGGTATTGCTCTGCATTTTTCTCTCCTCTCATTGGTCCATGGTGTGGACTTTGTATGGTTGTGTCTGTGGTTACGGATTTTGTCTGCTTACCTAAAATCGCTTGAAATACAGTTGGTTAGCTGACTTGCCAGACTCTATTACTGAGTCATTACACGGCAATGGCGGAAAGACTACCCCCCCTGAACAGGTAATGCAAGCCTTAGTTTAAGTTCGGCATTGACTTTCACGGCGTGCTATCGGTAGGATGTTTATCAATCACAATTCGGAAGCAGAGGCGCTTGGATATATGGCTAATATGACAGATTCCAACGAACAAACTAACGCGCGGCAGCAGGAGAATTTGCCGTTGATTATTGTTGCTTGTTGTGTGGCGGCTATTGGGGGGTTTTTGTTTGGGTTTGATAGTGGGGTTATTAATGGCACGGTGGATGGTTTGCGGCAGGCGTTTAATTCCAGTTCGGTGGGAACGGGGTTTAATGTGGCGTCTATGTTGCTGGGCTGTGCGGTTGGTGCTTTCTTTGCCGGGTATTTGGCGGATTTGTATGGGCGGCGCACCTTGTTGCTGGTGTCGGCGCTGTGTTTTTTGTTGAGTGCCTGGGGGTCGGGGGTTGCGGGGTCGTCGCTGGAGTTTGTAATTTATCGGGTGCTTGGCGGATTGGCGGTGGGTGCTGCCAGTGTTATGGCACCGGCTTATATTAGTGAAGTTACACCGGCACGTTTTCGCGGTGCGATGACTACGGTGCAACAAATTGCCATCATCTCCGGTTTGTTTATGGCGTTTGTGAGCAATTATTTTCTTGCCGACATTGCCGGTTCTTCCAGCACAATCTTCTGGCTGGGTTTTGAAACCTGGCGCTGGATGTTCTGGATGGAGATGTTGCCGGCGGCTCTGTTTCTGCTGGCACTACTGTTCATACCGGAGAGCCCGCGCTATCTGGTGCTGCATCGGCAACCGGAACGGGCCGGACATATTCTCACCCGCCTGTTTGGCGTTAATGCGGCAAGGAATATGGTTGAAGAGATTAGCCGTTCGCTGGCCGGCGACCAGCATCAACCCAAGTTCAGTGATTTGATAGACAAACAAACGGGGCGGCTGCGCAGGCTGGTGTGGGTGGGCATTGGGCTGGCTTCTTTCCAGCAGTTTGTTGGCATCAATGTGGTGTTTTATTACGGCGCGGTGTTGTGGCAGGCGGCGGGTTTTGCCGAAGGGGATGCCTTGCTGATTAATGTGGTCTCCGGCGGGCTTTCCATCATCGCTTGCACTATCACTATACTAACCATTGACCGCATTGGTCGCAGGCCGCTGCTGCTGATTGGCTCGGTGGGCATGGCAATTACCCTGGGCGCGGTGGCAATTACTTTTGCCGGGGCGGATTTATCAAGCGAGAGCGGTACGCTGCAACTCACCGGCACACAAGGCGTGGTGGCACTGGTTGCGGCCAATGCTTATGTGTTCCTGTTTAATATGAGTTGGGGACCGGTGATGTGGGTGATGCTGGGCGAGATGTTCCCCAACCAGATTCGCGGCTCGGGGCTGGCGGTGGCGGGGCTGGTGCAGTGGTTGAGCAATTTCCTCATTACCATTACCTTCCCGATTCTGCTAACCGGCCTTGGTCTGGCTGCTGCTTATGGGCTTTATACGTTGGGTGCGTTGTTGTCCATTATATTTGTGTTGCGAATGGTGCATGAGACTCGCGGCCTTACTTTGGAACAGATGAAGGGATAAAGTCGCTCACCTTGTTTGTGTTGCGAATAATGCATGTTACATTTTTTGCAAACCATATTGACAGAGAAAGGGTGCTCCATGAAAAGTTTATATAACCGTAGAAAATTCCTCAAAACATCAAGTCTGCTATCCGCCGCCAGTCTTGTCGGCGGGATGATTCCCGGAGTGGTTAGTGCGGCGCAAAGTTGCACCAATGGCAGATTAGGTTGGACACCCGGAGTCCAGACCTACATGCTTCGTAGCATACTCTCCCGGAACACAGTTGATGTTTTTGAATCGCTCGCCGAAATTGGTTATCAAGAACTGGAACTGTTCGGCTTCGGAGGAGATTTGGACTCCACCGACAGTCTCCTGTTCGGCCTCTCGCTTACCCGTTTCTCCGAGTTAATCTCTTCCCTTGGATTCACCGTTCCTTGTGCACACATCAACAATGATGGGGAAGACGCAGGATATGCCGGAGAACTGGTGGATGCCCTGAACATCAAGTATCTCATTGAACCTCTGGCGCAGGAATTGCTCGCACCTGACGCCGATAATCCCGACAGGCAAGGCCTTGCCACCGTTGCGCAGGTGCAAGCACTCGGTAATCGCCTGAACCGCCGTGCCGAGCGAATCGCTGAGCTTGGAGCCGGGTTTGCTTACCACAATCACTCACTTGAGTTTGAAACCATTGATGGCGAAACATGCTGGGACATCCTCATGGCGAACACCGACCCCGATCTGGTCAAGATTGAGTTGGATGTGGGTTGGGTTGCAGTGGCAGAGCGAGACCCTGTGGAGTTGTTGCAGCAATATTCCGGGCGTGTGGTTGCGACTCACATGAAAGACTACGCATCAGACAGGCCGCTACCGGAAGGAAACGAACCTTTTGGGGCAGTCAGCAACCTCGTGCCGCCGGGCAGTGGAACGGTGGACTTCGCCGCGATTAATCGCCAGCTTGATATTGATGGTGTTGAACACAGGTTCGTTGAGGTGGATGTAACAAACAGTCCACTGGCGGACGCAACCTCCGGCTTATGCCATCTGGCATCGTTGCGCTGAGCAAGCTGTGCCGCCGGTTACACTTTCTGCATCCCATACTGGTGAATCTTGTTCACCAACTCCCGGTTGTTCGGCAACGCCGCCAGGTATTGCGCTGTCATGCGGCGGTTTTCTTCGGCCAGTTCCCGCGCTTTGGCGATGATTTTTGGTTTCGGGGTATGTCCGTTGAACTCGGTTCTGAATCCCATTCCGTATAGCACATAATGCCAGCTTGCCGCCGGAAACATTTCCTGGCTGAGTGGAAAGTCGTAGCGGTTTGGAATCTGGGTGCGCCACAATGCCAGTGATTCGTTCAGGCTTTCCGATGCGGTTGCGGCGGTGCGGTGGTCCAGCCAGTATTGTGAGTCGTCGCGCTGGCTTAATACATAGTGCAGTTTCAGAAAATCAATAATAGTTTCCCAATAATAGTGCATGCGCTCGTTAAAACGTTTGGCGGCCAGCGGCATTACTTCGCGGCTTGTCGGCAGATTTTCACTGAGCATACCCGCCGCCGATTCCACCAGCACCAGCGCGGACGCTTCCAGCGGCTCAAGAAAACCGGCGGACAGGCCAATGGCAACGCAGTTGTTTTTCCAGAAAGTGCTGCGGTGGCCGGGATTGATGGGAATATGGCGGGGCTGCAAGCCTTGCGCCGCGTCCGCACCGATTGACTCGGCGGCGTATTCCAGCAGCGTATCGGTGGCCTTGTCCTTATCCATATAGTCGCTGGCATAAACGATGCCGATGCCTTTTCGGGTGGGCAGACCGATGTCCCAAATCCAGCCAGCCTGATGTGCGGTTGCGATGGTGTGGGAGGCAATGGGCGCACTCTCGTTCGGGTAAGGTATCTGAACGGCGATGGCGGAATCATTAAACAGCACCTGTTGTTTTGATTCATAGCCCACCTTGAAATGTTCACCCAGCAACAGCGAGCGCATTCCCGAACAATCCACAAACAAATCGCCCGTTATCTCGCCGTGTTCGCGGGTTATCAGTGCGGCGATGTCGCCATTGTCATCGGCGCGCACTTCGATAACCGTGCCCAGTATATGTTTAACGCCGAGCACGGTGGTGCAATGTTGTTGCAATGTTTTGCCCATCTTCACCGCATCCAGATGATAGGCGTAGTTAGCCACCGAGGCATATTCCGGCGTGCTGATTTGTTTCGGCGCCAAACCCTGCTCGCAAATATGAGGCTGGCAACACACCGTGCTGGCGAATGAGTTTCGGTGCTGTGTTTGCACCAGCCAGGGCGACACCACATCCGTATCATAGAAACCATGGGGTAAGAGTAGCGGGTGGTAATAATAGTCATCGCGCTCGCCGTTGACCCAGCGAGCAAACTTTGCACCTTGCTTGAATGCGGCATCACAATCCTTGAACAGCGCCGTTTCGCTGAGGCCAATTTTTTGTAGCGTGCTACGCATTGATGGCCAAGTGCCTTCGCCCACACCAATGATTGGTATGTCTGGCGATTCAATTACAGTTACCTGTATGCCACTCTCGTCAGCCCCATCACCTCCACCGGCCTGACCATGTTCCGCAGCAAGCAAGCCCGCCGTTAGCCAGCCGGCCGAGCCGCCACCGAGAATAACAATGTGCTGGATACGTTGCTGCTTCACTCAGGCGCCGCCTTACAGTATTGGTCAAGAAAAGCCTGATGGCTTGGCATCTTCGCCACTTGGTCGCGGGTGCGGGCTTTGAGGCCTTCCAGAAAACGGGTTAGCTCCTCAATTGGCATGGCATCCACAATGGGATGATAACTTTGCGGAACGATGTGTTGCCCCAGCATAACCTGAGTCCAGGAATCAACCCGAAACAGTTCCTTCTCCTGCAATGGAATAGCACCGGTCTCGCGGAACAGTTTGATGCGGTGCTCAAGTTCGGGCGGGATGGGCATGGCGCGGCAATGTCGCCAGAACTCAGTGTCGTCTCGCTGGGTGGCATGGTAGTGAAGGATGATGAAGTTGCGCACCCGTTCCATTTCATCTTTGGTTTGCTGATTATATTCGGCAACATGGGTGGGGCTAATCTCGCCCTGAGGGAACAACTTCAACAGCCGCAGAATGGCGGACATGGCAAGATGAATTGAAGTAGATTCCACCGGCTCCAGAAAACCCGCCGCAAGGCCGATGGCAATACAGTTCTTGTTCCAGGCCTCGGCGCGACGTCCGGTTTGATATTTGAACGCTCTTGGTTCGGTGATAGGTTTGGATTCCAGATTGCCAAGCAGCGTATTCAACGCCTCTTCGTCGGAGACATGGTCGGCGGAATACACCAGGCCGTTGCCCATACGATGTTGCAGGGGAATCCGCCACTGCCAACCGAAGCCGTGGGCGATGGCCTGGGTGTATGGCCGCGGCGCACCGGCCTTTTCGCTTTGCACCGCCACGGCGGCATTGCAGGGCAGAAAATGCCCCCAGGTTTCGTAGCCGACTTTTAGTGTGCCGTTAATCAGGAGGGCGCGGAAGCCGGTGCAATCCAGAAACAAATCGCCCTCAACCACACTGCCATCCTGCATGCTCAGGCTTTCAATGTGGCCGTCGGCGGGGCGGGTATTTACTTCGGTAATCACGCCCTCTATGAACTTCACCCCATGTTTCAGCGCCAGACGTTTCAGGAACTCGGCATACAGCCCGGCATCAAAATGAAAGGCATAATTAACATCGGTGTTTTCACCGGCGAATGCCTTGCCTTCCCGTGCGGCAATTAGCTCACGGCAATAGAGGCCGATGGGGTCATCATTTAATCCTTTCTTGTGTCCGGCCAGCCAGAAGTGCTGGAACTCACAGGCCCAGCAATCCTGTCCGTTCACGCCGAATGAATGAATGTAACTCTCGCCGGTTTTTCCCCAGTTGGTAAACTCAATGCCCAGTTTTACGGTGGCTTGAGTTTCGCGCATCATGGTTGGCTCATCAATGCCCAGCAAACGATGGAATGTGCGCAGCGGCGGAATGGTGGCCTCGCCAACGCCAATGCGCCCGATGGCCTCGGATTCAATGATGCTAACTTCGATCGCCTTGCCCAGCAATTTGCCCAATGCGGCGGCGGCCAACCAGCCGGAGGTGCCACCACCGGCTACGACCACGCGCAGGGGTTTGGGTTGAGAAGGGCTGGATGATTGAGGGGATTGATTCATGACATTCATCGTGTTGTTACGGGTCTCGCTACGTAACCTCGTTACGCAGATTCCTGAAGCGAACCAGCTTGCCCACATTTTCAATAGAGCCAGCTATGTAATAGGCGGCGGAAAGATAGTCGTGGCTGTTCAGTTGCTGCAAGGCCTCGGCTGACAGTTGGCTCAGTTTCTCCTCCGCAATGGTGAAAGCGCCCGCGAATTTGATATTTTCGCCGTTATCCAGTTGCACATCAAGGGTTAGTGGTTCAATCAGTTCCGCTTCCTGAAAGGCATCAATCATGTGCCGCATCACCGGAAAACTTTCGTGCATATGCGCCAGAATGTCGTTTATCCGTTCCAGATAGGCACTTGGCTTGCCATCTGCGTCAAACAACTTGTTGGCGTGGTCGGCGCTGACTCGGGGGTCTTCCATATCAATGGAAATGATGGCGCGCTTTTTTTCTTCGTCCTCATCGGCAAAGGCTATCATGAACGGACCTTTGCTGAAGGCATGGGGAACATAGTCGGCATTCCAGCCACCGTTGCCGTCCAGATACAGATTTTCCTGTTCGGCAAAACCGAGCAGGGCATTGAGGAAGAGGCGGCCGGTGCCGCCGTGTTTGCGAAAGACCAACGGATAGTCCCGCTGGGTGGTGCGAATCTCATGGGGCATAACCATAACCGCCCCCTGATCGTAACCCAAGCCGGTGCCGTAAGCAGGGTTGACCCCAAGATTGGCATGAGCCGAAGGATTTAATGCTTGAAGGTTTGCCATCAGCGCGCACTTGTTGCTGTTAAGCGCAGCGAATTCAGCCGCCGGAGGAGTTGTTGTTAGCAAACAATTACCGGCAACCGTGCCAAAACACAGCCGCCGGAGAACAGTCGCTAGAATACATAGCGGGTTGACAGGGCATACCGCGCGCCGAGGATTTCCAGATTACGGAACTGCGCCTCGCTACGGCCATAGCGGCGGATATCCTCCTCCGTCACATTGATGCCCTCCAGAACAATCTGCCAGTTATCGGCGAGGTCGTAGCCCACCGAGAAGTCCACCTGCTGGTAGGATTCGGTGAACTGCGGCTCATTGCCGCCCACATTGGGGGCATCAAGGAAACTGTCGCGCCAGTTAAAGGCAAGTCGCGCCTGAATCCTGTCTTTCTCGTAGATGAGTACCAGATTGGCTGAATCGCCCAAACCGGCCAGGGCAAACTGCGGGGCACCGGAGGTATCGGCCACATCAAAGTTCACCGAGCCATCCACCAGAGTGAGGTTCGCCTGCACACCGAAGCCGGTATCACCGAAGAAGTGTTGCGAGGCAATTTCCCAACCGGAGATGCTGGCACCGTTGGCGTTCACCGGTGTTGATGCGTCCAAGATTGACAGCGGGTCTTCCGGCAGGGCGACGATATCCACATTGTTTTCCCAGCCATCGGCTCCTTCATACAGAGTTGTGCCATCTGAACCCAGGCCGTCACCGACCATATCCGCGCCACTGCCACAGAGCATTAGCATTTTCTCGTCAATACAGCCACCCATTCCATTGTCCAGTGCGGCCACCATTGAAAACAAACTTTGTTGAGTAACATCTATGCCGCGCTCTTCCAGTTCGGCTATTGCCGCCCTCACTCTGGGGCCGTTGGTCGGGTCGCGGGTGCTGTCTGCTACGGTTTCCACTTCTTCGGTGCCGATGAAGTTTGGCACCCGCTTGTCAAACCAGCCGATGGCGAAATAGCTGCTGTCGGCGTAATACCATTCCACCGACAGGTCAAGGTTGTCCGATTCAACCGGCAACAAGCCCACATTACCATTGGTGGCACCGCCGTTCATGCCGTCAAGAGCGGTGGGGCCGCCGATGGGCCCGCCAATGCCACTCACGCCGTGTTGCAGGCTGGCATAGTTGGCACGGGCGATGGTGGTGCCCCAGGCGACTCGCGCCACGATATCCTCGGTTATATCCACCGCAAGGCCGAAGCTCGGCAACACATGGTCGTACTCGGCAGTTCTTTTCACCAGTGGTGCGGTCTCAGCATCGCCGCCTAAAACCTGAAAGTCATTGTCGCCATTCCAGACTATGACTGGTTCGGGTATCTGTGCGGTGGAAGTAACCTCGGTCTCTTCATAGCGCACCCCGGCCAGAATCTGGTAAGTGTAGCCGCCGGTCTCCCCGGTCAGGTTAATCTGCCCATACACCGAGGTGATGTCTTCGGCAATAAGCCGGTTGGTGCCGTCCACCGGGTTGGGCACCCAATCCAGGTTTGCATTGCTGGATAGAAGTGCGCCCAGCGGGTCGGCTTTGCCGATGTAGGAAACAGCACCGAAAGTTTCAAAGTTGCCCTGCATCGCTTCGCCGCCGTAGTGTTGGCTGAAGTAGGCACGGGCACCGGGGCTCATTTCCGAGGAATAGCCATCAAACAGGGCATGGAAGTTCAGTGCGTCCACCATGTCCGGCGGAATATCGCCGGGATTGGAAGCGCCCCAGTTGCCTTCCAGAACAGTCTGGTCAAAAGAACTGCGCGTGGAATGTTCCATGCTGCGTGACTCAACGCCGAAATCAATGGTCGCTTCCTCAGAGACATCCCATTCCAAATCAACCCGAAACTGGTTGAGGTCGGAGACTGTTCGGTCGTACCAAATCTGGCGCACTGTCGAACTGAGGTCGCCCTTGTCTATGGCACCGTCCACATCGCCGTTGACAGGTACTTCAGGTGTGCTTTCGTCATCGTCATGGTCCTCGGACCTCTGGCCCCACACGCCTACCAGCAAGGGTAGCGGGCCGGAGTTGTCAATGCCCTGCACCGATACGCCCTGGGCGCCGATACCAACATTGTAGAAGTTGCCTGGGCCATTGCCGCCGGGCAGTGCCGTGGCCTCGCTGTCGTGGTAGTCAAAGCTCAACACCATTTCGTCGTTGAGGTCCCATTCCAGATTAAGCCCCAGAGACTTCAGCTTGTTCTCCAGGCTGGCACCCTGCAAGCCGAAGTTCACATCGCGGGGCTGATAGCCATTCGGCACATTTTCCTGCAGCCAGTAGAGCGGGGTGGCCACGCCATTGCTTTCTGTGAACTGCACGGCGGAGGTGGGGAATGCGCCGCCACCATACCAGAACGACAGTTCGTTACGATTACCTTCCAGCCCCTGCATGGCGTAGGTGTAGTCCAGCGTTGCCAACATGCCATCGCTTGGGCGGAACTGCACGGCAATCTGTGCGTTTTGACGCTCCCGTTCATAGTCAATATGGGTGTAGCGCAGGCCGTTGGCGAAGTTGACCTGGGTGCCCATCGCCGGGGCATCGTTCACTGCGAGGTCATCGGTAAACCCGTTGGGGATGGAGCCGTTGCCCTCCCATTGATAAGAGTAATCGTTCCAGCCGTTCACATAAGCACCGGTGCGGCCATTGTCCCGATTCTGGATTGAAACGGATGCGGATACGCCCCATGTGTCATCAGACCAGCTGGCAAAGCCGGACGCTTCCGGGGTGAGGCTGCTACCTATGCGATTGGTGGTGTCGGACAGTGCCTTGATGCCGACGGAGTAAGTGAAGCCGTCGCTCTGGAATGGCTTGCGGGTTTGCAAGTCAATGGTGGCGCCGATGCCGCCGGAGGTGATGTTGGCCTGCCCGGATTTGTAAACAGTTACGCCCGATACCCCTTCCGAGGCGATGTTGCTCATATCAAAGGAGCGGCTGGTGTTCAGGCCACCGGCCTCGTTCAACTGTGCCACCGGCATCACCCTGCCGTTCAGGGTAACCTGATTGAAGTGCGGGCCGAAGCCGCGGGAAGTAACCTGAAAGCCCTCGCCGTTGCGGCGGTCAATAGACAGCCCGGTTACGCGCTGCAAAGACTCTGCCAGATTGCCATCGGGGAACTTGCCGATGTCCTCGGCGGTGATGGCATCCACCACGCCGGTGGATTGGCGCTTGATATCCATTGAGCGACCGAGACTGCCGCGAATGCCGCGTACTACAATGACTTCAAGGTCGTCGGCGGAAGAGCCAACTTGGGCTTGAGCGGCATTGGGCAGGACGGCGGCGGTGGCGGCGGAGCCGAGAATCAGGGACAGGCTGGTGGCGAGTGGGGTTTTCTTGAATCGGAAATGCTTCTTCGGTTTGGGCTTAGGCATGGGGTGCTTCTCCTAATTGAGCCATCTTGATAGTAATGTGCAAGGCAGACTACAAGCAGTTTTCAGCATTGTCAACATTATTTCTTGTTTTTATCCGGCGGAGGGTGCTTCGGCCTCGCTGGTCTGTGTGTGGGTGGTTTTGGCTTTGCGGCTGTCATAAAACCAGATGGCGCCGAATATGGGCAGCAGCAGCAAGGGGATGAATGCCACCGCCTGGAAGGATTCCACGGAAGCGTAGCGGGTGGCCTCTGCCATTGCCTGCGGGTCGAGGTCGGTGAGTTGTTGCCCGGCTCTGGTGGCGAACTCGTTGCGCGCCTGATCATAGATTGCGCCCATCTGCGGCAGCACGAACTGGATGGACATGCCGCCAGCAAAGCCCAGCAAACCCAAAGCCAGCGCGCCGCCACGGGGGAAGCGTTCGGAGATGATGCCGAGCATGGTAGGCCACATATAGCACACACCGATGCCCCAGACGGTGGCCGCCGCAAAGGCCATGGCCGGTGAGTTGGCAAGGCTCAGCAGGTAAAGCCCAATCCCCGCCGCCAGACAGGAGGCAAACATCAGGCCGGTTGAGGAGATGTATTTGACGATGGCACCGGCGAAGTGGCGCATCACGAACATCAGCCCGCTTACATACACCAGTAGCAGAATGCCCTGCATGCCGACGATGTTGGAGAGCGAGATATTCACCCACTGGCCGGGAGCCAGCTCGGACGCGGCGGTGAAGAACATGCAGCCCCACAGCACCCAGAACAGTGGCCGCTTCACCAGTTCGGCAAACATTTCGCCATAGCTCACGCCCGAGGCAACCCGTTCGGTAACCGGGAAGGTGGAGGTTGCCGCCAGCCAGGCCAGCGCCAGTGCCGGTAGCAGCAGCACCAGCAGGTTCAGTTCCCAGGGCAAATCCAGCCGCCCGTTCATCCAGCCGAGCAGGCCGCCGACCACGATGCCAGCCGGCCACCAAGCGTGTAACACATTGAGGCGGTGGGTTTTTTCCTCAGGATAAAGGCTTGCCACCATGGGGTTGGAGGCCGCCTCCACCGCGCCCCAGCCGAGGCCGGTGAGCAGCAGGCTGAGCAGGACGATGGTTTGCACCAGCCCGCCCGGGGGTAGCATGGTGGCGAACATGATGCCGGCGGCGCCGAGCACATAAGCGAGGGCGGACAGCAACAGCATCCGCTTCATCCCCACCAAATCCACCAGCGCGCTGCCGAACAGCAGGGTGATGGCGAAACCGGCGAAGGTGGCACCCAGGGCTTCGCCCAGCATTGAGGCGGAGTTGGCTAAATCAATCGGGTCGTAAATCTCGGTTTGCAAGTCGGGGGCGATGTTGGCGCGGACGGCGAAGCCCAGACCAATCAGGAAAATGGACAGGTTGCCAGTGTAATAGAGGCGGCGGCGGTTGATGGCGGCTGTGGTCATGGTTTGCTCCGGGGTTCTGGTCAGGTTGTCGGCGGTTATGGGAAATCTGCTGTAGTTGTTTCTCGCTGGTCGGGTTCAACCTGTCGGCGAATGTAGCAGGCTTTTCAGGAAGCGGCAACCGTCGGCGGCGAGGGCATCCTGGCTCTCGGCTAGTGGTCGCCAGATGGCGGCGGCGTCTGCAATCACTTGGCAATCGGGGGTGAAGGATTCAATGATGCAATCGCCCTTGTAGTTGATGTCTCGCAAGGCGCGCGCCACTTCCTGCCACTGCACTTGCCCCCGCCCCGGTGTGCCTCGGTGGCTTTCGCTGGCATCAAAATAGACCAGGTCTTCCCCGGCCAGCACGATGGCATCATAAACGCTGCTTTCTTCAATGTGCGTATGAAAGGTATCCAGATGGATGCGCACTGCGGGTAGGTTCACTTCGTTAATGAGTTGTTTGACTTGCTGGGCGGTGTTAACCAAATCCGTTTCAAAGCGGTTGAGTGGTTCTATGGCCAGAGTTACGCCGTGGTCGGCGGCCATTTTGCCAGCTTCGCTAAGGCCTTGCACAGCCAGTTGCCATTCACGCTGCCGCTCTTTTGCAGGAAGTTTGCGGCGCTTGCCAGTAGCGGAGTAAGCCGGGCCCGCAAGGATGGACACGCCCAGCTGCTGGCATATTTCCAGCAGCTTGCGGATATAGTCCAAGGCCTCGGTTCGCATCTTGCTGTCGCTGTGGGTGAGGTCGCGGTCGGGACCGTAGGCACCGGAGATATAAAGACGTAGTAAGTGTTGTTGTTGCGCATCGCGGATAGCGGCGACATCAATTAGTTCCGGCTGCTCCACCGGCACAGTAAAAGCATCAAACCCCATCCCGGCGGCTTTACCCAGCAAGGCAACGGCATCCTGATCAAACGGCGAAGTCCACACCCAGGCGCTGACTCCGACACCGACGGGGGAGGGGGAGGTGGTTTTCATAAGGGAATTATGACCCTCTATACTGACAGTAGAACCAACAGCAGAACTATTCTTACTTCAATCAATGGTGCGCCGCTTATGAGCCGAAACAAAAACAAGATTTTCATCCAGCACTGCGGGCGCGCTGGAAGCTGATTGAAATTAGTCGCTACAAGCGTTGCCATCCTCTGCCGCCGCCCAGCGCAGGCCTGCGCCTAGCAGGCGGAGGTAGTTGTTGTCTTCGTACACTTCCTCGCGGTGGCCGATGGCGGAGTAGAAGGAGCGGCCATTTTCTACGCAGTGGTTCCAGGCGATGGGGTGGTCGCCGTCCATGCTTATGTCCCGGCCGGATAGTTCGGGGATGTAGGTGGATTCATCCAGTGAGGCGACTACTGAGACATTTGGGCGTGGGCTGTCGGCAAAGGAATACCATTCGTCGTGCATGGTCCAGTTTGATGGTAGTCCGGACCAGATGCCGTCGGTGGCGACTTCCAGATTTACCCGGGCATCCTGAAACTGGGGGTCATCCGGGTGGCCGATGAATTGGGCGCGCAACAGTTCATCTATGTACCAGTCCCAGAACCAGATTGAATCGCCGCCGGAGCCGTGCAGGCCGACGAAGCCGCCGCCTTGTTCAATATAATTCCGGAAGGCGGTTCGTTGCGACAGGGTGAGCACATCGCCGCTGACATTGTTCCACACTACGGCATCAAAGCGGGACAGGGATTCGGGGGTGAATACACCGGCGCGATCGGTTACTGCCACTGCCCAGCCTTGTTGTTCTGCCAGAGTCTTGACGGCGTTGCTGGCGGCGACTACCGAGGGACCGTGGTCATAGCCGTTAATTTTGTGGAATACCAGCAGGGTTACCGGCGCATCGGGCAGGGTGAGGTTTGGCATTTCGGCATCGTAGCGTTGGCAGCGCAGGCGGCGGTCGTCATCGCTTACTGACAGTTGCGTTAACTCGCGGCCTACGGCTTCAGCGGTTGCCGCATTCTCGCCAAGCATATCGGCGAGGGTGCGTGGTGTCATGATGGCGGCGAAGGATGGGGTTTCGGTGCTTAGCATGAACGAGGGGAGTTGTTCGTGCATGTTGGGATATTGGGCTTCCAGAATGGCTCGCCCGTCCGGGTTGAGTAGCACATCAAGCAGTGGCGACTCTGCGGAGAACGGGGTGTCTCGCATGGGGCAATCAAGCATGGCGGTTTGTTGGGCGGGGTCGGAACATGCGGCAAGTGTTAGTGCGCCGAGCAGGATGGTGGATGTAACTGCTTTCATAGTATGTCTCCTTAGTGTGATTCAATCACTCCCCCCTTGAGGGGGAGTCGCAGAAGGCGAAGCCTGATGCGGTGGGGGGTCAATGTTAATCAAGTCCTAATATACGCCGGTTGACGGCCTCGTCGGTGCCGCTGCCGGCGAAGTCATCAAAGGCTTTGTCAGTGAGGCGAATTATATGGTGATTGATGAACTCGGCTCCTTCGCGGGCACCATCTTCCGGGTGCTTGAAGCAGCATTCCCATTCCAGCACCGCCCAGCCGTCAAAGCCGTATTTGGCAAACTGACTGAAAATAGCGGAGAAGTCCACCTGTCCGTCGCCCAGTGAGCGGAAGCGGCCGGGGCGGTGTTGCCAATCCTGATAGCCGCCGTAGATGCCGCTGCGGCCATCGGGATTAAACTCCGCATCTTTAACATGAAACATTTTGATGCGTTCGTGGTAGATGTCTATGAACTGAATGTAGTCCAGTTGTTGCAACACGAAGTGGCTGGGGTCGTAAAGAATCTGGCAGCGGTTGTGGTTGCCGGTGGCGGCGAGGAAGCGTTCAAAGCTTATGCCATCGTGCAAGTCTTCGCCCGGGTGAATTTCGTAGCACAGGTCAGTGCCGGCCTTGTCAAAGGCATCAAGGATTGGCAGCCAGCGTTTGGCCATCTCGGCAAAACCGGCTTCAACCAGGCCGGGGGGGCGTTGCGGCCAGGGATACATGGTGTGCCAGAGCAGGGCGCCGGGGAAGGTAACATGGGCGGTTAGACCCAGGTTGTGGCCGGCCTTTGCAGACAACATCATTTGTTGCACCGCCCACTCCTGGCGCGCCTTGGGTTTGCCGTGTACGGATTTGGGGGCGAAGCCGTCAAACAGTTCATCGTAAGCGGGGTGAACTGCTACCAGTTGGCCTTGCAGGTGGGTGGAGAGTTCGGTGATTTCCACGCCGTGGGCGGCGCAGATGCCTTTCAGTTCATCGCAGTAAGTTTTGCTTTCTGCGGCTTTTTCCAAATCAATGAAGCCTTCCACCCAGGTGGGAATTTGTACGCCTTTGAAACCCAGGTCGGCGGCCCAGCGCACGATGTTGTCCAGGGTATCAAACGGACTTTCGTCTCCGGCGAATTGGGCGAGGAAGATGGCGGGACCTTTCATAGTTGACATGGTGTGCTCCTTAATAGTTTTGTGTTGCTCGTTAAATCAGGGGTTCGGAAAGCTGTGCCACTTTTTTGTTTCATCAGCGCTGGCGGCTACTACCAGTTCAATGAATGCCATGCCTCTTACCGCTTCTTCAATGCCGGGGCAGTCCAGTTCACTTTTGCTATTCGCACTGTCGTTCTCGCGGGCGCGGATTTGGTTGGCGAAAGCGAGATAGAGGTTGGCGAAGGCTTCAAGATAGCCTTCCGGGTGGCCGGGTGGGGTGCGGGTGTTGGCTGTTGCGGCGGCGCTGAGCCAGTGGTAACCGGCGCGGAGCATTTCTGCGGGGCGGTCCAGCCATTTTAGCCACAGGGTGTTGGGTTCTTGCTGGCTCCATTCCAGGCCGCCGCGTTCGCCATACACGCGAATTTTCAGGGCGTTCTCTTCACCGGCGCAGATTTGGCTGGCGAACAGCACGCCTCTTGCGCCGTTGTTGAAGCGTAACAGCACGGCGCCATCATCATCCAGTTGTCGTTTTTCAACGGTGGCGTTCAGGTCGGCGCAAACTTCGTTGATGCTAAGCCCGGTTACATATTCGGCAAGGTTGGCCGCATGCACGCCGATGTCGCCCATGCAACAACTGATGCCCACCTGTTTGGGGTCCACTCGCCATTGCGCTTGTTTGTTGTCGCTATCTTCCAGCCGTTCGCTTAGCCAGCCTTGGGGATATTCCACAATAACTTTGCGCACAGCACCCAGTGCGCCATCTTTGATGCGCGCGCGTGCCTCTTTCACCATCGGGTAGCCGGTGTAAGCGTGAGTCAGCCCGAACAGCAGGCCGGTCTCTTTAACAATGTCGCGCAGTTGTATGGCTTCGCGCAAATCAAAGGTGGCCGGTTTGTCGGACATCACATGGAAGCCTGAACGCAGTGCCGCTTCCGCCACCGGAAAGTGAACATGGTTTGGCGTTACGATGGCAACAAATTGCATACGCTGCTCAGCGGGCAGTTCCGCCTCGGCGCGCATCATCTTGTTGTAATCTTCATACACGCGCGCGGCGGGCAGGTGAAGTGCGTCGCCGGAGGCGCGGGCGCGTTGCGGGTTGCTGCTGAAGGCGCCGCAGACCAGTTCAATCTCACCATCCATCGCCGCGGCGATGCGATGCACCTGGCCGATGAAAGCACCTTCGCCGCCGCCGACCATACCCATTCGCACTTTCGCCATGCTAAATGTTTCCTGCGCGCAACTGTGTTACGGCATTGTCCACCGCTCTTGCAGTAAGCGCCATGTAGGTGAGGGAAGGGTTAACGCAGGAGGTTGAAGTCATGCAGGAACCATCGGGGATGAACAGGTTGGGCACATCGTGGGACTGGCACCAGGAATTAAGAACTGACTCCTGCGGGTTGTTGCCCATGCGCGCCGAGCCCATCTCGTGAATGCCATCGCCGCCCACGGAGTTGTTGTTGTAAGTTGACGTGCTTACCGCGCCGCTTCTTTGCAGCATTGCTTGTGCCTGCGCCATCATATCTTCGCGCATGTTGTTTTCGTTTTCCCTGAAAGTGAAATGGAAGCGCACCAGCGGGATGCCGAAGCGGTCTGTTTCCCGCGCATCAAGTTCCATATAGTTGTCGCGATAGGGCAGGCATTCGCCGAAGCCAATCAGGTTCATTATCCACGGGCCGGGTTTGCGCAAGGCTTGTTTGAAATCGGCGCCGAAGCCCGGTGTTCGCGCCGAAACTTCCGCCCAGCCCATGCGCCGTGCTTCGCCCTGATAGCCGTAGCCGCGGATGAACTCAATGTCATCATCCTGTCCGTCAAGGTTGCGGAAGCGGGGCATGTAGATGCCGTTGGGTCGTCTGCCGAATTCCACCTTGTCTTCAAAGTTTTCAAAGATGCCGGTTGCGCCGGCGGCCAGGGTGTGGTCCATCAGGTAGTGGCCGAGGACGCCGCTGCTGTTGGCCAGCCCGTCCGGGAATGTTTCCGAGCGGGAGTTTAATAATATCTGGGTGCTGGCTATGGTTCCGGCGCAGACGAATATCAGTTTGCCGGTGTAGCGGGTGGTTTCCAACGTGTTGGTGTCGATTACGCGCACGCCGCTGGCGCGTTCGGTGGCGGGGTCGTAGTCTATGCCTTCAACCACGCTGTCGGCGATGAGGGTGAGGTTGCCGGTGCTGCGGGCGGCGGGCAGGGTGGAACTCTGGGTGGAGAAGGAGGCGCCCACCGAGCAGCCGCGTTGACAGGGGCCGCAGTAATGGCAAGCGCCGCGGCCATTGTGTGGCACGGTGAGGGTGGCGGTGCGGCCGATGGTGAGCACGCGGCCGGGGAAATTATCGGCAATCTGTTCGCGGAGATGACGTTCCACTATATTCAGTTTCATCGGCGGCAGGAACTGACCATCGGGAAGTTGGGGCAGATTTTCCGCCTGGCCGCTAACGCCGATGAAACTTTCAACATGGTCATACCAGGGGGAGATGTCGCGGTAGCGGATTGGCCAGTCAATGCCGTGGCCATCTTTGATGTTGGCTTCAAAATCCAGGTCGGACCAGCGGTAGGTTTGCCGCGCCCAAAGCAGGGACTTGCCGCCAACCACATCGGTGCGCAACCAGTTGAATTGGGTGGGGTCGTGAATGTAGGGGTTCAGTCGGTCGTTGTTGTAGAAGTGGCGGGTGCCTTCTTCAAAGGCGTAGTTTTTGCTTTGCACGATGTAGTCGCGCTCATACAGTTCCCGCAGCGGCCTGCCCTGATAGGGCAGTTGCCAGGAGGCTTTGTGTTCGCCGGTGTAATCCCTGCCGTGCTCAACCATGCGGCCGCGCTCCAGCATCAGCACCTTGAGCCCTTTCTCGGTGAGCTCCTTGGCGGCCCAGCCGCCGGTAATCCCCGAACCGATTACGATGGCATCAAATTGTGTTTCTTCGCTCATGATTTTCTCCGGTGGTTTCTAGTAACTCCACTGCCGTCCGATTTCTGCGTAATCAAAATCGCCGTCGTACTCTCCCGGTATTGGTCTGTAAACCAATTCCTGGGTCGCTCCCACTTGGGAGGTGTAATAGCCAAACACTACCAGTTCCTTGATGCGGTTAAAGAAAGGCGTGTCGTCAGCTGCGTTCTGGTTTGCGCTCCGCGCCTGACGCTCCTGCTCTTGCAGCGCCGCCACCCGCACCGACTCCGAGGACAGGTGAAAAGGATTACCCGCCTGCTGCTGGCAATAGGCATCCAGCACCGCAAGCCCGCGCAGAAACGCCGCACGCTCATCGTCGTGATACCAGTCAAACACGATGGTGGCAACATAATCAGGCACCCCCGCCTCAACCGCCCCCGGAGTATCCGTGGTCGGAATAATCATATCGCACAGGAATTCAACCGCCGCCGCCTGCGCCTGCTCAAAGCGGGCGGATGCCCCATCAACAGGGCTGGCACCAGCCAGCAAGGCCCGCGACAGACCACCACTCACGCCAGTACCAAGCAGTACCGCCGACATTCTCAGAAGTTCACGCCGTTTCATTGCACTTACCTCGCCTTTATCCTGAAACTCTTGGGAAAATAGACCACTTTGCAGAGGGGTGCAAGCCCTGACGGCGATTTTCTCGGAAAAAGATTGACACTGTGCTGCCCCGGCACCTACGAGACAAGTCAGGTAGCCCAATAAGGCACTGGGCAAGAAGTTAATTAGTTGTCTATAATACTTGACAAGAGACCTTAATTTAGAGAGCATGCCCCCAAGACAAGGTGAGTTTATGAAAGCATCAAATGGCACTGCCAGACAACGAGTGAAATCTGTCAAGAAAAGGGCGGTTCCCAAGCGCTCCGCTTCTGTTAGGAAGGTTCTTCCTCCCCCAAAGGGTGGCTCTATCCCAAGAATGACGGTCCGCAAGGCCGTCAGAGACACCATCGCTGCTCGAACCAATTCTTCGCATAGAGAAGCGAGGTGATGGCGTACTCCTCTAATGTATTTTTGAATTGCCCTTTTGATAATAGTGGAAATTATCGCAAGATAAGGGAAGCTATTATTTTTACGGTTTATGATTGCGGGTTTTTCCCACGTTGCGCTTTGGAAGAAATAAATTCCGGCGATGTTCGCATAAACAAGATTATGCGGATGATTTCCGAAAGCAAGTTTGGTATTCATGATATTTCAATGACGGAACTTGATAGAGTTACTAATTTGCCCAGATTTAATATGCCTCTGGAGCTAGGCATTTTCCTTGGTGCCCAGCGGTTTGGATTGGGCAATCAGCAAAAAAAAAATTGCCTGATACTTGATAAAGAGCCATATAGATATCAAAAATTTATTTCTGATATTTCAGGGCAGGAAGTTTGTTCGCATGGTGGAGATCCACATAACGCTATTGGTGAAATAAGGTCATGGTTAATCGCTACTTCTCGCCGCAGAACAATTCCAAGTAAACAAAAAATTGTTCAAAGATATAAAAAATTCCGCGACGAGTTGCCCATAGCCCAAGAACGTACCCAGATGGGTATTAAAGAGATGACATATATTGATTATTCTGCGTTTGTTTCTGAATGGCTGGGTGCAAATGAAAGTTGAAGCTGTCATCAATCTGGGCACCTTTATTTCTTTGAGAACATATAATGGCTGAATTAATTCCGGTAAACGCTTTTGACCTGATTATTTTCGGGGGTAATGGCGACCTCGCATTACGTAAACTTATGCCGGCGCTGTGGCATCGTCATTGTGCCGGTCAGTTCTCGGACGATAGTCGGATTCTTGCTGTTGGCCGTAGCCAGATAGTTCGTGAGGACTACATCGGGCAGATTGAGAAATTTATTTTGGACCCAGACCAACCGGAAGAGTCAGGGCAGTCAAAGGAAGCGAAGGAGTCAAAAGAGTCTAAAAAAGAGCAGTTGGACGCCGGGCACTGGAAGAGTTTCATAGCGCGGCTTGAGTATTTCAGCCTTGATGCAATGGATGGGGCTAGCTGGGGCAAGTTGGTGTCGGCGCTGAAAGGGCGCGAGTCGGTTATTCGTGCTTTTTATCTGGCGTTGCCGCCGAATTTGTTTGGGCCTATTGCGAAACAGATTCGTGATAGCGGTTTGATGAGCGATGAGATGAGGCTGGTGCTGGAAAAGCCGGTGGGTAATGATTTCAAATCGGCGCGGGAAATTAACGATCAGGTGGGGGAGTATTTTTCTGAAAACCAGATTTTCAGAATAGACCATTATCTGGGCAAGGAAACTGTGCAGAACTTGCTGGCGCTGCGGTTTGGCAACGCCATCTTTGAGCCGCTCTGGCGCAGGGAAGTTATTGACCATGTGCAGATTACCGTGGCCGAGGAATTGGGAGTTGGTAATCGCATTGACTTCTATGATGACATTGGGGCGTTGCGCGATATGGTGCAAAACCATTTGTTGCAACTGCTCTGTCTGGTAGCAATGGAACCGCCCAGCAGCCTTGACGATGACACGGTGCGGGACGAAAAGATGAAAGTGTTGCGCGCTCTGGAACCTTTCGGCACCGACAGCATCGACACACACACCGTGCGCGCCCAGTATCGGGAGGGTGCTATTGGTGGCCGGATTGCAAAGGCTTATCAGGACGAACTGGGCGGCGACAGCGAGTGCGAAACTTATGTGGCGCTCAAGGCGGAAATAAGTAACTGGCGCTGGTCGGGCGTGCCTTTCTATTTGCGCACGGGGAAGCGCTTGCCAGCCAAGCATTCCGAGATTGTTATTCAATTCAAGCCGGTTCCTCACAGCATCTTTCCAGAAGCGGTTTATCCCGCGCAGCCAAACCGGTTGTCTATTATGTTGCAACCGGATGAAGGAGTGAAACTCACCACCATGGCAAAGGCGCCGGGGCCGGGCAAGTTCACGCTGCGGCCGGTTTCGCTTGACCTCAGTTTTGAGGAAACTTTTGGTATTAGTTACCCCGATGCTTATGAGCGCTTAGTGATTGAAGTGTTGCGGGGGAACCCTGCGCTGTTCATGCGCCGGGATGAAATTGAGGCGGCCTGGTCGTGGATAGATGGAATAATTGACGGCTGGAAGGCGCGTAATAAAAAACTGGAATTATATGCTGCAGGAACCTGGGGGCCATCATCAGCAGACCTGCTGCTGGAACGGGACGGGCGGGGGTGGTTTCCGCAATGAACTTTGTTGAGTTTTCCGACCGTTCGGCTGCGTCTATTGACGCTGCGTTTTTTGTGGCGGGTGCTCTTGGGAAGCGACTCGCGTCTGCATCAAAAGCGACTCTCATAGTCAGCGGTGGTAACACGCCAATTGAGTGTTTAAAGCACTTGTCGCTCTCGCCAGTCGAGTCGCTGGATTGGAACCGGGTGAGTGTCATGCCAACCGATGAGCGCTGTGTGGCTGCCGACCATGAAGCCAGTAATGAAGGCATGATTCGGCGATGTTTGCTTCAGCGCTGGGCAAAAAGTGCCACATTTGTTTCGTTGTTGCAGGGCGGGCGAGAACCCATCAATCAGCAATCTGTTATAGAGCAGAGCAAGCAACTGGCCTGCGCTCTGGTGGGTCTTGGAGAGGATGGGCATTTCGCTTCAATTTTTCCCGATAATGAAGATTTGCCCGCGTTGCTGGCAACCGATGCCGAGCCGCAACTTGCCAGCGTTACAACTTCTGCAAGCGAGTATAATCGGGTAACAGCCAATCTTTCATTATTGCTTTCGGGTGATTCGGTGTTGCTACTTGCCTTCGGTGAGAAAAAGAAAGAGGTGTTGCTCAATCCCGATGGTTTGCCAGTGGCTTCTCTGTTGCAACAGGACAAAACGCCCGTTCGTGTTGTTTGGGCACCCTGAAACAAGAGAACAGGTTTTATTATGGCACAAGACATCCCCCTCAATCCGGTAGTAAAAGAAGTTACCGAAAAAATTCGCCGCCGCAGCCGTGCCGGACGCGCTGCTTATCTGGCGCGCATTGACAAGCAGGCCGAGGCCGGGCCGGCCAGATCAGCATTGTCTTGCGGTAATCTTGCGCACGGCATGGCGGCTTGCTCGCAGGACGACAAGGGCAGGCTGGCTGACGAGACGGTGCCGAACATCGCCATCGTTACCGCATACAACGATATGCTAAGTGCCCACCAGCCCTATGCGGATTACCCGCTGCAAATCAAGGCGGCAGCGGCGCAGTGCGGTGCTGTTGCTCAGGTGGCCGGTGGTGTTCCGGCAATGTGCGATGGCGTAACCCAGGGTCGGGAGGGAATGGAGTTGTCGCTGTTCAGCCGCGATGTGATTGCGTTGGGCACCGCGGTTGCACTCAGCCACAATATGTTTGATGCGGCCATGTATCTTGGCATCTGCGACAAAATTGTGCCAGGGTTGTTGATAGGTGCGTTGTCCTTCGGCCATCTGCCCGGCGTGTTTGTTCCGGCGGGGCCAATGCCATCCGGCTTGCCGAACAGGGAGAAGGCAAAAACCCGTGAAGCCTTCGCCGCCGGCAAGGCCGACAGAAGCGAATTGCTGGCAGTGGAGTCAGCCGCTTATCACAGCGCGGGAACCTGCACTTTTTACGGCACCGCCAACAGCAACCAGATGTTAATGGAAATAATGGGCTTGCAGTTGCCCGGCAGTTCCTTCGTTAATCCCGGTGATGCACTCAGACCGCCGCTAACTGCCGCCGCCGTGAAACAGGCACTGGCCAATGTGCATTCGGGCGAACACTACACGCCGCTGGGAAAAGTGTTAAGCGAAGCAACAATTGTTAATGGCATCGTCGGGCTGCTTGCCACCGGCGGTTCCACCAATCACACCATGCATCTGATTGCCATCGCCGCCACCGCTGGCATCACCATTGATTGGTCCGACATGGCTGCGCTTTCCCGCACGGTGCCGCTACTGACTCAGGTTTATCCCAACGGCTCGGCGGATGTGAACCAGTTTCATCAGGCTGGCGGGCTGGCGGTGGTAATTTGTGAACTGCTGAATGCTGGCTTGTTGCATGAAGATGTGTTGACTGTGGTTGGTCCGGGGCTGAGACGTTACACCGAGTTGCCGCAGTTACAGGCCGCCGGGAATGATTCTGATAACAGATTAAGCTGGGTCGCCGGGCCGGGAACATCGGGCGACCGCAGTATCATTCGGGAAGTGGCTGACCCGTTTGATAAGGAGGGTGGCATCAGGTTGCTTGAGGGTAATGTGGGTCGCGCCATCGTCAAGGTGTCTGCGGTGCAGGCGGAGCATCGTCAAATCACCGCCAACGCCAAAGTGTTTCACAGCCAGCAACAATTTATGGATGCCTTTGCGGCAGACGAATTGAATGAAGATATGGTGGCCGTGCTGTGCGGGCAGGGACCGAAAGCCAATGGTATGCCGGAACTTCACAAGCTGACCCCGTTGCTTGGTGTGTTGCAGAACAAGGGATTGAAAGTGGCGCTGCTAACCGACGGGCGAATGTCCGGCGCATCCGGCAAGGTGCTGGCTGCCATTCAGGTTACTCCCGAAGCGGGGGATGGCGGTGCCATCGGGCAAATCAGAGATGGCGATGCAATTACTATTGACGCCGACGCTGGCACAATTGAAGTTGCCGCCAAGTTATCAACCCGCGACAGGTTTCAGCTAAACGACGCACCAACCACCGGCATGGGGCGCGAACTGTTTGAAATGTTCCGCAAGCAAACCAGCGCCGCAGAGGCGGGTGCCAGTGTGTTGTTTGCTAAAAACCGTGAATAATTTAACCTTTAAGATGTATCAAAATGGACGCATTAACTTTTTTTGCAAATAGTAGATTGGTGCCGGTTGTTGTTATAGAGCAACAGGAGGCAGCCGTTGATTTGGCGAAGACTCTGCGCGATGCGGGGATGGCGGAGATAGAAGTTACCCTGCGCACTGCAGACGCACTTGATGCCATTGAAACTATAGCCAACTCGGTGCCGGATATCAGAGTGGGTGCCGGTAGCATCAGATCGGCTGAGCAAATCAAACAGGCGCAGGCCAGGGGTGCTGCTTTTTTGGTGAGCCCCGGTTCATCTCCCGGCTTGTTGCAGGCGGCGGCGAAAGCGGGGCTTCCGTTTGTGCCGGGCGCGGAAACAGCCAGCGAAATGCAGCAGCTGCTTGATGCCGGTTATCGTTTGCAAAAGTTTTTTCCTGCCGAGGTGGCGGGCGGTGTGGCCAAGTTGCGGGCAATATCGGCACCCATGCCGGAGTTGCGTTTTTTCCCCACCGGCGGCATTACATTTGATAACGCTGCCGACTATTTGGCACTTGAAACCGTGTGCTGCGTTGGCGGCTCCTGGTTCGTGCCCCGCGAAGCCCTCAGCAAGCGTGACTTCGCCGCTATTGCCACCGCAACCCGAAAGGCTGTGGCTGCTTTGGGCAAGTTATAGTTCGTCAGGCAACAAGTTCTTCCGCCATTAACATACAGCCGATTATTGCTGACTGTCCAAAGAACTCCGGCTTATCAATAATGACATCCAAATCTTCACGGCGAGGCACATAAGAAAGGTAATTAACCAGCCTTTCAAATACCCGGTCGCGTGTTAAATCAAGTAGCCCTTCCGCTTTCATTACGCCGCCGCCCAACAGCAACGCATTCGGGGAAAGGGTTAGCATCAGGGTGACGCACATCAGGGAAAGATAATCCGCTTCCAGTTTGTAGGCGGGATGGTTGGGTTCCAACTCACTCAAGCCTTTGCCCCAGCGGTCAATGATGGCGGGACCACAGGCCAGACCTTCAAGACAGTTTCCGTGAATGGCGCAGTAACCCGTGTAAGGGTCGGCGGTGGTATCGTGTGGTACCGGAATATGACCTATTTCCGGATGAGTCATGCCGCCGTGCATCTTGCCGTCAATGGCGATGCCCACACCGATGCCGGTACCAATAGTTGCGTAGATGGTTACTTTCTTACCGGCTCCCTTGCCAACGAGAGCCTCACCCAAAGCCGCAACATTAACATCGGTTTCCAGTGCTATGGGCACGCCGTACTGTTTTAGCGGCGCCAGCATATCCACTTTGCTCCAGTGCGGCTTGGCTGTTGTTTCAATATGCCCGTAGCCTGCGCTACTCTGGTTCAGATTTATTGGACCAAAAGATGCGAAACCAATGCCGCTGAATTTGTGCGTCTTCGCCTGCTGATTAAGAAACTCGTTAACCGCCGCCCAGGTAACATCGGGAGTAGTGGTGGGTATGGTTACGGTTTCCAGAATCTTGTTCGCATTGCCAACGGCAACCACAAACTTGGTGCCGCCGGCTTCAATTGCTGCAAATGTTTTTTCGGTTTTGCTCATGGATGTGTGTCATTTGTTTATTATGCCGTTTCGCTATGCCGGTTTGTATACCACTCTCGTTGCTTCTTTCGTTATTACTTTCATTAAACTGTCTCATGCAGCCGCGCCTGTGCCGCCGCCAACCGCGCCACCGGCACTCGCGGCGGTGAGCAGGATACATAGTCCAGGCCGATGCGCTGGCAGAAATCAATGGAGGCGGGATCGCCCGCGTGCTCACCGCAGATACCCAGTTTCAGTTCCGGTTTAACATCCAGCCCGTTTATCACGGCGGCTTCCATTAGTGTGCCTACGCCGGTTTGATCCAGGCTGGCGAAGGGGTTTTGCGCATAGATTTCCTTGCGCTGATATTGTTCGTAGAACATACCCATATCATCTCGGCTAAGGCCGAGGGTGGTTTGGGTGAGGTCATTGGTGCCGAAGCTGAAGAAATCCGCCTCTTTGGCTATTTCACCGGCGGTAACGGCGGCGCGCGGCACCTCAATCATGGTGCCAACAAGATAGCGAATGCGCACCTTGCGTTTCTTCATCACCTCTTGCGCCACGCGGTGAACAATTTGCAACTGGTCGGCCAGCTCTTCGCGAAAGCCCACCAAGGGAATCATAATTTCCGGGCGCACCTTGATGCCTTTCTTGTCCGCAACAACTTGAGCAGCGGCTTCAAAGATGGCGCGGGATTGCATTTCAGTTATTTCCGGATAAAGAATGCCCAGGCGACAACCACGACAACCCAGCATCGGGTTTTCTTCATGCAGGGTTTTGCTGCGCTCCATCACAAAGTCAAACGGCACACCAAGTTTTTCCGCCAGCTTGCGGCGCACCACATCGTCTTGGGGCAGGAACTCATGCAAGGGCGGGTCAAGCAAACGAATGGTTACCGGATGGCCGTTCATTGCACGAAACAAGCCAACAAAATCTTTTTGCTGGAATGGCAACAGTTTTTTCAGCGCGGCGCGGCGTTGCACTTCATCAACGGCCATAATCATCTGTCGCATATAGTCAATGCGGTCGCCATCAAAGAACATGTGCTCGGTGCGGCACAGGCCAATGCCTTCGGCTCCGAAAGACACCGCCTGTCTGGCCATGGCGGGCGTGTCGGCATTGGTGCGAATTTTCAGGCTGCGGTGTTTGTCGGCCCAGCGCATTACGGTTTGGAACAACGCGTAGGTGTAACTCTTGTCTGGTTTCAGTTCGCCGTCCAATACTCGTCTTACTTCCGACGGTGCGTTTTCAATCATACCTTTATAGATTGCGCCGCTACTGCCATCAATGGAGATGTAATCGCCCTCGCGCAGCTTGTAGTCGCCAGCGGTGAGAATTCTTTTCTCATAGTTGATGGAAATTTCGCTGGCACCGCATACGCACACCTTGCCCAGTTGTCGCGCCACCAGCGCCGCGTGGGAAGACACGCCGCCGCGGGAAGTGAGAATGCCCTGGGATTGCAGCATTCCCTTCAGGTCGTCCGGCGAGGTTTCGGTGCGGCACAGAACCACCTTGTTGCCGCGGCGGGTTTCCAGTTCGGCGGCGGCGGCGGTGAAAGCGATGCGTCCGGTGGCGGCACCGGGCCCCGCTGGCAAGCCCTGGCCGATGAGGGTGGCGGCCTTCAGTGCGCGGGAATCAAACACCGGCACCAGCAGGGAGTCAATGGATTCGGCGGGAATTTTGAGTAGCGCTGTTTCCTGACTCATCAGCCGCGCCTTCTGCATTTCCACGGCGATGCGCACCGCCGCCAATCCGGTGCGTTTGCCGTTGCGGGTTTGCAGGATATAAAGCTGACCGTTTTCTATGGTGAACTCAAAATCCTGCATGTCGCCGAAATGTTGTTCCAGCTGGTTGCGAATTTCGCTCAGTGCTTTGTAACAGTGCGGCATTTCCTGTTTCATTTTGGCGATGGCTTTTGGTGTGCGTAATCCGGCCACCACATCTTCGCCCTGGGCATCGGTGAGGTATTCGCCGTAAAAAACATTTTCGCCGTTGGCCGGGTCGCGAGTGAAAGCCACGCCAGTGGCACAGCCCTTGCCCGCATTGCCGAACACCATGGCCTGCACATTAACCGCCGTGCCTGATTCCGAGGGGATGCCATATTGTTGCCGATAAACAATGGCACGTTCGTTCTTCCATGAACCGAACACGGCGCCGATGGCGCCCCACAGTTGTTTCATTACATCCTGCGGGAATGCGCTGCCGGTGTGTTGCTTAATCAGGGCTTTGTATTGTTTCACCAGTTGTTGCAAATGTTCGGCGCTGAGTTCATTGTCCGATTCAACTTTTACAGAGCGTTTCAGTTTATCCAGAATGTGGTGAAACGGTTCCGGCTCTTCTTCGCTGCATGCCTGCACGCCCATTACCACATCGCCATACATTTGAATAAAGCGGCGGTAGCAATCCCAGGCAAAGCGCGGATTATTGGAGTTTGCGGCCAGCCCATGCACGGTGGCATCGTTAAGGCCCAGATTGAGGATGGTATCCAGCATACCGGGCATAGAGTCGCGGGCACCGGAACGCACCGACACCAGCAGCGGATTGTCGCGTCCGCCAAAGCGCTTGCCCAGTTGCGATTCCATCTGCTTGATGGCAGCGGCCACCGTCTTCCGCAAGGCGGCGGGGTAGCTTTTGCCGTGGTCGTAATACCAGCCGCAAATTTCGGTGCTAATGGTAAAACCCGGCGGCACCGGCAAACCGATGCGCGCCATCTCCGCCAGATTGGCACCCTTGCCACCGAGCAAATCCCGCATGCCCGCCCCGCCATCGGTCTTCTTGCCGAAGGCGAACACATAGCGTCTGTTTTTTTTGGATGATTTGCGGGTGGGATTCATGCGAATGGATGTGTAGTTGCTGCCGCAGTGGGTCAATTTAGCGGATTGGCTCCGCAAGCCCTCATCAAAGAATGCGCGGTGCTGGGGCTCCCCTGTGCCTGAAGGCGCCAGTGGGACGGAAGTGCCCTGGGGGGGGTGGGGGGGATTGGGCAAATCCGCATAGGCCCCAGCACCGCGCGGAGTGAGAAAGATATAGTAATTTTCGGAGAAAATCCAGAATAAAATTTGCTAATATTTTCTGGCATAATCAACCCAGATAATACCTTGATTTATCAGGCTCTTGCTGGCCGTCTTGACATTCTCTCCCCGCCGGGGAGAGGATTCTCTTCTGGCACAGAACTACAATCTGCAACAGAATTGACAGCTTATACTTTTTCCCGAGGCTAAAGTAGTAAAATTAATCGTCTAAGGGAATGATTAACGCTCCTAGATATCGGCTAAACATCATGTAGATGACTTGACTCTATATTTCATATTCACTGAGCCACACGATAAAACACAAAACCAGAAATGGATGTAATATAATATTTGATTATTTCTTTCTATGTCAGATTAATTAATAGCCCCCAAATATTTTGGTATGAGAACATTAAACACGAGGTATTAAATGAATGTCTAAGTTATCGTTGGCCAAACTTGAACGCCATCTTTACGGTGCTGCGGATATTCTTCGCCGTGAAGGTATGGATGCTGCTACATACAAGGATTTTATTTTTGGAATGCTGTTTCTCAAGCGATGCTCCGATGTATTTGAAGCAGCACGTGAGAAAATAATTTCGGGGAAAGTTGCTACGGGAATGATTCACGAAGAAGCCGTCGAAAAATACGGTGAAAATTCGGATTTTTACGATGAGTTTTTCGTCCCATCACATGCGCGCTGGCCCTACTTGCAAGAAAAACTTAATGATGCCTCGGAGCATTTTGGTGCAGTTCTTGACAAGGCCATCGCGGCCTTGAGCGAGGCCAATGAACCGCTTCAGCATGTCCTTGACCACGTACAGTTCATGAGAGTTCAAAGCAAAAAGCGTATTGTTTCGGATGAAGCCTGTAAGGATTTAGTGCGTCATTTCAGTTGCTACCGTTTACGAAAGGAGGATTTCCAATTTTCCGACTTGCTTGGTTCGGCTTATGAGTTTCTTATAAATATGTTTGCAGAGACAGCAGGAAAGAAAGGTGGAGATTTTTATACCCCTCGGGATGTAATTCGATTGATGGTCCGTATACTAAACCCCAGTGGAGGGATGAGCATCTATGACCCCACTTGTGGTTCCGGTGGCATGCTGATTATTAGTCGCGAATACCTTGAACAGTCCGGCGATGATCCTACCAATCTGCGCCTCTGCGGTCAGGTGAATGATGCCTCAGCCTGGTCTATCTGCAAAATCAATATGCTTCTGCATGGCATTCTAGGTGCAGATATTCAGCTTGAAGATACACTACTACATCCTCTACACAAAGAAAGCGGGGAACTTGAACGCTTTGACCGAGTAATTGCCAACCCACCATTCAGCCAGAACTATACCCGGAGCAGTATGGAATTCCCAGAGCGATTTCGCTGGGGGTTGTGTCCGACCTCCGGCAAAAAGGCAGACCTCATGTTTGCTCAGCATATGCTTGCGGTTTGCAAACCTGATGGCATGGTAGCGACTGTCATGCCTCATGGTGTTCTCTTTCGTAGCGGAGCAGAAAAAGATATTCGCAAAAAGTTTCTGCAAGAGGATTTGATTGAAGCTATTATTAGCTTACCGCAGAACCTTTTTTATGGTGCGAGTATTCCGGCGTGCATCTTAATTATGCGACCTAATCTAACCGGGAAAACCCTCAACCCAAACAAGCCAAAAGCTCGTCGTGGTCGAGTGTTATTTATTAACGCAGATGCTGAATATCAGGTAGGCCGTGCTCAAAACTATCTACGACCGGAAGATATTGAAAAAATTGCATCCATTTTTGAAAGCTACAATGAAGTTCATAATTATTCCAAAGTTGTAATTTTTGAGGAAATTACCAACCCCGCTAATGACTTTAACCTTAATGTCCGCCGTTATGTTGACAATTCTCCGCCTTCTGAACCGCATGATGTCCACGCACATCTTGTTGGTGGCATTCCCGCTACCGAGATTCAGGGCAATCAGAGCTTTTTCAAATCTCTCGGTTTTTCATTGAATGCCATATTTGCTCGTAGGTCGGACGATAACCGCTATTATGATTTTAAAGCGAACATCACAGAACGAGCAGATATTGTTAGTCTAATTGAATCAGATACCGGACTGCTAACTCGAACAGATGGATTGCGAGAAGCTCTGACAACATGGTGGATTTCTCATTCCGGCAGTCTTGTCGCGTTACCGAGCTATGGCAACTTGAATATGGTCCGTACGGAATTTCTCGAAGAGTTTGTTGAGGCACTATTGCCGTTTAAGGTTTTGGATAGATTTAAACTGTCTGGCGTAGTCGCCGCCTGGTGGACAGAGACATTGCCGGATTTAAAGACTCTGATCGAAAACGGCTTTTCTGGGGTCGTTGAAGGTTGGATTGATGCCATTGCAGATGCCGTAGAAGACGATGACAATGTGGGGCCAACTTTTGATCCCTTTAGTCACAAGCTAGTTAAACGAACCATGGTTGATTACCTTCAGCAAATTAATAATGCCAAATCAGAAATAGCCAATCTGAAAGAAGAAAAAGAAACCTTTGAGCAGAGTAATCCCCCAGATTATGCGGATGATAAAGAACTTTCATCTTGGAATTATGCCAAAAACCTTGAGCAGCAAATCAAAGAATTGAAGGCTGATTACAGAGAGGTCACTACGAGATTGAAAAGGCTTGAAAGGACCGCTGGTAGGAAAAAGGCAACTGATGTTGACCGTCATGCTGTAAAGGCCATGCAGCGAGAACTGCAACCTTATTTTGACCGAATGGATGTTCTTAATACAGAACTGGCTCCCTATGAGCAAATCAAGACAGCCTTGACCGTAGCCAGAGATACTTTCCGTATGCTGGCTAGTGCTTTTATCAACGAGTTAAAAAAGCGGTGTATGGCAATGAATAAAGATAAGAAGCAAATGCTGGTGCTTGAACTCTTTGCTCACGATCTTCAAAGTGGACTTGATAGTGCAGTTAAAAACAAGAAACGAGAACTGATACAACTTACTGAAAATTTTTGGGATAAATATGCCGCGCCACTGGCCATGCTCATTGAGAACCGTGAGCATTTTTCGTTACAGTTTCATAATACTTTGCAGGAACTTGGTTATCACTCAGAACAAGTCATAGATTCGCCATCAGGTATGGTGAAAAACTGCCCAGAAGCATGGGATCAGGTCACGTTATACCACTATGGAGAGGTGGTATCTGGCGGAACACCTAATAGAAACAACCCAGCTTATTGGGGAGGTGATATTTTGTGGGTTACCCCAAGCGAAATAACAAGCAACACGGGGAAATATCTATCCAGTACAAGGGAGAAAATCACGCTGATTGGCTTGCATGCTAGTTCCGCAAAAGTGCTGCCCCAAAACTCTTTACTTGTTACTTCGCGGGCAACTTTATGTGAGGTAGCATTAGCTGGAAACCCTATTTCAACAAACCAAGGATTTAAGAATATTGTTCCCAACAAACAAACAGATTCAAATTTTGCTTTCCATCAAATCAAAACTCTCAAACGAGAAATGACACGTTTGGCTTCAGGTACTACTTTCCTTGAAATATCAAAAGGCGACTTCTCACGGATACCTGTAAATCGCCCAGAACTCCCTGAGCAAGCTCGAATTGCCAACGTGCTTGACTTCATAGATGAAACTATCTCAAAAACGGAGGCAGAATTACTTAAACTTAGAAAAATTAGGCTCGGCCTTCAAGACGATCTCCTTAGTGGCCGAGTCCGCGTTCCAGAAGACATCGTGGGATAATCTAGAAAAACATGAAATCACGCTCAACAGAACTCCTGGACCGAGCGATAGCAGCAATGGTAGCTGCTATCGAAATCTACAATAAGCCGGGCTTTCCATATCGGGCAGAGTCGTTTGTCATTCTGGCTATCAACAGCTGGGAACTTCTATTGAAAGCCAAATGGCTTAGTGAGAACGATAATAATGTCAAAAATTTGTATGTGTATGAGAAACGGGGGGAAAATAAGAAAAAACGCATTAAACTGACCAGAGCTGGAAATCCTATGACTTATAATCTAAGTTATCTCGCAAAAAAACTTATCGAAAATAAGAAGTTTGATGTTCAGGCTTGGGCAAATATTCAAATACTGCTGGAATTTCGAGATTCCGCCATTCACTTTTATAATCAGTCCCCAGCTTTTCGGACTCGCCTACAGGAAATAGGGGCCGCCTGTGTCAAGAACTTCGATATGGCTGTTCGTGATTGGTTTGATCGCGGATTATCAGAGTTTGAACTTCACTTGATGCCCTTAGCGTTTGTAGATTCATCAAGCAATATGGAAGGGCTTCTTTTTAAGGCTGAAGAGGATAAATTTATTAATTTTTTTAAAAGTTTAGATACACCCCAGCCAAATTCAAAATCTCCCTATATGATCGCGGTAAATATAGACCTCAAATTTATTCGTTCCAACACCAAGAATGCGCCAGGGGTTAGAGTAACTAACGACCCGAACGCTCCATCCGTACAGATTACGGAAGAGCAGGTTCTTGACCAATATCCATGGGACTATAGTAGGCTGACCAAGGAGTGCCGAAAACGCTACATGGATTTCAAACAGGATATTAGATACCACAAAATTCGCAAAAACCTCCTAAAAGATGTGCGCTTTGGAAAGAACCGTTTTCTCGATCCCAATAATACGAAGAGTGCAAAAAAGCCATTCTTCAATCCTAACATTTTGCAAGAGTTAGATAATTACTATACAAAAACTACAAAAAGAAGAAGTAAGTGAACAAGGCTCAATTAGAGTATAGTATAATTTGACTGAAAGTAACGTTGATACAATTGAATCTGGCTATGATGCCAATGGAGAAAAGCAATGAATAAACAAGATAAGAATTTGCCGATTCGGCCTGATGTTGTGGGTGACCTTTTCAGCCGTGTCGTCTCCATTATTGATCGGGCGCAAAGCAATGTCGTTAATACGGTCAATTCCAATATGGTATTGGCGTATTGGCTGATAGGGCGTGAAATTGTGCAGGAGTTACAAAGGGGTGAAGAACGAGCCAAATATGGTCAACAGGTGATTACGGAGTTGTCATCGCGCTTGACAGATAAATTTGGGAAAGGATTTTCTGCCCAGAGTTTGTGGAATTTTCGTCGATTTTATCAGGTTTATGTTAACCGCCTAGAAGTTCTCATGTCCCCAGATAGTGAACATCAGGATGGTCGAAAACACTCCCCGCCGGGGAGTGAATTCATCGGTGGTATGACGCCTTTCCAGTCTGAGAGGGGATTGATATCGGCCTTTTCTCCTCAGCTTTCTTGGTCTCACTATCGCTCTCTGATGCGCGTACGGAGTGACAAATCTCGTGCCTTTTATGAGCGAGAAGCCATAGAGTGTGGTTGGAGCAAAGCGCAGCTGGAGCGGCAGATTCAGTCGTCCTACTATCAGCGCATTCTGGCCAATCAAGGTGAATCTGGCTCGATTAACCCCAAGGGAGAACGCTTGCCTGGGGATCCACTTCCAGCGGGAACGATGCTCAAGTCTCCTTATATTCTTGAATTTTTAGGGTTATCGGATACACCCGATTTGCATGAAAACGATCTGGAACAAGCTATAATAGACAACCTGCAGAATTTTTTGCTGGAATTGGGTAAAGGGTTCTCGTTTGTGGCTCGCCAAAAGCACATCCGTCTGGACGACGGGGACTTCTACATTGATCTGGTATTCTACAACTATATGCTCAAATGTTTTTTGCTAGTCGATCTAAAGATTGGCAAGCTAACACATCGTGATGTCGGCCAGATGGATGGATATGTTCGTCTGTTTGAAGATAATTTCAAAATGCCGGAAGACAATTCAACCATCGGACTTATTTTATGTTCTGACAAGAGTGAGGCTGTGGCGAAATATTCCGTCCTTAATGAAAGCCGACAGATATTTGCCTCAAAATATCTGCAATTTTTGCCCAGCGAGCAGGAACTAGTATCGGAGATTAAAAAAGAACGACGGATGATAGAGGCCTCCCTTGAGGAGAAAAAAGACAATGAGCAAAATTGAATGGGAATATAATCTGGTTGAAAGACCTTTCTGCGAGCAACTTCAGCAAATGGGGTGGTCGTGGATTGAGGGCGATGTGGATGTGGCAGAACTCACCGAGCGTGGAAATTTTCGTGAAGTTTATTTAAAAGATAGATTGAGAAAAGCACTAAGGAAAATCAACCTTCGTGATGATAAACCCTGGCTTGATGATACCCGAGTAGAAAAAGCCATTCATGACTTAGAATATGCGGGAGAACATCGGCTTATGGAAGTTAATCAAGTCACGACTAACCTCCTGCTTAAAGGAACCGTGACTGATGGCCTGCCGGATTGGGATAACGGCAGACCAAAACCAGTTCACTATATTGATTTTGAACATCCTGAAAATAATGATTTTCTGGTCATCAATCAATTCAGGGTTAATCTGACTAGTGGTCAAGGGTATGTTATCCCCGATGCTGTGCTATTTATCAATGGCATTCCGGTTGTAGTGGCAGAGTTCAAAAGCCCCAGCACTAAAAATCCAATGCAGGAGGCAATCAATCAACTGCTTCGCTATTCAAACCAGCGTCGCGAATTATTTCCAACATTTTATACCGATAGTGAAGGCGTGGAGAGCCTCTTCCACACCAACCAACTTTTGGTTATCAGCGATTTCTTTGAGTCACGAGTAGCTACCGTTGGTGCTCCTCCAGAAGCATATCGGGAATGGGCGGATGTCGGCTCGGTTCCCATGAATATAATTACCAAAGAGATCAAGAGTGTTCCCGCCAATGATGACCTTGCAGAGGCCGATGCTGAACTCTTGATAGTAGGGCCAGAGCAAACCGAGGGGACGGGTACACCTCTCTTTTTTCGTGATAAAGAACAGCGACCTGAGGCGTTGCGAAAATCTCAATGTGCAACGCTAAAAAGTCAACAAATATTGGTGGCTGGTATGCTACGCCCAATATATTTATTGGATCTAATTCGCAGTTTCATTGTTTTCCAGCAAGATGATGGCAAGACTCGCAAAGTTGTTGCCCGTTACCAACAGTTTCGCGCCGTCCAGAAGACAGTCCTTAGATTTGAGGAAGAAAAAACAAGATTGCAGAGTACTAAACGAGATGAAAGGGGTGGTATCATCTGGCACACCCAAGGATCAGGCAAAAGCCATAGTATGGTGTTCCTGATTCGCAAAATGCGAACTCTGAGCTTTGTCAAAAATTATAAGATTGTTATTGTTACTGACCGTACCGACCTTGAAGAACAAATTAGGGAGACGGCCCAGCTTTCTGGTGAAGCCGTAAGACCTACGGATAATGACCGTAAAAGAGGGGAGACCCCAACCAAACTGGTCCAGAGATTATTGTCCGAAACTACGCCAGATATTGTATTGGCCATGTTGCAGAAATATCAAGATGCTAATCAGAAGGCAAAGAACGATGACAAAGTCACCATGACCATTATCCGTAAAGAAAAGAAACCAGGTAAAGACGAACCAGTTGTGGAAAAAGAAGTAACTTTTGAGGAAAACATTCATTTTGAAGATTTTCCTGTTCTGAATGAATCAGACGATATTCTGGTGTTAGTCGACGAAGCCCACCGCTCCCATACCCGGAGCCTGCACAGAAATCTCCGTAGAGCATTACCCAACGCAGCAACTATCGGGTTCACTGGCACACCGATTTTAAGTCAAGAGAAAACAGAAACTCGGGAAATTTTCGGCGATTTCATCGACAAGTATCTGCTTCAAGACGCTGAACTGGATGGTGCAACGGTACCAATTCTCTATGAGGGAAGAACAGCAGATGGTTATGTCAAGGACGCGAAAAACCTTGACCAGCTGTTTGAGAATATGTTCATTACCTATTCTGAGGAAGAACTAGCAACTATCAAGACAAGGTACGGCACTATTGACAATGTGCTGGAAGCCCCTTTGTTGATTGAGAAAAAAGCAAGAGATATGATGCGGCATTATGTGGATGTCATCTTGCCAGAGGGTTACAAGGCCCAAGTAGTAGCTACCAGCCGCCGTGCTGCCGTGGCTTATCGCGAAAAGATTCTAGCCGCGAGAGATGAGCTTGTCGGAGATATTGAGGCTATCCCAGCCGCGACCCTTAAATTACCAGAAAATAAGATTGAACAACTCAATCAGGAAACACAATTTCTCATTCGTGCTCATGCTCTACTTCCGATGATTAAGGCACTAGATATAGCGGTGGTTATTTCTCAAGATAATAACGACCCTGAATCTTGGAAAAAATGGACAAGTAAAGAAAAACAGGCTGAGTATACAAAACGGTTCAAACGAAAATTAGCTACTGAAAGAACGGAGAAAACAGATCCTTTGGCTTTAATTGTTGTCAACAATATGCTTATAACAGGATTTAATGCTCCAGTTGAGCAGGTTATGTATCTTGACAGAAAAATAGTAGCCCATGATCTCTTGCAAGCTATTGCTCGTGTCAATCGAACATACGGCAACAAAAAATGTGGCTATGTTGTGGACTATATTGGTGTGACACACCATCTGAGTCAGGCATTAGAAGACTACGATGGTGAAGACACTAAAGGCACACTTATCAATATTAATGTTGAACTACCAAAATTAATTGATCGAAGAGACCGGGCCGTTTCAATTTTTACTGGCAATGGGATAACGGATTTGAAAACTGAAGTTGAAACTTGTGTTGATATGTTAGCAGACATGAAGATTCGAGCAGAGTTCATCAACAAACTCCGCATGTTCTATGAAACTCTAAACATTTTGAAACATAGGCCTGAAGTGCCGAATGATGTATTCCGAGATGCAAAACTTATGGGTTTTATCAACAAAGTGGCGGCAAACCTTTATCGAGACCCTGCGCTGGATCTTTTGGGTGTGGCAGAGAAAGTTAAAGTGTTAATTAATACCCATGTTTCAGCTCGGGGCGTTGACCCTAAGATTCCACCAACAGTGATTACCGATCCAAAATTTGAAAAAGAACTTCAAGATCAAAATAGCAGTCGTGCAAGAGCCAAACACATGCAATATGCGGCTAAACATTACATTGTCATTGGGTTTGAAAATCAGAATCCAGTGTTTGCTCGCAAAATGAGCGAGAAGTTGGAAGAAATTCTGCAGCAATTCAAAGACGATTGGGATGCTTTGGAAAGGGAATTGAAAAAGTTTATTGACCATCTGAAACAAGGGGATCGTAATGATTTTCCTGATCTTGATCCTCATGCTCAAGTTCCTTTTGTTCGCCTGATTATAGAAGCCTGTTCAGAGAGTGGTGGCCTGAGTGACGAGCAAAGAAAGATTCTCATTAATACAGCCCTTAATGTTGTAAAAATGATTCGTGAGGAAGTTGTCAAGGTTGGGTTCTGGAAGAATCAAGACCTCCGTGAACAGCTCACGAAACGTATCGTGAGGTGCCTTGATGCCTCTGGAGTGTGCCCTTCTGGAAAAGAACGGGAAATCGCACAACAGCTCGTTGCCCTCGCCAAAGAAAATCACGAGAATCTGGTGAATAAATGAACGAGGTGCTTGTAATCAATGATTTGGAATTTGAGGTTAGGCGAAGCCCTCGCCGAAAGACGCTTGGGTTGACCGTTGGCCGTGCCGGAGAACTGGTCGTTCACTCGCCGGAGTCTGCGAATGAAGCAGAACTCCGTAAATGGGTCAAGAAAAAACTTCTTTGGGTTCACCAGAAACTACTTCATAAAGAGGAGTATAATTCAGGAGTTCACAAAGTCGAAGCAGTAAGCGGAGAAACTATTGCTTATCTGGGTCAAAATTATCGACTCAAAATTATTAAAAATCAATCAACCGCACTTCATTTTGACGGCCAATGGTTTCTTCTTCGAGAAAATGAGCGAGTAAACGCATCACGACATTTCCAAACATGGTACAGAGAAACTGGAACAGCATGGTTGAATGAACGAATTCAGCATTGGGTGCCCAAAGTTGGCGTGACTCCTTCAAGAGTAGTTGTTAGAGATTTGGGCTTCAGATGGGGGTCCTGTGGCAAAAACGGGGTACTCTACTTTAACTGGAGGCTTCTGCAACTGCCCGTCTCTCTTGTGGACTATGTTATTGTCCATGAACTTGCTCATCTTCACGAACACAATCACAGCCCTGCATTCTGGCGCATAATAGATCGAGCACTTCCTGACTGGAAAGAGCGAGAAAATGAACTGAATCACAAGCGGGTTGAAATGCTCTGGTGTGTTGAAGGAAACGATGCAGAAACAGCGCTTACCTAAAAATATATGCCGTGGAATCCGAAACAATTTTGACAAGGAAACGGTTATGAAAATAGTCTATTTATACGGCCACAGAAAAGGTGTTGCATCGCCGTGCCGTATTGGTGTAGCCTATGGCCCGAGTTGATTCTGACCAGCGGCCCCGGCTGGCAGACCATGTTTTCAGTGTAGATACGGGCAGATATGAACAGAGAACAGACGAATGTAAATGACAGATATAGGACACGACTATGAAAAAGATAGCAGGTAAACATAAGGCTGATGATTCGAAGATAGACCTTACGCCGATGTTGGATGTGGTGTTTATTCTTCTTATTTTCTTTGTGGTGACGGCCACGTTTTTGTCTGAGACGGCGATTAATGCTGCCAGTAATGACAATAACAACGAAGAGCCGCCACCGCCGGATGAGGAAAACCGCAATATGTTGTTTGAGATTGGGCCTAATGACGAGATTATACTTAATGGCAATCCGCGCCCGATTATTGATACCCAGATTCGTTCCAACATTGATCAGTTACGGGCGGAAAATCCTGAGGCGACGGTGATTATTCAGCCGGATGAGCGCTCCAAGGTGAACACGCTGGTTATGATTATGGATGCGGCGCGGCAGGCCGGGGTTCAGGATATCTCTATTATTGAGCCTGATGACTGAGGTGAGAGGCGCCTGCCTTGAAGCACTCAGGTATTGAAGCTTTGGAGCATTAGCGGCGTACTGTTGCCGGGGCGTTACTGTTTTGGACGGGTATCGTGCGGCTACGCTAGCCCGGTGGCCAAGTCAGGCTACGGCCACCAAGCAGGTGAAGGTGCAGGTGGAACACTGTTTGGCCGCCAAACTCTCCCGTGTTAATCACATAGCGAAAGCCTTGCGGGTTCAAGCCTTGTTCTTTGGCGATGGCGTTTGCGGTTAGCATCAGTTTTCCCAGCAGGGCTTGGTCGGCTTCTTCGGCGGAGGCGATTGAAGTCAGGTGTTTTTTGGGGATGATGAGAATGTGGGTGGGTGATGCGGGATTGATGTCATGGAAGGCGAACACATCCGCATCTTCATAGACCTTGTTTGAAGGTATCTCCCCTGCGATAATTTTGCAGAACAGGCAATCGTTTGACTCTGGTTTTGACTCTGACATAGTTGGCTCCGGCTCGGTTCGTTGTGGATGATGCCCGTTATTCTACAACAAAGGCCAAGAGGGAAGTAAATAACTCTCCCCTTGAGGGGGAGTCGCAGAAGGCGAAACCTGATGCGGTGGGGGGAGGCGAACTTCCCCTATTATCAGTTACAATAGATGTCATCAAATGAACATCAGCATTGCCTCATGAATATACTCCGTTACATACCCCTGTTTTTGTTCCTGTTGCTTGGTGGCGGGCTCGCCCTCGCGCAGCAAGCGGCCAATAGCGGAGCCAGCCCAACTCAACAGGAAACCGATAGCGGGGCGAATCTTGCGCAGCAAGCAACCAATAGCGGAGCTAACCCGACTCAACAAGAAACGGGCGGCAGTGAAACCAATCCGCCGGAGCAGTTGGTGGCGCGTTACGGCTATCGGGTGGTCAACAGTTTTCCTCACGATATTAATGCCTACACCCAGGGTCTCAGCTATCACGATGGTTACTTGTATGAAAGCATCGGCAAGTACGGGCAGTCAACGCTCAGCCGTTTGCAGCTTGAAACTGGTGAAGTGGTTCAAAGCCGGAAGTTGTCCCGCCGTTATTTTGGCGAAGGAATAGAAATAATTGGCGAGCGAATATATCAACTCACCTGGCGGGAAAACATGGTGTTTGTTTATGACCTTGAAAGTTTTGAAGCGGCAGGCACTCACTACAACCCCAGTGAAGGCTGGGGCCTGGCCTTTGACGGCGAATCCCTGATACTCAGCGACGGCACCGCCAACTTGCAGTTCCTTGACCCCGAAACTTTCAAGGTGCGGCGCGAAATACAGGTAACAGTTAATGACACGCCGCTACCTAACCTCAACGAACTGGAGTTTATCAACGGCGAGGTGTGGGCGAATGTTTGGCAAACCGATTACATTGTGCGCATCAACCCGGCTGACGGGAGGATAAGTGGCATAATTGATTTGGATGGCCTGTCCGCACAAACCACCCTCGGCAGCATTGAAGCAGTGCTTAATGGCATTGCCTGGGATGAAGAGACGGAGCGACTATTTGTAACCGGCAAACACTGGGCCAATTTATTTGAGATTGAGTTGGTGGTTCGGTGATGGCAACAGTGACAACAACAGTAATCAGACGGGCACTGATAATCATGGCAGTGTCAGTGCTGCTGTCATCCTGCGAGACCATAAATTATTATGGTCAGGCCGCTCAGGGTCAACTCAATATTTTGTTCTCGGGGCGGGACATCACTCGTCTGCTAGCGGATGAGGACTTGGACTCCCAGCTACGCCAGCAACTTGAACTGGTTCTTGAGATTCGTGAATTCGCCGCTGATGAACTGGCTCTGCCGGTGGCGGACAATTATTCCACTTATGTGGACTTGAAGCGAGACTACGCAGTGTGGAATGTGTTCGCGGCGGATGAGTTTTCCACCGAACCGCGAGACTGGTGTTTTCCGGTGGCCGGATGTGTTATTTATCGGGGCTACTTTTCCGAGGCCGGTGCAAACCGTTATGGGCAGCAGCTTGTTGAGGACGGGCTTGATGTTTATATCGGAGGCGTTGCCGCTTATTCCACGCTGGGATGGTTTTCTGATTCCCTGCCCAGTTCGGTGATTGAGCGCAGCCCGTCTCGGCTGGCTGCGCTGATATTTCACGAACTGGCACATCAGGTGGTGTATGTGCGTAGCGATACCATCTTTAATGAGAGTTTTGCGACTACTGTGGAACGAGAAGGTTTGCGACGCTGGTTGAAAGCGCGAGGAACGCAGACAGCACAGGCAGGGCAGGGAGCACAGCAAGCGGAGGAAGAGGGCGAAGCGCCCACGCTGGCGGAACAGGAAAAGTATCAAATAGATTTTGTGGCGCTGGTGAATAAATATAGAAAGCGACTTGATGCAGTGTATGCAACGGAACTTGAACCCGATGCGATGCGAGCGGAGAAAGCTCGCGTGCAGGAAGAACTACGTGCGGCTTACGCTGAATTAAAAATTACCTGGAGTAGTAATGGTGGTGATAGTTATGATGGCTACGATGCCTGGTTTGCCGGGCCGCTGAATAATGCACAACTGGCCACGGTGGCTTACTACAATGATTTGGTGCCCGCTTTCACACAATTATTAGCAGGGGTGAATGGTGATTTGCCGAGTTTTTATGCTCTGGTGCGGAAAGAGGGTCGGCGGGATGCCGGGGAGCAGTTACTTGGCCGATAATCGCGGCCTGTTTGTAACCGGCCTGATGCAGTGCTGTCAAACAGGCATTCGCCTCGGCAGCGGGCACACCGCCCAATAATCCGCCGGCAGTTTGCGGGTCAAACAAAGTAGCATAATTTTCACCCTGCAAGTCACTCGTAGTTTGATCAGAGTCAGCAATATGTAAGTTATTCGTGGCTTGATGAGTGCCAGTGCTATGCAAAGTGTCTGTGGCCTCATGAACATCAGCAATATGCGCAGTGCCGATGTTGTGCTCAGACGAACGAATGTTGGCAGCGTGCAGGCTACTGGTAATGCCCATCCCAAAACAATCCTCAGCACCATCCAGCACCGGCAGGGCGGATAAATGCAACTCCGCACCCATACCAGACGCCGACAACATCTCCAGCAGATGCCCCGCAAGCCCGAACCCGGTAATATCGGTGCAAGCACGAATCTGATGGCTACGAAAAATATCAATCGCCGCCTGATTTGATTGCAACATTGCATTCAGCGCATTATTCATCCACCGATGCCGCGCCTTGCAACGCATATCCGCCGCCAGCAGTGTTCCCGTGCCCAGCGGCTTGCTCAGAATCAATGCATCGCCGGGTTGCAAACCCTGTTTGGCAAGCAGCCTTTGTGGTTCATCAAAACCATTAACACACAGGCCAAACAACAGTTCCCGCGTTTCCGCCGTATGGCCACCGGCCAGCGCACAGCCAGCGCGCTCAAGTTCCCGCTGACATCCCGCCATCAGTTCAGTCATTGTGTCGCGCATAATAGTTTTGGCCGCATAAGGCAAACCCACCACGGCCAGTGCCGAATGCGGCGCGGTTCCCATGGCATACAAATCGTTAAGGCAATGATTGGTGGCAATGCGCGCAAACAACCACGGGTCATGGATAAACGCTTTGAGCTGGTCAACCGATTGCACCAGCACCCGGTTGTCAGTCAGACGGATGATGCTGGCATCCTCCGCCTGAGCGGATGTGTTCAGCAAATCTTCGTGGGGTGGCAGGTTCAAATTGCCTAGCACCTGCGCCAGAGTATCCGCCGCCAGCTTGGCGCCACAGCCAGCACAACGCATACTGTGGCTATGCAACTCTGCTGCCATGTCGGCATCGGCCAAGCCGGTGGGCACTTTTGTCACAACCGGTTCCGGAAGACGGGTATATTTTTTCAGAAAGGCAGTATCAATCCGATGTTTCAGTTTTTGCACCAGCACACCGTGCCGACAAAGCTTGTGACGCGATGCTAGCGCCGTTCCATCAGACAGGTTCAACAATGCCAGCGAATGTTGTTGCGGTTTATATTTTTTAAGCCGCTTGCCCAAAGCAAAATTGCGCAGGTTGTGCGCCAGCGGTTTGCCTTGCCTGACTGCATACACACCACTCTTTGGCCGCGGCTGCCCCGCGATGGTGGCTACATCGCCGGTGGCAAACACAAAGTCATGTGAGACTGATTGCAAATGACTATTCACCGCGATGAACCCGTCTTCCGTTAGTGCCAGACCACACTGCCCCGGCCATTCGGGGATGGCGGCGCCAGTGGCAAACACAATGGCATCGGCGCGAATAGCATCCCGACTGTCATTTTCAAGGCCGCTTTCAAGGCCATCCTCAAGAAACCGGGTTACCGGATAATCGCAGATGATATGAATGTTGCGAGCCGTCAATTCCTGTGCGATGAACTTGCGCACTTTTTCATTATGGGTGCTCATCAGCTCCTTGTCGGCACTGACAAGAACTATATGTAACCCGGCTGCTAATTCATCTGGCGAGCGCTGCGGCGCGTGTGAAGAGTGCGGCGTATGTGAAGAGTCTTGCGATGTTGCGGGTTCGCCCCGCAAATCCCGCAGTATGCGTTGCCGTGCCGCCAATGCCAATTCCACGCTGGCCGGACCGCCACCGACAATGGCAAGTATAAACTCCCCCCGCGTCAAACCGGCTGCGGCTTGCTCGCGTATCTGCGCCCAGCGTTTAATGAATTGAGGCAGCGGCTTGATGCCCGTCGCATAATGAGATGCGCCGGGAATGTTAGCCGTCTCGGGGCGAGAACCAATGTTAAGCGATAACAAATCAAAACCGACAGCAGGGCGGCCGGGCAACAGGATTTGCTTTTCGGCCAAATCAATTTGTTCCACACCGGCCTGAATCAGACGCGCACCGGCAAATCGGGCTAGCGGTTGTAAATCAATAAGAATATCATCCAGCGAATAGCTGCCATTGATATACCCCGGCAGGGAGCCGGAGTAGGGCACTTCAATATCGCGGCTGATGAGAGTAATATCCAACCCCGGTAATGGTCGCATGGCGAATTGCCTGAGCACAGCCAGATGGCTGTGGCCGCCACCGACCAGCACCAAACGTTTCAGCCCGGGTGTTTGTGGTGTGGTTTTCATAACTCGGGAAAGATGTGGAACAAATCAGATGACTTGTGCGAACTATTGGCGTAATAATACGCCAGCAGAGCATGAAAAGAAACACCAGAAACGGGAGGCCGTTATGCGTAATCTAGTATTTTGTTTGAGCCTGCTTATTGCCGCTTGTGGCGATAACAGCACTAATGACCCCAACACCGGCGCAGCGGCCACCGCGGCCTTGCACGGCTGGCTTGATGAGCAATATCGGGAGCAGCTGGATTTCAGCCCGCTGATGAAATCGCGGCTGGGCGACAAGAGTGCTCATGGCGACATGGATGATGTGTCGGAGGAGGCGCTGGCGCGTCAGTTACAGTGGCGGCGGGACAGCGTGGCCGCCATGCGCGACCAGTTCAGCCGCGAGGCGCTGGATGCTCAGGGGAAGTTGAGTTGGGATTTGTGGGAATATCGGTTGCAACAGGCGGAGTTGAATTTGCCCTATCGTCGGCACCGGTTTGTTTTTGGTCGTAATGGGGCGCAGTCCGGTGTGCCACGCAATCTGATTAGTTATCACACGGTGGATACGGAACAGGATATGGTGGATTACATTTCGCGTCTTAACCAGTCGGGTCGGTATCTCGGGCAATATCTGGAACGGGCGCAGCAAGCTGCGGAGGATGACATTCGTGCTTCGTATTTTGATTATCAGCGAACCATTTCCGAAATCGGCCGCATCACCGCTGGTGCCCCTTTCACCGGCGATAGTAATGGCGGCGGCAATGGCAGTGACGACAGCAACGAACAAACTGATTCGGAACTATGGCAGGACATTAACAACAAACTGAACAGCCTCGTAACAGCGGGCACACTCACCGAAGAAGCCGCTAACACTTATCGGGAGCAAGCGCGAACTGCGTTGCTAACAGTATTGCAACCAGCTTATGCCGAAGTTAGTGCCTGGCATGAAGCCGACATGGTCAACCTGCCAACACAGGCACAAGGCGCTTTGACGCTGCCAAACGGCGAGGCCTACTATCAGGCGCGGCTGCAAACCAACACCACCCTGCCACTCACCGCGCAGGAAATTCACAACATTGGCATTGGAGAAGTAGCCCGCATTCAGGCGGAGATGGAAGACATCAAACGTCAGGTAGGATTTGAAGGCAGCCTGCGCGAGTTCTTCACTTTCATGCGTGAAGATGACCAGTTCTATTATCCCAACACCGACCAGGGTCGCCAGGATTATCTTGAACTAGCCACAAGCATACTTGACGAGGTGGCCGAGCGACTGCCCGACTACTTCGGCATCCTGCCCCGTGCCGAGTTGGAAGTGCGCCGGGTGGAAGCGTTCCGCGAAAGTGCCGGCGGCGCGGCTCACTACATGCGCGGCGCAGTTGACGGCAGCCGCCCCGGCGTGTTCTACGCACACCTGATTGACATGCGCGCAGTGGCCGTGAACCGTCTGGAAAACCTCGCCTACCACGAAGGCCTGCCAGGCCACCACATGCAGATTTCCATTCAACAGGAACTCACCAATATCCCCCTGTTCCGTGCCAACACCGGCTATACCGCCTACTCTGAAGGTTGGGGGTTATATGCGGAATTTCTCGGCAAGGAAATGGGCGGCTATCAACAACCCTATGCGGACTTCGGTCGGCTGTCCGGCGAAATCTGGCGCGCCGTGCGGCTGGTAGTGGACACCGGCATTCACGCCGATGGCTGGAGCGAAGCCGAAGCCGTGCAATATGCACTGGACAACTCCCCCCGCCCCGAATCATCAGTGCGCTCCGAGATACGCCGCTACTTCAACAACCCTGGCCAGGCCACCGCCTACAAAATTGGCATGCTAACCATTCAAGACCTACGCGCCCGCGCCGAACAAACCCTCGGCACCCAATTTGATATCCGCGCCTTCCATGACACCATACTCGGTGTCGGTCCTCTCCCCATGCCATTACTGGAAGCCCGCATAGAAGCCTGGATAGCGGAGCAGGAAAACCTGTAGCGTGGTTTAAGTGATTAAGCGGTACTCCATATAATACCTGTTTGTTATCTGGCCCATGGATCTGCCATGGCGTTGAAGAACTCCTGATGCCCGCTGATGATACGCTCATCAGCCACCGGGTCAGGTTCGGTGCTCCACTCATTGCGCTCAAAGGTGCCACCTAGCAGAAGGCCATCTGTGCGCGGGAACATATACAAGCCGTCGTTGCCTATAATCAGGTAATTGATTTCGGGTTGTGGTATCAGGAAGATGAGTTGTCCCTTGATGGGAATCAGGTCGGTGTCGTTGAACAGGGTGTGGCTGCCTAGTCCGCTACAATTAAAAATTACCGGCTCATCAAGAGCGAGCACTTGTTCGCGGTTGGCAAACTCTGTGATTTGTATCCGGCCTCCGGCGACATAATAATCTTCCAGCATCTGCGGCAAATAGATGGCCGGTTCAACGAACATGGTGTAGAAGTGGCGCACATAAGGTGCCGGGAACGGATGTTCGCCGGGGCCAAGCAGCTGTGTTTGCGGATACAAGTCTGCGTAACTGCCGCGCACAGTGTCCGGTTCCGGCGCGATGTTGTGCACCTGATAGTTGCTCACCCAGGACACGCCGTAACGGGGACCGACAAGGTCTTGATAGTAACGATAGGCAAAGCGTTGAGCGGCATCAAACTGCACTTCAAATTCAGGGGTGAGATATTCCTCATCAAAGACCGAGGTGGGCGACCACTGACCACCGGCCACATTGGAAGTAGTGTTCGGTGGCAGGTCGCGGGTGTAGATGTGAACATCCCAACCCCGGTCTTGCATCAATCGCGCCGTCGCCAGCCCCACCGCACCCGCGCCGATAACCGCGCAACGCTTATGCGCAGTTTGCATGGCCATCTCGCTAGCCAGCCATGAGGTGCCCGGCGACAGGGTAATGCCGCCGCCCCCGTGCCCGTAATTGTGAATGACCAGCTTGTCGTCAAACGAATCCGCCCGCACCACAAAACCACCGGGGCGAAACGGACGCAGGCCGGCGATGCGCCGAATAACAAGCTCCTCAGCCACTTGCACCCGCCGCAACGGCAGGCCGGACGGGGTATAGTGGATAGCGGAACGGCGCGTGAGAGCAGAGCAGGCAACCGTGCCGACACCCAGCACGGGCAATAATGTGGCGGCTTTGAGCAGGTTCCGCCGACTGGTCATAGTAGTTTCGCGCATGATTTTCTCCCACAGCAGTCTCGCATATATTTGAGTATAATGCGAAATACTGTAGCGAATCAGCACATTTGAGACAAACCAACCAACATTCCCACGGGAGTAATAGTCATGCGCATCCTTATCACCGCCACCATCACAACCTTGCTGCTGTGCACCCAACTTTGGGCGCAGTCGTCAACCCCAATAACCTACGAATGGGATTTAACCGACATCTACCCATCAATAAACGAATGGGAAGAAGCCATGGAAGACATCGCCGAACGTATTGATGAACTGCCAAACTATCAAGGCACACTGAATGATAACGCCGCCGCCCTCCACACCGCCCTGCGTCATCAATCCGACACCTGGAAAGAAGTCTTGAGAGCCTATGTTTACACCAGCCTGGAGCGCGACACCGACCAGCGCGAACCACAAGCCCAAGCCCGCTTCGGACAAGCACGTCAGTTGCTCAGCAACATGCAGGAAGCATCATCCTGGATAAACCCGGAAGTCCTCACCATCGGCCAAGAACGCATCAACAACTACATCACTACAGAACCACGACTCGCCGATTTCCGTTTCATGCTTGAAGATATTCTACGCCAGGCACCACACACACTGGATGCAAAAACCGAAGCCATTCTTGCCCAAGCCTCCCTGATATTATCCTCACCCGGACAGATTTACGAAAACTACGCCAACGCCGACATCCCCTGGCCCACAGTAACCCTCAGCGAAGGCAACGAAGTAACCCTCACCCAGGCAGGCTACACCCGCTGGCGGGCGGCACCCAACCGGGATGACCGCGAACTGGTGTTTGATACCTTCTGGAATGCCTGGAACCAATACGCCGATGGCATGGGCGCCACCCTGGCCGCCGAAGTGCAATCCAATGTGTTCCAATCCCGGGCGCGCAGCTACGACGGCGTGCTGGCACAGAACCTGTTCAGCGATGGCCTGCCGCCCGAAGTCTATACCCAACTGGTAAGCCAGGTGAACGAAGCACTGCCAGTGTTTCATCGCTACCTGCGCCTGCGCGGCCGTATGCTGAACATTGATGACCTGCGCTACTACGACATCTACCCGCCACTGGTGCAAGTAAACACCGGCGAGTTTGATATGGAACGCTCAAAGCAAATCACCTTTGAAGCCCTGCGCCCATTCGGTCGGCGTTATATTGAACTGCTGGAGTTCGGCCTGTCGCAACAATGGATGCACAGCCATCCGCAGCCGGGCAAACGCTCCGGGGCTTATGTGAACGGCTCAATTTACGATGAGCATCCCTATGTGCTACTCAATCACAATGACGACTACGAGTCCCTGTCAACCTTCGCCCACGAATGGGGTCATGCCATTCATTCGCTGCTGGCCAACGCAAACAATCCATTTGAAACCGCCGGTTATTCCACCTTCACCGCAGAGATGGCCTCAACCATCAACGAAATTCTGTTGCAGGAATATATGATTGCCAACGCCCGCACCGATGAAGAGCAACTGTTCTATCTCGGCGGCGCACTGGAACAAATTCGCGGCACACTGTTTCGCCAAACCATGTTCGCCGAATTTGAACTGGCCATTCATCAAGCCGCAGAAGCAGGCGAACCACTAACCGGCCCGCGACTAACGGAAATCTACGCCGAACTGCTGAAACGCTACCACGGACACGACCTGGGCGTACTAAGCATTGACGATGCCTACGCCGTGGAATGGGCCTACATCCCGCACTTTTATTACAACTTTTATGTATTCCAATACGCCACCTCCATCAGCGGCGCCGCCTGGTTTGCGGAAAAGTTTTTGGCCGGCGATGATGCGGTGCGCGATGCTTTCATTCGGGTGCTGAGCGCCGGTGGTTCAGACTACCCCCACGACATCCTGCTTAATGAAGCCGGCCTGGATATGACGCAGGCAGAAGCTTATGAGCCGGTGCTGCGCCGTATGACCGAGTTGATGGATCGCATTGAGGCCTTGTTATAAGCGGGCGCCTTCGGTTGCGCCGCGCCTATTCTGATAGAATTTTTGATACAGAAACGCTTGACAGTGAGGTAATCATGATTAAACACATACTCTCTCTTGGCTGCACTATTTGCTACGCTGTTTGCGCCAACTCCGCATTCGCCATTGACCCGAACGACTACCACTTCATAGACCTCACCCACTCGTACAACAGTGAGACGCTATACTGGCCCACTTCAACCTCAAAGTTTGAACTGGAAGTGCTGGAATATGGCGAAACCGATGGCGGCTATTTCTATTCGGCCAACAATTACAGCAGCCCGGAACACGGCGGCACACATCTTGATGCGCCGATTCACTTTCATGCCAATGGCATGGCCACCGATGAACTGCCGCTGGAACAACTCATCGCCCCCGCCATTGTCATTAATGTGCGCGACAAGGCCGCCGCCGACCGCAACTACCGCCTCAGCGTGGAAGATGTGCTCGCCTTTGAAGAAGCCCACGGCAGAATTGAACCAGGCACCGCGGTGCTGCTGCGCACCGGCTGGGCTCGCTTCTGGCCTGATGCCGAAGCCTATCTCGGCGATGACACGCCGGGCGATGCCAGCAATCTGAGTTTCCCCAGCTACGGCGAGGAAGCAGTTCGTCTGCTGGTGGAAGAGCGGCGGGTGGTTATGCTCGGCGTGGACACCGCATCCATTGACTATGGCCGCTCCACCGATTTCATGGTGCACCGGATAGCCAGCGCCCGCAATGTGGTGGGTCTGGAAAATCTCAGAGCGCTGAATGAATTACCGCCCACAGGTTTCACCGTGGTTGCCCTGCCGATGAAAATTGCCGGCGGCTCAGGCGGACCGGTGCGCGTAGTGGCCATGGTGCCTCGTTAATATCATGTCGGAATGCTACGGCGAACATGGAAAAAGATTCACAAATTTTGCGGCGCATCCCTTCGGTTGAGAAACTGTTGCAGATGCCGTCGCTACAAGCACTGAAGCAACAGGCAGGGCATGACTCGGTAAAACTTCATGTTACCGACCGGCTCAAAGAACTGCGTGGCCGACTTAAACGAAACGAGCGCGAAGCAATTGACTGGGTGAACAGCGAAACATTCGCCGATGAACTATGCGCCGCCATTATTACCGATACCGAACGCGCACTAACCAGTTCCATCCGCACAGTTTTCAATCTTACCGGCACGGTGATTCACACCAACCTGGGTCGCGCCGGTTTACCTGCGGCGGCCATTGTGGCCATGCACAACGCGGCGGTTCGCCCGCTGAATCTTGAATACGATTTGCAAACCGGCAAGCGGGGCGACCGCGACAGCCACCTTCAGCAAATCATCAACACCCTCACCGGCGCGGAAGCGGCCACGGTGGTGAACAACAATGCCGCCGCCGTGTTGCTCATTGCCAACACTTTGGCCGAGGGCAGGGATGTGCTCATCTCGCGCGGTGAACTGGTGGAAATTGGTGGTGCCTTCCGCATTCCTGATGTGATGCGTAGCGCCCATTGCCGGTTGAAGGAAGTAGGTACCACCAACCGCACTCATCTGAGCGACTATGCCGATGCCATTGATGCGGATACTGGCTTGCTGATGAAGATACACACCAGCAACTATGAGATTCGCGGTTTTACCAGCGCCGTGTCCGAGACGGAACTGGCCGCGCTGGCGCAGGAACGTAACATTCCTTTTGCATCAGATCTGGGTAGCGGTGCGCTGGTTGACCTCTCGCAGTTTGGCCTGCCGCGGGAACTCACCGTCAGGGAAGCGCTGGCGGCGGGGGCTGAACTGGTTTGTTTCAGTGGCGACAAACTGCTCGGCGGTCCTCAGGCCGGCATCATTGCCGGACGCAAGGAACTGATTGAACGAATCAAACGCAATCCTTTCAAGCGAGCGTTGCGCGTGGACAAGGTAACGCTGGCCGCGCTGGAAGCCAGCCTGAATCTTTATCAAGACCCGACCTCGCTGCCGCGCAAGCTGCCCATCCTCATGGATTTAACTCGCCCGCTGGAAGAAATTGATGCGCTGGCAACACAGCTACTTCCGCTATTAAGCGATGTGCTCAAAGGAAAGGCGACGGTGCAGGTGGAAGACTGCCAGAGTCAGATTGGCAGCGGTGCGTTACCACTTGATGTGTTACCCAGCCGGGCGCTGGTCATTACCCCCATAGCCCAAAAAGGCAAATCGGAAGAGGCGCTACACCAACTGGCACAAACCTTCCGCCAACTGGATGAACCGGTAATCGGACGTTTGCAAGCTGGCTCGCTGGTGTTTGACCTGCGCTGCTTACGCGAGGTGGATGAGTTTATTGCACAGTTGAGTAATAATAATCAGTAAGGGAACGGTGCACAACATCTGTCCTGATTCAATACATTTGAGATAAATCAGGAAGTCCCCCCACCGTTACCGCAAGGGCTTGCGCCCTCGCGCCACCGACTCCCCCTCAAGGGGGGAGTAAATAACTCCGTACTCCGGGTGTTAAGCCGGGCACATGGTTGACATTTAAGACCGGGCACATGGTTTACACCTTAACTGGCCGGATGACCCGATTTTTCCGGGCATCGACCACCCCAAGATAGGCCATGCCGAAGTACAGCTGCCA
>JBPCXV010000006.1:0-16044 GCA_051008235.1 Pseudohongiellaceae bacterium | reverse complement strand
CACCGTCGCCGGCAATATAGACTTTCACATCCGCATCATTGTCATCCACGATGGTAACGGTGGCGCTGGTAGGCGTGCCAAGCCCGGCGCGCGGATAGACGCCCGTGTCCGGCGCAGTCAGCGTCAGGGTGATGGTCTCGTCCGTCTCCACGGCATTGTCATCAAGCAGGGTGACGAACACAGTTTGCGTATCACCATCCGCACTGCCAAAGGTCAGGCTGCCGGACAGCGTCTCATAGTCCGTGCCCTCGGTAGCAGCATCGCTACTACTACTATCCACACTGTAACCCACCACCAGTGCAGCCTGCACCGAGTCAGCGCCGCTAAGCCTCACCTCAAACGACAGGGTAGTGTCATGCTCCTCCACCGCGCTACTGATAGCAGGCGCAATGCTGATAGCAGGCGCATTGTTGTCGCTAATAGTCAGCGTAGTGGCAGCCATGCCGGTAGCAATGCTGACACGCGGCGGCAAGCCGGTGCCGTCCAGCGTCGGCATCACCGTATCGTCCGCAACCTCATACACCCCATCATCAATAACAGTCACCGTAACCGTTACGGCAGTGGCGCCCCCGTTCAAAGTCACACTACCCGACGGCATAGCGCCTGCGGCGTCGGGTAGAAGGTAGTCCTCCCCTGCCCCGGCACTACCGCCCAGCGTATAAGCAACCGGCACATCAATGCGCGGGGCACCACTGGCAACGCTAACCTCAAACTCCAACACATCCCCCGTGCCTTCGGTGGCAGCACTGGTAACCGCCGCCACCTGCACTGTCAATTCGTTTTCGTCAATGATGGTCACAGAGGCCGCCGTTTCAGTGCCGAGGCTGATGCCAGTCGCCCTGACGAGTTCAAGCGTGAACAGTTCTTCGTCTGCCTCATAGAAGCCATCATCAATCGTAGCCACAGTAATCGTCTTCACAGTCTCCAAATCCACAAAGGTCAGGATAAGGTCGTTGGCATCAACATAATCCCGCTCAGCCTCCGCCACCGTGCGCGACAGCGCCGTGCCTTCAATAGTGGTGTAGCGCACCGTCGCCGTGCCGCCGGTGCCAAGCGGCCTGTCCAGCGTCACGATGAACTCGGCGCCCTCGCCCTCGGTAACGGTTGTCTGGCCGGGGGCAAGGGTTACCACAGGCTGGGGCTGGGCATTGATGGTGCCGGTGGCGCGGAACATCTCGGCGGGCAGCTGGCTGAGGTTGCCAAGCTGATCTTCCACTACCAGCGTGAAGGTTTCAGCCGGTTCAATCGGCGGGTTGGGCGCTGTGGTAAGGGTGATGACGGCGGTCAACTGGTCAGCGGCCAGGATCAGGATGCCGGGGTTGCCTGCCGCCAAGCGGTGGGCTTCAATGATGTCTGCCTCATCGGCAAAGCCATAGCCGTTGCCGTATTCAAGGAAGTAGCCCAGCTCAATGGTGCCGGTGACATCTATGGGTCGGATGACGATGAACTCCAGATTGCCGTCTTCACCCGTGTCGGCATCGGCCTCATCGGTGCTGGAGTTTTGAATTAGCGTCGCATTCGCATCAACGACAGTGATGGTCAGCCTGCGGGGGTTGCCGACGGTGTAAGTGCCGAAGCCTGTGACGAGGGTCAGCACGATGCTGCCGGGGCTGCCGGTGGGGTTGCCGTCCCTGCCAAGGTCCAGCTCTCCGTTGTTACTAAGGGTCATATCAAAGGCGCTTTTCCGGGGGTTTGCGGCGCTCACAGTGCCGATAGAGAAACCCTGTCCATCAGAAGCCACAAAGCCACCAACGGTCGCGATGAGAGGATCAGGACTGGTTATTCTCCCGAAATTATCAAACACAAGCGGCAACATCATCCCGTTCTGATCAAACATGGCTATCGTCATCCCGGCCTCATTGGTGTTGACGCTGCTGCCCGGGAAAACATCAATCACCACATCAAAGGCATCGCCCTCTACCACCTGAACACTGTCGCTGGGAAAGCTGAGCCGCGGGTTGCTGGCGTTGGGCGGCGAGGCAATATCAAACTCAACCGTGCTGCCGGCCACATTGCCGTTGCCTGCCAAGTCGGTGAGGACATTGGCGCCGGTGCCGACAGAAACGCTGACGGTGATGGCGCTGGGGTCGGTGTTGCTGGCGGTGAAGGTGGCCGTGTAGTCGGTGCTGCCGGCGACGGGGGTGATGTTGCTTATCGTGCCGCCATCTGCGGGGCTGATGATGAAGTCGGTGGCGGTCAGCACAGGGGAGATGGCTTCGCTGATGCTGACAGTAATAGTAGTGACATCATCGGCAGCCAGCCCGGTGAACTCGGCACTTAGCGCGACAGTCGGCGCAACGGTATCAAGCGTCATCGTCAGCCGCGTCGCATCAGGCGACACCATCCGGCCAAGTTCGTGCTGAATGGCGACGATAGTCCAGTCGCCGTTGTAGCTGCCATCGGCGGCGGTGGCCATCTGGCAGCCGCTGCCGACGGTCGTCACAAATCTACCCGTGCCGAGGTCGCGCTCGCAGGTGCCGCGGTTGTCGAACGGCACAGTGGCGCTGGTGGCGGCCGACAGGCTTACCGACAGGGTCCTTCTAATCGCGACGCCGCCCGGCTCAACGGTCAGGGTGGCGCTGCTCGGGTCATAAGGCGCGACGGTGCTGCCCGGGCTAACCGCCAGCACGGTGACAGTGCCGGCCGCCAGATAGCCGAGGGTGAACGCCGGCGTGAAGTTGTTGGTAATCCTGTCGCCGGGCACGCCCGTGTCCGAGGCCAGCGTCAAGTCCGGCCGCTGGGAAACAGTGATAGCGGCATCATCGTCGGTGATGGTGCCGATGGCGCTGACCTGCACCATGCCGTGCACGGTCGCATGAATGTTGAAGTTCTCAGTCGCCTCTCTATTGCGGTCGCGATTGACCCGCACCATAAAGGTGGCTTCCCTCTCCCCGAACGGAATGGTTGTCAGGCCGCTTACAGCAATGAAGTCGTTGTTGCTGGCCGGGTTGCTGCGCCCGGTGTAGTCAATGACATAAGAGGCCTGCTCGCCGCCGGGCGCGGCCACGGCGACGCTGCGCACCAGCACAAACTCCATCAGCGTGCTTGCCGTTTCGCCCCGCGCGTTCGTGCCTTCTATTATTGCGTCTGCCGGGTCATCGCCTGTGCCGAGATCTGCCATTGTGTAGCCAATCATCCCGGTGCCGCGCACCTGCGGCCGCAGTGCATTGCTGGCTTCATTGTCGTTGCCGGCGAAATCCTGAACCAGATCGGCGGCGATTTGAATGGTGGCGATGACCACCCTGATCTCGTTGGAGTTGCTGGCGGTGAAGGTGGCCGTGTAGTTATTGCCGCCCGGCACCGGCACCACATTGCTGATGGTGCCGATGTTGGGGGTGCCGACATCATCCGTGGTGATGGTGAAGCTGGCGACGGTCAGCGGCGTGTCGGGCGAGAGGGGTTCGCTGATGTTGACAGTGATAGTGGTGGCTTCATCGGCGCCGAGGCTGGTGACGCCGGCGACGAGGGTGATGGTGGGCAGCACGCTGTCAAAGCTTATCTGCAGCTCATCGGCGGCGGTGGGCAGCTTGCCCGGCTCGGTCTGGGTGGTGGTGACGCGCCAGTCGGCCACGGTGGCAATGCCTGCGGCATGCCAGCTACAGTCGCTTACGGTTTGAGGGGCAAGGCTTTCGCTAATCAATTCGCAACTGCTGGCCGTGGTAAAGGACGCCACTGTGTCCCCCCCGGTCAGCGTTATCCTGATGCTGGAGCCGGTGGTGGTCGTGTTGAACGCCTCAACCACCACAGTGGCGCCGGATGCCTGATTGCTGACATTGAACACCGGCTCATTCTCGCTGGTGATGTTGTCGCTGTCGTCGTAGCCGCTGTCCGAGCCAGCGTCCAGCGCCAAAGTCGGCCTGCGTGACTCGGCGCTGTCAAAGAACAGCGTGTCCGGGACGCTGGCTCTATTGTTGTTGCCTGCCAGGTCGGTGAAGGAACTCGCGGGGAGGTGGATGGCATAAGTGTCGCCCGGGGTGTCGGACGCTTTGAAGACGACGGTGTATTCGTTGGTGGCCTCCTCGGGCATCAAAGTAGTGGCAGGCATCAAACCGGATAATTCGCCACCGCCGACGACGGTGAATTCATTCAGCTCAAGGCCGTAGATGTCCTCATTGGATGTGACGGTGATGGTGGTGCTGGCACCGGCGGCGAGGCTGGTGGTGCCGGTGGTCAGGGTTACGGTTGGCCGGATTGTGTCAAGGGTTACCGTCAGTGCGGTGGACGGCAGGCTGACAGCCAGGCCGGGCGCGGTCTGGGTGGCGGTGACGGTGAAGTCGCCGTTAGCTTCACCAACGCTCTGGGCGAAATAGCATTCATTGGTGGACGCCGTATTAACACTGCCGTCGCTGAAGTCAATGACTGCACAGTTGCCGCCTGAACCGGGACTGCCAAAGCCTACGGCAAGGGTGCTCATGCCGGTTGGCACTGTCAGCGTTTTCCTATACCCAAAACCGGCAGAGTTGGAGCCTTCGGGGAATTGCACATAAACAACAACTGTGGCATCAGCCACAAGATTGCCAATGATGAACTCCGGCCTGCTAAAGAGGGTGTAGTTGTCCGTATCGCTGAAATCAGTCTCCGATTCGCTATCCGAGGCCGCAGTCAAATCCACAGTCGGCACCGGCGAGATGTTCTGAACGGCGATGGTCGCCTCGGCGTAGGCGTTGGGGTTGCTCGCCACATCGGTGACGGCGGTGGCGGACACAGAGACGGTAACGGTGGCGGGGCTGCCCCCGGCGGTGAAGGTGGCGGTGAAGACAGTCGCGCTGACACCCGCGAAGTCGGACAGGGTGCCGCTGGTGACGCTGACATCACCCATTGCAAAGCCGGTCAGCGCCTCGCTGCCGGTGAAGGTGATGGCGGTGGTGGCGCCCGGCCGAATGGATACCTCCGCCGGGGCAATCGTCACGGTCGGCAGCACCGTGTCCTTGATGACGGTTATCTTCGTCGCCAGCGAGTCTTCAAAGCCGGTCTTTGTGGCCCTTGCCTCTATGATGATGTCGCCATCCACCACCCCGTTGGTCTCAAGGTTGAAAGCGGCCATCCAGTTGCCGACGGGGGTGGAGCGGATGTTGGCCTCGTCGTCGGGGAAGGTGTTGGTGTTTGTGTCCGAGACCCGAACGCGGATGTCCGCATCCGGCGTGGCGGTGCCGATGACGGTAATGGCGGTCTGGTTGAGGGTATTGATGTAGTTGCCGACCTCCAACTCGTTAATGGCGACGATGGCGCGCGGCGTGGTGAGAATCTCAAACGCCAGGTTGGCGGCGTCATTGCCGTTGCCCGCCACATCGGCTACCGCGAAGGGGAAGACCCTGACCGTGGTCGGCAGGGCATTGGCGCCGGCGGTGAACACAACCGTGTAGTCCAGGCTGTCTGCCACCGCAGTCAGGTCGGACACCGCGCCATTGTCCGGGTCAACGCCGAAGCCGCCCAGCATCAGGGGGGCGACTGTGGATTCGCTGACACTAACAGTGATGGTGGTCGGGCTGTTGGTAACCAGACTGCTATTCCCGACTGTCAGCGTGACCACCGGCGCGGTGGTGTCAAGGGTGAGTGTTATCGCGGACTGGGCTGCCTGCGGCGTTCTGGTCGCCTGTGTCTGGGTGGCGGTGAAGGTCCAGACGCCTTCATACGGCAGGGCGCATCTGCCCTCGCCGAGGAGGTCTTCGCCCGACTGCAGGATGTCGCAGGTGGCGCCTGTGTCGGCAAACGTTATATTGACATCTCCCGACCGGTCAACCCCAACAGCGCTTATCCTGATCCTTTGCAGGTTGAATGTATTGGTCGGCGCGGCGGCCTCCACGGTAACTGTCGCCCCGACTACCACATTGCCCAGCTGGAAGGTGGGTGATGTGTCGTTGGTAATCCCGTCTGTGTCGCTGATGCCCGTATCCGAACTTGAACTGGGCAGCAACATAAAGGTGGGCTGCGCCGACTGCTGGGCGGAGGACACGGCGATGCTCACCACATTGCTCGCCCCGTTGTCGTTGCCCGCTATGTCGGCGACGACATCGGCGGCGATGCCAATGGTGGCGGTGAAGGCGGTGCTGGTGACACCGGCGATGAAGGTGACTGTGTAGTCATTGCTGTCGGCCACCTTCACCAGATTGGTCAGGAAGCCGAAGTCCCTGGCCTCCGCACCCTGCGGGCTGACAGTGAAGTGGGCGAGGTCCAGCTCGGTGGCGGTGGATTCACTGACGCTGATGGTGAGAGTGGCAGCGGTATCGGGCGTCAGGCTGCTGCTGCCGGTGGCGAGGGTGACGGTGGGGTCTGTGAGGTCAATGCTCATCGCCAGCGTGGCGGTGACGGAGGTGCCGCCGTCCGTTATCTGGAAGGCGCTGATGTCCCAGTCGCCCTCCGCCAGAGAGCAGCCAGTCACATCATCATCAACCACCATGCCACCACTGAATATATCGCAGTTGCCCATTGAATCCGCGTCTCCCAGTGGCCCGGGATTGCCAAAGCCCACGACGGCGCTGGTGTCTGTGCCCGTGTCATCAATGACCTTGCGCCTGCCTGAACCAACAGCACGGCGCGCCTCAACGGTTACGGTGGCGTTCGTCTCAAGGTCGGTGATGTCAAATATCGGGGTGCGGACATTGGTAATGCTATCCATGTCGTCGCTGCCGCTATCCGAGGCCGTCTGCAAATCTATGCTCGGCTCGCCCGGCACCGGACGCACCACATTGACAAAACCCGCCAGGGCGTCGTTGAAGTTATCGTCCTCATCGCGGAAGGCACGCGCGGCCACTCTGATAAGCACCTGACCCAGTTGCGTGGCCTCAAAGTCAACCGTGTATTCCAGACTGGGCGGCACAGGCTCCGTGAAGTTGGACAGGATGCCCGCGCCCGGGCTGGCCGCGGCGGGGACGAGACTGAGGTCATCCCGCTCAAAACCGATGATCGGCTTGCTGGCGATCATCCTGACGATGGTGCTCTCCCCTACCCTGGGGGTCGGGTTGTCAAAGGTAACCAGCAGGGTCGGCCGGTCCTCTGCGGTGATGGTGCCGGTGGCGGCGGCCGTGTCCGTGCCGTCTGCAAAGGTCGCCCGTATCAGGTTGCTCAAACCGAGGGTAAAGACCTCGGCACGCTCGCGGTCAAGGTTGTCCTGCAACACGGTAACGGTTATCGTCTTCTGGTTCTCGCCCGGGGCAAAGCTGAGTGTGCCCATGGCGGCCGTGTAGTCGGTGCCCGCCAGCGCATCGGTGCCCAGCGCCGCGCCGACCGCACCATCGGAGGTCGCATAGTCAACCGTTACCGTGTATTCGGAGCCGTGCAAGGCGTCCATCGCATCACGCAATTCCAGCACAAACTCCAGCGTCGTATCCACGCCGCTTGAGTCATCAGCCGGGTCAGTCGGCCCGGTCAAGTGCAGCACCGGCGGATCATCCCGGTCAAAGATAGTCACCATACTGCTGGCCGGCACCCCTATCAGATAACCGTCCCCCCCATCCTGAATAGTCGCCGTAACCACCCCGTTCGGCTCATCCAGCGAGTCATCAGTCACCGGCAACAGCAAGTCTTCCTCCTCACCAGTCACCGCCACCGTTATCGTCCTCGGCAGCGGCCCGGCAATATAGTCGCCACCGGTCGCTTCAAGCAGCACCAGCACATCCACCGGCGCGTCAACCGGAATGTCCAGCGTGGAGGACAGCTGGAAGGCCAAATCCGTATCCTCATTGATAGCCATATCAACAATCGTTGACACAGGCTCAATGCTGATAGTCGGCACACTGGCATCATCATTAAGAATGGTCAGCGTAACTCTGGACGGCATACCCACATCATACTGCCGCACATTCGGATTGGAGCGCAGCGGGTCAGTCAGGTCATCGTCCAGCAGCGTCACTGTGTAGCGACCGTCCGCACCGGGCACATCGTCACCAATAGAGGTAACCGGCACCCTGACCTCGGCAACCGTGCCGTTTTCCGCCGGGACTATCAAATGGGCAATCTGCCCACGGCGCACATTCGCCGCCGGTATGTAGCGCCCAACCTGTCCGGCATCGTAGTAAAGCTGTATCCGCAGGTTCGGCGAGACGGGGGGCGTGTTGAAGCTGAACACTATGTCAAAGGTGGTGCCCTCATCCACCTCGGTAACCGTGCTGCCGCCGGCCTCAAACGACAGCGACACGCCCGGCAGGGTCGCATCCCCGGCATTGGCGTAGATAGTGCCGATGGCCGTGGCGTACAGGCCGCCACTACGGTAAACCTCCAGGGTAAAGGTCTCGTCACCCTCGGTCACATCGTCGGTCAATGTGGTAACGGTGAGGGTGGCAGTGCGCTGGCCGAGTGGCATAGTCAGCGTGCGCGGCTGGCGGTGCGCCGGGATCAGGTCCACCGCAAAGGCCGTGCGCCCGCCGGTGAACAAGGGCTCGTAGATGAAGGTGTCGGTGGTGGTAGTGAACCGCGGAGCCTCGCGGGTGATGACAAATAGCAGGTCTTCCCCTTCATCGGCGGCGGCATCGGCCACCCGCGGCCTTTCATCGCTGACAATCACCACGCTGGCGGTGCTAAAGATGTTTACCACCACATAGTCATCGCTGGCCTCCACCGTCAGTGTAACGCTGCCGTCCTGCTCGGCGGCGTCCGTGTCCTCGGTGAGGATGGAGAAGACATGGCGGCCGGTGTTGGCCGGGATGACCACCATCGCCGGCGGGCGGCGGGCAGGGTCATCGGGCAGGACAAACGGCCCTTCATGGGTGAAGGACAGGCTGACCGTCAGGTCTGCCTCCGGGAAAGGATTGGCGTTCAGCGCGAAGCGCGGCTGAAAGCCCTCGGTCACCCGTGTGTCAAGCGCGGCGATGCTGATAGCCGACTGCCTCTTGGTAACATCTATCGCCAGCACATTGCTCAGCCCATTGGTGTTGCCGGCCACATCCTGCACCACGCCGGCCAGCACCCTGACGCCGGCGGCACTGGGGGTGGCGCTCGCCGTGAAGGTGATGGTATAGGTGTCCGCCTCCGCCGCCGCCTCAAGGCCGGACAGGGTGCCACCGACAACAGTGAAGTCAACGAGCGCAAGCGGGCTGGCAGTCGGCTCGCTGACAGTAACGGTGATAGCGGTGCTGGCACCCACATCAAGGCGGGTGGCGCCGGTGGCCAGCTCAATAGTCGGCGCCACAGTGTCAACCGTCACCGGCAGGCTGCCGGCAACGGACGAACCCCCGGCGGCAACCTGCACCGCGACGATGGTCCAGTTGCCGTCCGCCAACTGGCAGGTGGTCACATCATCATCGGTCAGGCCAACCGAGGCGCTGATGATGTCGCAGGTGCCGCCACTGCCGCCGCCAACGCCAGTGCCACCAAAGCCCACAACAAGACTTGTGTCGCCCGCAACCAGCACCTTCTGCTTCAACGAGCCGGTGCCCGGCGTGGCGCTGACAATCACCGTGGCGCCCGACACCAGCCCGCTCAGGGTGAACTCCGGCTCGGTCACGCTGGTGATGTTGTCGCTGTCATCGCCGCTGTCCGAGGCCGCCTGCAAGTCCACCAGCGGCGCGTCCGGCGCCCGCAGGCCGATGGCATCTATGTTGATGGCCAGGCTGTTGCTGGCGGTCGGGTTGTTGTTGCCGGCGATGTCGGCGAAGGCATTGGCCGCCACCGAGACAGAGGCGGTAATCGGCGTAGTGCTGCCGGCGGCGTTGAAGGTTATCGTGTATTGGGTATCGGAATCGGCCACCGGCGTCAGGCCGGACACGCTGCCGCCGGTTACCGTAAAGTCGTCCTCGGCCAGCACCGACGCCTCGTTCACAGTAACGGTGATAACGGTGCTGCCGTCCCCGGCCAGGCTGCTGGTGCCACCGGCGGTCAGCGTGACATCGGCGGCCAGCGCAATAGTCGGGCCAACGCTGTCAAGGGTCATGGTCAGTTGATGGGAGAATCTGGTCGCCCTTTCGCCCTCGGTCTGGTTGGCGATGATGCGCCATTCCCCGTCATTGATGCTGGTCAGCGCGAACTGGCAGTCGTCTCCCGAGCGCAGCAGCTCGTCGCGGCTGTTGAGGATGTCGCAGGAGCCGCCTGCGCCCGGGTTGCCGAACTCCACATTCTCCACCACGCCGGTCACCGTCAGCCGTTTCCTGATTTGGCCGGTCGGCCCCGTGGCGGTAATCTCAACCGACGCGCCGACCACCAGATTGCTGAGGGCGAAGATCGGCGTGCGATCACTGGTGCGGTTGTCGCTGTCGCTGTCGCCGGTATCGGAGAGGGTCAGCAAATCCACAATCGGCTGTGTTGACGGGTATCTGATGGTGGCGCTGAGCGAGCTCGTGGCGCCGCCGGTTTCCAGCGTGGTAACCGAGACGGGGAAGGTGTGGCCCAGCAGGCCGGACAGGTCAAGTATCGCAAACCAGCGTTCATTGAACGTTGGATGTTCCATCGCGGTGGCGGTGACATCGGCGGTGCGGTCGTCATTGTCGGCGACGACGATGGTGACGGTCGCCCCATTTGCGGCTGTGCCGGCCAGCCTGTAAGCGGTCACATTCTCCGGCGTCACCGACCGCGGTATCGTCGGTTCCAGCGACAGTTGGGCACCGGCGACTTGCAGGCTGCCGACGAATGCCCGCACCGGGTTGCCACTGAAGTCCGAGAAGGAAAAGTCACGCACGATGAACCTCGCCCGGCCGGGACGGGTGGCGGTGAAGACAACGGTGTATTCAAACGACGGCGGCGTCGGCCGCGTGAATTCAGTCAGGAAGCCGTCCCCCCGGTTGAAAGCGTTCGGCGCGACGACGAAATCGTCAAGCGTAAAACCGACCACCGGCTCGCTGACCTGCAACCTGATGAGGGTGGCCAAGCCCACTTGCAGGTCGCCGCCAACGAAGGTGGTCACATTAATGGTGGGCGGCGTTACATCTGCCTGGCCAACGGAGAAGTTCAGTGTAGCGCTGGCGGTGTTGCTGTTGCCTGCGGCATCGGTGAAACGCCCGGCGTTGTATTGGACGCCGGTGATGGTGGGGGCAGCGGGTACAAATGCAATGTAGCGCACCGTGTAATCGCTGCCGCCGCCTTCCAGCTCGGACAGGCTGGGGGTGGTGGTGCCGCCGGTAACGGTGAAGTCAGCCAGACTCAGACGCTCGGCGCTGGGCTCGCTAAGGATGACCCTGATGGTGGAACCGGAAAAGCCAGCAACATCAGTGTATTCCGTTTCCAGCGTCACACTAGGCGGCGTAGTGTCAATCCCTATCAGCAACGGCACGGAAGTAGACAGGGACTTGCTCCCCTCATTCTGGGTGGCAATGATTTCCCAGTCGCCGTCATCGGCGCCTGTGTAGGCCAGGGTGCAGTCGGTGATGGTGGCCTGAACATGTCTGGCGATGTCGGTTATCAGGCAGGCGCCGTCCGGGCCCAGTTGGCCGAAGGTAACGGTGGCGGTGCTGCCGGTGGCGGTTATCGTCTGGGTGACGCCGCCTCTGGGACCACGAGCGCTTATGGTAACTCTGGCGTTGACCGCCAGATTGCCGATGGTGAAGGACGGGGTGCCGTCATTGGTGATGTTGTCGCCGAGGATGCCGGTATCCGAGGCCAGCGCCACAGTCGGCGTTGGCGATGACTGCACGCTGAGGTTGATGGTGTTGCTGGGGGCCGGGTTGCTGTTGCCCGCCAGGTCGGTGAAGCTGTCGGCGGCGACAAAGATAGTGGCGATGGTGGTGCGATCGCCAGTGGTGAACAGCACACGGAAGCTGTTGCCGCTGCCAGTCAAATCGGACAGGACGCCGCCGGTGGCCGTGAAATCGCTCAGTTCCAGCCCGCGGCTGGCCTCGTTGACGGTGATGCTGATGAACACGCCATTGCCGCCGCCGAACACCGTCTCCATGGTGGCCAGGGTGATGGTGGGCGCAGTGGTGTCAAGGGTAACCGCCAAGGTGTCGGCGACGGTGAGCGCCTTGCCCGGCTCGGTCTGGGTGGCGCTGATCAGCCATTCGCCGTCATTGGCGCTGCTGGCGGCTGGGTCGGCTGGGGAAAAAGCAGGGGCGAAGCGGCAGATCCGGCTGGCCGCCGTCTGCACGCTGCCGTCCGCCGCCAGCAGGTCGCAGAAGCCGCCCTCGCCCGCCTCGGCAAAGCCGATGGTTTCGCTGCTGCCACCGGCGGTGATGGTCTTGCGCATTCGGATGCCCCGCACGGCGTTGGCGGCCTCCACCACCAGGGCGGCGCCGCTCACCAGATTGCCGATGCTGAAGTCCGGCGCAGTGTTGAAGGTGATGTTGTCGCTGGCGCTTGGGCCAGTGTCGCTGACTAGGGTGATGCTCGGCTTGGCCGACAGGGCGGCGGCAACATTGAAGTCCAGCCGGTCGCTGGCCGTGTTGCCATTGCCGGCCGCATCGGTGAAGCCGCTCATCGCCACCGAGACACTGGCGCTGAAGGCGGTGGCGCTGCTGCTCGCCGTAAAGGTCACCGTATAGCGGGTATCAGAACCGACTATCAGGCCGAAGTCGGACAGGCTGCCGCCGCTGACCGTGAAGTTGCCCAGGGCCAGATTGCCCGGGTCGCTGAGGCTGGCGGTGATCTGGGTTACGCCGCCGGAGGCGATGTTCACGCTGGCGTCCGGGTTGCGGGCGCCTTCAACGGCGAGGCTTATGGTCGGCATGACTGTGTCCAGCGTCACCCTTAGCCTGGTGACATCCGGGGTGGTCGGCTTGCCGACCTCCGTATGGGTGGCGCTGATGCGCCAGACGCCGTCATTGCTGTGATCGCTGGCGCTGGCGGAGAAGAAGCAGCCGTCCGAGTTGAGCGTGGGCAGGCCGCTTATAGTCACCGTGCATTGCCCGCCTTCGCCCGGGTTGCCGAAGCGCATGGTGGCGGTGGTGTCGCCGGCCACAAGGGTCTTGGCAATGGTGTCGTCGCTGTCGTTGCGCGGCGAGATGGCCTCAATGGTGACGCTGGCGCCAACCGCCAGATTGCCGATGACGAACTGGGGCTGGATATCGTTGGTCAGCCGGTCACTGTCGCTGTTGCCCGTGTCCGACGGCTTGGCCAGCGCCACAGTGGGTATGGCCGAGGAGTCTGGGGACAGCACCACGATGGTCTCTTCAACGCTGACCGCGTTCGGGTTGCCGGCGAAGTCGGTGAAGCGGCCGGCCGGCACGGAAAGGGTTACCCGGCCCGGGTTCCCGGCTATGTAGTCAAAGCGGAAACTCCGGTCGCGCTGGAGGCCGGTGCCGACGCGGAAGTCGCTCAGCGAGCCGCCACCGGTTTGCGATGCAACCGTGATGTCGTTCAGGGCGAAGCCATCTGTCTCCTCGCTCATGTCAATGAAGAGGGTGACGGTGGCGCCCTGGGCAAGGGTGGGCGGCACAGCCCGGAAGTTGGGCACAGGCGCCACTGTGTCCTTGATCACCGTGGTCGTGACCGGCGTTGATTCGCCCATGCCGCTCTGGGAGGCCGTCACGCTGATGGTCAGCTCGCCGTCTGCCAGGCCGGTGACATCAAGGTTGCGGCCGAAGTTGCGCGGCCCGGAAGGGGCAAAGGCGATGGGCGTGAAGTCGCCGCCGCCGGTGACACTGCTTGTAACATAGACCCTTAGCGTCCCGCAGTTTGCGGGGCAGGTGCCGGACACGGGCAGGGAGGTCTGATTGCCGAGGTTGGCGTAGTTGACCCGGCCCGTGGGCGGCGCAATAAGGGGGGCGTCCGGGGCGGTGGAAGGCGGCAGGGTGGTCACGCGCACGCCTAGCCGCACCGGGGCGTTGGGGTTGCCCGCCGCATCGTGGAAGCCGCCGGCCAGCAGGGCTAGCACCGATGTGGTGGCGGTGTTGCCGGCGGTGAAGGTGGCGGTGAAGGTGCGGCCTTCGTCACTGGTTGAGAAGGGGCCAAGGCTGCCACTGCCAAGCGGCGAAACCGTCAGGTCGCCCCGGTCAAAGCCGGTTACCCCCGCGTCTCTGGTGCTGAAAGTGACGGTATGGGCCTGATTGGCCAGGGTGGTGCCGGGCAGGCCGTCAATGAAGAGTTGCGGCGGGGTGGTGTCCCGGGTCACCGAGATGCGGGTCTCCCCGGACAGCTGCCCGCCGATTTCCGAGAAGCGGGCGGCCACTGTCTGCGGAATGCCCTCCGGGAAGCCGGAGAAATCAAAGACGGTTTCCCAGTCGCCGCTGGCGTTGGCGTTGATGCGGGCCCTGATGATGCTGCCCCGCACTTCCAGGCTGACGGCCGAGTCGGCCGGCGCCGTGCCGGCGAAGCGCAGCGCATTCTGGTTGACGGCGTTGGCGAAGGCGGCGCCGACCGGCGGTGTGGTGATGACCGGCCCGAGAGGCAGGATAGAGATGGAACTGGTGGCGCGCGGGTTGCCGTTGCCGGCCGGGTCGCGCACCGCATTGGCGGCCACGACTATGGTGGCGGCATTGGCGGTGCTGTCTTGCGGCACGCTGAGGGTGGCGGCGAAGAGGGTGGGGGCCAACTCGCGCAGGCCGTCCAGGGTGGCGCTGCCGACCGGCGTCACGCTGAGATCAAAGCCGGTGAAGGAGCGCGCCGTGCCATCGTCAAGGTGGAAGGTGACATTGGTGCTCTGCCCCGGCGACAGGATAGTATGCACAGGCTCTATGCCGATGCTCGGGATCACCGTGTCTTTGGTCACCCTGGCGCTGGCCGCCGTTGAGAAGTCGCCATTCACATCCCGCACCTGCGCCATGATGGTGGCCATGCCGTCCGGCAGCATGCTCAGGTCCAGGTCGGCGGTCCAGACGCCATTGACGACACTGCCGTTGGCGACTATCTGCATAGCGCCACCCTGCCTGGCGACGCCGTCGGCAGTGACCTTCACGCCGCCGCCCCGGGCCGCGCTGGTGCCGAACACGCGTATGGCCAGCGTCGCGGCGTTGGCAAAGCCGCCGTCCGCCGGCCCGATGATGACCGGCGGCGGCGGCGCATCGTTGTTGATGATGACGCCGCTGCCGCGGGCCACCTCAACGCGGGCCACCCGTGCCACGAAATCCACCTGCTCGGTCTGCTCAAAACTGTCATCGTCCGCTGTGCGCACTGTGAGGGTGACCGTGGCCTGCCCCATGGCGATGATGCCGTCGCCGGCTATGTCGGCGCTGTTGAAGTCCTCCGCCGCAGCTGGGTTGGACGGCGCCATATAGGTCAGGTCATAGCCGACGGCCTCGCCGGCCGGCACGGTGGTCGGCTTGCTGCGCGTCACCACGAACACCAGATCGTCGCCTTCTATGGCGCCGGCCTCGGTGGAGCCGTCAGGCAGGCCGGCATCGGCGTTGGGGACGCCGGTGACCGTGTAGGTGGGCGGTATCTCGGTCACCTGGATGCTGTGGATGGGGGTGCCGGTGGGGTTGTCCTGGGACGCCACATCGGTGAAGGTGGTCGCGCCGACGGCGAAGGTGACCGTACCCGGGTGGGTGAATATGCCGGCGACCAGATCAACCGTATAGAAGGAGGTACTGAGGCTGGTGAAGTTCTCCACGCTGGCGCTGCCGGTCAGCGTGATGTCCTCTATGGTCAGATCGCTGGTGGCCTCGCTGGCGACCAGATTGATGGTGACCGTGTTGCCTTCCACCATCGTCACCGGCAGCACGCCGCTGTAGCGGATGGTCGGCACATCTGTGTCCTTGATCACCGTCACTGTGGTCTCCTCCGACAGGCCCTCGCCCGCCTCGGAGGCGCGCACGCCGATGACATAGGCGCCGCCGATGATCAGCGGGTCAGACAGGTCAAGGCTGACCGACCAGGCGCCCAGCCGGTCGGTGCCGGTGGTGACGCTGACTGTGGTGGTCTTCACCCCAACGCTGATGTCCACATTCGGCCTGGCGCGGCCGGCAACGGTGAAGGCGGCCTGGTTGAGGGCGGTGACATAGTCGTTCTCTGCCGGCGTGGTGATGATTGGCGTGACCGGAATCAGGAAGACATTGGCAGTTGTGCGGGCATTGCCGTTGCCGGCCCCATCGGTCACCGCATCGGCCGCCACGACTATGGTGGCGGCGGCGCTGGTGGCGCCTGGCGGGGTGCTGAGGGTGGCGGTGTAGTTGCCGCCGCCGGCGTCGGTGAAGCCGGACAGGGTGCCGCTGCCGACCGGGGTGACGCTGATGTCGCCGGCCTCAAAGG
>JBPCXV010000005.1:0-2703 GCA_051008235.1 Pseudohongiellaceae bacterium | reverse complement strand
TCGGGCGGATCCGCGGCGATTTACGATGGCAAGGGCTGCGATCGCTCGAGGTGCGCGATGCCACCGATGGGTTTGTGCGCACGCTCAACGATGTGGCCACCCTGGTGGATACCTCCGGGTTTGCCATTGTGTTCGCCTCCGTGGCGGCCATGGCTGCCGATACCACCCTCGAGGCCGGCGATATTGCCGAAACGATCAGCTACAACCTGGACCAGCGCGAAGGCGGCGCCAGGTATGAAATCACCACGAGCGCGGAAACCGTCGACAATTACCGGGTGATCGACCTGGCGCCCGCGGGCCTGCAGGCGAGACTCCTGGACCAGGAGCTCCACCGATCGCCATTTGCAGCTGGTGCTGTGGGTGATCTCGCCGCGGACGATACAACGCCCGTGCAGACCGTCCTGGACGCTAATGCCGATGTGCTGATCGATGGCACGTTCCTCACGGCAAACCTCACCGTGACAGCCTCCAAGCGGCTCAGCGGTGGCGGCACGCTACGCCTCGAGGATTTCGCCGGCACGGACCTGCTCAGCCTATCCGGCGCCGATGTGGCGATCCTGGTGGACGGCATCATCCTGGACGGCAACGTGGCCAACCAGGCAACCGAGCGCACCACGGCCCTGATCTCGAGCACTGTTACCGCATCCGCGGCCACCACGCTCGCGCTCATCCGATGCAACAATGTGCGATTCATCAACGCCAGTCAGCACGATATCCTGGCGCGCGGCAACGATGCCGGGTTCCCGATCGTTTACGCGATCAGCGAGTGCTCATTCACCGATGGCGAGCAATCAACCAACTCCACGCCCACCGCCTGCATCCGGGTGGAGGAAGGTGCGAGCGCATACATTGACGATTGTTATTTCAGCGTCGACGCTGCGATAACCACCGGCCGCGCAGCTGTGACCACGGGCAACTCCGGCACCGCGGTGGTGAATTTTGGCGACTTGATGGTGACCGGCTGCACGCTCAACAACATGGGCGACGATTCCGACAACCTGCGCGCCGCGCTGCACATCACAGAAATCGGCCAGGTGCTCGTAAACGGCAACCGGATCCTGGCGCCCAACTATGGCGGCATCGCATTCGGTGCGGAATGTGACCAGGTGCAGATCCAGGCCAACCTCATCGACGCCGGCGGCGGTGATAACGTCCAGGCGCACATCGAAAGCCTCACCACAGCATTCGCCAACAGCGGCAACGATTGGCTCATCGATTCCAACCAGATGATCAACTCGCCGGCCGAGGGCATTGCCGTGGATGGCTCGAGCGCAGGCAACGACGCCTCGCGCGTGCGTGTGACCAACAACCAGATTTTCAGCCCGACATTGCAGGCCATCACCTACACCAATTTGGTCGACGTGGATATCGTGTCTAACTTCATTGACATGGATTCGGTGGCAGGACAAAACGCGATCGAGGCGATCACCAACGGAATCAGCGGCCAATGCCAGATAGCAGGCAACGAGATCCTGAACGTGGATACAACCACCAGCACCGGCGGCACAACATTCGAGGACACGGTAAGCACCGGCGGCTCGTATCACGTGGATGGCAATTATTTCGAGGGCGGCGCGATCGGGCTCAACATCATCGGCGGCCCGGATGAGCTATTCCTGACCAACAACATTTTCGCCGAGATAACGGACACGCTTGGCACCATCGACAATATGACCACGTGCTGGGTGGACGGTAACAGCTATGTGGGCGTCAACCCCACCACGTTCCTGAACATGCCAGGCAGCGCCGGGATTACCAACCTCAAGGTGGGCGATAACTTTTGGCAGCAAGTGGACAACACCATCGGGCAGCAAGCCGTCACGGGCTCCAACATTACGGTGGCAGCGCCTAACGCCAAATATATGGTGCTTGTTCCTGGATCTAACACGACGATCGACACGATTAGCAGCCCAGGGATCGATGGCTATCAAGTGACCTATCAGAAAACATCGCTCGCCGTTACGATTACATTCAACGATGCGGTGGGCAATCTTAACCTGGGCGCCAACCGAGTGCTGGATGCGAGCGAAGCCACGGACACCCTAACCCTGGTGTGGAACGAGACAAACACCGTTTGGAATCAGGTGGCCTACAGCAACAACTAATCGGCCGGCGTGGCGCCAAACCGGCTCGCAGGGTGCACGTGCTCATCGTCCATAGTCTGGCGCACCATATCGGCCTCACACCACCAGGCATCGGCATCGCTGCTAACCCCAGCCATGCACTCGGCGATCGCGCTGGTGAGCTCCGCGGCTTCCTGGTGGTTTTGGTACTTGATGCCACCCACGCCGATCGCGACGATGATCACCGCGGCGCCCAACACCCATTTGAGTATCGGCCACAGCGCCCAGGTGAGCGATATCGCAATGTAAAGCAGAATGATGCCCAGCAATATATCGATCATGATTGGCTCCCTTTGCCCACATAGAGCAGTTTGTACTGGTGCCCATCGGGCACGATGATCCATTCGGTGGGCCGTTCCTTGGCCTCACGTGCAAATTTCAAAGTGTAATAATTGCCGCGCATTATGCTACCTCGCGCAGGGGAATTTCGCGCGCGAAGCGCTCGCCCCATTGTGCAACCGACAGCTGGCGGCCATCGATGCGTTTTACAAATAAACGGCGGCCTTCCGCCCATGAATCCAGGCGCCACATGCCAGCCAGGGCTCGCCCTGCGCTATCAGTAGGCTTTCCGGCGTCCAGC
>JBPCXV010000004.1:0-35762 GCA_051008235.1 Pseudohongiellaceae bacterium | reverse complement strand
ACATGACCTCAAGGCTAATCACCCTGAATGACCTGTACTCTTTTGAAGAAGGCGTAAAAGTTGATATAGACGACTTCACCGACATCATCGGCCGCAACTTCAAACAACCCAAAGAAGGCCTGGGCTTTGACAACAGCCCGGTAGCCCACATGTGGCGCAGCATTATATGGCCGAATAACTTTTTGTGAGTTTTATAGCTGGTCACCCGAATCATGCCATGTGTCCTTGTTGTCGTTGCAAAGGAACGGTTTGAGTTTTCGTCAAGAGATTGAACAGAATTTTCTAGTCATTTGGTTTCGTGCGGCAGTAAATAGCCAATAGCGTCACCATCATTCAAGTATAAATTCCATTTTAAACCCCATAGAAGATCCTACTTCTTCCGCTGCTTCTTCATTTTCTTTCCTTAATTGTGCTCTGTTATAAGCACCTTCGCTGAGATTTTCCAACAATTTTAGTAAGTCATTAGCCTCCAAAATATTTGCAATGAACTTCTCAGGAATGTGTAGTTTGGCCTTTAGTTCACCCACATGTTCATCACTCATAGACTTAATTAAATCTTGTAATTCGTCTTCTAGATATTGTAACTCTCCTTTTTTATAATGCGTAGATCTAAGGACATCTTGTAAATTTTCTCTTCCATCACTCATAGACCTAACTATACTTGTTTTATCTGAAAGCCCCTGTAACTCTTTTTTTGCTGCTTCAACAAAAAGAGACCCATTTAGATTCTTAGTAGGGGTGATGGATAGGATGTTGGCTGTGAGTGGTGCACCAAAAAGAGCAAGGTGTTTTGCCAAGTCAATTTGTGTTATTGATCTACTGACTTGCTCCTGCCCTTGTTCGCCAATCAGTCTATCTAAGTCTGTATAATCTGGATCCATAATGTGAATTTCTGCTGATTCGCTTGAGGTGCTCTTAGGCACAAATAATCCTACAACTAATCTATGGTTTAAGTAACTGTTGTTTTGGGGCGCAACATTTCTTTTCTGCTCCATTCCACGCTGCATTGCTTTTCGGAGTCGCGCTCTTGATACTTGTGTACCTTTACATTCAACAACATTGAATTTGTGAGGTGATATATCTGTGGCGATAAAATCTGGAATCTTTTGAGGACCTATTTTTTTGGCATTATGGAAGCTGAAGACATTTGGGTTTGATACTTGCATAAAATGCAAGGTATCAGCGAATTGTGAAAATCCTAACCTTTCAGCTAAAAATTGAGTGGTAAATCCCATACCTAGATCATCACTCATAACTGTTTTTTGATGGCGATCTATATCTTCCCATTCAGGTTTGAGGCTTAGGGGCTTAGTTTTAGCAAAAGCGTAGTAGTATCTCATAAATGCCCAACAGTCACTTAAGTGGAAGCCTTTGAAACATGGTGGGCGAGTTATGAGCGCTGTATGAAATAACCCTCGCCTGATATTTATATCTGTTTTTCCTGCTAATCTGCTTATATCAGTAGGGACTTTGCCAGGCCAAGTATTGTGTGCAATTGTTATATTAATATCTTTTCTCATATCATATTCTCAACAAATTGATTAGTGGTTCTATTGAGCATACAGCAGACTTAACTCACAACAAATCCCACGATGTCTGTCTGATTTAGTGATGGTGCACATCAGTCTGCAAGCCGAGAAATCAATAGGTTCTTTACCTTCTCTGCCATAATAGCAATATCCGGCTTGTAGTCTAAAGCTAGTAGTGGGCTTATATCACTGGTAAAGTTCTCGTCTTTCAGTTTTTCATTAACATTGTTCATAAATTTTTTCCTAGTGATTTTATTCCCGCTGTGTTTCATATAGGCGTAAAAGCTCGCAATAATTTTTTCTGGGTCTGCATCTACATGCTCAAGTGCAGTTGCAAGATCAAAGATATCCCGTCCCTTTTTCCGCTGATAAAGTGCACGCAGCTTTGTGCCGAGAAGCTCGTTGAGCTCGTAGCTACGAATATAACATGAATCGCTGAACCAGCGTGAATCTACTTTAAACGGGATACTTTTAATTCCTTCAATTGCCAAATGCTCACGAGTGTTAATTTCTACTTTCAAACGTAATGGCTTGCCATCCTCAGATTGAAACCGATACATGAAAGTGATGCCTGCGCCTTTTTGTTCATAATTTGGTTCGCCGAGCCATGTATCAAGAACTTCACGAAGAGTTTGCATCATAGCACCGGCTGGTTCAGCACTGATTTGGACCAAATCAATATCCTCGGAGTACCTCGTAGCTGGCAGATATAGCTTATAAAGAGCTGTGCCGCCTCGGAAAGCAAGTGAGTTACCCAGCACTTCATTAGAGAATATATTGACCAGTGCGCGGCTAATAACAAGATCTTGCTCGACTTGTGCATCATCTATCCATGGCGCATGAGTACGCCATTCAGTAATGTAGTTGTGTGGAATCACAAGTCCGGCTCCAGTATTGTATTCACAATAAGCTTCCAGTCTCGCAAATGTTGTCCATCCCTGTTTTCTTTGCCGGGCATGAGCTTGGTATATTCTTTCGCATGTTTACGGACATATTCCCTTATGTCAAAAGCGATATCTTGTTTCCCAAGAAATTCCAGGATATAGCCGAGCCGCTGAGCCCAAGTTACTGGTGCTGCCACCGCCGCTTTTGCCAGTGCTAGCGAATCAATTTCATCAGCTAATTCTGCAACTATGGTTGTTATCTGGTCAAGTCCACCAGCATGTTCCGGATATCCTGTCAAATCAATGGCAGTCGCTTCAGGAGTTGATATTATCAGTTCGCCACGGGCCGTGTTGCGCTTACATATTGGTATATCATCAACATTCTTTTTTGCGATGAACTCAACTTTTACCTTGCCGCAGTGGATTGGTCTGCGGCTCTTTTGCAAGAAAACCTGAAACGCCTGCGGTCGCTGGTGAGCAGCTCCGTGATATTGCGCAGCTGTTAATAGCCCTGCGTAATAGGTCAGTCCTTTTTGTTCCGCTAGGTCAGGGATGAATTGCTCCGCAGGAAGACAGTTAAGTGATCGATATTCCGGCGGCACAATGACATAAAACCCGCGAGCGGGGGAGGCGATTTTCCCTTGCACTGTGAGTCGGTGCAAAGCCTGCTTGCCAGCCGCCGGGGAAACGTCAAGTGTCTGGCATGCTTCTCCCGAGGTGAAGCTATAACGCCCTCTTGAAGCCAGTAAATCAACCAGATCTCTCGCTGCCATGTGGTTTTTATCAGATTTCATTTGCGTAAAGTATCTAAAAATAATACTTTTTGCAAGTAAAATCTGACATCCTGTTAGGGCTACTCGCACATACACAAGCTGGGTCATTGGAAGCGCGACCACACAATGAACATTCTTGGTAGTAGAGTTTTTCTTTTACTTGAATATCAGGTGGGTCACGCCTTCTATCGAAATAGTGAGGCTCGTATTGATAGAGAAACTCTCCGGGAACAAGCGACTTGTCCTTCCTATCTGCGAGATTTGTACGAACACTCAGTCCGCCTATTGGTGTACTTTCTGCCTCCCTTGGATGTTCTGGGTTATAGCTGCTATTTGAACCACCGCTTGATATATCAGTAGGGAAGGGAAGCCTAAACTCAAGATTGTGGATTTCACACCGGTCCTCATCCTTAATGTTCAATGAACGAGCATGGGCTTTCAAAATAAGGTCATGGTCTATTTGCACATCAAGTTCTAGTCGTTCAAAAAAAGCTTCGGCTCTCGAATCAACTTTTACTGTCATGCCCCCTAAGTTTGTTCTAGGTTCATTAAGCCGTACGGAAGTATTTGTGACATTTGGTGAACATATCTGGAACTTCGCGACACCATCACGTGGGTCTGTACAATAAAGATGCCGGGTATTCTCCAGAACATCGCCTTCGGTTGGCATCGTAGTGCCAGCCTTCACCAGTGGGAGATATGAATTGCGTGCTAGTATCAACTCGACATCCTTTGCAAGCTCCAACCTTATTTGATCTGAGGCTATCCATGCAGCCCCCTCAGCAATTAAGGTAGCTGTGTTGTCTGGAATGCACACACGTTCGGGGCCAAATCGTTCGTGTAACCGTTGGCTGACAGCGGGTATGTTTGACATACCGCCAGTTGCGATACACAATGCCACTTGATCCGGACCGTAACCTGCATCCTCCAGCAGTTTCTCAATACGCTTAAAGCCTTTATCTAGCAAAGGTTTTACGATTTGTTCAAGTTCATCCTGGCTCAGCGAGTAGTCGAAAGAACCATCATCTTCTCCCTGAAAGAAACTATCAACATATACAGATACATTAGATCGTTTTGATAAAGTTATCTTGGCATTCTCACATCTGTACATTAGTTTAGCTTCGGCACCCGGCTGAGGAATGACTTCGCTTATGTTTCTTGACTTAATTACCTTTTGAATTAGAGAGTCCATAATCTGCTGGTCAAAGATATCGCCACCAACTTCGTCAGTGCCGTCGTTCATCAATTGAACAACCGCTCTATCTATTGGTCTGCAAAGAGTCAAGTCTAGTGTGCCACCGCCCCAATCACATACGAGCAGTAGCTTCTGATTATATTTACGTAGCATTGCTGCTATACCCTTGCTACGAAAATGCCCATAAAGTGCTGCAAAGGGTTCGTGCACAAACTGTACGATACGTAATCCAGCTTGTCTAAAGGCCTCTCGAAGAGCGTGGCGTTGATATCCTTCCATTCCAACTGGAATAGTAACGACTGCACCGGCAATGGGTTGTAAGTCTAGGTTTCTCGAATCAGCTACTTTGACTACATGCTCCACAACGTCTGCCACAATATCAATTGGGCGTCGTTCAACTCCCTCAATAAATACGCCGTCCTTTCCGAGATACCTTTTTGGAGAGCGTATGATGTTTCCTTGAATGCCAAGTCCAGATTGTGATAAACGCTCTTTCGCTTCCTGCCCTACAATCTTACTTGAACCCTCGTAACAAACGATCGAAGGGATAGGACGTCCCTCGTCGTTTAAAAAATGTATTGCGCGGTCCCCTCGTATAAGTGAGATAAGGCTGTTTGTTGTTCCAAAATCAAAGCCAATCAAGTTCATTCCATACCCCCTCCACGAAGTAGCTCCATCTCTCGTTTTAAGTTATCAATGGTACGCTCTGCATGATCAACCATGACGTGTACCTTTGGCGGGTCTCGTTGTAGTGCATGTACCCCTTCATCAAGCAAGGATAAATCTTCTTTAAGTCTGCGCAACATCCTCCCTTTTAGTTTCTCGTAATCGTCCTTTTTATGTGATAGTTCGGTAGCATGGTTTTGACGATTCGTTTCTAAATCGCGAGAAGTCTTTTGTATTTCTGAGCGCGCTTTGTCTAACTCCTGTTCAGTTTTGATAAGTTGCTGTTCAATCTCAGTTAAACGATCCGATATTTGTGCTTCTTTCTTTTCAGCACGCTCTGCATCCCTAATATATTTATTCATTTCTTTTTCCAAAAGATTATCAGCTACCGACGCTGGCAACATATCACAATCTAGCAAGATTGATATCTTCTCTAAATCGTTCCTTGGCGACGGTTCCGCAACGGGCAGAAGCCGGAGAATGTCCCGCAAGGTTGTGTCACTTAATGCCCAAAACCTTAACAAAAGGCACCGGGTGGCATTCAACTTACACTTCTTACATTGTCCTGTCGTTAACGATTTCTCATTGCTACGCCACACTATAGAAGCACACTTGGAAGACATTATCATTTCAATTGCTTCATCTCTCGCTGGTGCCTCGGAAAGATCAAATAATACTGCTTTCATCGCTTTACTTTCTAGCAAGGGGTGCTTCATCAATACATCTCGGCAAAAATCATGTATATGTGCTGATAAACCAGAGTCAGTGTTATTAATTCCTAACAACATCAAAAAATAGGTTTTGTCCAGCAATTGATCCGATTCGGCCACTTTGAGAAGTTTGTCTCGATTAGTACTCGTTAGTGGCAGGGAGTTTCTTATGGATGTTAGTTCTTTTTTCCCCAAATCCAGTCTCTTACGCCTGAATTGGCCAGTGTATATAGCTCGCACTACATCCTCAAGACTTTCATAGGTACGGGTCGTTGATTTCTTTGGCGTATCTTCGGGTGGACCAACTGATGTCCGTTTTGATTTTCCTTCGTTCGGAACAATCTTCAGATTATTTGGATCCTGCCTAGATATTGCTATGTTTTTACCATTTGTTGCCATGCTAGTCTCCAGATAGCGTCTGAATGAATCTCTCCGCCCAGATATCCGATACGGAGAGGTTCCGTAGTCTCTTTGCATACCCTAGTGCCTTTTCCTTATTTCCAAGATGCAAATGAATTTCTGCCAAAAGAATACAAACCTTTAAAGAATCAAACTCTGGAATGTCATTCTTGGCGAACTTTTCAATTTCATTAACATCATGAGCTAACTCATCGATATCCTTCACAGCCCAGGCTATTATTCTTTCAGTACTCCAATCTGATAGTTGTATATCAAAATTATTGATATTACTAGACACGGTTATTTCCTTATCGTGGATTGTTCCACATAACAGGTTATTAAATTTGGATGCAGCCTGACCAACTCGTGCCACCTCTGCAAGGGAGATTACGTCTGCAAAATGATTGAAATGAAACCCGACTAGGCCGCAAATAGTTTGAGCTAAAGGTCGGTTATAAGCCTTAAGATATTCGGATGCTCTATTGAATTTTCCAACATACTCATCATAATCCAACGAAGAACCAGCTGATTTTTCCTTAATGAGGACTCCATATAAGTATGAACAGATTCCATCTACATATTTAATCGCTGATTTGAATTCACTGGTGTCATCACTAAATTTCTTTATGGCTTTAATGTCAAGAACCGGCTTTTGTTTTTCCGAAATTTCCACAAATTCCTTCTCAACCCCAACTAAATCATGTTCAGACGCGATGCATACATCTAGACTGAAATCTGCAGAGACACTATCATGCCTTAACGTCAGGTTTGCTACTCCATTGGGTAGCCTTGATATAGATGCAGGAATTCTTGAAACTTCTATTTGTTTACCATTTAGACTTGCATGATTGCATTTCCCCACTATTACGTCGCCTTTGTTCACGGGAGCAGTTATGCTGATCGGATGCGAGCCTAATTCTTGACCGTGTATTATCAACGTAGGCTGACTTAGAGGATGCTCTTCGAATTTATGATTCCATAAGTCGGGGGCAGAGGAAAATACCTCCGGACATTGGTTGCACGGATACCGTATGGGGGACAGGTTGGGGCGAAAGTCCCCCAATCCTGAGGGTTCATGGAATTCTATGTATCCAGTGTGCCAAAAGCCCATCTAGTATCTCCCAAAAAATATAGTGGCGAGTTCATGTTCTGAATAAATAACGTTGCAGGGTTCTACCGCCACTTCCCAGAGCGTAACAATACCACATTTTCATCTTCGGGCGAGCAAGAGTGTAGTAAATCATATTATCCCAGAGATGACCTTGCTGCACATTGAGGCATTGTTTGTTCGGTGCGTTGGTCATTATAGTTGCGTAGCCTTCCCACCGTCATCATGCTCAAAAGCGGATGCCATGCGTTCCACTTCGCGGGGTTTGATACCCAGGCGCGTTGCCTCTTTCCGCCAGTCAGTTACAGCCTGGCCCACTTCCCGAACGATGGCCTGTGCGGCCTTTGATGTTAGTCCGTAGTGTTCGGCTGTTTCCAGAGCAAGGTCAATGGAGGCCGCAGGGTCGTTCGTATCAATAGTAGTGGAAAGAATACGAGGGCGAACATCCACAGGAACCGGGTTCAGGTCATAAGCAGGCGATAAACGCCAGCCTTGCTGGTTGCCATAAAGGAAGCCGTGGTTTCTCAAATGGTCATCCGTGTTGGAGATGAGGATGTTAAAGACGATGCGCCGCCAAAGTTGTTCCAAATCCTCCTGAGGGGCGCCGCCGTGTTGCCGCAAGGCATCGGCTATCTCCAGGTAGGAGTGAGTTTCGTTGTCATTCGCGCCGAGCATACTCATGGCGGAAAGGAACGGGATGCGTTCTCCGTCAACACGGTCAAAGCGATGGATAAGGATGACAGCTTTTCCATCAACCATAACGATTTCCTGCTGCGGCACTGTAATGCCAGCTTTCAAGGCAAGTGTCAGAGCAACGCTCTCCCACAAAACCACATTGAAGTCATCCTGCCCATGGGGAAACTTGGCCAGGGCCAGATGGCCGTGCCTGTCACGAATTGAAGCCTTGGGTCGCGCTCCGCCCAAAGAAGACCCGGGCGCGATAAGCAACTTCAAATCCTCATCGGCATCTTCATTATTGGCAACCCGCTCGGCGGCCGAAAGCAATCGCGGCAAATCAACCAGCGGAGGAATGCGCCGGCCGCCCTCGGGCGCGAGGAAAGGACTTGCCAAATCAGTCTTGAACCGCAAGGCACCCTGACGTGCTTCGTCATCCACCAGAAGCAGAAAGTCAGTCTCTGCAAGAGTGCGTGGCGTTTGATTTTCCGCCTCGGCACGACGGCGTTCAGCGCGACGCATGAGAGTGCGCCCCCACCGGTCTGGCGTGGAATCATCAAAGGCACCGAAAAGCGTTTTTTCCAGAGGCGTATGAAAAGTGCCTGAACCAAGTGTTAACACAGGGTCCAGCGCAAAGCGCTGAGGATGTTCCAGCCACGCCGAATCATATTCAAAGGACGCAGTCTCCCGCCCACTGCGACTACGCGACCAGAGACGACCCACCGGACAAGCCTGCCCCTGAATATCAATGTAAACCAAAATTTCCTGATTCATCACGCACCACCTTTGGGCTTGCGATTACTCGGTATTCGGATGCGTTGCGGTAACTGCTCATCTTGCAAGTCGCGGCCAACCGCATCGTGCCGAACATCGGCCAGGTCGCCCAGGCGCTCACTCAGCCCAAGCACAAACAGCACGGTGGCATAAATGCCGAGACTCACGCCGGGGTCGCCTTTCTCAACCTTGGTGAGCGTCACACGGCTGATGAACGCCCGCTCCGCCACGATAGCCATCGTCAACCGGCGGCGACGGCGGGCATCACGGATATCCGCACCAAGCTTGCCTAGCGCACGGCGCACCGGAAGGGGCAGGGCTGTATTGGCTCTTGTGGGCATAATGATAACTATCTCTTACTTCACCTCCCGTAGTGTAAGTATTTATTATCATTATTTCAAGTATTATTTGCTTGCAGATGCGGTATCACGCTTTGCGGCAAGGCGCAAGCCGTGGGATCACCCCCCCCCCCCCGCGGACCATAAGGTCCACACGCTGGCCGCTATCCAGAACAGCACGGTGGCGGCCAGTTGCCAGTCGGATAGCAGGGCATCGGTGGGGGAGTCGCCGCTGCCCAGGGATTCAACGACGAACCAGTAGCGGAACAGGCCGTAGAGTACGAAGGGAATGGTGATGATGAGTTCCGGGCGGTCCGGGTAGGCGGTAATTACGAACAGGCTGTAGAAAAGCAGGGCACCGGTTGCGGACATTTCGGCGTAGCGGTCAATCAGTGCAACCGAATAATGTTCCAGCACCTTGCGGCCTTCGTTGCCGGTTTGCACTAACTCCTGTCGTCGTTTGACTGCGGCGAGATATAACGCCAGACACAAAGTGGTAACGAACATCCATGAAGACACCGGCACTGACAAAGCCACAGCCCCGGCATAAACCCGCAACACAAAACCGATGGCGACAGTGAAGATGTCAATAACCGGCTGATGCTTGAGAATAAAAGTATAAAGCAGATTCAACCCCAGATAACCGAGGATAACCAGCATCACCTCGGGCTGCCACAAGAACCCCAACAGCAAAACGCCATACAGAACACCAAGCAACACCAAAGCCTGCACTTTGGAAACCTGACCCGAAGCCAGCGGACGCTGTGCGGATTTAAGCGGATGCCTGCGGTCATGCTCAATGTCGTGGTAATCATTGACAGTATAAGTAGCCGAGGCTGCCAGACAGAAAAAGAACATCGCCAGCAACGCATCCATAACCGATGTCATATCCGTGAACTGGCCGGCGAACACCAGCGGGGCGAGCACAAACCCGTTCTTTATCCAGTGGCTGGGCCGCAACAGATTAACCAGCCCCGCCGCAACTGAATGTGCATTGCCATCCGGTATTAGAGTAGAATTCATCGCAACAAACTACACGATTAGAACCAGCAATGCAATCAAGCTGAATTGTGTTACAATCCTGCCCCGCGCCAGATGGAGCGTTCATCTCTCAGAAGGAAAGCCTTATGAACTTACGCATTGAACCGCCATTGGCAGTTTTTCTTGGCATAATCATTTTTTGCATGGGAGGTGTGTTGCTGCTCCAGATGTTGCTGCAAAAAGATCTCTATTTTCTGGGCAAGATATTCTTTGGTCACGATTATAAGGCTATCTACGATTCGGCAAAGCTGATTCTTGAAGGAACCATGCCGTATGGCAAAACGACGCCAAACAACTTTATGCCGCCTACATCGGCTCTTGCCAGCATTCCACTCACCCGCATTCCTTTTGAAAGAGCCACCTTGATTGTATCGCTGCTGACTTATGCAGCAGTTGCGGGCTCTTTATTTCTTGCACATCGTGCCTTCAATGCCCTCAATCTAAAGAAGAGTGCAATAGTATTATTGTTCTGCATTGGCATACCATTGTTTAGTTATCCGTTCTATTTTCTTTTTGACAGGGGAAATATTGATGGCATTGTATTGTTGTTCACCTGCCTCGGTATTTATCTGGTTTTCAGATCGCGCGCGGGGTGGCTGTCCCACCTGCTTGCAGGGGTATTCTTTGGAGTAGCCGTTTCACTTAAAATCTACCCTCTTTTAATCATTTTTCCTCTTGTCGCACAATATCGCTGGAAAGCACTTGCTTCCATGGCGGTCGTTCTGGTCGCCATCATTTATATTGACCTGCCACTTTGGCAGGCGTTTTTTGAGACTACGCTGGAACGCAGAACTACTGTTATCTTTGATCGTGAAAATGGCAGTTTGTTCAGCACTTTTTCCTTTCTCGGAGGGCTGATTGGCTATGGAGAACAGGCAAAAGGCATGGCTTTCCCTGTGTGGTTGATGTTGCTTGGCATCATGTTCTATGTTGATATTACAAACATACGCAACGCTGATGACAAAACATCCCTTTCCAGCCTCGTATTCTATCTTCCCTTTATGGTGGCTGTGCCTCACACGGTTTTCCACTATGAATTCGTGTTCCTTCTTATCACTCTGCCTGCTATTTCGTGGCTATGGACCAATACAACCCGAAACAGTGAAAGGGCAGTGCTGCTGCTGATTAGCGCCGGGGTGGGGCTTAGCCAGTTTCAGGTCGCTGCTGTGGAAATACTATATGGAACAAAGGGGTTTTCACAGTGGGTGCCGGGGTTTGGTCTGCTCATGGTATTGACAGGTGTATTCATCTATAAAGCTATGTATTTGTATGCGGGAAACATTGGGGCTATAGTCGAATCTGAATCAACTAATCATCTGAATCCAGCCACAAAAAACAAGAGAAGTCAGCCAGCGCCTGATATTGATCTCGCCCTGGCTAATAACATCAAACTTCTTGCAAAAAATTATTCAACCAATTTCACCGGCCTGCGGAAACTGATGGTCAGATACAGGCCATATATATGCCCGTTCTACGATATATTAAAAAATACGCCGGAAAAATCCTCACTGCTTGATATTGGTTGTGGCGCAGGTTTGTTTCTTTATATGCATGGGAAAATCAACAAACCTGATTTTGTCGCCGGTGTAGATACCAACACCAAACTAAACGGCCATATAAAGAAATTACTGGCAAGAAAATTGCCTCATACCAAGAGGAATATATTCAATTCCATTTCTGCTGTCGGCTCAAACAACTTGTTTGATGTGGTAACTATGATTGATGTCATCCATCATGTTCCTGTGGATAAGCAGCTTGAATTTTTGCGAGAGGCGGCTTCGCATGTTGCTCCTGGCGGGTCTCTTATTTACAAAGACATGAGCAGTTCTTTTCCGTATGGCGAGGCTAACCGGCTTCACGACCTCATTATTGCCCGTGAATGGATTCACTATCTGCCGATTCAATCCGTGATTGATGAACTCTCGCAACTCGGATTTTCACAGACGGCAATGTCTCAACGGACAACATACTGGTATAAGCATGAAATGGTTGTTATGAGACGAGAACACCATAATAACTCATAAGGACTGCACGACCAATGAGTAATCAAACGAATCCTTGATGTTGGCAAGCGACTAAAAGTATTGCCTTAACAGCCGCAATGGCCTACTATCCAGCCATGCAATATCTAACTATTGAAGGTCTGCCCCCTCAACAGGAATGTGACGCGCTAGCTTCAAGCGAACTTGTCACATTGCACAAGCGGTGGCTTGAAAAAAAAGGGGCGCTTGAAAATTCGGCGGAGTACAGCGATTTTATCAAGAAGATGTTAAGAGAATGGGCGATAGAGACGGGGATTATTGAGCGCCTCTACACCTGGGACAGAGGCGTTACAGAAATTCTGATTGAACAAGGAATAGATGCATCAATTATTAGCCATAACAGCGGAATAAAACCAGATGAGGCTGATAACATCGCCAAAATGATAGAAGACCAACGAGGAACAGTAGAAGACTTGTTCTCATTTGTTAAAGGCGAGCGTGCTTTTTCAGAACATTTTATAAGGGCAATGCATGAGAAACTCACAACTCATCAAGACCACATTGAAGCGATTACACCGGAAGGACAGCCTGTGAGAATCAATTTGCTTAAAGGCAAATACAAAGAACAACCGAATAATCCCAAAAGACCCGATGGCGGCATCCATGAATATTGCCCACCGGAATTGGTGCAGGATGAAATGGAACAGCTTGTGCGCCTGTATCTGGATTATGATAAAAACGGAATGGCTCCCGAGATACTTTCCGCATGGCTCCATCACCGTTTCACACAAATACATCCTTTCCAGGATGGCAATGGCCGCATTGCCCGAGCGCTGGCTTCGCTGGTATTTATTAAGGTGGGGCTTTTCCCTTTGGTCATCAGAGATTCTGACCGCAAAGAATACATAACCGCATTGGAAGAAGCCGACTCCGGTAGAATAGGCGCTCTTGTTCAACTGTTTGCCAAGCGTCAATGTGACGCAATACAATCAGCCCTGGGCATTGGGCAACAGGCCAAATAAACTGAACATAAAACTCCCTACACTATGAGCAGAAAAAACAGAAAAAAGCTGCCGGGGCGACATAAGCAGCGGCCCCACACCAGCCAGCCATCAAACACGCGGCATAAGCCGGCGATGCGTTCAGCGCCGGGCGGCACTTTTATGAGCGAGGTTGAAACCTACGAGCAGACCAGGAACATTCATCCCGCCGGTCTGTGGTTGTTGTTTGCGCTGGTGTTGCTACTGCCGCAGTTCTTTGGACCGAAGGAACCCGGATATGATTTGAATCCTGAACAAAGACAATTCCCGCTACTGGACAACATCGGCTATGCCACCGTCTTTGTTGCAGACGAGCCGCACTATATGACTGTTATCTCCAGCCTCATCAACGATGGCGATTTGGATCTCAAAAACAACTACGCTTCAACGCATCAGGGCGGCCTTGATTCCGGCATCCGCTTCAGACGAAACACGCTGGACCATCACAGCTACTACTATTTGCCGGAGGGCTATCGCTGGTGGGAAGATCTGGTTGAGAAAGATGGCACAGGAAATATCGCATGGTTTACCAATGCCGAGGGCGATGCCATTTTCTTCCGCTACAAACTGGAGTATGAACACATTGCAGAGTTGCCGGAATACACCTGGCACCCGCCCTATATGGCAATACTCGGCTATCCGTTTCTGCGGCTGTTCAAGGACAGCCCCCTGCTTGAACCGGCATCAATATTCCTGAGCTATCTGGTAACCTTGCTCGCAGCCGCGTTCACCTATTGGTGTTTTGGCCGCATCACGCAATCGGTTCTGGTTCGCTTCACCGCGGTTGCACTAATCTTTTTGGCATCACCGCTTTGGCATTACACCAGAACACTGCTCACCGAACCCTACATTGCCGCCTTCCTGATGTGCGCCTATGCCTGTTTCTGGCGCGGCGAATCACTTTACACCAGATATCTGGCCGCGGGAGTATTCATCGGGCTTGGCATGATGATGAAGAGCTTCGTAGTGCTTGCCCTGTTACCCATGTTCTATTTGGCACTACGCACCAAACAGTGGCAGCCGTTCGTGGCCTTATGCGTTGGCCCATTCCTCGGTGGATGCGCCGTGTTGTATTGGCACTATCTGCAAACAGGAAACCCGCTCATCACACCAACCGCATCAGCAACCGACCCCAATGCGCCAGGAGGATATTATTTAACCCTATCCGTATTTCTGCCCACCGCCTACAACATGGTGTTCTCCACCCAATACGGCCTGCTAACATTCTGCCCGGCACTCATCCCGGCAGCTTACGGCTGGTGGCAGTTACTAAAAAAACACGGCAAACAAATCGGCGTAGCACTATTCATGGCGCTACCATACTTCCTGTTCTTCGCCATCTTCACCGGCACCCCAGACGGCCTAAACTACGGCCCACGCTACATGGTAGCAATCCTCCCACTGCTACTAACAGGAATCATCGGCTTCCTCGCCTACGCAAAACTATCGCACAGTTCCACCCTGGCAATGTGGGGGCTACTGGCGTTTTCCTTTCTCATAAGCGCGAGTGGAGCCATTGCAAGCTGGTACTTCCGCGCTTGGCATCCGATTGAAGGGGTGTTTGGTTAGTGGTTTTGGGCTACTATCAATTCACCTTTATCTCATTCTTAGCATTGTCCAGCCTCGTTAATAAGTATGAAATTAGGCTTAATATATTCAAACAATCTAATTCTGAGAGAATATCTGGGACAACAGAGTCTCTAGGATTATGAGCGACGAGATTCCTAAAACCTGCAATTAGACCCCTTGAGAGAGCCACATGTCCGCTTTGTATATTTTCACCTATCTTTGTTTTCGTATCCGCAACCACAATAAGTGGCTTTTCACCCCCAAATGCTTTGCCTATTAATTCCATTCCGTCCTCACTTAGATCTGTAATAGAGCGAATTTCTTCACAATATATTTTTACACCTTGATCCGCTGCATCAAGATATTTCTTATTTTCGTAATCATCGCGAACTCTATTTTTTAATTTAGGGTGCAGGTGTCGCCAATGTAAGCGGGGGTATTCAGGAATTACGTTATGTAGCGATTCAATTATTAGAACGTACGCTTCAAGCGCATCTTCTTCATCGAGATTTTCAACTATCAATTTTATATCTGGACTGACATCATCCGGCAGTTTTGAAATCCAGTCATCTACGTCAACCTGTGTAGCTTTTTTTAGATTTTTCCTTTTTGATTTTTTTCGAAAATCCCTCCATTGCTTATTCACCTCAGCAACAACTGCTGTTAAGAACTCATACAACTTCTCCATTTCTTCATCTTCCCATTCTATCGATTGCCGACCAGTAGCTATTACGTCCTCCTTGAGTAAATCAATGTAGTCCACTGACACCCAGCCAGTCAGATACTGGAAGAAGTGACTTGACGCACTCTTTGAATAATAATCAGGCTTGTTCACCAGTTTCCCTCTAGAGAACAAAGTTATTCCCCTCAGATCAGACGATGCAGGAATAGGCTTCTCGCTGGTATAAATTTCTCCTGACAGTTCTTTATCTCGGTACTCACTGTCTTCAGGAATCAGAGATTTGATATCCCATTTGAACTGTTCCTTAATTTGCCCGTATTTCCTCTCATTACTTACATCGTAGGACTTGCCGCTTGTGGATTCTAGCGTTATGTGAAAATTCTCGTCTACAATAAATATTCTTGAAATACTATTTGCAAACATTTCTATAGTGAATCTTGATTTTCGTTTCAATTCAGATAATTTTACAACAGTACCATCACTTTTCTCCGTTGGCTTGTTGACAGCAATATCTTTTGGATGATAAGTTCCGTCTGAATTTGTAAGCACATCCCAATCTAATTCAAATATGCTTTCTTTCCCTTCTTTCCTAGTTGTAATCCTTATTTTTTTTGCTAAACCAAATAGCGCAAGCTTGCCTAGTCCTTTCTTGCCCGTTGGAAGCCTATTATATTTCTTGCTTGGCTTGTCGCCGTCCAATTCGCGCCGATTCCGCCCGATGACCAGAAATTTCTCCTGAATGTCCTCAACCGTCATGCCCTCTCCGTTATCAATAACTTCAATGTACTCTGGTTTACCTTTTTGCTCATGAAAAATAACTTTCACTTCACTTGCATCAGCATCATAAGAGTTTGAAATTAGCTCGGATAGAGCCGGGGGCAAGGTACCATACATTTTTAGCCCAAGATGCTTAATCGTTTTCGGGTCAAATTTAAGTTCAAATGGATTGGAAGTCGTCATAACATAGCCTCTAATGATTATTTAGCGTCTTCGATATGTTTCTTGATGGCATTTGCGTATTTTCTGATAAATTCAGGTGGCAATGCATTGCCTATCATTAAAGCTGCCGAATGCTTCCCTTCTTCTAATGAAAATTTGTAATTTTTAGGAAATGTTTGCAGAAGGGCCGCTTCCCTTAAAGTGATTGCCCTATTTTGAGAGGGGTGCAAAAAACGACCCTTAGATGGGCTTACACATCCACCCGTGATGGTCGGCGCAACATTTTTCCAAGCCATACGACCGTATACATCTTTATATCCTTCAGGATATCTAATATGGCATGGAAGCCAGTATTTTCTTGGCAAATCTTCTCTGCTCCCTCCGTCTTTGGGAATTAATTTTATAAGCTCTTTTATTCGATGACTTCTATCCTCTAGGAGATCATGAAGCGCATCACCTGACTGCCCAGGTTTTTTGAGATTATAGATAACATCTCGTACGCTTCTTTTCTCCTCTACTTTTTCGGGATCTTCAATAACGCCGAATTTTGATACTTTCAAAATCATCCTTCGCCGTCTTTGCGGCACGCCATAATCTGACACATCCTTAACGCTTATAGAGCGTTCATCAAAAATATAACCCAACTCAATCAGCTTATTCTTAAATTTTTCGATTCTATTGTCTTTTGCCAAGCCAGGAACATTCTCTATCATTATCGTTTTTGGTTTCATCACTTCAGCGAATCTAATAAATTCATAAATTAATTTATTTCTTGAATCTCTAACTGATGTTTTTTTATTTCTTGTTCGATGGGAAGAGAAGCCCTGACAAGGTGGGCAACCTGCTAGTAAGTCAAGATCTCCTGGCTGCAAGCCTAAATCATTTAACATTTTTCTTGGGCTTAACTTTCGAATATCTTCCTGATACATAACAGCCTCCTTGTGATTCATTTTGTATGAAGATGCCGCAAGATTGTTGTTCTCGACGCAAGCAAGAACTTTGAATTTTGCCTGCCTCAGACCACACGACAACCCTCCTACACCACTAAAGAGGTCAATAGCTGTTAATTTAGTTTTTGTCATACCATTCATTCAACTTGAATTTGCTGTTAAAGCGTAAGAACAAGACTGAAAGCACCTTTATCGTATGCTTCACACTTGACTTTGATAATAGCCCATTGGGGCCTCTAGGGCAATACCGCCATGAGGCCAGTATGTAGTTATGATGATGCTGGTACTCGATTAGTGCCTGAAAGATGCCCCGTTGACTACGCCATCGGAGATATTCTACAATTCACCATTCTGGCCCGTTGCTCCCTTAACCTACAAAGAACTAACGCAATGAACTTCAAATCGAATACAGTCTGGATAAGCGATAATCTCCCCGTGTTAAGGGGGATCAACGATGCGTGTATTGACTTGATTTATTTAGATCCGCCGTTCAATTCAAACAAAACCTATTCAGCACCAGTCGGCAGTAAAGCGGCGGGGGCTTCATTCAAAGATGCGTGGACATTAGATGATATAGATGTGCATGAGCATGGGGAATTAGCAGACAGGAACCCGGCGGCGTATGCTGTTATAGAAGCGGCCAGGGCCACACACGGCAAGAGCATGATGTCGTATTTAATCTTTATGGCTGTAAGATTGTTAGAGATGCACAGAGTATTAAAGGATACAGGCAGTATCTATTTACATTGTGATACCACAGCAAGCCATTATCTAAAATTACTAATGGATGCTATCTTTGGCAAGAATAATTTTCGCAATGAAATAGTATGGTGCTACAAATCAGGTGGCGCACCAAAGAAAGGTTTTGCTAAAAAACACGATACATTATTCTTTTACACATTGGGTAATGACTATTGTTTCAATTTACAAAAAGAAAAATCATATAACAGACGATTCAAACGCTATAACTTTAAAGGGGTTGAAGAGTTTGAAGATGAGATGGGCTGGCATACAATGGTGAATATGAAAGATTACTGGGATATTGATATGGTGGGCCGCACCAGTAAAGAACGCACGGGGTATCCAACACAGAAGCCATTACCTTTGCTTGAAAGAATAATCAATGCTTCAAGTAATAAGGGAGATATGATACTTGATCCGTTTTGCGGGTGTGCAACCAGTTTGGTTGCTGCTTATCGTATGGAACGCCAATGGGTAGGTATTGATATATCGCCAATGGCTATAAAATTAGTAAATGATCGGATAATGCACGGTGATAGATCAGAATGGGATAAACAAGGCTCATTGTTTGAAGGTGCAATTAAACTAACAAAACCGCCTGACCGCACTGATTTAGGCAAACTACCTAACTATCGCACACATGCTCATAAACTGTATGGCGAGCAAGAGGGTGTCTGCATAGGTTGCGATTTACACTTCCCGTTCAAGAATATGGAAGTAGACCATATAACGCCGAAAGCAAAGGGTGGCACAGACCATATAGACAACTTGCAGTTATTATGTAATGCTTGTAACCGTAGCAAAGGGGTAAAAACTATGGCCGAATGGAGGGCTGGTTAAATATGAAAAACAAGAAACCAAGTGAATTAGATAAAGTAGCCCGCACCTTGTTATCAATGCCGGGTCTTGATATTTGCTCATGTCCACATTGGAATAATAGCTGGTGTTTAAGCACCAGATGGCCTCGAACCTTTCTCTGGTGAACAGCCTGCCGCGAATGGCAAATAGCACATCTCGGGCAAGGCCGTTCAGGTTTTCGTCAGGGAGTTCCGTGATATTTCCTATCACGTATCTGCCGTAATCGGTTGGCGGTTTTCTGAAATGATGTCCAATTCTCCAACTGTTTCATCTTCTACTCACTACGCTTCTTCCCCAACTCCGTGCGCAGGAAGAACACCACCAGCAACACAGCAGCGATGGCAAACACCACATCACCCGGAACCCGCATCCACACCAGCGTCTCCATCCAGTCTGAGCGCATCAACTCCGGCGACCTTGCATACCAGTAGCCGCGAGCGAAAGACTCGTAGCCCTGAATCAATCCCTGGGGCAGAATGGAGCCGAACACCATCAACGCCAGGCCGCCGTTGAACAACCAGAATGCCCAATGCAACAGGCGGTCTGACCAGTCTGCGGCCATGCTCACCAAACCGCGCTGGGAGAACAACATAAGCCCAATGCCGAGCAGGCCATACACACCGAACAGTGCGGCGTGTCCGTGCGCGGGTGTGGTCATTAGTCCTTGCAGGTAATATAGTGCCAGCGGCGGGTTAATCAGGAAGCCGAGCATGCCGGCGCCTATCAAATTCCAGAACGCCACCGCCAACAGAAACATCAGCGGCAAGCGATAGGCGCGCACCCAGGGTGCTTCCTTCTGCACCGACCAGTGGTCGTGTGCATCAAAGGCGATGAGTGCCAGCGGCACCACTTCCAGTGCCGAGAACACAGCGCCGAGTGCCAGCACCGACTCCGGCGTTCCGGAAAAATACAAATGGTGGAAGGTGCCAAGCACACCGCCGCCAAGAAAAATCATTGCGGCGAACATCACATACACTGCCGCAGTGGAGGCGCGTAACAATCCCATGCGCACAAACACCCAGGCAATCCACGCCGCGGCGAACACTTCAAACACGCCCTCCACCCACAGGTGCACCACCCACCAGCGCCAATATTCAGCAATGGTGAGATGAGTTTCGCGGTCGTAAAGCATACCCGCGCCATACAATATCCCCACCGCCGCCGAGGATGCCATTAACAAAATTAACAAGTGATAGTCCTCTTCGCGGCGGCGAATGGCCGGCACTACCGCGCGCAACATCAACACCAGCCATAACAGCAAGCCGACGAAGATGAGAATTTGCCAGAATCGCCCCAGGTCCAAAAACTCGTAACCCTGATGACCAAACCAGAAGTTCAGCATCGGCGCATCGCGGAACACACCGTGAATGGCAGCGTATTGCCCTGCCAGCGAACCGACGGCGGCGATGAGCAAGGCCAGGAACAGAAAGTTCACGCCGAATCGGTGCCAGGCCGGATCTTTTCCGCCGCCAATTAATGGTGCCGCATAAAGTCCGGCGGCGAGCCAGGCTGTGGCAATCCACAACACTGCCAGATGCGTGTGCCAGGTGCGGGTTAGCGCATAAGGTAAATAGTCGGAAAGGGGGAAGCCATATAAACTGTGCCCTTCCACGGCATAGTGCGCGGTTACCACGCCCAGCAAAATCTGCACGCAGATGAGCGCCGCCACCAACCACAGATATTTGCGCACGGCGTGCATGCCGGGTGTGGGGGTAACGCTGCCGAGCGGATTGTCTCGGGCAAAGCCGCCCGCCGGTGCGAGGTCAATGCGCCAGGTGTCCCGTTCACGATTGAAGAACCAGCACAGCACTCCGATGCCTGCTATCAGCAACACTACCGAACCAAAGCTCCACAAGAAAGTTGGCGCGGTTGGTTTGTTGTTCACCAATGGTTCGTGCGGCCAGTTGTTGGTGTAGCTCACGGTGTCGTCGGGGCGATTGGTTACGGAAGACCAGGCAGTCCACCACCAGAAAGATGACAGCAGCCGCACATCCTCATCACTCAAGCCGCCGGACGGCGAGTTTGGAATGGCGTATTTTTCGCGCAGGGATTCAAAGTCATCGCTGGAAAACAGATTATTGTAATGTTGAATCACTACGCCTATGGCGCTGGCGCGTTCGGCGGAGATGGTTAGCACGCCGTTGCTCGGATCGTAGCGGTTGCGACGAATGTCTGCTGCCAGCTCGGCTGAAAGCACTGCCTGACGGCCTGCATCAAGTGATTCATAATCGGCACCGGCGCGGGCGGAGAGCATGGCCAGTGCTTCGCGGTGCAAAAAGTCGGCGCTCCAGTCCGGTGCCAGATAGCCGCCGTGGCCCCACACCGAACCGAGTTGCATGCCGCCCAGCCGTCGCCACACATCGCGTCCTTGCTGAATATCATCTTCCGTGAAAAAGCGGGTGCCGTCTTCAATCTGCACAACTGCCGGCACCGGTGGCGCCAACTGGAAAACACGCCCGCCGACGATTAGCAGGGTGCCAAACATCACCGCCAGCAACAGCCCGAATATCAGCCACAGACGGCGCATGGGGAAGATTTGCTTGTAGTCTCTAATATCGTTCATGGGGAACCCCCTATCTGTGTAAGGTGTTAGTTACAAGGTTAACTTATAATATACTCCTTATGGTCTTATTAGGGCAATACCCTTAAAAAGCACTTTAACGCCATTTCATTGAACAACCCATTGAGGGCGTTTGCTCTTTCGGTCCTGCACCGGTCTTGGCAATGTGGCGAAAGGCGTTCAGCAACTCAGGCACTCGATCTGATGCATCACCACGCTCGGCATCATCCAGGCGTCCGCGGTATTGCAGTTCAAAATCACGGTTGAAACCAAAGAAGTCGGGGGTGCACACCGCGTCGTATGATTTGGCTACGCTCTGATCTTCATCAACCAGATAGGGAAAGGTAAATTTATGTTCAGCGGCGAAGCGCCGCATTTCATTCGGGCTATCATCAGGGTAGCTCTCATAGTCGTTCGCCATAACCGCCAGCACGCCGAAACCTTCTTCCTGCAAAACCTTCGCATCAGCCACCAACCGGCCAATCACCGCTTTAACATAAGGGCAATGATTACAAATGAACGCAACCAACAGGCCGTTCTCGCCCATTGCTTCGGTCATGGAATATTCCTTTCCATCCGGGTCTTTAAGTTTAAAATCCTGCGCTTTCCAGCCAAAATCGCAAACAGGTGTGTCTAGTACGGCCATGGGGTTTCTCCTATAGATTCTGAAGCACTGTATTGTGCATGATTTCAACCTCACTGCGAAGCGTAGGTTCTAATTCCTGAATGCGATGACTCAGATTCATTCTTGAATGCATAACAGTTATAAGATAAATATCATCATTGAATTGTGCAAACACTAAAATGTGTTCTCCTGATAAATAAAACTTCAGGTGTGCTGATATTTCAGATTTAGTCTGTAAAAGGTTTGGATGATTGCTTAATAATGTTAATGCTTCATCTACACCACTGATATATCTAGTCGCACGGTGTTCGCCCCACCTGTTTTTTGAGTATTCCTCAATTGCTTGGATTTCCAGTGTCGCTCTTTCCGTAATATGTATCGCTACCATTAACTCTCCTTATCGCGCTTTTCCACTTGGTTAATGACTTCTGCGATGCTCCCTTGATATTCAATTGTACGACCTTCAAGAATATCCTGATAGCCTGCAAGTATGGATTGACGGAATTTTGCCGCCTCCAGCCTTTCCATCTTTTCACGAATTATTGAACGCACATACTCGTCAGACGAGGCGAACGAGGTTCCAGCGCCCGATTGCTTCTCAATAAAATCCCTGAGCTCATCAGGGAGTGGCAGATTGAGCGATATAGACATGACTTAGGCTCCTAGTCAAATTCACTGGTAACAATACACTTATTTTCCTCTCAATGGAAGTGTCTTGTCCTGACCCAATACACATGAAACCATCAGGCGACGCAGGCCAAGAATCACCAATTCGTGCCAGTAAATCCTTGTGTTTGCTCCGCTGTGCTTAATCCCTGTTTTATGTATTACAAACCGGGCATTTAAGGTCAGTATCATCAGGCTGTGCTGGGTGATTCTCATTGTGAGACGGGTCGAAATCGTGGTAATCTGTGCATTCTTTTTCAAATGCTTCCTGCGGTGTGTCGGCATAGGAATACATGAACTTTTTCAATTCTGTATTCTGCGGCCATTGGCGCAAGCGGTGATTAACATCACCATCAGACCGACCAACGTATTTCACTTCAAACTCACCATTCGCATCATCTTCCCCAAGCGCATAGTTGCCCGGTGAAATATTGGTTACTTCTTTGTTAATAGTATCGGTGTCAAGGCTATAAGGACCGTGCATATTTAGGGTTGACATGATAAATCGCCTTTTCGTTGCGCTTGGAATCAAAGATCTGGCAATTTGGTGGCAACGAAAGTTCCCAAACTGTCGGACAGAACCAAGCATTATAAGGGCTCTTTTCGGGATTTCAATAGGCTGTTTTGCCAGACTGTCCTGTCAGGGTTCACGCACTAAACTAGCACAAGAGACTATCAGGGTGCCCGTGCAAGTTGTTATTATCCAAAATATCGTTCCTCAAGATAATCCAGGTAGTCAGAATCATCAGGTGCGTTAACTTTGAGCTTGTTGAAGACTTTCTGATAGGTGAGCGATTCAAAGTTAAGCCTAGAGTCAACCTCGGAAATAAACTTGTAAATCTCGTCCCGATGATCATCGGCCTCAGTGCCAGGCGCAGCAAAGTAGATGTAGACTAACGAAAATGTTTTAAGGTTCTTTGCCAACCCAAGTGCATGTTTCAGTAGTTGCGGCGCATCCAGATGTTGGAAAACATTCCGCTCATCACTCTTATAAGCATCATACATCTTACGGGCAAGTCGTTGGCATTCTGGCAGGCCAACGCGCTCCCAGTGTTTAGTTTGATTTTCAAAGTAGGCATCTCTAAATGGCTCTTTCTTTCCCAAGGGGGTTAGCCACTCCGTGAATTTGCTTTCAAACGCAGTAATGGTTTTGTTTTCATCTTCAATGACAACATCCAGATGAGGAAGGGAGAATCCTGTGGAATAGGTTTTCTCAAACAAGATAGAATCAATGCGCGCATCCATCTGAAGTGCCTGTTGTAGCGGCCCGGAATCGCGGTTGACCCAGTAGTCAAAAAAATTAACGGCGAGAGCTGACGAGGAATGAAGTGCCTTCATCTTTGCTGGGCTTTTTGATGTATCAATTAGTTCAGAACCAGCACCATCTCCAAACGCAGCCTTCGTAGAAGCCGCCATTTCTTGATAGAGGTTGGCTGAAACGGAAGCGAGATAGTTCCTGTCCGGCTGTTTACTCTGCCGCTTCGCCCAGCCTCGCTGCCGTTCTTTTATTGCTTCTAATGTGCTCATGTAACTATATCCTCAGCCTGCGTTTGACTCCGGCAATCTATACGCTATTCGCTCCTCCTGCTTCCTGACCGCTTGCCGCCGGAACTCCGCCTTGTCTTGAAAGAGATCGTCATGTGAAGTGCCTGTAATATCAAGTAGCCTATCCAGTGTATCCTGATGCGGCTCAAGAGTACCATCGGCAAGCACATGTTGAACTTGCTGCCCTGCATTAGCAAGGGCTTCTGAAACCAGTATCGTTCGATGGCAATCCAAAGGTTCTTTCTCCGCACACATTAGAGCAATCCGGTGGTTACGCGCATTATTGACCAATTTCTTGACTGCTCGCTTGAATGCTGGTCGTTTGGCAAGCAGCGCGTATTGAACTTGGCCATCAACATAACATGATGGCTCCTTCGCACGAGCACCAAGTTCCTCGCCAAAGAACTCATACTGTATGCCCTGCTCATGCAACGAAGCCGCAAGACGCTTTTTGTTGAACTGAGGGTTGAAGCGACTGAACGGGACTGACCTTACATCTGCTACCACATTGATGTCGTGCTGCTGAAGCAGCCCAATGAACTTGTTAATGGGATGCACTGAGTGGCCTACTGTGAATAGGATGTTGGGGCTCGTTGCCATTTCAACTCCTGATTCTTTAACACGCTTTGTCTTTGGTAGCCGCCGTGTTTTTCTTTTCAGTACTGACACATTCTTGTTCTATTTCATCTAGTTTGCTCAACGAGAAATCAGGATTATCTCTGGTCTCATCTATTTTTTTTGCTAATGCAACTCGCCGGGTTAGTGCGATTTTATAGAGCAGGAATTTTTTGTTAGGTATGGGCGGTGTCTTATCCATACACTCTACATATTGCCTTTGAATATCGGTGCTTTTCTCGCGGTCTCGCTCGCTCATAGGGTCTGAAGCAGATTCTATAAAAAAATCTACATCGCGTATCCACATTCCCCAAACATGCACAGCCAAAGTGTGGCTTGTCTCTTTCTGGGACCACCCGAAAATTCTGTTCAGGTTTTGTGTGAAGAAAATGAATGGCGGCAAAAGCCCGATACAAATTATTAGATAAGTATTGTACTCACTGACAGTCCCACGATAAAAGAACACCACCATGACAGACAGCACAAGTGTTAGGCTGGCAATAACAATGTCCATTGTTCGTCGCCACCAACGGGCATGACCTGCCAAACATGAATGAGCGTATCTACACAGCTCTGCTTTCTGCTTAAGGTTTTTCAGGCTTTCTTGCATCCTATCTACCTTGCGAAACTATTAGTCACTGCTTTTCTTAATCTCAGGGCTAGGTGTAATTTCTTGCGCCGCTTTTTTCAAGATATCAAACTTAAGCGGTGTGTTAGGAAAAGCCATAGCCACTGCATGAGGGTAAAATCTCAGGCGAAAGTCTGAGTAGGTGTAACCTGGGCGGTCTTTTTTCGGTCCTGTTATGTAAGCTAGGGTATCTATATTTCCACCAGTTAAACCTAATCCGTCTAAGTCTTGGGTCAGCAATTCAACACGCTCATCATCTCCGGGTCGATTAAACTCCAGATGCAGAGCCGCTCTCCGTACAACTGCTGGATCAATGGCGTGAATGCGATTAGTGCACAAGAAAACAGCTGCACGACCACTCACGCTTCTAATCGCGTCAATTCGCTGAATCAGCGTGTTGATTGCTGATTTTTCCTCTTGGTGCATTTGTTCTGTATCTCGCTGAGCTGCCACCGCATCGGCCTCGTCAATAACGAGAAAAGCCAATCGCTTCTTTCCAGCGGCAGCTTTCAATTCTTCAAAGGCATCTCTCACTTTTTGTGTCATCTCACCATGCAGCCCCCGCCCGCGAACCTGTGCCCCTAGCTTGAGCAACACACCCTCTCGCTTCATCTCTTTCGTAATCCGATTCGCTATACACTCGGCTGTTATTGTCTTTCCAGTTCCTACATCCCCACTCAGCAGAAACAGCGGATATCGCTGACGCATCAGGTTGACAAGAGCGGGGGGGCGCGCATGAACGATATTTGCCCACTCGTCTATGCGTTCTGGTTCAAGAATCATCTGAAGATGACCTCGAATCATCCGATAGCGTGCCTCAAAACCAACAAGCGTATCTGCTATATCTTCAATATTGTTGGATGGTAGTTCAATTTGTTCGTCAAAACTGTTTTCGCTCATTTTAATTACCTTTAAGCCGAATAAGATTTACGGGTCCATCCGTAGCTTCCGCTGGAGTACTGCCGTCCTTGTCCAGGTTTCATTCCTGCGTAGTCAGTATTACTGTCTGATCTTGTCCAGCTATTGAGCAGTCTCCCGCTCTTCTTTAATTCATTAGCCACTTGTAAATCTGAATAAAACACTGTGACATCAAGATAACCACTTGGGGTACTTGGCCAGTTATTTTCTCCTGGACGGTTCTTTTCCCAATGGCCTTCACCTTCAACCTTATACACATGCGCAGCCATCCGGTTACCGAAATTATTCAGCAACTGGACATGCACAGTATCAAGGCACCGGTAAATTGCCATTAACGTAATATCATGCGCTATGTTAGCCGCCTGTTCTTGTCTCATCGCTCTAGTTCTAAGCGCAAGCATAGACAAATCCGCGGCGAAGCATTCCCCTACCTTTTGGATGTTAACTTTGGTTGTCGTTTGTGTAGTGGTCGCCATTTTCACACCTCCTGAATGTTAAACCCTTCAAATATCTCACGCCAAAGATCAGTGGTATTTTTATCCCCGCTGACACTTCCCGCATAAGATATAGTTTCAAATGCCTCACATGCCTTACCTGTAACCTCATTCCATTCGTCTAAACTAATTCTACCCATAACGTTATTTTTATTATTTGTTGGATCCGCGATAATCGGTAGCTTATCGGGACTGGGGAGATTATCACCTATGGCCCCCGGAAATTCAATTCTTATTTGCGGGTCTGCACTCACAAATTCAAAAAACTCTATAAGTGCCCTTTCAATAGAAATAGTCTTCCCGACTCGGTTCTGACCCATCAGGTGAGCAAAAATTAGCTCTACAGCGAATGATGGAAGTTCCAGTTCCTGTCGATTTTTCCACCATTTAACTATACGAACAACCGAGGAAAAATTACTCCATTTGCTCTTTATATCGGAGATAAATGTTAGCTGCTTATCAACGCTGGTTCTAAAATTTCCTGAATGCAGATTTTTGTGGGGTTGCCGTCCGTATGAAGAATTCCCCTTGTCAGGAATAAAGGGCACAATATCCACTTCAAGTCCAGTTCCTCGGAAGGTTATGCCTACTGTTTTTTCCCCGCTGGTGAAATCTTCTGCAGGCTTGTCTGGATAGGCTTTTCTCAAAACAGTGATAATCTCATTCCGTAACTCATCTGAGTCAAACTGTACTTCTTCATCTACGTCTACAAAAAATACTAAATCTACGTCCAAGGGCATATCGCCTCTCGGTCGTAAAGTGGTTCCTTTTTTCCAAGAGCCTGCCCGTTTAACCTTAGATATCTTCGTATTTGGCATGCCATTAATGGCCTCCACAACACGCTTCTTGAGTGCATCAATTTGATTGTTATAACTAGCCTGCTTATCAGCAGGTAGCTTAATACGCTCTACGAATCGTAGCATTTGCTGGTCGTTCAGTTTCACAGCTTTTCACCTCGCGAATTTTCTTGGACTTTGTCTGACATCAAAGGGTTCCTTCGTCGAATAATTACTTTGAAACGGTTACCATCCCTATCATCAATAAATTCAATATCTGGATAGTGTTCTAATGCACGCTGAATACCACTACCAACTCCCATATAAGGCATAATGCTTGGAGCAAAAAAAGCAATTTTTTCGTTTCTAACATTTCTTTCTCCTTTCTTAATCCTTTCAGATGTCAAATTGCCTGGTAAGTGGCCGGGGCTGATAATTTCAATACGATCTGTAAAGATCATTATCTTGATATGATCTTTCACGATATAATCTCTATGAACTAGTGCGTTTGTGATTAGTTCCGTCAGCACTGTTTCTGGAACTTCAGGCTCTTCATATAAAATTTCTCCTTGTTCATTTCTTTTATGATGAATATTAGATAACACGAACTCTATTGACATTTGATACATATCTGACAAATTTCCAGAAATGTCTTGCTGGTAAATATTATCGGTGTCAGTGACCGTTGTTCCAGAGAAACATAAGGCTTTAACTATAAATATAGGTAATCGGAACTGAGGCGTATCTGTGAACAATAAAGCACCGGCTACATTAAGAGTATCGTCTTTCGTTAGGTTTAAAATTTCTAGCAATTGCTCTAATGAAGACCTCTGATGAAATCTGGGCATATATGAGAATAATAAAGTTCTAGCGGCATTAAGCACATCACCCATCCTAATAGCTTCCAATAATTTTACTAGAGGCGGCCTTTGAATATTGGTTGACATCGGCAAATGCAAATTGCAGCATTTTTCAAAAAGGTCCCTATTAATGTCCTTTATTGATGTCCCTCGTGCTGGCATTTCTTCACCATACAAAAGCCCTGACTGTTGAAGGATGTATAACAAATCGTCTGTAGTGGCACGTCGCTTGTTGGCTCCAGCCTTTATCCATACGACCCCGCTCTTAGTGCGATAGGGTTTATGAGGTCCAGAATCGATTGTTACAGCTATTACAGTACCTTTGACTACTTTGCCCTCCATGTATAAAACGTTTTCTGTGAGGAGGACAACGGACGGTTTGATGTTATGGAGAGAAACATCAGAAAGTAGCTGGCCAACTTCTTCTACACGCACTGCGCTTAGTCCAGTAATACTGTGGTCATCATTAACTCCTATCAGCAGCAAACCACCTTCAGAGTTGCTGAACGCTACTATTTCAGCACTCAGTGAATCTGCATGCTTGACATCACTTTTAAATTGCAGTCTGCTATCTTCACCTTTGCTGATGATTTCTTTAAGTTCTTCAATGTTCATACTAATGTGCCTGCCTTTATTCCTAAATATCCCAATGCTAGCATTGGCATGGGTTTGTCAGTGGTTAGTTAGACCTATGAGCGACTCACAGCCATCTGTGCTAATCAATAGTCAAAACGTGGCTCACCACCATAATTCCACTCCATTGCTCGCATTATAGGCCGCCAAAATCTCATGTCAATTCATAGTCTTGTCCGTTATGAAATAAGCCTGTCAAGCCCCCACCCCTTGCCATATTCTCCTTTTTAGTAGAAAATCCCCGTCTGTATTTTTGACTATGGTGGAAAATCACAGTGAGGGCAACGATATGACCACTAAAACACGCTACCTGACAGCGCAAGTCAGGCAAGACCTTGGACAGAAAATGGTATTCGTCGCCGGTCCCCGACAGGTGGGTAAGACTACTTTGGCCCAAAAGCTGCCTGGCGCGAGCAAGGGCTACCTTAACTGGGATGTCGCTGAGCACCGTGAACAGATCCTCAAGCGGGAACTGCCTAACTCCCCCTTATGGATTTTTGATGAGATTCACAAGTACCGCCAGTGGCGCAACTACCTGAAGGGTCTCTACGACAACCGCCGCACCGGACAGCGGATACTGGTAACCGGCAGCGGTCGGCTGGATCTGTATCGTTTTGGCGGAGACTCCCTGCAAGGCAGATACCACCTGCTACGGCTACACCCATTCACCGTGGCGGAACTCGGCTTGAAGACAAGCGGCGAATTGCAGACCTTGCTGAACCTGAGCGGCTTCCCCGAACCTTTCCTCGGCGGCAGCAAGACTCAAGCGCGGCGTTGGTCGCGGGAATACCGGACTCGTCTGGTTAGCGAAGAAGTGGCATCTCTGGAACGAATCCGTGATTTGGGGCAACTGGAACTGTTGATGTTGCGACTGCCGGACCTGGTGGGTTCGCCGCTGTCCATCAACGCCATACGGGAAGATTTGCAAATCAGCCACAAGGCGGCCTCTGCCTGGCTAGACGCACTGGAGCGGCTATACGCCATATTTCGCCTGACACCTTTTGGCAGTACGCGGATACGCGCAGTCAAAAAGGAACGCAAGCACTACCACTTTGATTGGTCGCTTGTCGCCAGAGACTCAGCAAGATTTGAAAATCTGGTTGCCTCGCATCTGTTGAAGTGGGTGCATTACAAGCAGGATGTAGAAGGGCTTGACTATGAACTGAACTACTTCCGGGATACAGACGGGCGGGAAGTGGACTTCGTCATCACCGACCGTCGGGAACCTGTGTTGCTGGTTGAATGCAAATGGGCTGATGCGGACATAGACAAAAGCCTCCGCTACCTAAGTGCCAAGTTCCCAAAAGCCGAGGCCTGGCAGTTGACGGCAGTCGGCAGCAAGGATTACACCAGCGGCGAAGGCATCCGTGTCGCGCCGGCACTTGCGCTGTTGCGGGAGTTGGTTTAGTTCCAGATTTGCCAAACCATCATTTATCATGCAAACACCCAATAGTGGAGTAGAAGAAAGTTAATCAGGGGAACACAAAGAACTACGACGAAAATACCAGCCTGATAAGGCCAGCCTATGAACTCAACGCCACCGGCAATACCCATTGACAATAAGCCGCATCCAGCGAGAACGATTAGGGAGCGGAGCAGGTTTCTCAGGTTTGCTGACTGCTTGAAAGCGTAATGGACATATCGGCTTGATATGTCTATTCAATCAACATAAGCTTGCCTTATGTCTAAATTATGGGAAAATATCAACATGACTTGGAGTTCAGACCAGCCCTACAACGACCTGCCTAGGTTTCCGCTAGCTGGCGGCTCGGCGCCTGCGGCTGGTCTAGAGTCTGCCGCTGACCTGGTGCCCGTGGCTGACCTGGAATCGGCGACTGTCCTAAAGGCTTGCATTCCCGCCCGCACCGCCCTGGCTGAACTGAAGCAGGCAGGCGAGCTGCTGCCTAGTCAGGGGCTGCTAATCAACCTGATACCTCTGCTGGAAGCGAAGGACAGTTCAGAGATTGAAAACATCGTCACCACTGCCGATGAACTGTTCAAATATTTTCAGAACGAGGCTCAGGCAGACCCGGCGGCGAAGGAGGCGCTACGCTACCGGACTGCCCTGTTCAATGGCTTCCAATCTCTGGACAATCGTCCGCTTTGCGTCACCACGGCGCTGGAAGTGTGCAGCGCCATCAAGGGCACCAACATGGATGTTAGAAAGATGCCCGGGACTGTGCTCGCCAATCAGGCGACTGGCGAAGTCATCTACACACCCCCGGCAGGCGAAAAGCTGCTGCGCGAACTGCTGGACAACTGGGCCGGCTTCCTGCATCAGGAGGACGACCTTGACCCGCTGGTCAAACTGGCGGTGAGTCACTACCAGTTTGAAGCCATCCACCCCTTTGCCGACGGCAATGGCCGGACTGGCCGGGTGCTCAACATCCTCTACCTCATTGAACAGAAACTGCTGAGCTTGCCGACCCTCTACCTGAGCCATTACATACTGCGCCATAGGGCGGACTATTATCGGCTGCTCAATCAGGTGAGTAGCCAGGGCGCCTGGGAGCCGTGGATTCTGTATATGCTGGATGCCGTTCGCGCCACGGCGACCATGACCACGGCAAAGATCACGGCAATCCGCTTCCTGATGGACCTGACCCGCGAGCATATCCGCCAAACGGCGCCGAAAATCTACAGCCAAGAACTGCTCAACATCATCTTTGAGCAACCCTACTGCCGGATAAGAAACTTGACCGAGCAGGGCATAGCCAAGCGCCAGACTGCTTCCGAATATCTCAAGCGGCTTGTCGCCGTTGGCGTGCTAAGCGAGGTGCAACTGGGCAAGGAAAAACTTTTCGCCCATCCGAAGCTGATGCGACTGATGACCGGGGATGACAATCGGGTCGCGGCCTACTGATTGTTAGCTACTGGCTATCAATCACTCCCCCCTTGAGGGGGAGTCAAAGAAAACGGAGTTTTCTTTGGTGGGGGGCGAGGGTAAGTTCCCTCATCGTGCAAACACCCAATAGTGGAGTAGAAGAAAGTTAATCAGCGGAACACTAAGAACTACGACGAAAATACCAGCCTGATAAGGCCAGCCTATGAACTCAATGCCGCCGGCAATACCCATTGACAATAAGCCACAGCCAGCGAGAACGATCAGGAAGCGGAGCAGGTTTTTCAGGTTTGCTGACTGCTTGAAGGCGTAGCGGGTGTTCAAGGAAAAAGACACCAATGCTGCGATGACAAAGGCTATTCCGTTTGCTTGGGCTGGGTGGGCAAGATTTGTTTCTATCAGGCTGCTAGCGATAATGATATGCAGCAAGGTTACGGCAAGACCAACCATGCCAAAGCGCAAGAGTCTGGTATAGGTACGAGTCATGGCTTTCGCGCTAGTACCACGGCGGTTAATCCCGCCAGTTTGTTCAGGCGCATCAGTGGGATTTCCGCTCTGCAAATTGTATGTGCCACTCGGTTTATCAACGGGTGATGATGTTTCAGCTTGCTCCCTGTATGTTGCTTATGCAGGATGCGTTCAATTAGTCTGGTAATTAGAGGAACAGGGAACAGCGCACCGAAGTAATAGTGGCCTCGTATTACTTCCAGGCCTGCCGCTTTGACCAGTTTTTTAATTTCGCTCAAATTGTAACGGCGGAAATGTTCAAGATAGACATCATGTCCGCTCCACAAAAACTGAAATGCTGGCACAGTAATAAAAAAATGAGTTCCGGTTGCGGCCTTACCTACACAGTCTTTGAGAAACCCAAGGTCATCTTCAATATGCTCTAACACATCCATCATCAGCACCAGATTGGTATCAATCGTTGCCAACTCACGACGGTAAATTAACCGCTTGTTGCCAACTGCTTCCTCGCGGTCTCGCTCGTAGCCAGTGTCAAGGCATATTGCTTCGGGGATGGGGCTGGCCTGCAAAAGTTGTTCGGCAAAAAAACCTGACCCGGCGCCTATGTCGGTTGCGCTGTCAAAAGTAATATCACGCAGGCTGTGCAACATGGCGTTGGCCTTGGATTGGTAGTACCAGTGCCGTGCGGCTTCTTCCCGGGAAATGAAAGACTCTTTCAAATCCATTACTCGTTCTCCGTATCGTGAGTTTTGCGGACGATGTATGGAGGGCGGCGTTTGGACTCAAAGTAATTGCGGCCCAGGTATTCGCCGAGAAAACCTATGCCCGTTAGTTGCAGCCCGCCAAGGAATAGAACGACTGTCATTATTGAGGCATAGCCAGGCGAGTCTATGCCGCGAAAAAGAACGTAGAATATAATGAAGGCCGCATAGATTAAGGCCAGGAATGTGGTTAGCACACCGACTATCAGTGCAGCCCGCAATGGGGCGGTGCTGAAACTGGTAATGCCTTGGATGGCGAAATCAAATAGCCGCCAGCCATTGAACTTGCTGCTGCCGGCCTGTCGCTTTTCTCTGGTGTAAAGCACAGTTGTGGTGCGAAATCCGACCCAGGCAAATAGCCCTTTCATAAACCGCTGGTTCTCCGGCAACTGGCGTAACGCCTCAACAACGACACGGTCCAGCAAACGGAAGTCACCGCAATTTGCCGGAATGGTGGGTTTGCCAATGAAGTTGTGAAGTCGGTAGAAGATTGCGGCAGTTATTCGCTTGCGCCAATCATCGGACTGTCGGTCTGAGCGACAGGCCAATACCACTTCGTAGCCATTCTCCCATTCGCGGATTAGTTGCGGGATTAATTCGGGTGGGTCTTGCAGGTCCACATCTATGGGAATGGCTGCATTCCCGTCTGAAAAATCAAGCCCGGCTGACAGGGCGGCTTCCTTGCCGAAGTTTCGGCTTAGCTCAACGATGCGGATATTTGGATTAGTGCGCTGCAAGTCCAGTAGCAAGGCCAGGGTATTGTCTGTGCTGCCATCGTCAACGAACAAGTATTGAAATCTGTACCCTTCAAGCTGCGAGCATACCGCCTGCGCCCGTTCAAGGAAAAGGGTAACCATCTCTTCTTCGTTGAAAACGGGCACCACCAGTGAAATGAGTTTTTGGGGCATCAGAAAATCCTCTAATTGAATACGAGATGGTGTACTATACCATCTATCGGTGTGTGAGCCCATGTTGAGTTCAACATTTTGAGTATCAAAAATATGAACAAACGAAAAACGCGCTCCCGAAGTGCCAGCCACAGTAGCAACAAGCAACCCCAAAAACCCGAGGCCATACGGCATACAGCCTCAAGCCGTTGGCTGGCTACATTCATGCAACATCAGGAATTTGCCATTGCCGGTTTCGCACTTCTTTGTCTGGCGCTGCTCGCCGGCTTGATGATTGACCTGACTGGCGGCGACTACCCCTACTTCCTGCCGCGACTGTTTGACTCGCATCTGTTCTATCTGCAGAACGGGCTTGCCATTCAGGAATACACGGCATCTTTCTGTGCTGGCATCTTCAATTTTGCCAATCCGCAGTCATTGTCTCTTTCTTTACCCCAGGCATTGAGTTCTCTCTTTGGGCCAGTGGCGGGTATGCAAGCCACCTATCTGGTCTCCAGTGCGCTTGCCGGAATCGGTATCTATTATTGTGCGCGGTTCTGGGGGCTGGAAAGTATGCCAGCCTGCATGGCCGCCATCGCCATGAGTTTCAGCGGCCTGCTGTTGCTTCGCATCACTACCGGGCATCTCACTTTCTATAGCGTCGGCTTCGCCCCCGTGCTTGCCGCTTTGCTTTTATATGGCATCAGGGCTTTGGGCGAATATAAGCTGTGGGCATTGGCTATGGGGTGCCTTGCCGGATTGCTGTTGGCAACACTGATTTACGGTGGCATGGGCATATTGATATTGCAGGTGCTTGCAATCGTTGTGCTCATCCTGCTTGTCTGTGGTGGCTTTGATAATGGCTGGCTCAAGGCCGGTCTTTTCTGCCTGGCCTCGCTGCTGCTTGGGTTGCTTGTTGCTGCGCCAAAAATAGAAGCGGTAACGGCTATGAATGAGCAAGTGCAACGCTCTTTTTATCCGCTGCCTGGTTTCGGCATCATTGATTTACCGATCGGCTTGTTGCAAGGTTTGTTTTGGGTTCCAGATCAAGAAGGGATGAATAAGATATTTCAAAATAAACAATTCTATCTACCCTGGCACGAATTCTATTATGGCTTCACGCCAATCAGCTTGGCGGTTATAGTGGCAGGCCTTATTGTCGGTCGGAAAAAACTGTCCTTGCGCGGCGCATGGCATAAACGGCCAATCATCATGAGCTTGATTGCCGCCATACTGTTGCTACCAATCGTGCTGAACATCTATCAGCCGGACTGGAACCAGTTTCTCAAATCGCTGCCGGTGATTGGTCAATCAAGCAGCATGTCCCGTTTCTTTATACTATACATACCGGTGCTGGCATTGCTGCTTGGCTGGTCTTGTAGCCATTGGCGGAAAATTAGTGTTCTGGCACCACTGGCTTTAACGGCCTTGCTGGCGGTTTACCAGTTTCAAGTGATAAGCACAAATCTGGAGGAGGGACCTTATGACCCTTCGTCCACTGTGGCAGCATGGGCATCCCAGTCCGGCCAAATCCCTCCGGTCAGCGAACTTCAATTTATGATTAGAACCGAAGCCGATGGTTCAAGGCGCCCGGATTTTTCTTTCCAAAGAGACCACTCATTCATTCAGGG
>JBPCXV010000003.1:0-9249 GCA_051008235.1 Pseudohongiellaceae bacterium | reverse complement strand
GTAACCGCTCGAGGGCAGCGCTGACAGAGCTGACTATCAACCTGGCATCCTCCTTCACCGGCGACCTCATATCAGGCTCGCTTCCCACCAGAATAACCCTCGCAGCCAACGCGTCCAGCACGCAGTTCACTATAGCCACTGACGCCACTGGCAGCGCAGAGAGCGGCAGCCTGACCATGACGCTGCTGGGCGGCATCGGCTATCAGGTGCCCAGGCGCGAAACGATAAGCGGCGCTGCTACCGGGAGCGCGACTGTCGCCATCGGGGGAAATCCCCCAACACTCCCGAATCTATTCCTGGTCATTGCAGGTGCGACTGCCCAATTTGAAGGCAGGCCTGGCCCTAAGGTGGATTTTATCGTGTCGGTTTGGGGAGGGCACCCTACCTTGGGCGGTGGGTCGCCACTGGCGTTCAGGGAGGTTGAGGTTATTCTGGACTATGCGGAGTCGCGCCGCCAATGCATTGACCATATCCCGCCATTCCCTCAAGAGTTTGAAGGCGGTGGCAACACCCCGATTCCCGTTGAGCCGCGAGCTGACAGATTTTACCGCGGTGATTGCACTATCACCGTGACGCTGGTGCCTACAGATCAATACAACGCACCTGTCAGTGGCATCATGAGCGATGGTCGAATCGGCAGCAACAGCGTCACCTTCACCCTTCTGGAAGACGAGGTTGATCTACCCGAGAACCGTGCCCCCCAAGTCTCTGTATCGGCGCCAGCCTTCGTCACCAAGGGCAGCGATATCCCCTTCACCATCAGCACCCCCGTCGCACTGTTCGGAGGGGGAACCCGCATCCATCTGGAATTTTCCTCTGTCGGCAATCTGGTATCAGGCACCCTTCCTTCCACAACCTTTCTCCCGCATGGCGTCACCAGTGCGACGCTCAATATACCCACCAATGCCGCCGCCGCCGCAGAGAGCGGCAGCCTGACCGTAACGCTGCTGTCTGGTCGCGATTACGACCCGAGCAGCACCGCCGGCAGCGCCAGCGTGACGATATTAAGCCCGTCGGCCAAACCAACCGTAACCCTGGCCTCGGATACAGGCAGCAGCGCTGACGACAATATCACCAACGCCATTGCCCCGACCTTCACCCTGGGCAACCTCAGGGCTGATGCGACTATCACTGTGCAGGCCATCTCCCCCGCCGGCAACTCGGGATTCAGAAAAACACTGACAGTCGCCTCCGGCGCCAGCAGCGCCACCATCGGCTTCGGCAGCCCGGGCGCGGGCGGCAACTGCGAGACGCTGGACGCGCAGGGAATGCGCACGGGCTCAGGCACCGTCTGCGCCTTCAGCGACAGCCTTGCCAACCAGTCATACGACGGCGACTGGCGCATCACCGCCACCCAAACCGAAAGCGGCAACACCAGGCCAATCACCAGTTCCGACACGCTCACAGTAACCCTTGACACCACCAAGCCGACCATCACCCTCACTGCCGGTACCACCAACCTGGTCGCCGGTGGCAGCACCAACATCACCCTCAGCATCTCCGAGGCCATCAACCTGCCGCAGCACTTCTTCACCGGCGGCATTCACGGCAGCCAGGGATCGCCCCTGCGAGTGGCAGACACGAATGACTATACGATTGCCTTCACCTCGGTCAGCACTGACACAGCCAACACCATCACCTTCAACGTCGCTGCGAATACCTTCACCGACCTGGCCGGCAACGGCAATCTGGTCAGCAATGTGCTGAACATAGTCGTTGAGGCAGAGGACGTGTTGCCGACGCCAAGCCTGCGGCTGGTGTCGGATACAGGGGTCAGCGCCAGCGACAACATCACCAATGTCTTGGAACCGGAGTTCAGCATCGGCAATCTGGTGGTGGATACGATGGTCACCATCCTGGCCATTGGCCCGGCGGAGCGGGTCAGCAAGACGATAAGCGTATCCGCCGTCAGCGAAACCGTGGTGTTCGGCACGCCCGGCCTGGGCGGCCTGTGCAAGATAGGCGCCAGCCAGACGACAGTCAGTCGCTGCTACTTCATTGAAGCCGCCACCGAGACCAGCGGCAATGGCGACTGGAACATCACCGCCACCGCCATCCAGGGGCGCAACAAGGGCAAGGACCTGACCGCCACATCCGATACGCTGACGGTAGTCCTGGACACAGTGGCGCCAACCATCAGCCTGGCCGCAGGGGCAACCAGCCTCACCACCGGCAGCGCCACCGACATCACCATCAGCGTCAGCGAAGCCAGCAATCTGAGCGCGGACAAAATCAGAGTAACGGGCGGTGGCGGCAGCCTGTCCGACCTTGTGCCGGTGATGGATTCCACCACCGACTACACCATCACCTTCACCGCCATCACCACCAACGAGGCCGCCCGCGCCACCATTGCAGTGGCCGCCCGCGCCTTCACCGACCTGGCCGGCAACAGCAATGCAGTGGCAAGCAACAGGGTTGATATCGTCATACCGGACACAGTGGCGCCCAGCATCACCCTGGGCGGCGGCTTTTCCAGTGCGGCAGAAGGTGCGGAACCTGCCCTGACAACCGACATAGGCATCACCACCGCCATCACCCTTGCCATCAGCGAGCCAGCCAGCCTGACGCTGGACGACATCAGCGTCAGCGGCGGCAGCCTGGCCGACTTTATGCCGGTGGCGGGTTCCGCCAGCGACTATACGGTTGCCTTCACCGCCGCCGCCACCGCCACCACCGCCAGCATCTTTGTCGCCGCCGACGCCTTCACCGACCCGGCGGGCAACGGCAACGAGGCCAGCAATGTGCTGAGCATTGCCGTTGAACTGCCGCGCTCGGCAAAACCGACTGTGGATTTGGCGGCGGCCTCGGACCTTGGCTTCAGCGACAGCGACAACATAAGCAGCGACACCATGCCCAGCTTCATCCTGGGCAACCTTGTGGTCGGCGCCACGGTCCTTGTTGAGGCACTGCGCCCAGAAGGCGAGATCATCATCAGGAAAACTCTGACTGCACAGGGCACCAGCGCCACGGCAGAGTTTGGCAGACCCGGCCTCGGCGGCAACTGCGATTATATTCGCGTATCAGACGGCGTCGTGGTCAGCGGCAATACCACCTCATGCAGTTTAAAAGAGACCCTCGCCTCCCCGGACGGCGACTGGCCCATCACAGTTACCCAAACCGAGCCGGGCGGCATCAAGACCACTGTTCCCGCCGAGCCGCTGACCCTGACCATTGACACGGCATATCCAGTCATTGACCTCTTCACGGGGAACACCAGCCTGGCCGACGGCAATGTGGTCACCATCACCGTGGTGGTAACGGAAGCCAACGACCTGGCGCTGGAAGACTTCACTGTTACGGATGGCACCCTGTCCGACCTCAGGCCGGTGGCAGGCACCGGCAACTACACCATCACCTACACAGCCGCCAGAACCACCGCCACCAACCCCCTCGCCAACACAGCCAGCATCCATGTTGCCGAGGATGCCTTCACGGACCTGGCAGGCAATGGCAATGAAGTCAGCAACCGGCTGATGATAAGCGTTGCGACCAGCATCCCGTCGGCCAAACCTGGCCTGCGGCTGGTGTCGGACACAGGCGCCAGCGACAGCGACGGCATTACCAGCGCCATTGCCCCTGAGTTCAGGCTGAGCAACCTCGTGGCCGCTGCCACTGTTGTTGTTCAGGCCACCGCGCCGGACAATCGCCGCTACAGGAAAACACTGGTAGTTGAACCGGCTGCAAACAGCGCGACTGTGGTCTTCGGCAGCCCGGGCGCGGGCGGCGACTGCGAGGTTTTTGATGCCCGGGGCATGAGCCTGGGTTCAGGCAGTGAATGCGCTTTCAGCGATGGACCTGGCAACCATGCCAATGACGGCGACTGGACACTGGTCGCCACCCAGACAGAGAGCAGTTTCAGGAATACCCCCGCCAGTTCCGACAGCGTTACCCTGACCCTGGACACCCGGGCGCCCGACATCACATTAGCCACGGGCGCCCTCACCCTGGCTATCGGCGACACGACGAGCATCACCGCCACAGTCGGCGAAGACAGTGATTTGGCGCTGGAAGACTTCAGCGTCAGCGGCGGCGTTTTATCCGCTCTGACGGCGGCGGACTCTGCCCGCACCTACTACCGGGCGACCTTCGTCGCCGCCGCCAGCGTCACCACCGCCAGCATCTCGGTGGCTGCGAACAGCTTCACTGACCTGGCAGGCCACAGCAACGGAGAGCCGAGCAATGTGCTGAGCATCCCCGTGCTGAACATTATCCTGTCGGCCAAGCCAAGCCTGGCGCTGGCCCAGGCCTCGGACACAGGCACCAGCGCCGACGACAGGATTACCAATGACGGCAGCCCCGCATTCATCCTCGGCAATCTGGTCGCCGGGGCCAGGGTCACCATTGATGCCCGCTATCCGGGGGGCACGGACCTGGTGTTAAGGAAAACGCTGCTGGTCGCGCCGGGTGCCACCGGCGCCACCATCGGCTTTGACAGCCCCGGCCCGGGCGGAAGATGCGATTTAATCAGCCTTGCCACCGGCTCTGCCATTGGGCGCGGTCTGGACTCCTGCCAGTTTGCCGGGGATGCCTCCAATGTCGGCGACTGGATGGTTACCGCCACCCAGCTGGAAAGCGACGACATTGAATATCGCGCCAGCAGTTCCGAGCCGCTGACAGTGCGCTTTGACAATGTGCCGCCAACAATCACCCTTGCCGGGCCGGCCAGCCTGCCGGTCAATGTCGCCACCCGCATCACCCTGACCACAGGCGAGGCCACCAATTTGGCGCTGGCTGACATCAGCGTCAGCGGCGGCGCTCTCGCTGGTCTGGCGTCTGTGTCGGATGCAGACGGCGTCGTCGGCTACACAGCGACCTTCACCGCCGGCGGCAATGCCACCACCGCCAGCCTGTCGGTGGCCGCCAATGCCTTCACCGACCTGGCGGGCAACAGCAACAGCGCCGGCAATGTGCTGAGCATCGTCATTGAGGCGCTGCTGCCATCGGCACAGCCGACTCTGGCGCTGGCTCAGGCGTCGGACACAGGCAGCAGCAGCGAGGACAGGATTACCAATGACGACAGCCCCGGCTTCACGCTCGGCAACCTGGTATCCGGCGCCACCGTCGTTGTTGAAGCATTACACTTACTCAGTAACAGCGGGGCCAGCAGCAGGGTCAGCAAAACACTCACCGCATCGGATAGCACCGCCACGCTGGCGTTTGACGATGCCGCCCTTGCCGCCGACGGCGCCTGGCGCATCACCGCCAGCCAGACCGAGAGCGAAAGGCACAAGCCCACAGCCTCCGACCCCCTTGGGTTAATCCTGGACAGGTTGCCGCCGACAATCATCAGCCTTGCCTCGGCGGCCAGCCTGGTGGCCGGCAATACCACCGTCATTACCATCGCCATCAGCGAAGCCAGCAGTCTGGCCGCGGACGACATCAGCGTCAGCAATGGCAGCCTCGCCGCCCTGACGCCGGTAACAAATCCAAATAGCGTTGATGACTATTATAGATACACGGCGAACTTCACCACCCCCATCACCGACACAGCCATCACCGCCACCATCTCCGTCGCCGCGGGCGCCTTCACCGACCTGGCAGGCAACAGCAACAAGGACGCCAGCAGTGTGCTGCGCATCGCCATTGAAGCCGTCGCGCTGTCGGCAAAACCGACACTGGACCTGGTAGCGGCCTCGGACAGCGGCATCAGCCCAAGCGACGACATCACCAACATGAGGGCGCCTGTGTTCAGCGTCGGCAATCTGGTGGTCGGCGCCAGCGTTACCATTGAGGCTGGCTACCCGTCCGGCACAGACATCACGCTGAGGAAAACCCTGACCGCACGGGACAGCACCGCCTTCGTGGTGTTCAGCGACCCGGGTGCGGGCGGCAGCTGCGACAGGCTTGATGCCCAGGGAATAATCCTGAGCGCCGGCGATGCCGACTGCTTTCTCGGCGGCGCTGACGACGAGGACGATGGCCGCTGGACCATCACCGCCAGCCAAACCGAACCGGGCAAGCCGACCACTGCTGCCGACCCGCTAAGTGTGGTGCGCGACACCAGTCCGCCGGGCATAGCGCTGACAGCCGCCGCCACCAGTCTGGTGGCCGGCAGCACCAGCGCCATCATCGCCACAGTCAGTGATGCCAACGACACGGACTTTGCCCTGAGCGACATCAGCGTCAGCGGCGGCAGCCTGTCCGAGTTCACCCGCATACCTGACTCTATAGACGCCGCCGCAGGCGCCACTCAATACAGCATAACCTTCATCGCCGCCGCCACCGCCAGCACCGCCAGCGTCTCGGTGGCTGCCGGCAGCTTCGCCGACTCGGCAGGCAACAGCAATGAAGCGCCCAGCAATGTGCTGAGCATCGTCCTGGTGGAGACCAGCTTCGTTCAATCGGCACAACCCACTCTAGCCCTGGCCTCGGACAGCGGCAGCAGCAGCGAGGACAATATCACCAATGCCATTGCCCCGACCTTCACCATCGGCAACCTGCTGGCCGACGCAAGCGTCACGGTTCAGGCCACCGGGCCGGGCGGCAACGGGTTTAGAAAAACACTGACAGTCCCGCCCGGCGCAACGGCAACTACTATGACAACCACCGCCACCGTCACTTTCGGCAACCCGGGCGCCGGTGGCAACTGCGAGGCCTTTGACGCTATGGGAGTCAGCACCGGTTCAATCACCGAATGCGCCTTCAGCGGCAGCCCCGCCAATGGCGCCAATGACGGCGACTGGCAAATCATCGCCAGCCAGACAGAGAGCGGCATCAACAAGCTGGCCACTGTCTCCGATACCCTGACGGTAACCCTTGACACCATCGGGCCAGGCATCACCCTGACCGGCGCCACCAGCATCACTGCCGGTACCACCACCAGCATCACCGCCACTGTCAGCGACGCCAATGGCCTGGGCACAGACGACCTGCTGACCCTGGCCGACATCAGCGCCAGCGGCGGCAGCCTGTCGGCCTTCGCGCCGCTGGCCGATGCGGGCGATGGCGCGCGGCGCTACACCATCAGCTTCAGCGCCGCCGACACGGCCAGCATCAGATTGCAAGTCGCCGCCGATGCCGTTGCCGACCTGGCGGGCAACGGCAGCGCGGCCAGCAATGCGCTGGACATCATTGTGGTTGCCGAGGCCGCCAGCCTGTCGCAAAAACCCTATGTGGATATGACCGCGGCCTCGGATACGGGCATCAGCGACAGCGACAACCTCACTAACCATGGCGAATTCCCGGAATTCGTCGTCAGCAACCTGATAGTCGGCGCTACCGTCGTTGTGCATGCCCACTACCCCCCGCACCGGGGCAGGTTCTACAGGAAAACCCTGAGCGCCGGGGATACCACCGCCACCGTGAGCTTTGCCCGCCCGGGCGCCGGCGGCAACTGCGATTTCATCATCATAAATCCGGGCCCGGATGGGGGTGGAAACAGAACCAATAGCAGCTTGTGCTTTTTCAGTCTAGGCACTGGATCCCTCAATGACGGCGACTGGCGCATCACTGCCACCCAGACCGAGCCGGGCAAGCTGCCGGTCGTCTCCGAGCCGCTGACCATGACCCTTGACACAGGGCAGCCAAGCGTCGGTCTGGCCGCAGCTGGCTTTACCTCGCTCACGGTGGGCGCCAGCCCGGTTGCGCTGACCGCCACCCTTGCCGGCGGCAGCAGCAGCGCCATCACCGTCAGCGTCAGCGAGCCCACCGACATTGCCCTGGCCCATATCAGCGTCAGCGGCGGCACGCTGTCGGCGTTCACCCCCGTGCCGGGTTCCGCCACCGACTACACCATGATGTTCACCGCCGCCTTCAGTGCCAGCGCCATCACCGCCAGCATCTCGGTCGCCGCCAATGCCATCCACGATCCGGCGGGCAACAACAACAGGCGCGCCAGCAATGTGCTGAGCGCCCTTGTGGCGGCCTCCCGCTCGGCACAGCCGAGTGTGGACCTGATATCCGACCTGGGCGCCAGCCCCACCGACAACCTCACCAATGCCATTGCGCCCGTGTTCAGCATCGGCAATCTGGCAGTCGGTGCGAGCCTGGCCATCCGAGCCACTGGCCCGGCCGGCGGGCTTGGCAAGACGATAACCGCCACAGGCCCGAGCGCCGTGGTGGTGTTCGGCAATCCGGGCACAGGCGGCAACTGCGAGACCTTTGATGCAATGGGAGTCAGCACGGGTATAAGCGATATGTGTTTTTTCGGCAGCGAGTCCACCCATGACAATGACGGCGACTGGACGATAGCCGCCACCCAGACCGAAAGAGACAGGCTGCCCGGCAACCCGGGCAGCCTGACCATAAGGCTTGACACCAGGCCGCCGACCATCAGTCTGGCGGCGGCCGGTTTTTCCTCATCGGTAACAGTGTCCAGCCTCGCTGCCGGTGCCGCCACCACTATCACTGTTGCCATCAGCGAGGCCACCGACTTTGCCGGGGACGACATCAGCGTCAGCGGCGGTGTCTTGTCCGGCTTTGCGCCGGTGGCCGACTCCGACAACTACACAGTTACCTTCACCGCTGACAGGACCGCCATCGCCATCACCGCCACCGTCTCGGTCGCTGCGGATTTGTTCAGCGACAGGGCGGGCAACAGCAACAGCGAGGCCAGCAATGTGCTGCGCTTTACCGTTGGCGACATTGTGATGTCGGCAAAGCCAAGCCTGACGCTGGCCTCGGACAGCGGCGCCAGCGCCAGCGACAACCTCACCAATGACGCCAGCCCGACTTTCACCCTGACTGGCCTTGTAGTGGATGCGACGGTGGTTGTTGATGCCCGGGTGCTTGCCGGTAGCGGCCTTGCCCTGAGGAAAAGGCTGACTGCAACCGGTGTGACCGCCAGCGTGGAGTTTGCCGACAGCGGCGGGCTGTGCGACCACATTGATGTGGCTAGCGGCGCCGTCGTGGAGCAGGGCTCAAGCGACTGCGCCCTGTCTGCCGGCGACTGGCGCATCACCGCCAGCCAGACAGAGAGCGGCGTCCAGTATTCGGCCACCGATGCCGACCCGCTGACGATAACCATTGACACTGACGAGCCGACCATCACCCTTGCTGCGGCGGCCTCCACCATTACTGCCGGCGCCGCCACTACTATTACTGTTGCCGTCAGCGAAGCCAGCGACTTTGCCGAGGAGGACATCAGCGTCAGCGGCGGCAGACTGTCCGGCTTTGCGCAAGTGGCGAACTCCAACGACTACACCATGACCTTCACCACCGTCCGCCGCAACACCAGCCTTACCGCCAGCATCTCCGTGGCTGCGAATCGCTTCACCGACCGGGCGGGCAACGGCAATGCGGCAAGCGATG
>JBPCXV010000002.1:0-2514 GCA_051008235.1 Pseudohongiellaceae bacterium | reverse complement strand
CATCAAGCACGGTGACGAACACGGTCAGGTTGTTGCCATCCGCGCTGTTGAAGGTCAGGCTGCCGGACAGGGCCTCGTAGTCATCGCCTGCGGTGGCGGTGCCGCCGATGCTGTAAGCCACCGGCAGGTCATCCTGCACCGAGTCGGCGCCGGTGAAACTCACTTCAAACGACAGGACGGCGCCGTCCATCTCGGTTACGATGCTGGTGGTGCCCGGCGCGATGCTGAGGGCGGGTTCTTCGTCGTCAATAATGCTGAGCGTGGCCGAAGCCCTACCGGTTACGATGGATACGCGCGTCGGCAAGCTTGCACTATCAAGCGTCGGTATCACTGTTTTGGCGGCGGCCTCATATATATTATCGTCATCAGTCACGGCCACAGCGACGGTTATCGCGCTGATGCTCTGGTTGAGGGTCAGACTGCCCGATGGCGCAGTGTAGTCCCCTGCCCCGGCGGTGCCGCCCAGCGTGTAGTTAACCGTGACAGCAGTGCGCAGGTTACCGCTGAAGAGGCTCACCTCAAACTCCAGCATAGCGCCCGCCTCGCCTTCGGTGGCGGTGGCGGTGGTGCCGCCCGCCATAAGTTGCACCATCACTTCCTCTTCATCTATCAGGGTTATGGTCGCCATCGTTGCAGTGCCGAGGCTGAGGCCGGTCGGGTTGCTGAGGCTCAGGGTGAGTTGTTCGGGAACTTCATAGAAGACATCGTTGATGACAATCAGGTTAAACGTCTTCTCGGTTTCCATATCGGCAAAGGTCAGGGTGCCGTTCAGGGACTGGAAGTCGGGTTCCGTGCCCCCCGATACCGCCGTGCCCTCAGCAGTGGCGTAATCCACCGTCGCCGTCATGTTCATGCCGGGTGCCCTACTCAGCGTTACTGTGAACCCGGCGAAGGCGCCATCGCCCTCAATGACGGTTATCGCAGTGAGGGGGACTATTACTGTTCTTGTTGTTGGATCGGAGACAATCGTTACCACATTGCGGGCAAACACTACCACAGGGTCAGTGCCGACGGGCGCATCATCCTCAATATGGGTGACGGTGACAAAGCCTGGGTCAACTATGGTATAGGTACTGCCAATAAAGTCCAGCGTGTAGTTGACCATTACATCGCCATCATTATCGCTGTTATCCACCAGCTGCAAGTCAAAAGTCCCCGTTGTGCCAGTGGACGGTATGGTGATGAGGGTCTCGCATTCATAGACGCCCGGAACACCGGAAATAGGCATACAGTCAACCCCGTTCGGCGGGCTGGTCGGGGCAAACCCGGGCTGGCCAATCCGCAGCAGAATCGTGAGGTCAGCCGACGGCATTATGTCGCTGGTCACCACAAAGCGGATAACACCACCCTCGGGCACTTCCGTGATGGCCATGTCACTGGTGTCGGTGGCGGTGAGGGTGATGGCGGGCACCGCCACCGCTGGCGCATCATCATTATCAGTCACCTTCACTGTGACGGATGTGGCATCCGGGTTCAGTGCATAGCCGGGGAGAGGGTCCATAGTATAGACAATCGTGCCATCAGGCTCGTCATTATTATCGTCATCAATGGTAGCCGTGAAGTGCCCCATTGTCTCGTTCATAGGTATAGTGATATCCCTGTCGCCCTGGTCCGGCGGTATCAACCAGCTACCTTCCCCGGACTGTCGAACAAAGACAGCCTGTTCCGCCGTCGGCGGCACCGTGCTGGTTACCGTAAAGACAACCGTTGTGTCCGGGGCTTCCGTCACTTCCGTCTTGTCAGCCGTGATTGACAGTGTGGGCAGTGCCACCACCGCCCGGTTGCGAACATCAACGGAGATGCTGCTGGGCGTGCCCAGCGTGAGGGCGTCGGTATCTGTTATCGCAAAAGTAGTGGAGGTATCGGCATCCGAGTCCGTGTTGTTGACTGTCGGGATGGTCACCGTCTGGGAGGTCATAGCCCCGGCCGCTATGGTGAGGTCGGCGCGGCAGGTGGTCGGAGGATTGGCAATCGGAGGCTGCTCGCATGCAACCCCGGCCGGCAGATTGGCTGTATCAAATATCGCCGCCGTGGCGCCGCCGCCGCCAGACACACTGACGGCAAGGTTGGCTGCCACATTCGCCTCGCTGGTGACGAACATGCGGATGCTGTCGCCCTCGGTAATCTCGGTGATGTCCATGTCGCTGGTGTCGGTGATGTGCAGGGCAACTACCGGCAGCGGGGGCACGCCATCAGCATCGGCAACGGTGATGGTGATGGTGCTGGGGGTGCCGACTGCCCAGCCATCAAAGGAGACGATAGAAATGGCAGGAATAGTCAGCACTATGGTGCCGCCGCCTGTGCCGGCCACCCCGTCGTCATCAAGGGTGACGGAGACGGTTATCATGCTGGAAACGGCACCACTGTTATTGAAGGCTATATGATTTTCAACATCAAACCTGCCAGCCGGAATAAACTGGCGCGACTGGGTTACCGCCACCTCGGAAGAATAGGTAGTGGGTTGGTTGGGGTCCGCAACAACGACGATGTTCAGCGTATCGCCCTCGGTTACCG
>JBPCXV010000001.1:0-33940 GCA_051008235.1 Pseudohongiellaceae bacterium | reverse complement strand
AAAATAGCAGCGGACATGGCAGCCAACGGCGGCTATATTACCGAAGCAGACCTCGCCAACTACCAAACACTGGACGGACGTTACATCTCAATTGACTACCGCGGCTACCAAATCCACACCATCGCCGCACCAGCTGGCGGCGGCCTGATTGTCAAATCACTCAACATCATGGAACAGTTCAACCTGTCCAGCCTCAGCGACCCCGCCTGGGCCGCCGTAGTCAATCAAGCGCTTGCCATCGCCATAGAGTCAATGGGTTACGACTATGAAGAAGCCGACCTGAATCAGGTCACCAGCAAAGACTGGGCACGACAACAAGTGCAGCGCATCACAGTGCCACAAATCACCACCACCGATGAGTCCTACAACAACAACGAACAAGCAACATTTGCGGAGCAACAACTCCAATACTTGGCGCAAGAAAATAACAGAGGCCAACATCACGAACAAACAACACTCACCGACTGGACCAGCGACAGCTGGGGCGCAGACTCCCACCACACCACCCACTTCGTCACCGCCGACTGCAACGGCATGGCCGTATCCATCACCCAAACAGTCGGCCCCTTGTTCGGTTCCAAAGTCATCTCACCCGAACTGGGCTTCGTTTACGCCTCGACCATGGGCACCTACCTGTCCGCCGCCGCCCAGGACCCCGGCGCGCGCCCAAGAACCACCATCGCACCAACCATGGTTACCCGCAACGGCGAACTGGAACTGGTGCTCGGCGCAGCAGGAGGCCTGCGTATCCTGTCCGGCATCGTGCAAACCCTGTCCCGCTACATTGATCGCGGCATGACTCTGGAACAAGCCGTAGCAGCCCCGCGCATCCACCCCGAAGTGGAAACCGACACCACAACCGGCACCCGCACCATCAAACCAAAATACATCCACGCCGAAACCACCCCGCGAAACGGCTGGTCCCAAGCCAACATCGCCGCCTGGGAAGCCGCCGGATTTGAAATAGAAGCAAACGACAGTTACGGCGCCTTCTCCAGAATCCACGCCCTGGCCCAACCCCAACCCGGAACCTGGCAAGGCGCCGCCGACCTGGACTGGGAAGGCACCGCCTCCGCCCCTGCCACCTCCGCCTGCAACCGGTAAGCCGACAGCCATATACAAGGTGCCCATGAACAGACAACTACCATTCTTCTCGGCTTTGGCCTTCACCCTTATCCTTGCCTTGCTTCCCTTCCGGGTCTTTGCCCAGTCATCGGTTGCGGCACCGGAGGAACTGTTGCAATGGCAGGACTGGATAGCCGAACAACATCCAGATATCAACTGCCCCTGGCTGGCCACCACCGGCAACAGACAAATTTGCGCCTGGCCCACCAGTCTGGTGCTGGATGTTAATGACGAAGGAGCCGCCTTCACTCAATCATGGAATGTCTTTCACGATGGCTGGCTGCAACTGCCCGGCGATCAACTGCATTGGCCCGAAGCCGAAACCGCCACATTGAATGACACCCCCGTCCCCGTCATTGAGCGCAACAACCACCCGGTCATTCCGGTAACACCCGGCTTATATACCATCACCGGCAACGTCGCCTGGGATGCAATTCCCCAGTCTCTGCAAGTCCCCCCACAAACCGCTCTGATTGCCCTCACCCTCAATGGCGAGACAATCACCTGGCCCAACGTTGACGGCCAGGGCAACATCCTGTTCAGCCCGCAACAAGGCGGCACCGATGAACGCATTACCGACAGCGTACAAGTTGAAGTATTCCGCCTGATTAGCGACGGCGTGCCCCTCACCATGCGCAGCGTCGTGGAATTGTCGGTGGCCGGCCAGCCCCGGGAACTGTTGCTGGGGCGGCTGTTGCCGGAAGACAGTGAAATCATGGCGTTTGAATCATCGCTTCCGGCGCGGGTTGAAGCGGATGGCATGCTCAGGGTGCAGGTGCGGGCCGGCAGCTGGGAAGTGATGCTGGACTCGCGCTTCACCGAGCCGGTGGAGCAACTGTCCATGACAAGGCTCAGCGACAACTGGCCCACTCAGGAAATCTGGAGTTTCCGGCACGACCCACTGTTGCGCGGAGTCAGCATTGAAGGCGTACCATCCATTGATCCCTCACAGATTGACCTGCCCGTTGATTGGGAGGAATACAACACCTGGCTGATTAACGAGTCCGCAACCATGCAACTGGTGGAAGAATATCGGGGCGACATCGCGCCCACCGCCAATGTGCTCAATCTTGACCGCGTGGTGTGGCTGGATTTTGATGGCCGCGGCGCCACGGTAAGAGACATACTCACGGGCGAAATGCATCAGGGCTGGCGGCTGTCCGGCCACGACAACATCAGCCTGGGCCGAGTCGCCGTCAATGGCATCCCGGAACTGGTTACCCGGCTCGCCGATAACGGAGAATCCGGTGTTGAAGTCAGAGAGTCGCAGTTTATTGTGGAAGCCCTGAGCCGGGTTGACAGCATAAGCGGTCTGAACGGCATCGGCTGGCAGCACGATGTGGATTCCCTGACAGTTCGGCTGAACCTGCCCCCCGGCTGGAAACTTTGGTATGTCAGCGGCGCCGACCGGGTCTCCAACGCCTGGCTCAGCGACTGGAATCTGTGGGACATCTTCCTTTGTCTGCTAATCATCGGAGCAATCGCCAGACTGTTCAACTGGCAGTGGGCCGCCGTGGCCGCCGCAACGCTGGCGCTGACCTATCAGGAGGCCGGAACAGTATTACTAAGCAGCTGGATTTCGTTCATCATCATTCTGCCGCTACTCAGGGTGTTGCCGACAGGCCGTTCCCGCAACTTCGTGCAAAGGGTAGGCTACCTTGCATTGGCGGGGCTGGCGCTGCTCATTCTCAGCTTTTCAATTTATCAGGTGCAGAGCAGCCTGTTCCCGCAACTGGAGCGGGCGGGGTTCATTAATGCAGCCGGTTCGGAACGCGAGCAGGTCACATTGGCTCGCGTAGCCCCGGTGACGGCGGAATCCGAGGCAGTGATGACGGATGCGATGTTCGCCGCCGAGCGAACCGCAACAGACTACAGTTACCGCACCGGCGACAATATCCAGACTGGCCCGGGCCAACCTACCTGGCGCTGGCATATCGCCGAACTGGACTGGGCCGGACCGGTGCAAGCCGATGTGCCGCTACGCTTGTATGTCACACCACCGCTGCTCAACCGCCTGCTCAATCTGCTGCGAGTGGTTCTGGTTACCATGCTGGCCTTCGCGCTGGGCAGAGAACTGTTGCATCAGGGCGGCTACCAACTCCCCAACTACCGCCGCAGCGGCTCAAGTAGCGGGCAGGGCACCGCCGCCTCACTGCTGCTTGCAATATCCGCTCTGGCTGCCGCCGGCATCAGTCTCGCGCCGCAACCAGCCGAGGCGCAGGACTTTCCCCCCGAACACCTGCTGCGCGAACTGGAGCGACGGCTGCTTGAACCGCCGCAATGTATTCCCGACTGCATGGCCATCAACAGCGCACTGATTACCGTAACTGACAACCGTATGCTCATGCGCCTGCGCATTGATAGCAGTGATGAAATCGCAGTACCCCTCAACCTGGACAGTTCCTGGCAGATTCAAAACATACAAGTAGATGGCGCGCCCGCCGCCGCCGCTGTGCGCGACGACACCACACTCTGGCTCATGGTCAACGCAGGCCGCCATGACATCACACTGGATTCCACACTCAACGGCGATGCAATCAATCTCGCCTTCCCCACCAACATCCACAACATCACGGTTGACGCCGAAGGCTGGCAGGTATTCGGCCTCACCGGCAATCGGCTACCCGGCCGCTCGCTGCAACTCCAGCGTCAAACCCAGGAAGCAAGCGGCGACAACCTGCTGCCCGACCCCATAGCCCCCTTCATCAGAATCACCCGCCATGCCCGGCTGGACAACGACTGGAGTCTGGATACCACCATTGAGCGGCTGGCTCCTGAAGTTGGCGGCATCACCATCAATGTACCGCTGGCCAACGGCGAATCCATCCTCAATGAAAACATCCAGCTGATTGAAAACGAAAACGGCCGCTTCGCCGTAGCCACACTCGCACCCACCGAGGATACCGTGGTCTGGTCTTCACGGCTTGAGTTGGACGGTCAGTTGCTATTCACCGCAGACGCCGGCAACAACTATGTTGAGGAGTGGCTGGTTGAAGCCTCAACCCGCTGGCATATCACAGCGGACGGCCTGCCCCCCGTCAAGCCGGGGCCGAACTACAACCCCGCCATCCCGCGGTGGCTGCCCTGGCCCGGCGAAACCATCACCATTAATGCCGAGCGCCCGCAGCCGGTAGCAGGTCCCACTATCACGGTAGAGAATGTAAGAGTGAATACGGTCCCCGGCGCACGCCTCATGGATACCACGATGACGCTGGATATCCGTTCCAGCCTGGGCGGCGAGTTTCTGATAAGCCAACCACCCGACGCCGAACTGCAACAACTCCGCATTGACGGCGAGCAAACCACACAGCAGGTGGAAAACAATCAAGTCAGCGTGCCCCTGACGCCGGGCTTGCAAACAGTTCAGTTGCGCTGGTCAATCCCCGGCAACCTGGGCATTGTCAGCCGCATGCCGGAATTCACCCTCAGCACCCCGGCAACCAACATAGACCTCAGCATGAGAATGCCCTATTCACGCTGGATTCTGTACGCCACCGGCCCCGCCATAGGCCCGGCCTTCCTGTACTGGGGCGTTCTCGTGGTAGCCATTCTCATCGCCCTCGGCCTTGGCAGGTTCACGGCCCGGCTCGGCAGCCCGGCAAATTCTGCCACCCCGAACATTCCGGTAAGCACCTGGCAATGGATGTTATTGCTACTCGGCACCAGCACAATCAATATGCAAAGCGCCATCCCGATGGTCGCCTGGTTCTTCATCATGTACGCCCGGTCGCGGCTTTCCCTGCTTGAACGCTGGCCCAACGAACGCGGCTACTACAACCTCGTTCAAACCGGACTGGTTCTGTTCACGGCCATTGCCGTCATCACTTTGGCCCTAACCATCCCGCAAAGCCTGCTGGCCGTGCCGGATATGCTGGTAACCGGCAACGGCTCCAACAACTACCTGTACCGCTGGTATCAAGACAACAGCGGCCAGACCCTGCCCGTCGGTCAGGTATTCAGCCTCCCGCTGTGGTTCTATCGCCTGGCCATGCTGCTCTGGTCAATCTGGCTGGTCTTCGCCCTGCTCAAATGGAGCGCCTGGGGCTGGCGCTGCTTCAGCAAGGAACTCATCTGGCGAGGCAAGCTCAAGTCCACATCCTGATACGACAATTGGGTTGGCGCACCCCCGGCATTCTGTGATATAAAGCCAGCTTGGATGCTAGCCAGATAGCCAGTTGGTAGCCAGACAACTATCGTATATGCGTATAGAATACGCACAGAAATAACTATCGGGAGATACACCATGATGTCACCAACCCCCCCCCCAAGCCGCAGCCGCGTCAGCATCGGCACCGGCGCACTGGGCCGCATCAGCACCAGTCTGGCACCGGCCATGCTCATCGCCGTTCTGCTCAGCCCGGTTGCCTTCGCCGCCGAGGAACAGGAAATTGAGGAGATAGTAGTAGTGGGCACCCAAATTCGCGGTGCCTCCATTTCCGAGGCACTTCCGGTTAGCGTAATCAGCGAGCTTGATATTGAAGCTCTGGGCGTGAACTCGGGTGATGAGTTGCTGGAGTTCATGGTTGAGCAAGGTCAAAACTATTTCAGCGAATCGGAAAACATCAGCGGCGGGGTGAACTCCGCACGCGGCGACATCGGTGCTTTCAACCTTCGCAACCTCGGCACCGGCAACACGCTGGTGTTACTCAATGGCCGCCGCATGGTGAACTCCGCCGCTTATCAAACCGAAGAAGTAGGCGGCTCCTTCGTGCCGGTTAACACCATCAACTCCCAGGCCATAGCAGTCACCGGCCTGCGCAACGTGGAAGTGCTGAAAGATGGCGCCTCGGCAATCTACGGCGCCGATGCGGTTGCTGGCGTGGTCAACTATGTGTTCCGCGATGACTGGGAAGGTTTCAGATTCAGCATACGCGGCGACACCTACGAAAACATTCCCCGCAAAGACAAACGCGCAACACTTGAATGGGGCAACTCTTTCAACGGCGGCAATTCCCATGTGGGCGTCTTCCTAAACTACTTCGCCCGCGACCGCGTGAACTCCCAGGACGACCCGCGCTGGGCAGACAGTGACTTCCGCCCCCGAACACCCGAACCTTTCAATGAAGGCACCATCTTCCGCAACAACAGTGCCAACAGCAACTACGGGCAATATGATATTTGCCTCCTTGACCCCGTGGACCCCATGGACCCCATGGCCACCGACCCGCCGCTGCCGTCGTGCCTCTCCGATAGAGGCCTCGACGCCTCTGACGTGATAGGTGCCTTAACCGACAGGAGCGGCGAGTTTGAAACTTTCCCTCTCGGTCACGAAGACTGCGACTACCAGATTAACGATGAAATTTGTGGCGCCGTGGACGGCGCAGGCACCTACCGCTACAACCTGAATACGAACCGCGACCTGTATTCCGAACTGGAACGCCTTAACCTTTACGCCAACTTCAACCATGAACTTGAAAATGGAACAGAAGCCTTCGGCGAATTCACCTGGTACTGGTCTGACACCAACACCACCCGCCACTCCTCAACAAAGCTGGGCGCCGTTGCCAAATACAGAATACCGGCAGACCACCCCTACAATCCGTTCGGCTCCGGCCAGGGGCGGCTGGATGACTTGTTCACCGCCATGGGCATCACCGTTCCCGGCGAGGGCTGGGCGGTTGAAATAGACAACTACCGCTGGGCACAGGTGCCGCGCATCGTTGATGTGGATGGCAGCACCTGGCGCCTGCTGGGTGGCCTGCGCGGCACCTCAGGCGACTGGGATTGGGAGACAGCGCTAACCTGGTCGCGGGCCACGCGTCACGATGTTACCTCACGCATCTCCAACACACTGCTAACACAGGGCCTGAATCTCCAAACCAACTTCGCCATCAACCCCTTCTCACCAACTTATGAAGGCAGCAATATCAGGTGGGCACAGGTTAATGTGGTGCGCGATAACGAACAAGAACTTGCAATGATGGATTTCAAAATGTCCAACACCGACCTCTTTGATATGCCCGCAGGCCCCGTAGCTGCGCTGGTAGGCATAGAATATCGCAGTGAGTCTTTCGTAGATGACCGCGACCCGCGTCTGGATGGCACCGTCCTCTTCGTTGACAACTCGGGCAACACTTTCCCATACGTGAGTGATGTGGAAAACTCCAGCCCCACCTCCGACAGCAGCGGCAGCCGCAAGGTGGGCTCACTGTTCACCGAGCTGCAAATTCCCGTGCTGGAAAATCTTGATGTGCAACTTGCATTGCGCTATGAAGATTTCTCGGATGTAATGAGCACCACAGTGGGCCGGATCGCATTCGGTTACCGGCCCATTCAACAACTGCTAGTGCGCGGTTCATGGAGCCAGGCATTCCGGGCACCGAATCTGATTACCATCAATGAGGCAACTGTGTCGCGCTCCAACACGCGCAATGATGCCGCCTGCTTCCTTGTGGACCCCGAGGAGGACGAACTGGATTGCAGACACAGCATACAACGCACAGTTCAGGGTAGCCGCACACTAACCCCGGAAACTTCCGACAACTACAACTTCGGCATGGTGATTGAATCCGATGGCTTCACCTTCACGGTGGACTACTGGGGCATAGTAAAGGAAGACACCATTGGCCTGTTCGGTGAAGAAAACCACATTGTTCTTGACCTGCTCTATCGCCTGCAACACGGCAACACCGACTGCGCCAATGTGGTGGGTAACCCTGCGGTGGTACGTGGTGTAGCCCCAACCGAAGCTGATGTTGTAGCCCTGTGGGAAGCCGCAAACCTCTGCCCCGCAGGCGAAGTGCAACGAGTGGATGACCAATACGCCAACCTTGATGAGCGTTCAATCAAGGGCATAGATGTGGGAATCTATTACGAACTGGACACCGCAGACATGGGCGAGTTCAGTTTCCGCATCCTCAACACCGAACTCACCGAATATGAGCAGGAGCCCGGTGGCGCTGCCGTCGAACTTCTGGCAGCGAAGGCTTCCGGTGCTTTGCCCGATGCAGTGCCCGTGGTCGGCTTCGCCAGCCTGAAAGGCATTGATGGCAACCCTGAGAACAAAACCTCACTGCGTGTCTCCTGGAATTATGAAGATTTTCGCGTTGCCGTAACCGGCCTGCGCTACGATGATTTTGTGCAGATACTCAGCAATGACGAAGCATTCCCCATTGCCTCCATGACCACCTGGAATATGAGCATGGACTACAACTTCTCCATGTTCAATCAGGACAGCCGCGTCCGCTTCGGCATAAACAACATCGCCGACGAACGTGCCCCACTGGCAGATGATTCATTCGGCTACTACGCCGACCAGCACCGCGACTTGGGCCGCTACTTCTACACCGACCTGCGAGTACGCTTGTTCTAATAACCATGAGCGACTCCCTACGCAACGGCATCCGCAGCATCCTCCGCTTCCCGCTAGTCGTCTACCGGGGCTTCCGCTCGCTGGTCCTCAACGCCCTCTTCATACTATTACTGCTAACAATCATAATAGTCCTGGTCGGCAACGAACCGCTGGAACCCATCCGCGCCGACAGCACCCTCATCCTCGACCCCAAAGGCCGCATCGTTGAACAACGGGAACTCACCGACCCGGTAACCCTGCTCCTCAGCGGCAACGCCCCGGACGAACTCGGCCAGGTAGTGCTGCAAGACCTGCTGGATGTAATCCACACCGCCGCCGAAGACGACAACATCAAAGCCATGCTCCTGCAACCCGGGAGCCTCGCCGCCGCCAGCTTCAGCCACCTGCGCGAAGTGGGCACCGCCCTGCAACGCTTCCGCGCAACCGGCAAGCCAATATACGCCCGCGCCGGCAGCTACACCCAGGGGCAATATTATCTGGCCAGCCACGCCGACCAAATCATGCTCAACCCCTTCGGAGTAGTGGGCATTGAAGGCCTTTCCACCTGGCAGTTATATTTCAGCGAGGCACTGGACAAGCTCGGCGTCAACGCCCACATCTTCCGCGTGGGCGAATACAAGGCCGCCGTGGAACCTTATGAAAGAAACGATATGTCGGAGCAAGCCCGCGCCAACAACATCCGCCTGCTTGGCGGCCTGTGGGAAGCGTATGTGCAAGACATAAGCAAACAACGCGCACTTGAACCGGCACACATCAACGAACTGCTCAACAACTTTGATGTGCACCTGGCCGCCAGCGATGGCGACACCGCCGCCTTCGCCCTCGCCAACGGTCTGGTGGACAGGGTGGAACCCGCCGCCGAAAGCACCACCTGGCTAAAACAAACTCTGGACGGAACCTACGCACAGGATGAAGACCTGCGCTCAGTAAGCTACCAACGCTACCTGACCTCCCTGCCCCCCATGTCGCCCGGCCTGCCCCCATCCACCGAACCCTCGGAGGCGGCCAACGAAATCGGCATCATCATCGCCAGCGGTGAGATTGCCCAGGGCGAAGGCCAGCCCGGTGTCATCGGCAGCAAATCACTCATAGAACTGATTCGCGAAGCCAAAGACGATGCAAACCTGCAAGCCCTGGTGCTACGCGTTGACAGCCCCGGCGGCAGCGCCTACGCCTCCGAACAAATTCGCAACGAACTGGTGGCATTCAGAAACACCGGCCGCCCGCTAATAGTATCCATGGGCCCGGTTGCCGCATCCGGCGGCTACTGGATTGCCACCCCCGCCAACCAGATTTGGGCCTCGCCGGTAACCATCACCGGCTCCATCGGCATTTTCAGCATATTGCCCACCTTTGAGGAAACCTTCGCCAAACTCGGCCTGAACTCCGATGGCGTTGGCACCACCGCACTGGCCGGTGCCGGTGCGCTGGGCCAGGAACTTTCCCCCATGGTGCAACGGGTTGTGCAGTCTTCCACCGAGTTCGGCTACCGCCGCTTCCTCACCCTGGTGGCAGAAGCCCGCGAGATGACCGAAGCAGAAGTGGACACCATCGCCCAGGGCCAGGTATGGAGCGGCGAGGAAGCCCTGAACATCGGCCTGATAGACGGCCTGGGTGAACTCACCGATGCCGTAGCCGTCGCCGCCGAACTGGCCGGCATAGAAGAATACGACACCACCCTGCTACGCCACCGGCCATCCCCCGCCGAAGAGTTCGTGCAACAATTCATAGAGGAAATCAACATCCAATTCCGCCCCCCGCTCCCTGCGGTCTATCACCCTCTGCACCCCTCGCACCCCTTACAGCAGCAGTTGCAACAATTCCAGAATCTGGCAACCCTGCCCCTGCGCCTGAACGACCCCAATGATCTGTATCTGCACTGCCTCGGTTGCAGCGCCATGCGGTTGTAATCACACTTTTTTGCAAATCTGTTGCATTATGGTGAATGAGGGTGCTAGCATCGCTGACCCTGTCGTGCACAAGCTCGATTTTGTTGCTATTTAGTTCTAACTACTACTATCACTATACTACTACTATAACGGGAGACGATGCAATGAAAACTTCTTCTAAATCAATAGGTTACCACCCCCCCCCACCTACTCTGGCCTTATTCACCGCTGCGGTACTAGCACTTGGCATGGGGCCGCTTGTAGTCCCCGCAGCCTCTGCACAAGATCAGACTGCTGCCCCGGCGGAACTTGAAGAGATAATCGTTACCGGTTCACGCATCCGCCGCGTGGGGATTGACCCCTCCCGCCCCTCCATCAGCGTGGGCACGGAAATCTTTGATCGGCTGGCGTTCACCAACATCGCCGATGCCCTCAACGAACTACCCGCATTCGGCGCCGGCGTTGACCCGGAAGGCGGCCAGAATGCTTTCACCGTAGGCCAAAACTATGTTGACCTGTTCAATCTGGGCACCCAGCGCACACTGGTGTTGGTAAACGGCAAGCGTTTCGTCTCATCCAACCCGCCCGCCCTGTTCGGTCTGGGCGAAAGCGGTTTGCAGGTTGACCTGAACGCCATTCCGGTGGCTCTGACCGAGCGTATTGAAACCGTACCCATGGCCGGTGCCGCAGTATATGGTTCCGATGCCATTGCAGGCACAGTCAATGTGTTCCTGCGTGATGACTACGAAGGCTTTGAGGTGTCCGCACAAAAGCAACAAACCGCAGAAGGCGATGGCGATGCCTATCAGATGCAACTAGTGTTCGGCTTCAACTTTGACGATAACCGCGGCAACATCGCTATGTCGTTTGAAAACAATCGTCAGGCCGGTTTGTCAATATTGGAACGTGATTGGTTGATAAACGAAAATTTGAGCTACGAAGCACTGGGTCAACGCGATCTGGATGGCGATGGCGAGATGGATGATGTTGATGGCGATGGCAATCCGGAAAACTTTCGCGGCATACTCGCTGATGGCATTGTCCAGGTAGTTGGCGGCGGCGGTGGCGGTGCTACCCCCACAGATGCGTTTCGGGGCTTTTTTGCCCCCACCCGCGGCTGGGGTGCCATGCCCGATGGCAAGTTCTACCAGTTCCAGCAGGGCGATTTGGTGGAATGCCAACCGGCGGCAACAGAAGGCACACTGGTGCGGGTGTATGACTCCGACCCCACCGCTTGCGGCGTCCATGATTTCTTTGAGCAGTCCGGGCAAATCCGCTCGCCGCTGGACCGCAATGTTTTCACCGCCAGCCTCAGCTATGACATCTTTGAGAATATAACTTTCAAGCAACTGTTTATTGTAGCCACCTCAGAGGCTGCCGAACTCGCCAATCAGGGCGGCTTTCAGACCGGCTTTTTCTCGGGTGAGTCCGGGGAATTGACAGTCCCGGCCAATCACCCGTTTATTAGTCAGCAAGCCAAAGATTTGCTCGCCAATATGGAGGATGATATGGGCAACCCGGCACCGGTAACTGAGCTTCTTCTGCACCGCTACAACAATGATTTGGTGTCTGAAGGCCGGGATGAAACGAGCAACCTCGTAGGTCGGATTGATTTCAGCCTGGAAGGGCAGTTTGAGCTTAACAACCGTAATTTATTCTGGGATGTGAGCGCCGTCATTGGCCGGTCTGATATAGAAACCCAGGGCACCGGCATCATTGATGGCCGCTTCTTCAATGCCGTTGATGCCGTGCGTCTGGATGCCACCTCGCTAATGCCCATCACCGACGCCTTGAGCAGACGGGTGGATGGCGATGGTGCTAATAACGGCGACCTGAACGGCGACGGCACGATTGACATGGCGGATGCCCTCCAGCATGTGGTTTTCAACGGCGGTAGTGGTGTTGATATAGAGCGGGTGGATGACCCGGTAATCTGCAGCGTTAACCTGCTGCTTGCCCAACAGGAAGGCGGCCTGACGGATGCCAACGGCGACCCGTTGCCAGGGCCGGAAGGCTACAACGCCCCGGCAGCCGGGGGTGGGCTAACTGACTCAAACCTGCCTTTTTCCGATGGTTGCGTCCCACTTAACCTGTTCAGCTATGGGGGTTCCAGCTCCGAATCACTGGCCTTTATCACCGGCGGACCGCAATACACCCGTTCGGAATTGCGCCAGCAAGTGTTTGCGGCAAACCTGAGTGGCGATATATTAGACCTGCCGGCAGGCCCGCTGGCCTTTGGCATAGGCTGGGAAAACCGCACCGATAAAGGTGCTTTTAATGCCGGCCTGGACAGTGCTGTGCCCATCACCCGCTCGGCAGCTGCTTCTTCATCCGGCGGTGAACTGGAAGCGAACGAGTTCTATGGAGAAGTCAGCGTGCCACTGATATCCGAGAATATGGGATTCTCCTTCCTGCAATCGGCTGAGATTGCTCTGGCTGGCCGCTATGTGGAAAACACCGTAACCGGATTTGAGCCGCAGACCGAAGACACCTTTGAAGGGCGCATACTGGTAAGGCCAACCGACTGGCTTCTGCTACGCGCCTCAACGGCCAATGCCATTCGCACCGCCTCGCTGGTGGAGCTGTTCACCCCGCGTAGCAGAACCTTCGTATCGGGTGACGACCCTTGCGACCGCCGTGCCGTAACCCGGGGTGATAACCCCGATCTCCGGCGTGCGAATTGTACAGCGCACATGACAGCACTGAATGTCATGTTTGAAGGTATGCCTTACGACCCTGCCACCTTTGAGTCCAACATTCAGGATGGCACTATTTCCGGCGGCTTCAGTCAGGGCAATGCAGAACTGTCACCGGAAACCTCGGAGTCCTGGTCGGCGGGTTTTGTGGTGAATCCACTGGATGATTTAATTGTGGCTTATGACTGGTTCAATGTTGAAATTGAAAAACGTATTACCAATTTTGGCTGGGAAGAACTGGCGGCTGCCTGTTACGACGACCCGTCATACCCCAACGCTTTCTGTGGTCAGTTTGTGCGTGATGCCGGCACTGGCCAGATAAGCCAGGTGAGCAGCACCTGGCTGAACTCGGCGAGTTCCCGTTTGGTAGGCTCCCAACTCCAGTCAGAATATGAACTGGGTTTGAACGATACCTTTGGCTGGGATTTCGGCACTTTGGAGTTTGATTTCAACCTGTTCTTTTTGCGCACAGATGAGCGGAAAGACACCGTCACCTCACCAATAACGGACACCAGCGGTGGCTACGCCATCCCCGACTGGGAAGGCACCTTTGATACCACCTGGGAATATGACAAGTGGCGTGTGTTCTGGCGCATGGCATTCCAGGACGAGCCCCAACTGGACCCCGAGAAAGATTTGTTCTATCTTAATCGGGCAGGCACCGCGGTGGTGTACAAGACAGATATTCCTTTCATTCATGATTTGTCGGTTTCCTACAGCATCACCGAGGATATATTCGCGCAACTGTCCATCTATAATCTGCTGGACCGCCGCCCTAGCGCTGTGGAGGATGCCAGAACTTACTTCGGCACAGATGAACGGCTTGGCCGCCGCTTCATCCTTCGCACCCGCATCCGCTTTTAATGCCGCCAATGGCCGTTTTTATTCTCCAACCCTTTGCAATGCCAGATTCAGAACTTTCTTTGAAAGATAAAGCCCATTGTTCATCATATCTTCTATAACAGAGCGAGCTTCTGGAATAACTCCTCGTTTTTTGGCAATCAACACTAACCCCAGTGTTCCGCGCACCGGAATACCAAGACTGTCGGCACATCTTCTGCCCACCAAATCGTCAATAATGACCTCTGTGCCCGGATAAGCGACCCCCAGTGCCAGCACCGATGACTCTCCAATACCAAGTCGCCATTCCAATACAGATGCGGGAATATCTCCCACAGGCTGCATAATCAGATAGCTTGTGTTATTGATTGCCTGAACAGTGATGTCGCGGCGGCCTCTTTGCGAGATTTCCTCAGCAACTGGTTCTGGTATCCAAACTTCGTCAGCAAAACTCTTTAGCAATCCAAGATGATTGCTACGAGAAAGAAAGATTAACGGGGATGCGTTTACGATAATTTTTTCAGCCACGAGCCAACTCGCGGTCCAAGTCGTCAAAATCTACTTGGAAAGAATCTCTGCCTATTTGTGCCACCGCCAGTAGAAAGTCGGTGCGGTCCATGCCCGCAACCTGTGCCGCCCATTCCTGAGAAAGCCGCCCCTGCTGATACCAGTGGGCTGCCGCGGCCAGTCGCACTTCTTTCCCCAGTTCTTGCGGGGAACAGCGTAGTTGAGAAAATATTGTTTCCGGCAGTTCTACATCAACGTGTGTCATGGTTTCAGCCCTCACTTGGGGGGCTAACATCCCACATTCATTGCCTGAATTCAAGCCCTGCAGTGGGCTACAGGCCAAAATTGGTTAAAAATCCACCTAAACCCCTTGTTCATGCGGGTTCCCCCCTATATTAAAATTTATTTCAAACCTGTTGCATTAGTGTGAAAATAGGCGTAGTATGCGCCCCCATTGGCTTGGAAGCAGGCCATTAATTGAGCCAGAGGCAGCATTATGCCCGGCTTTTACTACTATTGAGGCTTTACAAGTATCTGGGTCAGCGCAATCTGACTGACTGCTAACTACTACTCTATCTACGGAGGCATGGCATGCACACGCACAACAATCGTTCGTTCACCCACACCCACAGCCGTCTATGGCAGGCACTCGCTAGTGTCTTGCTGCTTGTAGCGGCATCTCTCGGCACAGCACCTGCTACGCTGGCACAGGAAACCATTGAAGAAGTAGTGGTTACCGGCTCTCGCATCGCACGCGACCCGAACCTGACCAATGTCAGCCCGGTTATGGCAGTGAACGCTGAGGAGTTCCTGTATCAAGGCGTTGTCCGTACTGAGGACTTGCTTAATGACCTGCCCTCCATTTATGCGGCACAGCAGTCGGGGCAGGCCAACGGTGCTACTGGCACTGCAACTGTAAGCCTGCGCGGACTGGGTACTCTTCGCACACTGGTGCTGGTTAACGGCAGACGGCTACCCGCAGGCACGTCGGGTCAGGGAGGCGAGGCGGCCGATATCAACCAGATTCCGGCCAGCCTGATTGAGCGTGTTGATGTGCTAACCGGCGGTTCTTCTGCCGCCTACGGCTCCGACGCAATTGCCGGCGTGGTCAACTTCCTCACCGTACGGAACTTTGAAGGTGTGAGGCTGGATGTTCAAACTGGCGGCTATCGTCATAAGAATGATAACGGCTACATTCAGAGTCTGCTGGAAAGCCGGCGTACTGGTCTGGCGGCGAACAGCGACCCATCAGCGGCAGGCTACGAGACACCTCCGGCCAATGTCAGCGATGGCGAACTTAACACTTACTCCCTCATCTTTGGTGCCAACGCCGCAAGTGGCAGGGGCAATGTAACCGGCTACTACTCCTACCGCGATATCGGCGCTGTATTGCAGAGAGACAGGGACTATAGCCGTTGCGACCTCAATGGCAACCCTGCTGCTGGAACTGCCAGTTGTGGCGGTTCCGGCACTATTCCCAATGGCCGATTCACGGATTTCGGCAGCCTCTCTGGTGCAGTCATAGCGAGACCCGCCGGGGGGATGTGCCCTGCGAACAGCGTAGAATTTACGCAATCGGGCTCTAACTACTGTTACCTTGGTGCCGCTCCACAGCCAACAACCGGGGAAATGGCTGGTATGTGCCCGATGGGTCAAAACGAAATTCGAATGGGCAACACTGTTGTAGGTTGCGCTAACAACAGTTTTCCCCACGACTATATCCCTGGCACCGGGAGTGATGCCGGAACTTTTCAGCGCAGGCCGGGCACACTGCTGTATAACTACAACCCCACTAACTTCTATCAGCGCCCGGATGAGCAACACAGTGCTGGATTCTTTGCACACTATGAAGTTGCGGATGGTCATGAGGTTTATGGCGAATTCAACTACAACGACAACCATACTGCCGCACAGATTGCTTTCTCAGGCAACTTCTTCGTTACTACTGACTTGTCTTGCGGTAATCCGCTGATGAGCGATGCACAGTTTGAGACTATGTGCGGTCAGTTGGGGTTAACCAGGATGCAGAACATATCTGACCTGGACCTGTACTCACCGAATATAATAACCGACGACAACGGCACCCCGGATGATGCGACAGACGATACCACATACATTGAGGGTGTTACCGCTGGGTCGTTGGCGGACCCGGGAAATCCTTTGTTGTTTACCGGTAAGCGTAATGTTGAAGGTGGCCCTCGCTCAGACGACCTCCGCCACACTTCCTTGCGCACAGTTTTCGGTGCCCGTGGTGAACTGCCCAATACCTGGAACTACGATTTCTATGCCCTGTTCTCGGAAGTTTCGCTTGAAGAAACCTACAATAATGACCTGTCCATAACACGCATACAACGTTCGCAGGATGTGGTCCCTTATGACCATGACAACGACCCGGCAACTGACCCAATAGCAAGATGTCGGTCAGTGGCAGAGGGTTACGACACTGCCTGCGTTCCCTGGAACCTGTTCTATGGTCAAGGGTTTACAAACACGGACAGAAATGGCGATGGCGTGATTGATCACCACGATGGCATCGTCCCGGCAGCGACTAACTGGCTCGCTCTCCCGCTGTATAATCGCGGCACCACTGATCAGAAAGTGTTTTCCGGTTATATTGCCGGCGACCTGGGCCAATATGGCTGGCAGTTTCCATCAGCCAGCACCGGTGTGGAATTTGCCTTTGGCCTGGAATACCGTAGCATCAATCTGATAAATAACCCGGATTCCAATTTCCAGAGCGGAGATGGTGCCGGCCAGGGCGGTGCAACTTTACCCATCGCCGGTGGCTGGGATGTGGATGAGTGGTTTACTGAGGTCAACATCCCAATTGTTGATGGCTTGAACGGCATTCAGGACCTGCGGGCGGAAGTTGCTTATCGCAGTTCCAGTTATTCCACTGGTCAGGATACCAGCACTTACAAGGTTGGCCTTGCCTACAAGCCGATAGATGACTTGACACTGCGGGCTACCCTGCAGCGAGCAGTACGGCATGCCAGCGTGTATGAACTGTTCTTGGCACAAGGTAACAATCTGACCAATATATCAGACCCTTGCTCCACGGATGATCGTAATGAGGCCGGTGCGATGGCGGCGACTCTTGCACAGTGTATGCTTACCGGCGTAACTGCGGCACAGTACAACGCCAACAATGTTCCCACCTCTCCCGCAGGCCAGTATAACTTCCTGCAAGGCGGGAATGAGAATCTGGCACCGGAAGAATCCGATACCTTTTCTTTTGGCATCATCTATTCGCCTTCGCAGGTAGATGGTCTGGATATAACGCTGGACTACTTTGACATCACTGTTGAAAAGGCCATTGCCAGCATTTCTTCCCAGACAATCCTTGATGAATGTCTTGGTGGCAACACTTCACTATGTGGTTTCATCAACCGCGGGCCGAATGGCAACTTGTGGCTGGGTAATCCGGGCGAAGCAAGCTATGGTTACATTGAAGGGCTACAAACCAATATTGGCTTCTTTGGCACCACCGGTTTTGACATTACCGCAAGCTATGACATTCCCCTGAACGATATGGGCAGGTTGAATCTGAGCACAACAGCCACCTACCTGACTTCTTGGGAGCAGGAAGAGTTTCCGGGTGCTGGTGTTATAGAGTGCGTGGGTACCTGGAGCGGTAGCTGTGGCGACCCGACCTTTGAACTGGTCAACAACTTCCGCGCCACCTGGCATACAAACTGGGATCTGGATGTCAGCCTGTCCTGGCGTTATCTGCCAGATGTTATGAGCAACAACTCTTCCCATTCAAATCTGGATGCAACCAACTATCTGGATATCGCAGCTATCTGGGAACCAGTTGAAGGCCTTACTCTGCGCGGTGGCGTGAACAACCTGCTTGATCAGGAGCCACCCTTATATGGTCAGGGTTCTGAGAGCTTTGGCAACGGCAACACCTGGCCGGGCCTGTATGACGCTCTCGGGCAGTACGCATTCGCCGGACTGACCTACAACTTCAGCCAGGACTAACCCACCAGAAGAAACCTCTGAATAGCCACAGCCATTCAGAGCAAGCAAAACAAGAAACCCGGCCACTGCCACCCAGTAGCCGGGTTTTTTCTATCCGCCAATCCAACAACCCGCCGACCACTTCCAATACCCCCAAACATCGTAAATCAGTCTTGACCATTTTACGATGCCCCGTAAAATGGTCAGCATGAAACTGTGAGATTGGGCGCTTTAGTTGTTTTAATTTTTCCACAAGGTAACTTTGAAGAAATCATCAGTTGCTTCAAAACCCGGCTCGGTCTTATTGTTTTTGAGCATAGATGGAATCACCGTGCGGCGAATGCCCATGCCCTGATGTTCCATCAACCCGTAATCTCGCAGCACATTGATGATGTTATGATTGCGCGGCACACGCTGGCCAGCTTTCAGTTTTTCTATGGTCATACCATTTGGCAATGCGCCGGGGCTGATTATCTCCATTCGGTCACTGTAAACACTAATCTCAATGTCAGTGCTTCGCGTCCAATCCCGGTGAGCAAAGGCATTAACCACAAGTTCCCTGATAACATTTTCAGGGTAATCCCACAGGCGAACGCGCTCCACGCCTTTCATGGTTTCTCGGCTGATGTGCGGCTCTAAAATATCTATGACTTGCCTGGGGATGGAGGGCTCCACATAACTGTGATCTTTTGAGTCCTGCAAACCAACAAATGGCGCACTCAAATCTTTGTCTATTGTGTTATTACGCACCTTGTCAGTGGCAGGATAAACAGCCATACGAATTGATGCCTGTGGCAACCGTCTTGACGGACGTTTCCCAAACAGGACAAGCCCGGCAATAGTACAAACATCATCACCAGCCAGCTGACACATAAGCTCCCTGTTCGTCAGCCAATCCACTATGAACGCCGCATCCGTATCACCACGCTCCCGTACAGCTCCCCCCATATCGTAAATACCATAAAAGTAGTTAGTAAAACGGCGCTCATCCAAATCGTTAGGTGATGAACCGGATATAGGCAATTTATCTGTCTTCAGAAAACCGCCCCTTTCAAGAAGTCGGGCTGTCTGTTCCCGCGTGGCGAACTGACAGGTATTACCAGTACGCACGCAAATATCTTCTCTGTCATTGTGTCTGACGACATAAGGCTTACCCATGCCCTCAAGCACGGTAATTATCGCTACAGTTTTTCCTTCTATGTGGAGTTCATAGTAGTCGGGCAGAATTGAAGGATGGATATGTTTCCCAACCACTGTATCCATCAGCCACTTTTGTAAATTTTTCTTTGTGATACCACTGATTTGCCCATCATCTTCAACGCCCAACAGAATGACGCCGCCATTCATATTAGCAAGAGCAACAATCTCCTTAGCAAGAACCTCAGAATGCACATCGTCCCGCTTAAATTCGCTCTTGGCTCCCTCACCTTGGGCGATAAGATTCAACAAATCACTTTGAAGCATCACCATGCGCTGTCTCAGCTTTGTTGATATGCCTCAACTTTCAGTTTAAATCCAAGCTCGTGTATGGCCTTAGGGAAAATGACCAGTTTGGAATCGCTTGTTTCTGATAATAATTCTTCCATGGTCTCACGCCTCAGTTGAGTTTGAGCGGGAACGTCATCCTTGTCCTCTTTTTGGGCTTCGGCAATATTCCTCAACGCCATCCGAATAACCGCTGGATTTCCTTCTTCCAAGGCTTCACTCAAATACATAGCAGCAAATTCCGGATCGCGCAGATACTTATTGTGTGTTTCTCTTACATTGCGTGTCATGGTTGGTTCCTCCGCTTGTGATCATTCCAGCAGGTTTTCGCTTTCTTGATATCTTTGGGTTGGGTGGATTTGTCACCGCCACAAAGTAGCAGGTAAATTTGCTTTCCTTGCTTACCAAAATATACCCGATAACCTGGGCCGTAATGAATTCGCAATTCACTGAGACCCTCGCCAATTGATTCAACGTCTCCAAACAAACCAAGCACCATTCTATCAACTTGATTAACGATTTTGGTTTTCGCTACTTTATCACTCAGATTGTCAAGCCACTCTGCATACGGGCTGTTCCCGTGCACATCCGTGTATTCATTGATTATGTTGACAATCTCAGCCATACCCCAGATTATACCTATCTATGATGTTATTTCCAACACAAGTCTCCGAATCATTCATCAGGCTTGATATGCCCAATGCGGACATATCATATTTCCCCAACCTGTTCTCACACGAAGAAGCGGATAATTTTTTTGAGGCGCTTAAAAAAGATATCAAGTGGAAGAAAGAGAAAATCAAACTTTACGGGCAGGAACATGACATTCCCAGACTAACGGCCTGGTATGGCGATTCAGATAAGAATTATGCCTACTCAGGCATCAAGTCAAAGCCCACTGTCTGGAACCCTGTTCTGCTTAAAATAAAAAAGAAAGTAGAACAAGTCTCCGACGCAACTTTCAATAGCGTGTTACTAAACTATTACCGCGATGGCTCCGACTCAGTCGCATGGCACGCCGACGACGAGCCGGAACTGGGCGTGAACCCCATAATAGGCTCAGTCAGCCTGGGCGAAACCCGGCAGTTCCAAATGAGACACAAAAACGGCACAGGAAAGAAGACCATCCCCCTTGGACACGGCAGCTACCTGCTAATGAAAGGAACGACCCAGCACCACTGGCAACACCAAATCCCCAAGTCCAAACAACAACTAAACGAGCGGATAAATTTGACTTTCAGAATAGTCAGGTGATATTGACCATAGCCAATCAAGCCCTAAAAAGCCCTTGACAATGCTTGATTGGCCGTGAGACTCTGCCCCAAATCAGTGTGAATACCAGCCCGCAAATAGCCCCGCCACAGGGTTGCGGGCGGATGTCAAGAGTCAGGACTTGTTCGCCTGGGCAACCAACGGGCTTGCGATAGAACTTTACTATTATCAGATATTTATGGGAGTTACCGAGATGAATACCAACCCTGGAACAGATAAACTGCTCCCCCTCCGCAGTTGCCTGGAGAGTCATGCTATACGTCGCAGCCCGCTTTCCCTGTTCATCGCATCAGCGCTGGTTGTTGGCGCAGGAGCGTTTGCCGCACCTATGGCGTTGGCGCAAGACCAAGATGCACAACAAGTAGATTCAGAAGAGGTAGATTCAGAAGAGGCAGAGGCTCAGCCGCAAGTTGAGCAGATTGTTGTAACCGGCTCCCGTATTCGCCGCAACGAGTTTAGCAGTGCCTCGCCTGTTCAGATTGTCTCCGGCGAGTTATCCCGTGAACTCGGCCTGTTTAATGTGGGTGAGTTGTTGCAAACAACACCACAGACCGCTGGTACGCAGATTGACAACACTTTCGGCGGCTTTGTTCTGGATAACGGCCCCGGTTCGGTTACCATCGCGTTCCGTGGCCTGGGTGCCAACCGCACTCTGGTAATGCTGAATGGAAGGCGAATCGCGCCATCAGGTGTTGGGGGTGCGCCAGCCGCAGCGGATACCAGCATCATACCCGCAGCCATGGTTGAACGCATTGAGAACCTGTTTGACGGGGCATCTACGATATATGGTTCCGATGCCATAGCCGGGGTGTCAAATATTATTCTGGAAACCGATGTGGAAGGATTCCAAATTGAAAGTAGCGCTTCCGACCCCCAGTCCGGCGGTGCGGATGAACGCTCGGTGTCAATGGCATGGGGTAATACATTTGACAATGGCTATGTCATGATTGGAGCTGAATACTATAATCGCCAGAGGCAAGCCATCCGCGACAACCCGTTTATAAACGATTGCGAAGGGTTTGTGTATGAAACCCCGAACGGTGATATTTTGCGTGGCAACCGTGGCGGCCTTGGTGCCCCTCAAGCTTCCGGCCACCTTGACTGTGATATTTTCCCGCTTACCAACCGGATACAGGTTGAAAATGCTTTTTGGGGCAGCCTTTACTACACTCCGGGTTACTCCAATACAGGTCGTGGCCCCGGCGTAACTGGCATTCCCAACTTCAGCGAATCTACAATACCGGCGTCAACCATTGGTTTGTTACCACACTGGGTGGAGTCAGATGGCAACGGAGACGGCGTTCCTGACAACTTCGGATTCGTTGATGGCGATGGCGATGGTGTGCAAGATTTCGATTTTCAGGATCCGTTCTATAACTACCAGCGTTCCCCCTACGCCTTGAGCGGAGATTTTCTAGGTCAGAGCGACAATGCCACTCTCCTGTCCGTAGCCGAGTACAACTTTCAGGATGACAATAACACCACAATATTTTCTGAGGTGCGATACTCCCGGCGTACAAACTCAATTTTTGATCCTGGCGGTCAGATTTTTGAATGGGTGCCGAACAACAATCCCTATAACCCCTGCGGCACCAACGGTCTTGACTGTCTTGGTGTAATCGGTTTTAGTGCTGGCCCGGTGCGTGCCCGCCCTATCATAAACATCCGTGGAGATCGCGACGACAACGAGGTTGATGTATATCAGTGGAGCGTTCTCGGGGGGGTTCGTGGCGATGTCGGTGCCTTGAGCAATTTCGGCCAGGGTAATTGGGGCTACGAGGCCTATCTGTCCGAGAGTTACTCCAGAGGTAAAGACTCTCAAACGGGCATCAGCGAAGCGCGGCTACAACACTCGCTGAGAACATCAGAGATAACAGGCACTGATGTGAACGGCAACGATATCATCACCTGCCCGAGGTATGTAGGTGCCGATGCTCCTGATGGTCTTGACTGTGTGCCAGTGAACCTGTTTGCAGATAACATCTTTCAACTTGGTGGTGGCACTTTCACCCCAGAGGAAGCAGAGTTTCTTTTCATTAGGCGCGCAGTGAGAACAGAGGTCAAGCAACGAGTCGTGAATGCTTACATTACCGGCGACCTGTTTGCCCTGCCATGGAACGATGCGATAGTGCCGATAGTGTTCGGTGCCGAATTCCGTCGGGACGAGATTATTTCCAGCCCCAATGATGCGGCTCACGATGGCCTCGTGTGGGGATTTTTCGCCGATGAGGGGGCTGATGGGGCGCGAACTCTGCGCGAAGTCTTTGGCGAAATAGAGTTTTCGATTCTGCGTGGCCTGAACTATGCCGAAGAACTAACCTTTAGCGTTGCTACCCGCTGGACAGATGAGAGTTACTATGAGCCGGCAACCACATACAGTGCCAGGGGTATCTATCGTCCGAATTCATGGCTCACCATTCGCGGCACTCACGGCACATCCTATCGTGCGCCAAACCTGCGCGAGCGATTTCTGAACGGCACCACGGGCTTTAACACACTATTTGACCCCTGTATTGTACCTAATGATGCCCGTGATGGCGACCCGCTGAACCCGACGGCCCCGGAAACCTACAATGCCGAAAACGATGAGCGACTTGAGAGAGTGCTGGACTCGTGCATGGCAAACGGCGTGGATCCAACCACTTTCGGCCTTGGCGGGGTTCCCGGTGCCCCTACGACTACCAGTTACTCCGTGGAGGCACTAACTGGAGGTTCGCGAGAACTGGTGGAAGAACAGTCAACTTCATCTACTTATGGCTTCGTTATTGAGCAACCGTTTTGGGAAGATTTCGACCTCACTTTCTCCGCAACGCAATATGATGTTGAGATTACCAACTCGGTGGCTCGCCCTGGCGGACAATACATCATCAATCAATGTTACAACAATATTGATAACCCCGCAGGCGACTCCGGTTTTTGCGGCAGAGTTGACCGTAACCCGACTACAGACAGAATTGAGTTGGTTGATAGATCTTTCATTAATACCGGTCTTGAGACATCCAAGGGCATAGATGTAAATATTCGCTATGGGCAGGATTTTGAAGTTGGAGATGAAAACCTGAGCGTCTCCTTTGATGTTGTTGGCACCCGCCTTCAGGAACAGATATTCAGTGTTCTTGATACTAGTGATGATAATGCCGGCGAGACTGAAGCACCGCATTGGCGAATAAATACTTTTCTGACATTTCGCTATCAGGAGTGGAGCCTTAGCTGGCGAACCCGCTTTATTGGGGGTGGCGCAGAAGATCTGAGCCCGAACGATGTTTTTGAAGACGATGGCATTCCTTGTGACGGATTGCCTGTTGCCTGCCGCCCGGTGTATTACACGGAAGATTACGCAATGCATACGCTTGCTCTGGGTTGGAGGGATGGTACTTATTATGTGCAATTTGGTGTGAGAAATTTACTCAACACCGAACCCGAACCGGTGGATGGTGCGGGGGTTCTCAGTAGATCAAATTTCCCCATCGGCATTGGTTACGATATATTGGGCCGCACCTTTTATCTCAATGCCGGGGCAGAGTTCTAAGGTTTAACTCAAATTTTGATGTTTTTATGCGAACGATACAGAAGGAGGACTAAATCATGTTAAGAAAGAGAATGTTAATGTCTGCACTGGGGGCCGTGATGGTCGTCATAACGCCCATGGCATTATCGGTGCCGCAAACGGCAAGTGAAGGCGAAGAATCTTTAGGCGAAATAGAGTTGCGGGAAACTGCAGCAGAAACCCTGCCGCTTGATGCCTGGGCCATGATGCCTGCTATCACCCAGGCTTCCGTGTCGCCGGACGGTCAACACCTCGCTATTGTTCGAGCCCAGAATATCAACGGCAACTATCTGATTGAAATTCACGAGGTTGATAATCTGTTAGCAGAGCCGGTTCGGCTCGGTGCCGAGCGCATGGAAGTTGAGGATTTTGTCTGGCTCAACAATGAGAAGATTTTTGTTGCGTTCCGCCAGAACATTCAAGATGGTAACCGCAATTATTGGGCTGGCAATTCGGCCATCGTTAATGCGGATGGTTCGGGCAGGTTTGAAATGATTCGCACCAGAAGTTCAGGTAGCGGCAGAATAGAGGCCAGAACCTCGCAAACCAGTAATGCAGATTTGCTGGACATGCTGGTTAGCAGGCCTGATGAGATATTAGTGCTTTATCGTGCCAACCGTAATGACCGCTATCCAGATGTGGGTCTGTACAATCTGAACACCAAACGGCTCACTACCATATATCGCGGCAACAGTCAGATTGACCAGGGTTTGGGTATTGATAAGGATGGTGATGTGCGTGTGGGTTATGGCTTCAATCCGACTCGCGGGGAAATTGAGGTATATGCACGCCTAAAAGACAGCGAAGAGTGGGATCTGGCTCATGTGATTTCTCCACATGAACGGGAAGAGTTTGACATACTTGATTTCTCAACATCAGAGGATGACCCTAATGAAGTCTATGTGAAAGCAAATAATGGTAATAACTATGCTGGCATATACCTGTTTAATCTCGCGACCAAAAAACTTTCCGAGTGTCTGTTTTGTCCGCAGGGCGTGGATGCCGGTGGCGTGATATTGAGCAACAAGCCGGACTCTCTTGGCGAATTGCTGGGGTTTGACTATGCGACAAAGCACCCGGAACGCTATTTTATTGATGCTGAAGAGCAGGCCTTGTACGATTCAGTGCAGGAACTATTCCCCGACAAATTTGTGGAACTGGACCGGTCTGATGATGACAATACAATCGTTGTTTGGGTCCGGGGGGATGATGACCCGGGTAGCTACTATCTGCTACGAAACAAGCAGGATCTTCAATACATTGCCTCTGCCTCAACTATTGAGCCGGAGCATTTGTCGCCAGTGAAGTATGTGAAGTTCACTGCCCGCGACGGCATGGAGATACCGGCTTATGTAACCATTCCCCGTGGCCAGCCTCCCTTCCCGGCTGTGGTACTGCCGCACGGCGGCCCCTGGATTCGGGAAACTGTCATATATGATGAATGGTCTCAGTTGCTCGCCCACCACGGCTATATTGTCATCCAGCCCCAATACCGCGGCTCCACTGGCTTTGGTCTTGAGCACTGGATAGCGGGCGATAAAAAGTGGGGCCTTGAGATGCAAGATGATGTGGATGATGCCGCCCTGTATCTGGTGGAAGAGGGCCTTGCCGACCGCGACCGCCTTGCCATATTCGGCTGGAGTTACGGCGGCTACTCTGCTTTCGTCGGTTCCATGCGCGAAGACAACATCTACCAATGCGCCATATCCGGTGCCGGTGTGAGCGACATCAATCTCATGAATGCCGGTATAGGAGGAAATCCCTACCTGCGCCGCTTCCAAAAACCAACCAGACAGGGTGTCTCACCCATTGAGCATGTGGAAGATGTAAACGTCCCCATTCTGGTAATCCACGGCGACATTGATGGCCGCGTCTCGATAGAACACAGCCGTCGTTTCGTAACGCAACTTGAACGCTACAACAAAGACTACAAATACATAGAACTGGAGGGTGCTGACCACTTCACCAACACGCTCTACTACGACCACAAAACCGAGTTCTACGGAGCACTGCTAGACTGGCTGGAAACCAAGTGCCAATAGCCTAACCCTCGCCAAAAAGGCCACCTCATTCTATCCAGTGTTCCCTTGGCCGGGCTGGTGGTACTGGTGGGTTAGGCTCTTTTCTGCTCATAACTAGTCCTTCGGCGGCCCCTGCGGGGGAGCTGGCCGTGTTTTTGGCGGGGAACCACTCGCGCTTTTGCTTACATCCCTTCTACTACCTTCCGCTGGTCGAGGTGGCAATGGTGGTGGTGGATTAGGTGCTTTTCTGCCCATCTCTCGTCTCCTGTGTCTTATTTAAAAACTCTACCCATCTTACAGCGTTAACGTCAATAAGGATATACTCCACGCCCCGAATTCTTTCTTCTGTTCCATCACTCTTAACCCACGACGGGTCCTGAATTATAAAATGCCCATTGGCCGGGTCTGATGGCCATTCTTTCGGCCAGCCATACAAACGCTTGCCGTCCTTCTTCAAATGGATGACAATGTAAGTGGGGTCTGAAAATGCACCATACCACTCTGATGGAAAAGAAGTTTCCTTTGTTATCCTTATAAACCTGAGGAATCTGTGTAGCCAATCATAGTTAGCCAGCAAGGAAAATATGATTCCGAGCAGTACAGCTATTGATACTGACCAAATAATCTCAGAAGTTTCACTCCAGCTTGGTTCCCAGATGATTTTAATAATACCGACGAAAATCTGTGCAAGAAACACAAAAATCAGTGCTTGCACAACCCTCTCAAATGCGGACGGTTTCGGGTAGGATGTGAACCCATAGAAAACCCCTGCTGCAAGAAAACCTGGCAGCAAGTACTCTAGTAGGGGAATAATATCTAGTATGTCATTCATTGTCTGCTTTCCTATATCAGCCTCATAATTCTTCCATCCGCCCACTCAACTCCTGCAAAATAAGATTCAACTCCCTGAAATACTGATTCTCCTCCGCCAGTTCCCCCATAGCCTCGGTCAGTTGCCGAAACTCAGGTGCCAGATCTGCCCGCAAGCCTTCGGAGGAGAGCAGTTCGTCAGTTCCCAGCCTTGAGTCGGCCGCATTCTCTCCGCGCCGATCAATCACGAATTGTGGCTCGCAGGCCTCGCGTTTGATATTGGAACCGGCTGGCGTATAGTCGTGGCAGATGATGTCCATGCTGTCGTCCCCATTCAGCTGGTTCCACACCCGATAAATCTCATTTTCAATTTTCTCAATTTCAGCCCGCAGTTGGGCAGGCGTCAGGTCGTCAATGACAATCTGCTCATCTTCCTGCTCCTGCCCGGTCCACGCAACCACCGGCAGGGCGGCAACCACCCCCCAGAGCACCCAGGCCATAATCGTTTGTGATGCTGTAATTTTCATAAGATTTTCCTCCGGCCTTTTGGCCATTCACACTCGCCAGGTTTGTTTCTTCGCTTCTGTAGCCCAGTATCGCAATATCCGGCGGCTACCCCAGCAGTATAGTCCAGTTTTTCGGGAATTGCAGATACCTCTATAAAGGCTTGCATTACCTGTTCAGGGGGGGTAATCTCTCCGCCATTGCCGTGTAATGATTCAGTAACAGAGCCCGGCAAGTCAGGCTAACCCACTGTATTTCAAGAGATTTTAGTCAGGCAAGCAAAATCCGTAACCACAGCCACAACCACACAAAGTCCACACCATGGACCAATGAAAGGAGAGAAAAATGCAGAGCAATTCCCCCCCCCACAAGCACAGCATCCTCTGTGCCGCAATTTCACTGTCATTGCTACCCTTTGCTGGTTCAGCACTGGCTCAAGAGCAGCAAGAGGTGGAGGAGGTAGTCGTAACCGGCTCCTACATCCGCCGCTCGGAAGGCTTCATCGGGGCCTCCTCCGTCACTCAGCTTAATGCTGAGGATCTAGTAGACGAAGGCACCCTCAATATCGGCGAGGTGATACAGAACCTCACCATCGTAAACGGCGCAGCATCCGCCATCACCAACACCATTCAAGGCACCGATTCACGCTCCACCACAATTGACTTGCGTGGTCTGGGTGCTCGCTCCACGCTCACCCTGCTGGACGGCAAGCGTCTGGTGAATGAGAATGTGAACATACTCATTCCCACCATCGCCATCCAGCGCATTGACATCGTTGCCGATGGCGCGTCTGCGCTGTATGGCAGTGAGGCCGTGGCAGGCGTGGTGAACTTTGTGCCTTTCAATTCCTATGACGGCCTGAAGATTGACACTTTCGCCGAGCAGGACAGCCGCGGCGACTATGACGAACACTCCGTGCAGGTTCTGTGGGGCGGCGGTGCAGGCGATGTTGATTTGGTCCTGGCTGGACAGTTCCGTTCCAACTCGCGGCTGGGCTGGGATGAACGTGACAGTCTGGCGAATGCTGGCCTGAACATCTCATCCAATGCGCCGGGCAACTGGTATGTGCCCGAGCGGGACTCAACCGGTGCCTACACAGGCCCCACCGTCGCTTCCGCCAATCGTGATACAGACCCCAATTGTGCGCCAGCTAGCGAACGCACTGGTTATACGCCGAATGTGATAGCAAACCCTTTCGGCAATCGGCTGGGGGTCAGTTGTTTCTTTGATTTCGGTGATACCCGAAGCTACCGGGAGCCCACCGACACCACGCAGTTGTTTGGCAATGCTACTTGGGATTACAGCGACGATTTGACCTTTTCCCTGCAGGGCTTCTACACCCGCCAATACGAACTTAGATTCACTTCCACATCCAATCCGGGCAATGGACGCATCGGCGAATTACCCGCAGTGCGTGGTGATATTCCGGGCAACCCGTTTCGGGCGGTAGCGGCAGGCGGGATGATTCCAGACCCGGACAATCCGGGGGAGATGATACCTGGGCCTGATGTGCCGATTTTTGGTATTGACAGGGACGGAGACGGATTGCCCGACCGTCAGGACGGTGTGGATGTAAATCAGGACGGCTGGGATGATTATGTTGTGCTGGGCACCGACGGAGGGGCTGCGGGTGCAATACCGCTCTACGAAGATGTGGTGGCTCGTACCCTGCGTCCCATCAACAAAACCCACACCCGCCCATCCGGTCATAGCCTGGACATGGACAACACCTCGCCGACTTATGACCGTGTCGGTCGCTACAGCCTTCAGGCAGATTTCAATGTGCCAATGCTGGAAGGTTGGGAAGGTACGGCCTCGTACACATACAATTATCGTGAGCTGGCTTATATACAGGAGCAGTTGTTTGACATCACAGCAATGATAGATGGTGTTAATTGTGATGTGATTAATGACCGCGATTCCTGCTACAACCCGTTCTTCGTAACGGACCAGGCCAACAACAACACCCTTGAAGTGATGGATGCCGTCGCAGCCCGTGGTTTCCAGTATCAGGAAGACAAGCTGGGTGTTATTGATGTCGTACTCACCGGCGAACTGGGTGGATTTGAACTGCCCGGTGGGGCGATAGGAATGGCGGTTGGTTATCAGCATCGTGACGAAAGCTATACCGCAACACCAAGCCCTATAGAACTGGCGGGTGATACTTGGCTTCTGAGCCCGGAAAAGGGGGTGATAACCGGAGGTAATCGGGAAGCCGATGCTTATTTTATGGAGTTCGCCATTCCGTTGCTGTCCAGTCTGGAACTGGATGTTGCTGTGCGCCAAGAGACACTCAGCACCGGGGAATCGTCTACCGACCCGAAATTCGGGGTAACTTGGGGCCTAACCGATTGGCTAACCCTGCGTGCCACAACAGGTGATGCCTTTATCGCGCCGGAACTTTCACAACAGGTGACTACGTTATCTTGTGGTCTGGATAATCTGAACGATCTTTTAACCTCACACGCTGCATGGACCACATCCTGCCGCAGAGGCAACCCCAATTTGCAGAATGAGTTTGCTTCATCCAAACAGTTCGGTATGGATGTGAACTTTGATAACTTTGGTGTCTCTGTTACCTGGAACGAGACTGATTTCGAGAACCGAATTGTTACCCGGCTTGGCTCAGAGATTTTGCGTGAGGATTTTGCCGCCTTTCAGGAAGCCACCGGCTTTGAGGGCGATGGTAGTAATGCTGCCAATAAGCCTACCGAGGCCCAAGTCGCGGCATGGATTGCCAATCCTCTCTCCAGCAAAGACATCCTTCGTGACCCGAATGATTTGAATACCATTTTGCAAATCAATATATCCCCCAGATTCGTCAACGCCGAGAGTGTGAAAGTGGAGGCTATGGACATTCAGGCCAACTACACCTTAAGCACCGGATGGGGTGATTTCCGCTTTAGTCTTGAGGCAACAAATATTCTGCATTTCTATTATCAGGGCAAGCCAACGGATCCTGTGAGGGATGCTGCCGGTCTCTACAACGACGTCACCGGTGCCGCACCGGAACTGCCGGAGTGGAAAGCCAACCTGCGCATGGGTTGGACAATGGGCAACCATTCGGTAGTTTCCACTGTTCACTATGTTGATGCCATGCCCTACGATGGCCCGGTGTTTGCTCACATAGACTTCTTTGGCGGCACTTACCGTCCCAAGTCGCGCGATGCCGATGGAAATTTCTGTGGCATTGCAGACTGCATGGTGAAGGCCTGGACCGACATGGACATCGCCTACACCTACCGTGGCCTGAGACTGTTGGAAGGCGAAGGCGCAGTCAGTGTGGGCTTCCGCAATGTGTTTGACCGCGAAGCCCAACCCTCAGCAGAATTTGCTGGCGTAATCGGCGCATTGCAAGACCCAATGGGCCGCTCAATCTACGCCCGATTCGTTTACGACTTCTAACCACGCCCAACGCGCACAAAAAAAGGCTCACCCCAGGGTGAGCCTTTTTCTTTCCCAATCCAGCCTTCCATACCCCACCCCGGTTTTGCCCCCTGCCTAGTGCATGGAATGGCCGGGAAACATATCCTCAAGCGATTGAGCAGTAAGAATCTTATCAAGCCAACTCTCAACCTGCTCCTGCGAGGCTTGCTCAATCTGCTTTTCAACAGCCTGTGGCAAGGCACCAAATTTCTGGCCCATCAGCCGCTTGAATGTTTTGGTTTCGCCTTCGGCTATGCCTTCTTCTACCAATGCAGTCGTAAATCTCATGTCTTTTCCTCCTGTTTTAGGGTTTGCTTTGCTTAGCGCGTCGTTTAGAGTGTCTTCATCAAGCTCCCAGCCCTCGTTCAGATACCAAACGGCCAATGCTTTCAAATTTCGACCATCATCATTATCTGGCAACGCCCTGAGAATGTCCACCAGATTTTTCTCGCCTTCCTCTCGCCGCCCATAGCCCCGTAACACGGCCAGCACGGCCGAGAGTTCCAGGTGGTCGGAAAGCTCATCGTGCGGGATGTCTGTGAGGTTTACCAGATGGTAACGGAAGTTCAAGCCGTAAGGTTGCTCAACTATTCCGTCGGCGTTCACCATATCCTTATAAGATTGGGGCACCTTCCAGGCCAGCCTGCCGTGATATATCACCAGCGGGATTACATTTGGCAATGTACGCTTCCCCCTCGCACCCTTTTCGCCATATCGCTCCCAGATGCCTTGCTGGTAGCCTAGCAGTTGTTCCAGAACCTTCGCATCGGGCTGCGACTTGTGCTCTATCAGAATGTAGATATAGTGCCCCGACTTAAGCAACACCCGGTAAAGCATATCCCCCCGGGATTGCCGCCCGCCCAGCCCAACGAAATTACTATCCACCAGTTCAGGCAGAACATCCTCCCTGAACTGCTCAGTAATCTCACGCGGCAGGCGTTCATACAAAAACGTAGCAACATATTCAAGAGTTGCAAACGCCCTTTTGCAAAATGCATCGTGCGGGTTATGTGATTTCGTTGTATTGGCCATAAGAGTTCTCCATATTGGTAGTTCCCTTGCCCTTCGCGCCTTGCGGGAGCAGGGGCACGGACGGGAGCAAGGCAGGGCCGCAAAATCGCACCCATTGTGTCTGTAGTTATAGTCAAAGAATTTCCTTTTTGCCGGGTTTTTTCTGAAAATAATGAATTTCTGCCCCTATGGACTTCTGTCGCCGGTATGGGTAGTCTCTCTCCAAGTAGCCTCGTGAAACCGGGGTGGGCAGTGTATATTGCCGCCCCCGGGCCAGTGAGGCTGCTGGCAGACAACAAACTTGATGGTAAAACCACTACCGAGGAGAACCACCATGCGTCAATCTCATAAACTTCATAAACCTCAACTCCTTGCAGCCGCTTTGCTGGGCTGTTTCACAGCGTTTGCCACTGGCATTGCAGTGGCACAAAACTTCGTCTCCGGCGAGGGCATACCAAACCCCAACCCCGGCCTGGAAACCAACTGGGGCACCTTGCCCTCAGGCCGCAACTGGGGCTCAACGGCGGGCATTGATATTGATCCCACCGATGGCCACATCTGGGCCTACGAGCGTTGCGGCGCCAGCAGCTTCGGCGGCGGAGTGCCGGTGAACTGCGACAACAACCCGGTTGACCCCATCTTCAAATTCCACCGCAGAACCGGTGAAATTCTGGCGAATTTCGGCGGCGGCGTTATGCAGACCCCGCACGGCATCCACGCGGACAGCGATGGCAATGTGTGGGTAACCGATTTCGTCAGCAATGCCGAAAGGACCAAGGGCCACCAGGTGCACAAGTTCAGCCCCGACGGTGAATTGTTGATGAGCCTGGGAATCCCCGGTCAGGCGGGCAGCGAGCCCGGCCAGTTCAACGGGCCGAACGATGTGATTGTGGCCGAGGATGGCAGCATCTTCGTATCCGACGGACACAGCGGCCAGAACATGACCACCAATTCAGCAATGGAAGAAGGCCGGGAAGCCGGCGCCACCGGCCGCATCATCAAGTTCACGGCTGACGGTACCTATGTTAAGGAGTGGGGCCAGATTGGCGTACGCCACGGCGAGTTCCGCACCCCGCACGCACTGGAATTTGATTCCCGTGGACGTTTGTGGGTGGCCGACCGCGGCAACCACCGGCTGGAAATTTATGACCAGGATGGCAACTACCTGGAGTCCCGTTATGCCTATGGTCGCATCAGCGGCATATTCATCACCGAGGACGACATGGTGTATGCCATTGATTCCGAATCCGGCCCAATCAATCACATCGGCTGGCGCAACGGCGTTCGTATCGGCCATATTGATAGCGATGTCATCACCGGCTTCATTCCACCCTTTGAACGCGAAGACCGGCTCTACCAGGGCACAGCAGGCGAGGGCGTGGCTGTGGATGCCGATGGTAATGTTTATGCGGCGGAAGGCCCCAACTCACTAAGCCAGGCAGGCGGGGCATTCACCAAGTATGCTGCTCGCTAGCCATTTTGTATGAGGGCGGGGGCGGGGTAAGGCGGTGTAGCACCGTGCAGTGGCAGGA